>JAXMAQ010000056.1:0-48957 GCA_046350335.1 Planctomycetota bacterium
TGGTGGCTCAAGGGAGCCATCTGGGAAATGTCGGTTTATAACGTCATTCACGTAATGGACGAACGTTCGACCTGGGGGTGCCGCTCATTTCATCTCGAATTAAGACTCCCTTTGCTTTCGCACTTCTTGTGGGGGCGGCCGCCTGGTTGCTGCTGGTACTTCCGCGTGTTCACATCCTTGCCGATCCTCCCTACTTCGATGCTCAGGGCGTTTGGTCCGAAGCTGATTACTTGTACGAGACCAAATTCGACTATCGCTCCCTTTTGCTTGAGGAAGACTCCGGAGACATTGGCGGCATTCGCGTCTACTTTACCGTGTTACCGCCAACGGTCCTCGCCTGGGCGCGCTCCATGGGAGCGTCCCCTTCCGTCACCCTGATTGGATACCGGCTCTTCGTCCTGACCTGTGCCGCGGTTACTTGGGGAGTGATGTATTACGTCCTGAGCAGACGCCAGGGGGTGCGGATCGCCCTACTTGCGACCGCGGCGACAGCCAGCCTTCCACTTATTTCCGCGCAGTCGGAAATACCCAACACCGAGATGCCGATGACCTCCGCTTTATCGCTCGCGCTTTTGTTCTTTTCCCAAGGATCTATCGGGAAGTTGATGGCCTGCCTCATAGCGGCATTCGCCATGAAAAACTCCGCGCTACTGGCGACCTTCGCCAGCGGAATCGCTTTTTTGTTCCTCCATGTTTCGGCACGCATCGGGCGCGATGCGAACGCGCGACGCTGGTCGCTGAAGGGAATGCTCGCATGTGCCGGCCTGCTCGTCCTGGAACTGGCCGTACTCTACTTTTCCGCTGCGATGAACGAGCGGATCTCGGTACCGGTTATCTACCTCCTGACGCACTACTTATGGATCTACTGCGCTCCAGAGATTCTTTTTGCATTCGTTTTGATGTGCATACTCTTGGCCCGAGCGCTCGGTCGGCGCGGGCTACTGCGATGGGTTGAGTCCGAAGTCGACGAACCGTTTCACCGGCGAGTCTGCATCCATTCCGTTCTGCTTGCGGGAACATCCATTTGCGCGATGTTTCTGATGCCCTATCACCCGCGGTACGCGACGTCGGCCATCCCGTTCATCGTGATCGCGATCTTTTATCTGCTGCCCCGCTTGACGTCACGTGCTTGGATCACCGAGGGCATACTAGTCTCCATGACGCTCGTTAATCTGGTCAACTCGCATGGTTGGCTCTACTGGCCGCTGCCGGAGGTCCTTACGCGGAACCCGACTTACAATGAACGCAGCCTCGAGTACCGACGTGAACTCAAGGCGCACCAGGAAGCCATCGTCCGAGTGAGCGCGGTGAACGCCGACACGCCGGTCATCGCGACAGAGACCTTCAGCACCTCGATCTCGGCGCCCGCCCTGGGCTTTGTGACGCGGGCGCTCAATGGGTATACGACCGTTCCGGGGCGCCGCCCGCCCCTCAAGCCCTTTCTGAAGATCCTGGAAGACAGGCCACCGGCGATCGCGGTGATTCGTCTCGACGACCCGCTTCGGAACGACGATCACGTTTCGTTTCCGATGCCCGGTCCGGGCGATGAAGTCCTCTTCAATGACGGCCAACCAAAGCCGCTCATTGTTTACATCAAGAGGTTCACAAAGGACCAGACGCACGAGCAGTGGTTCGTAAGCCTGCTGACTCAAGAACCGCCGGCACTCGCGGTCCGCTGGTGCCTCGACCACGAGCGCAGCGATCTAGCGCGCCTTATTCTGGAACAGCACCTGCTGAAGCGTCCCGACGACACAGACGCACGCCGTCTCTTGCAGGGCCTCGATTCGAGCTCCCGTTGAGGACGCTCAGTCGCACTCTGGTAGGACGCAGCTTCTGTATCTCGTTTAAGCTTTTGTCCGCCGCGGAAGTGCGCCTGACAGAGACCGGGTGGAAACGTCTTCGGAATCAGGAGCCCAAGATGCATCAGAACCGCGAGGTCGCGTCGAAAGTCTTAAGGTCGGGACGGCCCGCTAGCCGCCCGGCGACCGATCACTTTGCCTCTTCGAAACTCGTCGAGGTTCCGCTCGTCACGATGTGTTGCCTCAGACTCGCGAGAAGCTCGTTCAAATATTCTCGAAGGTTCATGTAGTCGTAATCGGATTGATGCGAAAGCGCTAAGAGTGTTTCCTTGAGGAGTCGAACGGGCCGGTCACTCTGGCGCATAAAGCCTTGTCGCTCGAGCGTCCGCTGCCAAACCCACTCCGTCGACCACGTCTTGTCCAGCAGCCACTCCTCCAGAGCGGCCGGTGACGCCGGCAGTTGTTCGCGACGAAGCCGATAGGCGACTGTCCGCAGGTGCGGGTGCTGATCGTCGAAGTGAATCTCGACGTCCTCATCAAGGCGCGGGAGGAGCGTCCGCGTCTTTCCCGACCAAACAAGAATAGGCTTCAGACCATCTTTACTCAGCAAGTCCGCTCGCTCGCGCATCACAGACGCGAAGTCGCCGCAGCGCCGCACGAAGGGGAGCGCCTGACGTAGCCGACCCTCTCCGGGAGTGTCCCGATGAACGAATCTCGGTTGAAGAAAAATTAATCGATCGAGAGGTGAATGACAAAGGAAAAAGGGGGAATCTGTAGGGAGGAAGGAATGCCTTGAAGATAGAGACGAGGCCCCTCACCGCACTGCGTGCTGCCTCTCCCGGCGGGCAAGGCGAAAAAAGAAATGCATATGAACCGAAAAGGGCGTAAAGAACGCCAAGAAGAAAATACTATGGTCTTTCTTTGCGGCTCTTCGCTTGCTTCGCGGTGACTAAGACTTTCGGCCGTTTCTCCTTCCGAATCCATTCTTCCGACGAGCCCCTCGCCGGCCGGCGTGCTGCCTTTCAGGAGAAATGCATTTCCACGCGGAGACGCGGAGACGCGGAGACGCGGAGAGTCAAGCGAGCGTTATTGAGCAAAGAAAGGTAATGGCGAAGACTTGGAAACCCCTTTGGAAAGGGGTTTCCAAACCTTCTAAACTTTTTGATACGCCCCTCGCTGCGCGAGGGGCGGTTTTTTGATTGCTGGCTCGATGCTGCGCGTCGAACAGGAGACTTCTGGAAACCCCTTTGAAAAGGGGGTTTCCAAACCTTCCCTAAACTTTTTGGTTCGCCACTCGCTGCGCAAAGGGGCGGTTTTTGATTGCTGGCTCGATGCTGCGCGTCGAACCAGGAGACTTGGAAACCCCGCTGGAAAGGGGTTTCCAAACCTTCCCTAAACTTTTTGGTTCGCCACTCGCTGCGGCGGTTTTGATTGCTGGCTCGATGCTGCGCGTCGAAGACAGGAGACCCAAACCCCTTTGAAAGGGGTTTCCAAACCTTCCTAAACTTTTTGATTTGCCGCTCATGCGCGAGGCGGTTTTTATCGGCGGCTGCGTTCGTACTTGGGAATCTCGGGCTCGGCAATGCTGTCGAGGAGCCGGCGGATAATGTCCTCGGTGCTGATCCCCTCGGCGGAGGCCTGAAAGTTCGTGCTAATGCGATGCCGAAGCACGGGGATCGCGACCTTGCGAATGTCTTCAATCGAGACGGTGAACCGGCCGTCCATCGCGGCCATCGCCTTGCCCCCCATGATCAAGTTCTGGCCGGCACGCGGACCGGCTCCCCAATCCACAAGCTCTTTTATGACCGGTGAAGCTTCCGGAGATGACGGACGAGTGGCCCGAACCAGGCGGGCGACGAACTTCACAATATGTTCACTGGCGGGAACGCTCTGCACCAGCTTCTGCAAGTTGACGATCGCGCGGTTGCTCAGGACCTTTTTGAGTTCCGCGGCCTCCCCCTTCGTGGTCGCGGCGAGAATCGCCTCCTCCTCCGCGAGCGTGGGGTAATCGACCTTGACGTTGAACATGAAGCGGTCGAGTTGGGCCTCGGGCAAGGGATAAGTTCCTTCCTGCTCGATCGGGTTCTGCGTCGCGATGACGAAGAAGGGGTCCGGCAAGGAGTAGGTCGTCTGGCCAACGGTCACTTCGCGTTCCTGCATCGCTTGAAGTAACGCGGCTTGCGTCTTCGGCGGCGTGCGGTTGATTTCGTCCGCGAGAACCATGTTCGCGAAGACGGGGCCTTGGACGAAGCGGAAATTGCGCTGGCCACTCTCATTCTCTTCGAGAACGTTCGTGCCGATGATGTCGGTCGGCATGAGGTCGGGAGTGAACTGGATTCGCTTGAACGAGAGATCGAGAATGCGGCTGATGGAACTGATGATGAGGGTCTTGGCGAGCCCCGGAACGCCGACGAGCAGGCAATGGCCACGAGTGAAGACGGCGGCAAAGATCTGGTCGACGACGTCCTTTTGCCCCACGATGACCTTACCGAGCTCCGCGAGCATTTTTTGTCGGGCTTCGGCAAACTGTTCGAGAACCTCGGTAATCTTGTCCGCCACTTCCACCTCCGTCCATAGCCACCTCCCTGGCAGCCAAAGCATTCTAGCGCCCGAAGCGACGGTGTGCAATGCAGGGAACAAACCTCAAGAGGAACTCACTGCGGGAAGGAACGACGGCTGGCCATGCCGAATCTGCCGGCTTCACGGGGGGGGAGGAAACCGGCGAGTGGTCGAATTCATTGGCAATCCGGCAGTCTCCTCTAAGATAATCATGTCAATTGGGCTGTCTTTCAGAAAGGTTGGGAACCGCGATGATTGTTCGTTTCTGGCCGTGCCTTCTTGTCGGCGCGAGCTTGATGATGGGATGTGGCTCCAAGCCCGCGGAGGTGTCAAAACCGGCGCCGGCGGAACCGACGGCACCGGTCGAGACTCCCAAGGTGGCGGAGACCGCGCCCCCTACTCCTCCCACGCCTCCTCCTCCACCCGAGCCCCCCAAGACACTGGCTCCCGTGGCGGCAAAGGTTGAGCCCCCGGCGATTCCCGACAAGCCCGATGACTTGGTCAAGCTGGTGGCGACCGAACTTTCCGAGAACCGGCCGCAGATTCTTTTCTATGCTCTGCCGAACAGCTATCAGCAAGATCTTTTCCTGGCGATCGCTAAACCGGCGAGCGAGACCGACGCGGAAATCTGGTCGACCGCGGTCGACGCGATTCGCAACGTCGCCGTCGCCATGCGAACGAAAAAGGACGTTCTGCTCAACTATCACGCGATTCCCGTATTCGGGACCACGAAGGAAGAGTTGGCGAAGTACTGGGACCCGTTCATCGATCTTCTCGAGACGATCGCGAATAGCAACATCCGAAATCCCGAAGATCTGGCTTCCATCAACCTCGGGGACTATCTGGCGGAAACTGGCAGTCAAATCATGCAGAAGTCCGGCCCCGTCGTCGGCGGCCTCATTGGCACGGACATCAACGCGGAACTCAAGAATGTCGTCGCCACGACCGTGAGCCAGGAAGGGGATTCCGCGGTCGTGAAGATCGAGGTTCCCAACCGCGATCCGCAGGAAGTCGAGTTCATTCGAATCGAAGGCAAGTGGCTGCCTCAGTATGTGGCGCAGAATTGGCCGGCGGCATTGGAGAACATCAAGAAAGCCACGGACATGCTCATGCCGAAGAAGACCGACGACAAGAGAAAGCGGCAGGGTCAGATGCTCGGCGTGACGACTTTAAAGAGTTTCGCGGAGTTGGTGCCGACGACGGACGACCCGGAAAACATCTACGACTCGCTGGACTTCATCTTCAAGTTCGCGAAGTTCAAGATTCCGGACCGAAAGAAGCCCGCTCCTCCGGAAGAAGGTCAGGAGGCGCCCGCCGCCGCCCCCGGGGAGGCAGCCCCCGCGGAGGCAGCCCCCTCGGAACCGCCCGCCGCCGAGACTCCAAAGGCCGAAGAGCCAAAATCGGAAGAACCGAAGGCCGGCGAGCAGTAAGTTCGCATTAGAGTATGTCGAAAACCCCGGCGGGAACCGCTTCCCGCCGGGGTTTACTTTTGCGCGAATGCCTGGTTCCGACATGTCTCCGCCGGTTTCCTCGGAGCGAGAGGGGGCGATGACAAGAGAACTCGCTTTCGTGGCTCGCTACGAAGGGGGTGAAGGAACTTTTCTGCCAGTGAGCTGATAGACGTACGCGAGGATTTCCGCGACCGCGACGAACGTTTCCTCGGGAATGACTCGATCGAGATCGGCCTTGTAGAACAAAAGACGCGCCAAGGGTTTGTTTTCAATGAGCGGGATATTGTGCTCGGCAGCGATTTCGCGGATTTTTTGAGCGATGATCCCTGCCCCTTTCGCCACGATAACAGGGGCGTCCATTTCGTCCGCCTTGTATTTGATGGCGATGGCCAACTCGGTCGGGTTGGTGATCACGACTTCCGCTTCGGGGACCTGCTGCAAGATTCGCTGGCGTGCAAGCCTTGCTTGGATCTGGCGCCGGCGAGCGCGGATCATCGGGTCCCCTTCGATATCCTTGGTCTCTTCCTTTACCTCCTGTCTGGTCATGCGCAGATCCCGTTCGAATTGAAATCGTTGGTAGGCATAGTCGGCGATTCCCAAGGCCATGAGTGCGGCGACAAGCTGATAGGCGAGCGTCATGGATCTCTCGATCGCATATCCCGCGACCGCTGGAAACTCCATCATGCTCATCCCGGCGAAAGCGAACAATTCCCCGTCGATGAACAGGTACGCGATAAGTCCGAGAATCATGACCTTGAGCACGTCGAGCGCCGTCTTCACGAGTCCGCGAATCGAGAAGATGCGTTGAAAGCCGGAGATCGGGTTGAGCTTTCCGAATTCGAGGAAACTCCGTTCGGACGCTATTTCGAGTCCGGTCTGAGCGAGATTGACGACCAAAGCGACGAGAAGCAAAAACCCGGTCCAGAATGCCAGTGACTGCATGGCGAGGAGCGTGATCTTGATGAGTTCGACACGAATCAAGTCAGGGGAAAGGAGCATCCACGGCTCGTCGAAACAAAAGCGAATGGCGCGGACGGCGTCCGCCAGCATCGCTTCACCCCAGAACTGCAAACCAACGACGGCGGCGAGCAAGACAACGGCGGAACTGAAGTCCCGACTGACGGCAACCTGACCACGTCGGCGTGCCTCTTCGCGCCGCCGCTCGGTCGCCGGTTCGGTCCTTTCCCCTAAATCTTCCGCCAACCGTTATTCCCCCTTGATCAAGTGGCTCCGGGCGCCATGGCCGCGAGCGCTTCGTAAGCCGCGTGGAAGGCTTCACCGATTTCGGTCAAAAACACCTCCATCGCGCCGCCGAGAGACGCCATCGTGATGAATAGCCCGAGCAGAATTCGAAGCGAGAACCCGACCGAAAGGATGTTCAACTGTGGAACCGTTCGTCCGATGAATCCCATGGTGATTTCCGCGAAGAGCAAGGCAACGGTAACCGGCGCCGCAACGCGAACCGCGAAGATCATGCTTTGTTGAAACACGCCAAGTGCAAGTTCGCGGACCGCGTCCTGATAAAAGACTTCCGCTGGCGGAATGGCTTCAAAAGTTTCGAGCAACGCGGCAATCATCTCCCGGTGTGCACCAATGCCGAAAAACGCGAGCGAAGCAACCGTCGCGTAGATGACCGACGTGGTGGAAGTCTGTTCGTCGAACTGAGGATTGACCACGTTGGCGAGCGAAAGTCCGAGTTGTTGGCCCGCCGTCTGACCGGCCAACTGCAGGCTCTGGAACATCATCTGCAAAAAACTTCCCAGGACAAAGCCGACGAGCAGTTCGCCGACCATTACCACGACCAGGTCGACCATATTGTTGATATCGACACGTGGAGCCTGCACCGCCCCCATGACCAATACGGCAATTGCCATCGACAGGTAAACGCGAAATCGGCCGGGGAGAGAAGGAGAGGAAACGATCGGTCCGAACACGAAAATCCCGGAGACGCGCAGGAACACGAGTACGAACGTCGCTACGTTGACTTCCAGAAAATCGGCGAGTGGAAGAACATCCATCAGCGTCGCTCGCCCATCCTCGCGCCTCGTTCGCCGTCCCGCGCGGCGAACGAACCACGCGCCGTTCAAGATTCGTGTTCAGGCATCTAGAATCGCGTTGGGATTCCCCGGTAAAGGTCGTCGGTGTATTCCAACATGTGCTCGATGATCCATGGAAGCGCGATGACCAAAACGATCAAGGTAAAGACAATCTTGGGCACGAAGGCGAGGGTCTGCTCCTGGACCGACGTGATCGACTGGATCAAGCTGATTACGAGGCCGATCACCATGCCGGAGACCATCGCGGGCATGCTGATGAGCAAGGTGATGTAAAGCGCCTGTCGACCCAACTCGGTCGCAATCTTCACGTCCATGCATAAGCCCCTAGAACATCGAAGATCCGTATTCGCTCATCGGCTGAAAACTGGTGAGAAGCATTTCCGCGATCATGGTCCAACCGTCAACCAACACGAACAAAAGCAATTTAAAAGGAAGCGAGATCAATACCGGCGGCAACATCATCATGCCCATGCTCACCAGGATCGACGAAATCGCCATGTCGATGACCAGGAAGGGGAGGAACAGTTGAAAACCGATCATGAAAGCAGTCCGAATTTCACTCAGCAGGTAAGCGGGGAGCAGCACGCTTAAGGGAACGTCGTCATAGTCCTTAATCGATTCCGGATCGATGCTGGGATTGAAATCGACAAAAAGCCAGATGTCGTCGTGGTTCTGCGTATTCTCGATCTGCGACGACATGAAGTCGCGCATCGGCTGCACCAGGCCGTCGACCAATTGATTGGCGTTGATCCGCCCCTCGGAATACGGAACGACGGCGTTCTGATACATATCGGTGAGGATCGGGCTCATGACATGAAACGTCATAAAAAGGGCGATCGTGTTGAGGACGGTATTGGGCGGCAACGTCTGCGTGCCGAGCGCCTGCCTCGTGATGGAGAGAACGATTACGATGCGGACGAAGGACGTGGTCATGATGACGATGGCCGGGGCAAGCGTCAGGACGGTTAGCAGGAGGAAGAGCGCCATCGTGTTGGTGAGGCGATCGGGGCCGAACCATTCCTGAAGGTTTGGCGGCTCGAGCCGTCGAAAGACGTCCTGCACGTTCTGCATTTCTTCGCGGGGTGCCTGCTGGTCTTGGCGCGCTTGCCTCTGCCCGGTTGCGGGAGCCTGGGCGAACGCATGGCTTTGTCCACAGCCGATGATGATGCTCGCGATGCAGATCCATCGGGACGCGGTCGTGAAACTCGAGTTGTCCAAGCGCGGTGAAATCATGGTTCCGCGCCCGCCTTTCTCGCGAATAGCCGATCGCGTACCGATTGGAGTTGCTTGGCGAACTCGCCGACTTCTCGGGACGTGGGCTTGTCGGGCCTCTCCGCGGAGGCAAACGCTGGCCCAGTTGAGCGGGAGGAGTCCCTCCGTTCCTCGGCTTCGTCATTTTCCGACCAGCGGCTCGTTTCCTTTGCGAAAAATATCTCGGAAGGCTTGAGTCGTGGAGCGAGGCCGGATCTGCATACACGCCCCTTTAAGGAAATCGATTTCCTTGGGATCCGTGATTTCCGCCAGAGTCTGCATCCGATCTCCGCTGAGCCCGATCAACAAGATTCGATCGCCGCAACGAATGAGACAAGCGGATTGCTTGGGGGTAATGAAGGTCCGGTGCAGGACATGAATGGGGCCACTCATTTCCAGTCCCCCCATGCCCGGAACGACTGAACGAAGGGCCCGTCCGGCGGCGAAGATGACGGCAAGGACGACTATGAGTCCCAACGCGGTCGTAACCCACCACGTCATTCGACGCGACGAGGGGGGAGCCTGGGCCTTGTCGTCCTCCTTTTTCTTTTCGGAGTCCGCGCCCACTTCCGACTCCCCCTCTCGGAGAGACTTTCCTTTTCCAAATCGTGCATCATGACTGCGGGGCGTGATCCGGCGAACAACGCGTTCACGCGATTGAGGCGCTGCCGGTTCCTTCGCCGCGCCAGCCGTCGGAATCGAGGGAGCTTGTGGAATCTCTCGCGGAGTCGCTGGAACGGAAGCGTTGTACCTTGGCTCTTCACTGTTGGCGGAGATGCGCGCGGGAAGGTTGGAAATCCCCTCGTCCGCCTGGCCTCCCCCCACCAGCATCCCTGCTAGCAGGACGGCGCATTGAATCATCGATGCATTCCTTTGCTAGTTCCCTTAAGACTTCCAAAGCCGCTTTTCCACCCGGATGAACCCGGGGAGGAAAACGCCGCATGGAATACCCAAGGCTCGGTGTCCCGCGTCCCTGCGTGCCCAAGTCTCGACTGATAAGCCACGCCCCATTCCGCGCATGAGCCGTGGCTAAGCAATTTCGCGAAATCCTCGATGACTGGAACGCGGCCCCGGTAAACATCGGGCTTCGAAATTCACGCCGCTAAGCCACGTTGAGTCCCGGTCGGCACGCTGGCGGTGAACGCCCTCGAATCCACGTGGAACTCTTTCATCCACCAATCAACGAAACGTGGACCCTCCGCAATGCAATCTACCCGCTCCAGCTCGACTACCGCGTCACGACAGGAAGAGAGCATCTACGGCGTGATCCTCGTCAAGACGCTTCCGCGCGACCTTTGACGTTTTCGCCCACGATCTCCGAAACGCGAACGCAAAAGTTATCGTTGAGCACGAGTACTTCGCCCCGTGCGAGCAACTGGCCGTTCACGAAAATATCAACCGGATCGCCCGCCAATTTCTCGAGAGGGACAATCGAGCCTTCGCGAAGCTTGAGAACCTCTTCGACATACATCTTGGTTCGCCCCAATTCGACGCGGACATTGAGATCAACATCGAGAATGAGGCTAAGGTCATTGGCACTAGGCACGGGTTGGCCGGCCCCCAACTCCGGCAGCGCGTAGGGCTGAACCTTGAATTCTGGCGTTGGGGGTGGTGGCGGAGCCTGTTTTGCTGGCGTGGGCTGTGAAGGCGACCCGGAAGAGCCCGGCTTGCTTGCCGGCGTACTTTCCCCCAGGGCACTAAAGAGTGCCTCGATCTCCGACTGATCGAGCAGTCCTTCGTCGTCGCCAGCCACAAACCCTCGTAGCGCTTCGCGCTGCTCGAGTACTCGAGGAATCACTCGCAGGGGAACCAATCCCCATTCTCAGATTGAACCACCCGATGTTGAATGGGTCAATAGCCAGCGAAAGGTCCGCCCGAGGCATCGGTCAAGCATGGGAAATTAGGAAACCCAGGAAGAATGGAAGTTTCGGAAGATGATTTTGCGCACGCAACGCTTGGATGGCCTGACTCACTGGCGCGGCGATAGCCGCGTGGAGCATGGATCGGCGTGCGCATCTTCGGAAAGGTAGAAATCGTTGCTGGATCAAACCAGATTCTGGTCGTCGCATCGATCGATCAGCCACCGATCGACATCCCGGAGCATTTCGGGATGGAGGCGGTGGTCGGCGGGATAACAACGCAGATCCACGTGGACGCCGGCGGCATAGAGCAGCCGATACGCATCTTCCGCTCGCTGACGGGGCACGCGAGGATTCGCCATGCCATGCCCAATGAAGACGCGAAGATGGCGGCCGTATCGAAGTCCGGCCATCGGCAGCGGTCCATCGGGAAGCCAGCCATTGAGGGCAATCATTCCCGCAAATTTTTCCGGGAAAGAGAGGCCCAATTGGTAGGCGATCGTGGCGCCTTCACAGATTCCGGCGAGGAAGATCCGTTCGGAGTGAATGTGGCAAACACGCATCGTTTCGCGAATCGCCGTCAGAACGTAATCCTCGATGGCGCTATCGCAACGACGACCACGACCCCAGCAGTAACCCACTTCGCCATCCTTCCGCGTGACCGATTGCATGCCACGCAGACCGATGCAAATGTAGTTACGCCGACTGAGCGACGGGACGGCGTCGATCCACTGCATCTCCTTTTCGCCGTATCCGTGCAGAAAGACGAGAAGCGGGTAAGGATAACGGGGCTCATACGCCTGGGGAAGGAAAAGCGAGACCGGACGTCGGCCTTCACTGTCCAGGTGGCTGTGATAGATCCCCTCTTGCCGCAACATTTCCACCGGGTAGACCATCGAGTCTCGTGCTCCTCAGGGATCCACCGACCTATCAGCTCGGTCCTGTCGCCCACTCACGACTTTCAACGATAGGATTTGGACATAGGCATGTCAATGCAAACATGAGCACAAATGGTTTTGCACAAACAATTTGCTTCAATATTCGGTCACTTTGCACCGGTTACGCCAAGTTGTACGATCTCGCAGGCTAGCACGAAGAATCCAAGCATGGAATCAACGCAGTCCAGGTAAAATAAGGGCGATCTGACGAGATGAGTGGATTCTATCGGTCCGCTAAACTTTGGTAGAAAAAATCGCCCGCAAATTCTTTTCAAACTTCCCAGACTACCGGCTATTCGCCCAAGAATGCACAATCGGCAAAATGAGAAAAATCGGCCCGGAGATTGAGGAGTGAATGGTCAGCGTTTACGGGGACGGAGGGATTTCTTTCCTCAGGCTTTCGAAGCGGGCTTTCAGCTCCTTGCTCCCAAGTTCTGGATAGAGAGAGACGGTAAATTCGTAGGTCGCGCGGGCCTGCTCGGACTTCCCCTGCTTAAGCTGCGTTTCCACGAGATGGTAGGTCGAGAGGAGCCAATCCGGACTCCCCGAGTCAGACCGCGACAAAGTTGCTCCCACTGTTTCTCACTTTCCGCGTACTGTCCGGCCTTCGATAACGCTCGGGCGTACGCCATGGCGATGTCGCGGTCTCTGGGTGCTTCGGCACGGAGTTGACCGAGAAGCCGAACTGCTTCCTGGTGATTCCCCTCCGCTTCGTACACCTGCCCGCGCAGCAGACGTAATCGGCGTCGCTGTTCCTCTTTCATGCCGCCGGATTCGTCGAGCAGACGATCGCAGGCAACTTTGGTAACCGCGAGAATGGCCGCTCGCTGGGATTCGTTCCCTTGAGTATCCGCCAAAGACCACTGCTGAATCGTCGCCATAAGCGAGTTTTCCTGACCTTTAAATCCCTCGCGAGCGAGCGAGGCAGCTCTGGTGGAATCCCCGTTTTCCACGGCCATCTCCAGCAGCATTCGCCAACCACGTCCACGCAACGCCGCATCGAGATTCTGGTCCTCGACCACCTCTCCGAGCAACGTCGCGGCATCGTTCGTTCGGCCGAGGGGAGGCAAGAGCAGAAGTCTCGCAAGCACGTAACGAGCCAGGGAATAAGAACGTTTCCCCTGCTCGGAAGTTCGAAGCGCCTCGGGCGGTTGGCGAACGACTCGTTCCAACATGACGACGGTCCGGCGTACCTGCTCCAAGACATCGGGGTCTCCCTCTTCGATCTTCTCCATGAGTCGATCGTGAACGATCCGTACGATGGCTTCAAGCGAGCCGGGATAACGCTGGTCTTCGCGTGGCACCTCTTCGTAATGCTGTAACGCCTGCTCCCATTGCTTTTGTCGCTCGAACGTTTTGGCGAGCAGAAGATGTGCTTCCGGCGCGGTTCCGATGTCGTCCGCGAACATCTTGAGATGCCGCTCGAGAACTTCTTGGTACTTTGCTGGAAGTTGACCACCCCCCTCTTGCTGATGCCGCAGCCCCAGGGAGTAAGCGGCATTGATCAAGGCTCGCGGCGCGAGGGCATGCCGCGGGTTCTGTTCCGCCATTCGAGTGAATCCATCGGCCGCCTTTCCATACTCTTTCGCCTTGTACAAGGTGGCGGCGGCGTCGAATTGCAGGCGCGCCGCCAGATCGAAATCCTTCTGCTCCATGGCGAGCGCGTACGCCCGCTCGTACATCTGGACCGCTTCATCGAATTGTTTTTTTCCGCGAAGGATATTGGCAAGTCGGGCCAAGAGGAGGAGATTGTCTCCCGCCTGATCGAGTTTGATCAATTCGCCGATTACCGTTTCGCCGCGACGATTCCAATAGCTGCCATACGTATTCGAAACGTCGTCCAAGATCTCCAGGGATTGCCGTCGAAGCTTGTCGGCATCCTCCGGCGCGAATGCCTGCTTTTTCGCCGCGAGTCGGACCATGGCTTCAAACGTGAAATATCCCCATAGCGCGCCTTCCAACCGTTCTTCCTTGGGAACGGAGAGTAGTTGAAGCGATTTTTCTGGATCTCCGTCTTCAAGATACAATCGCGCTAACGTCAGGTTTTTTCGCGGCAAAAATCCCTTGGGTAGCTCACCCGACGCCGGACGTTCGAGGACTGAGATGGCCTCACTCCTTCGGCCGGTGAGTTGAAACACTTCGGCGAGATCCAATACCGCCTCCCAGTAGACCGGACCGATGCCAGGATCTTTCGTAAACGGCGCCAACTGCGTTTCCGTGCGCACCAACGCTTCCTTTTTGCGAACCGGATCCAGTTCGGCTCGGGCGATCGCTAGGGAAGTTTCCGCTCTGCGGAACTCCGCGGCCCGAAGAAGACCCTGCAGTTGACTCGGCTTGAGATCCTCGGGCCCCAGCTTCGACATCGGGCGACGGCCATCCAATTCGGATCGAACATCGGCAATCGCTTGTTCGATCAGATTGCGCGCGGTCGTCGCCCACTGGAGGGCCTGAGTCATCGGCACCGGATCCTGCGGAGAGACCAGCGCCAAATCCTGCATTTGTTGCGATCGCTCCAAGAGCAGACCCGCCCAACGATAACGATGGAGTGAGGGCTTGCCCGCGCCGGAGACTTCGTCGAGGAAAAGTTCGACGGATTGATCCGCGCGGTTCCATAGAGCTTCACGTTTTTCAACGTCAAGAGTTCGCGAACCTCGGTCGGAGAGCAAACCCGAGAACTCGAAGGTCAGCTTGGCGCGTTCCTCCTGCGCCAAGGAGTGGTTGAGGAGCATTCGTTCGCACTGAACTTCGAGCAGGCGGTTCAATTGCCGCTGACGAAGACCATCGATGTATGCCGCCTCGTGCTTGGAGGGAGACTCGGACGCGAATTGTTGGCGAACCAGAACAAGACCCATGATCGGTACGAGGATGATGTGCCGGCAGCGTTTCATTTCCCTCGGTCCAACGCGTGAGAGGGAGCGTATTCAATCATCTGATAGCTGCCATGGTTCTCCTGGGCCAAGCGTTCCATGACTTTATCTGGTTTTGACGTTGGGTCCGTCTGAAATTGAATCACGTTGATCTTGGCGGCCCTTTTGCCACTGCTCCGATTTCGCTGGGTCACCTTCTTGGCCATGTCGGGTTCCGCATGCTCCGCGTCGGTGAGCAAGAAGATGACTTCCGGCTTCATCTGAACCGCTTTAAGCAACGCTTTTTCGTGGTTGGTTCCGCCAATGGGCTTGATCTCGAGAATTTCCCGCCGCGCCCGCAACCGCGTTTCGTCGTTCAAAACGGCCAGTCGCCCGGATCTGCTGGGCAATCGAAGCAGCATCGGCTCGTCGCTGTAGAACAAAACCTGAAAATCGACCCCAAGGGGAAGCGTATCAATGCTGCGAATCAACTCTTCGACCGCGGCTTCCCACTTGCGATTGGTGGTCATGCTTTGGGAACGATCGATGACGTAAAGGATCCGTTTACCCGACGCAGCAATATTGAAGAACTCGGTTCCACCAATGCCTCCACCGCCGCCGTTTTCGAGTCCGTCGAGGACACCCCCTTCGCCGTCCCCCGCGGTTCCCGTTCCATTTCCGAGGAAATCCTCGTTCGTCACGCTGCTTCCACTGGCAATTCCCGCCGCGGGATCCGCCTCTTGATGCGTCAAAGCCGCAAGAGGATCAACTTCCGGCGCGGAGGCAAGCATGCCTCCTTCGCCACCGTCGTCACCCAACTTCGGTTCGGAGTCCGCCTCGATCGGGCCGCTCTCAAAAAAATCGCCGGGGGCCGCAATCACCGTGTCCGCTTGAATGACGACCGTCGCATCCCCTCCCCCGGTGCCACCGGAATACTGCAGCTTTCCCAACGCCAAAAGGAACAAAACGACGGCGTGGCTCGCCACGGAAACACATAGTGGCCAATTGATAATGGCGAGCAGTCCGCCCAGCCCGAGAGATATCAACCACCGTTCCATTCGACTGCGTTTCACGGGAGCGCGCACAGGGCGCAGCATCATCCGTTGCGTGACGGCGGGTCGCGGAGTATCCAACAGACCTGCGGTTCGCTTTCGAGCCTCCTCGACGTTCATACGCATCCTTCCGCGCAGAAGGCGAGCCTCTTGGTTCGAGCAGGAATCCCTGCCTGCCACCGAAACGTATAATTCATCGTAATTTGCGATGGACAACCGGTCAAGGTCGAGCCTCTTTTCGCAATTTACCCTGCTCCGCCATATTTCAATACGTGGCGTTTCAAAGAATCGTCAAAAGTTGGTCGGCAACCAACAAACTGCCTCCCCACATTCCCCAGGGTCCCACTGACGTCCATGGGAACGACCTTGAGATCCAGCCCCCGGAACGAATGGCGAGCCCCTATTTCATTCACGACAATCGACGATTTTCTCCGGCATCCGACTTGGCAAGCTTCTGCATTATTCCCGTGAATCGTCCGGAATTGTTCGCTACCCCTCGGATTTCAGAAACCATCGCCGAGACCTGCGCCTCCGTTTCCGAGCCATCGGCGGCCAACCGTTCGAAAGAACCAGGCACCCAACGCAAGAAACGAGAGAAACACCAGACATAACGCCGCCTGTTGGTTTTGCGTGCCGTTGTGCAAGAGATGAAAGATCCGCAAGACAAGTGGATCGTATCCGGGGGGCGAAAGACACTTGGTCGTCGGAAGTTCCGCCAAAGAAACTGCGAGTGAAATTAGAAAAGCCAGAATGAGGTTCGGCAAGAGCAAGGGTATGGCTCCCCGCGTCAGCAAGCGAAAAGGACTCACTCCCTCGAGGAGCGCCGATTCAAAAATTGCCTCATCCAGCAGAGCGAGCGATCCGGCAACAACGGCAAACGCATAGGGTAACGCGCGGACGACGTGGGCATAGACGACGATCCACGGGCTATCGTAAAACCTCCCCACGAATCCTAGCGGGCCCGGCCGGTTAAGGAGATCAATCAGTTCCATGCCAAGAACCGGTCCAGGCAACACAAAGAGCCAGGCACCCAGCAAAATACCCAAACGTCGCGTCCATGGCCCTCCCCAACGCCATTCCCATGCCAAGGGGATCGCAACCGCGACGGCAAGGGCAGCCGAAACGGCGGAATGGAAGAGGGTCATCGTTAACACGTACGCCGCTTCCCTGTACTCCCGGAAAAGGTACTCAACCGCCACCCTGCTCGACCAGTGCATAACGGGCCAGGCGTCCCAATTCGGGCCTCGCCGACTTTCTAAACCCAATTGCCGAATCAATCCCATGACCGGTAACGAGTAGACGACGAGGACCAAGAAAACCGGAATCTGGAGGAGTCTCGTGGACGGATCGGCGGGCAGCGGTTGTGCCCCCCACTGGGGCTCCCCTTCCGCGGACCACCATTTGCCGAGCAACCACGCAAGAAGGATCGCCATCAACAGACAGAGGGGTAACATGACGAGAGTCGCGCCGGGACTTTCCTGTCCCGCCTCGAATTGCGTGTAGATTTCCTCGGCCAGTGTTCGAACGGCAAACAAGTCGGTGACGCTCATATCGGTAAGAACGGGAACGACCGCGATACATCCGGCGAAGAAAATGGCGGGCGCTGCTGCACGCAAGGTGACGCGACCCAAGACGCGCAAGGAACTCCATTCGAGGAGAGCCTGGTTCTCGAGCCTGGGATCAACGAACCTCAAGGCGGAACCGACGACCGCCGCCACCCATGGAATTGCCGCCACCCCGTGGATGACGGCGGCGCCCCATGGACCGCGCATCGACCAGCTCATGGGCCAGAATCCATGTGGTCCAAAACAGGCTTGCCACCCTCCCACATACAACACGAGCGGCGTGAACGCGGCGATCCAAAGCAAGCGAATCGCCCAGAAGTGTAACGGTGAGCGCAATCGTGAAAGGCAAGCGCCAACGGAAACGCCGAGCGGCAAACTGAGGGAGAGAACGACGAGAACCAGCCCGGCAGTCGTGGACGCTAACCGGACGAGACGCCCACTTTCTTGATAAATTTCGCGCCACGCCTCCGCGTGCAATACCGCGCCTACCGGGAACCAGCCGCCAGGAAGAAGCACGAAAAGGAATAGCAACAAGGCACATGGCCAGCGAAACCAACGACCCGAGCACAATAACGCAGACTCCCTGGCCGATGTCACTGGACCGTGAACTCCTCCTTGACGAACCTGCCGACGCGTTCCCATTCCGACGCCGCCGCCTCAAAATCGACGGCCATCCGCTTGGCGCCCTCGGGCAGCGGCAACGGTGGCTGAGCTTTCGTCGAGGGATTCAGAGGATATTGACCGCTCGGCCCTTCCGCCAAGGCAGATTCAACCTCTGGTGAAAGCAAGTATTCGAGCAGTTGCTTCGCTTCCTCCGGATGTTCGCCTCCCTTAATCAGCGCAAGCGTGTTCGGAATGAGCAAGATGCCGGTATCGTCGGAACCTTGATCCAGAAAGATGACGTCGACGGGGCGATTCTCGCGAATTTCCGCGAGCGCGTCGTCCGTGTCGGTCAATCCGAAGGCTCGGACGCCCGCCCCAACATCCACCGCGACTTGTTTATTTCCCGAAAGTACTTCAACGCCATTCACGCGCAGGGCGCGCATGAGAGACTCCGTCTTTGCTTGCCCAAGAACGACGTAGAGGCTCGCCACGTAGGTCGCCGTCGTGCCGAATAATGGCTTGGCCATCGCCGCCTTATCGAACCAACGGTGTTCGGTGAGTTCCACGAGCCGTGTGGGCGTTTCATCTTTCGTCACCATTGCCCGATTCACCAGCATGATTCGCGCTCTGGCGGCGAATCCGTACCAGAGGTTTTCCGAGGATCGGTACTCTGCCGGATAACTCGCACCCATGGGAGAAACGTACGGTTGCAGCGCTCCCGCCCTGGCCAGCCGAATCGTATGCAGGATCTCGTTGTTCCAGAAAAGGTCGCAACGGGGACGAGGCATCTCTTCGAGAATCTGAGCCGCGAGTGCGACGGATTTCGTGGATTCGGTGTCGTATTTCACGCGGACGCGGATTCCAGTCCGCTGTTCGAACTTGTCGAGGATCGGTTCCGAGAATTCGCGGTCGAGCGCACAGTACACGACCACTTCGGGACTCTTTGGCGCGCACCCCGCGATAACGCAGACAACTGCGATCCATAGGACGACGAGGGTTCGACTCATGGGGTGACTTTCTCATTCACCGGGCAAAAACTTGACGGTTCCCAATCGAATCGCGAGACGGCTCCTGCCGGGGACCGGTGGCAAGCGGGATTCACCCACGAAACGACGGCACCTCCATTGCATTCCAGCGGCGGGCTCGTCTCTTAGACGTTTCCATTCCAACGATCAGTAAACGCGAACCCGAGAGGATCGGCGTCCGGTGCCTCCATCATCGATCGCCGCCAATCGAATATCGACGCTGCGCGCGTGCGCGGTCAGACCTTCCTTGTTCGCGATCACGCGCAAGGGATCGGCGGCAGCGCGCAATTTCGTCGGAGAATACTCGATAACGCTGATCCGCTTGAGAAAATCGTTGGACGTCAGGCCACTCGCGAAACGCGCGGTCCCCCCCGTCGGCAAAGTATGCGACGGACCCGCGACATAATCTCCCACCGCGACCGGCGTGAAGTGACCGAGGAATACCGCCCCGGCGTTTTCGATTCGCGAAAACGTCGCGTCCGGATCTCGGGTTTCGATCTGCAAATGTTCCGGCGCGATCACGTTGGAAAGCCGGCATCCTTCCGCCTCATTCGCCACCATCAATATAGCGCCATACGCTTCCAGACTGTCCCGCGATTGCTTCGAACGCTCGACTTCCGCCAATTGCTCGAGGAGCGCCCGTTCGACCTGCTCCGCCAGTGCCGGGGACCAGGTAATCAAAATACTCGCCCCGGGCGAGTGCTCCGCTTGGGAAATAAGATCGGCGGCAACGAATTTCGGATTCGCCGTCTCGTCCGCGAGCACGACAACCTCCGTCGGCCCCGCGAGCATGTCGATGCCCACGAACTCGGAGACGCGCGCCTTGGCGAGCGCGACGAACAAGTTGCCTGGCCCCACGATCTTGTCGACGGGCTCGACCCCTTCGACTCCGTAGGCCAAGGCGGCAACCCCTTGCGCGCCTCCCATGCGGTAGACTTCCTTCACGCCGATCTCATGGCAGGTCGCGAGCAAGTCCGGATTGTTGGCACCAAACGGGGTCGGCGGGGCGATTACCACGCACTCCTTCACGCCGGCGGCCAACGCAGGAACAACCGTCATCAACACGGTCGAGGGATAGGCGGCAGATCCGCCCGGGATGCAGAAACCGACGCGCCGCAGGGGACGATAGAGCAAACGCAGTTCGTGGTCGCTCATCGGCATGATCGCGTCCTGGTGCAAGATCGCACTCTGGAAAACGCGAACGTTGTGACGAACTTTTCGAATCGCCTCGAGGAATTCCGGCGCTGCCGCTTGATGCGCCGCGCGGAGTTCCGCTTCCGAAACCCGAAGCGTCTCGCGCGTCAATTGCGCGCGATCTAACTTGTGCGAGTATTCGAGTAAAGCGTCCAGTCCACGGCGGGCGACATCGTCGCAAATGCGTTCGACCACGGCGCGCGGCGTCAACGCCTCGCCGAAAACCTCCAGCGTCAGTTGTTTTCCCTTCGGAGAGACCACGTCTCCGCGCGGCGAGAGCTGGCGACGTATCTCCTGGATCGCCGCCGCCGCATCCGCGGACGCGCAGTCGATCTTGCGAATTTTCAATTCGTCAGTCATTGAAGATCTTTAACGAAAGTACGCGGACCGAAACTCCCCGTCGGCCACGCCATCCTCGGTCGTCCGGCTGGCGCGGAGGGGACGACACGAACCTCAATCATCGAAACTTCACCGCCCTGCGGACGCAATCGAAAAATCACGAATTTCGAAAGTCAGCGCGCCGCGGCAACGCGCAGCGATGGTGCGGTCCCCGAGCCGCGAATCGCCACCCACACTATCAAACCCACCAGCAACATCACCACGCTAAGGTTCTGGGATATGGTCAAACCATCGAACAGCGGGGACTCGTCAAAGCGCAGAAACTCGACCAAAAACCGCGTCACGGAATATCCCATCGCCATCAGCGCAATCACTTCGCCATCGCAGCGGCGGCGAGGGTAGTAAACCCACAGGAAGGCAAACAGGCAAAGATTCGAAATTGCATCATAAACCTGCGTGGGATGCAGAGGCAACGTCGGCGCCGGACGAAACGTCATCGACAATTCACGTCCTTGCCCAGGCGCGCTCGAAGAGTCTTCCGCGCGACGAACGACCAACTGAAAAGGCTCGGCTCCGGCGAACGCCAGTTCGACGTCTTCCTTCGCTCGTTCCCATTGTTCCGCCTTTACCCCTGCCGTGCGTAATGCGAGCGCCAATTCCGATGGCGACGACGTGGCAAACGCGTTCACGGACTCGACCCGATCTCCCACCTGAAGACCCGACTTCTCCGCGGGAGTTCCAGGCTCGACTGCGATAACGCGAAGCGTCTCCGCAGAAACGACGAATCCCAAACGCGATTGATAACCACGCGTCACGAGGCGATGGTGCGGCGCGCTTCCCGGCGGAAACGATAGGCCCCAAGGCGCTGGACAATAATCCCCATAACAGCAGCCGTTGAGCAGGCAACCGATTCGGCCAATCGCCATGCCGAGGATCACCGACGGGCCGAGGATGTCGGCAAACCAAAGTCGCGGGATCTTGTAACGCCAGGTGTAGATCAGAAACCCGACCAGTCCGCCAATCAGACTTCCATACACCACCAATCCACCCCGCCAGATGGTGAAAAAGTCCCAAAAACCCTCAAATTGGTCGTGGTATTGGAAGACATAGAATAAGCGCGCACCCAAAATGCCGGAAATCACCAACCAAAACGCCGCGTCATGGACCATCTCCTCCGTGCCGCCGTTCTTCGCGGCTCGCTTCCCCGCTAGCCACATGCTCACGTAGATCGCAACGAACAACATCACGCCGTAGCCGAACACGGGAATGTGCAGAAAGGGAATTTCGAAGAGCACTTGCCGCATTTACTCGTCTCCTCGCCCGCTTCCCCAGGTCGGCAAATGGGAAATGGTAAGCCTAGAAACGGAAGGGCAAGAACGCGCGATTAGCAAGCGTTTGCCCAGGCCCAATTCGCCAATTTCGTGCGGAAAAACGGGAACGATGCTGTCAGAGCCGGACCGATTATCCTTCCCATTGTTCGACGATCTGGTTCTTCTCATCCAGCACGGCAACTCTGGGTTTGTGACCGGCGATCTCCGACGGTTCCAGGAACGCAAAGGACATGATGATCAATCGATCGCCCGGCTGCGCCAGGCGCGCCATGGCGCCATTGAGTTGAATATCACCGCTGCCACGCTTGCCGGTGAGCACGTAGGTTTCCGCGCGCAACCCCGTCGCGCAATTGCCGATCAGCACTGCCTCGTACGGCAGGAACCCGACCGCATCCATCAAATCTTCGTCGATCGTGATGCTGCCGTGGTACAAAAGGTGCGTGTTTCGACACGTCGCCATGTGCAGCTTGGACTTCAGCAGTCGTAATTGCATGGTTCCCAGCCAACTCCCCTAAGCGATGAGTGTATTGTCTATCAGGCGAGCTTTTCCAAATCGAACCGCTAACGCAACCAAAACCGGGAGCTCAAGGGCTCGAGGAGTCTGAAAGGTTTCTGGATCCACCAGTTCGACGTAATCGATCCGCCCCGATGACTCTAATGTTATCAAGTCAACCAATTTCCGTCGAACGGTCTCAGGATCCCGCTCCCCTCCTCGCACGAGCCGCTCCGCGATGTCCAGGGACCGTTTGAGGACGGTCGCCTGACTCCGCTCCGTCGGCGACAAATAACGGTTTCTAGAACTCATGGCCAGCCCATCCGGCTCCCGAACCGTCTCACAAAGACGAATTTCCATCGGAATGTCCAGATCGAGCGTCAGCCGGGAAATGAGCTTCGCTTGCTGAAAGTCCTTGAGCCCAAAATACGCAACATCTGCTGGCACAAGGTTAAACAGCTTGACGATGACGGTCGCGACCCCCACGAAATGACCCGGTCGATGGTGGCCGCATAAGGGCTCTTCAATCCCCGTGACCTGAACGCGAGTACAGAACCCCTCCGGGTACATCAGCGGGACCTCGGGAGCAAAAACCACGTCCGCGCCCGCCTCGCCACAGAGCACGCGGTCCTCCCCGGGAGTCCGCGGATAACTATCGAAGTCCTCTCCCTGCACGAATTGGATCGGATTCACAAAGATCGTCGCGACCACGAAATCGGTTTCGCTTCGCGCCTGCCGTATCAAGCTCTGATGCCCCGCGTGAAGATTCCCCATCGTCGGGATCAGACCGACACGTTGCCCCTTCCGTTTTGCCTCCAAGACCGCTTGGCGAATCTCGGTTTTGTCCGTCAACCACAACGGAAGTCGCTGCATGCTCATGCGTTTACTCACGCCCCTGACGATCCGGTTCCCCATTTTCTCCTTGGGACACTTGGCCCATGATCCATTGCCCCCTGGCTAAGGCGTGGCCACGGTCGGGACGGGAAACCTAATTCCTTTCCGATCCTGGAAATCATGATACGGCTCGATTGGATGACCACTCGCACTGAATCAATCCGCGTGGAAATCCTTAATCTCCATTCTGCGCCGACTTTGCCGAGAAACCAAATCCCGCAGACCTTTCCGGCAAACAAAAACAAGACGATGCCACGCAACGCGCGGTTCGTGCCGATCCTGCCGAGCAAGACGATTTTCGACCCTTCCCGAACCAAGGGATTGCACGCCCCTCTGCTACTGACAGGAAAGTCCTCCGATTCAACCTCCCGCCATTGCAACAGGTTGAAGTCGGCACATGGGGCGGGTATCGTACGTGGCGATCTATCCCATCGGATCCATTCAACTTGGAAGGAATACATTCATGTCCTGGCGTACGCGACATCTCTGGGTCTGCTTCGTTTTTGCCTCCACTGTTGGATTTGCCAGGGCGCAGACCCCGGCCACGCCACCTCTTGTCGTCGAAAACGTCGCTGTCATCGATTGTGAAAGTGGCAAGATCCTCGAGCAACGAAGCGTCCTCGTCGAGAACGGAAAGATCTCCGCCATCGGAAACCAGGACGAAATCCAGCTCCCCTCCGGTACCCAACGAATCGACGGCCAGGGGAAATTTCTAATTCCAGGGCTCTGGGACATGCACATTCACATGGTCGGCGCCGGGGCGCTCAACATGTGCCTGGCCAACGGCGTGACCGGCGTCCGGGACATGCACGCCATTTTCCCCGGCCTCATCTTTCAATTCCGACGCGAAACCGCGGTCGGCAAAACGCCCGGCCCGAGGATCGTCGCCGCCGGCGCCATGGTGGATGGCGGTAAGGCCGTCATGACCGGCGCTTACACCGCGAACAACCCCGAGGAGGCGAAAAAAGCCATGGAGGGGCTCGCCAAGCAAGGTGCGGACTTCGTCAAGGTATACTCCAAACTTCCCCGCGACGCTTACCTGGCCATCGTCGAGGAGGCAAAAAAAAGAAACCTTCCCATCGCCGGCCACGTTCCCGAAAGCGTCAGCGTCGTCGAGGCTTCCAATCTCGGCCAGAAAAGCATGGAGCATTTGCTCGGCGTCATGACCGCCTGTTCCAGCCAGGAAGAATCCCTGCGCCTGGAGCAAACCCAAGCCATGGCCGATGCGACCCTCAACAGTGGGCTCCGACTCCTCTTCCGCGCCCAGGACAAAGCGCTCGAAACCTTCGATGACCAAAAGGCGAATGCCTTATGCCAGCTCTTTGCAAAAAACCAAACCTGGCAAGTCCCAACCCTCGCCATGCTCCGCGCCACCTCAATGCTCGCCGATCCCGCTTTCACCGCCGACGAACGGATCAAGTACATTCCACCCTTCGTCGCCTCGAACTGGAAACCGACGAGTTCGCTCATTCAGTTCTTCGTCGAACGAGGCGCCGAGCAGAAAAAGCAGTACGAACGCGCGATTGCGCTCGTCCGCAAAATGCACCAAGCCGGCGTCCCGTTCCTGGCGGGGACCGATACCCCCAATCCCTATTGCTACGCGGGATTCACCCTTCACGACGAACTCGCCCTCTTCGTCGACGCTGGGTTCACACCCCTTGAATCCCTGCAAACCGCGACCATCAACGCCGCTCGTTATCTAGGCGAGGAAAAAAACGGCGGCAGCGTCGCGCCCGGAAAGATCGCCGACTTGGTGCTGCTCGACGACAATCCGCTCGCCGACATTCGAAACACTCGGAAAATCCACGCCGTGATTCGCGCCGGCCACCTCTACGATCGCGCGGCTCTGGACCAACTACTCGCGAAAGCGGAGTTCAAGACCCAGGCGAAGCAGAAATAAGGCATTCCAAGGCCAAGCCTTCGAAGCCATCGATTCCAAACCCTCGTCCGCCGGAAGCCGGAAGAGTGAGGGTCGTAAACAATCTCTCGCCCATTTGGTCCGAATCAGAATGCCTCGCAGGAATTGCTTCGGATCGCACCGAGCGTGTCCCGTAACGGTCCACTGCACAATTCCAAGGAAACAAACGGCCATTTACGAGGCGACGCTTAGGTGATTTCCGTCGAGGTGATGGAGTCGACGAATTGGCCCATGGCCTCGATCTGTTCCTCCGCCGTCAAACCTCGGGCGTCAAAACATGGGAAAACATCCGTGGATGTCCGCTCGTTCGCGGATTCCGTGCAAAACTCCCCCGGTGACTCCGATTCACCAGCCAGGATTGCCCAAGTTTGATTCGACTCGATTCCCAACTCCAGGGATCGTCGCGTGGGCATTTGCAAGCCAACCACGCGTCCTCCCACTTGATCGCAATCGACGAAACCCACGGAGCTCGGCCCCTCCAGGATCTTCCAACCAGGCCTGGCGTTTCCAAGGATTTGCCGCGCGTTTCCGAACACGGCTGCGTTGGCGCAACAAAGCAGAACGGAAACATGCTCTCGCGATAACAACGCATGAAGCTCGGCCATGGTCATGCGCAAGATTGGATGACGAACGTCGGGACCTAGCTCTGTTAACGGGGCCAGCACGAACGCACGGTAATGCATTCGCGGATGGGGTATCAGAAGGGACGATGTTTCAACCCGCCGATCACCAAAAAGTAGTAGATCCAAGTCGATGGGACGTGCATCCCAACGTTGACCCCGTACCCTTCCAAATCGAAGTTCCGTCTTCGCAAGGTCGGCAAACAACGCCTCGGGACCCATTTCGTCCGCGACCTCGAGTTCTAAGCAACCATTAAGAAACAGCCCCTGGTCCGGCGGGCCACCGACGGGCACCGTCCGGTACAGTTTGCTCGCGGTGACGCGGCGAACGTAAGGGAACTCCCGTATCCCGTCTGCAACCCGGGCATACGTCTCCGCTGGGTCTCCGAGATTTGCTCCAAACGCCACGAACGCTCGAGTCATCTCCTTCTCTGCTCCTCGAGCAGTTCAAGATAACTCCGTCGCTCCCCCTGCTCCAAACCCAGCTCTCTCGCGACCGACCACAATACATCACGAACCGTTTCCACTTCGTCCCGAGTCCCCGAACCCTCGAGTTCCAGGTACGTTCCCAAATCGTCAACGTCATCCACCGCGACGTGAATGGAAATCCCCAGCCTTTCCAGGCGGTACTCCTCCCGACGTTCTTAACCCTGCCCCCAGGTTCAAATCCCAACTCGCGAAAGATACTCTCCATGCCCGTCAAAACACCGGCACCGGCGCCCAATGGGATCTCGATCTCCTTCCGTGTTTTCGACAACGGATCGATCTTGGGGCCCTTGTAGGTCACGACATTCTCGTCACCGTCTTGTCGTACCCGTAAGCGCCTCGTCGGTTTGCCGAAAAATCTCGTTGGTTGTGGATGCTGAAAGTAGAGATCCTGCTGCTCTTCACCGGTTCGAACTCGCCCCCAAAGTAACCAAGCGATCGTCGATACCCGCTCCCCGGGGAACGGCAAACTTTATCTCGACTCGAACCTCTCCATCACGGCACGGACTCCAACGACAACCACGGCCTTTCCTCACTCGCAGGCGATTATATGGAGCATCCGACAACGAAAGCGCTGACCTACGCCCCACCCTCCGGTAGACGTCCGAGGTGTGGCGTCCTCCGTCTTCTCCCCGCTTGTCTTCCCTCTCCCCTCCGGGAGATGTCAAAGGCGGGGCGGGTCTTCCGTCCTCTCCCCTCCCCCGTTTTTTCTTCTTCCCTCTCCCCCGGGAGGGCAAGGGTGAGGGGTCTTCCGTCCTCTCCCCTCCCCCGCTCTTTCTTCTCCCCTCTCCTCCGGGAGAGGGCAAGGGTGGTGGGCCCTCTCCGTCCTCTCCCCTCCCCCGTTTTTTCTTCTTCCCTCTCTCGAGAGGGCAAGGGTGAGGGGTCTCCTGCTTCCTCCTCCCCTGCTTTTTTCTTCTTCCTCTCCGGGAGAGGGCAAGGGTGAGGGGTCTCCTGCTTCCTCCCCTCCCCCGCTTTTTCTTCTTCCTCCGGGAGAGGGCAAAGGTGAGGGGTCTCCTGCTTCCTCCCTCCCGCTTTTCTTCTCTCCTCTTCCGGTCCAAGCTGGGAGGGGCTTCCCTTTCCCGCGACCCCTAGTTCGGCTTCCTCTCGTTCCTGCCCTGCAGTTCAATTCCGTCGGTACGTCTCTCTCCATTCTCCGCGTTCTCCGCGCCTCCGCGTGAGATCTCTGCGCCCCCGTGCTTCCCCTAAGCCCTCTCCCTCCGACTGCTGAGGGGTCTCCCTTCTCCTGCGACCCCTAGTTTGCTCTCCTCTCGTTCCTCGCCCTGCAGTTCAATTCCGTCGGTACGTCTCTCTCCATTCTCCGCGTTCTCCCGCGCCTCCGCGTGAGATCTCTCTTGCTCCCCGTGCTTCTAAGCCCCTCTCCTCCGGGAGACGGCCAGGGCGAGGGGTCTCCCGAACTCCCACTGACACCGAGGGCCGGGCTTCTTTTCGGATGGCAACCCTGAAGCCAGTCGGACCCAAACCCTCGGCTTTTCCACTCAGATGCCCGATAGTGAAGCAGACAAGAAAAGAAAGCCCGGGCAGGAGGAGTAAACCGGCCCGGGCTCATCCAACACTTTGGCGAGGTTGAGATTTCCACACCAGGGAATGGGGATCGCCAGCGTGGAAGCGGACATCGCTTTTGCTCGGCGGCAACAAAGATTCATGTTTCGTGACCACCTCTGCCTTAACCTGGCCACCCCTCGCCAATCGAATCATCCATCCCTGCCAAATCGAAACCTCCCCCCGCCCAATTTCGACCGTGGTCTGGCCTTAATCCGGTGGCTTAAATCTTGACGATCGACCCCAACCTCAAACAACGGTTAATGAACTTCCCCTGCGGACTCTCCCGATCGGAACCTTTCCCGTTGGTGCTTCGTTCCGCAAGTAATCGCCTGACCCGGCTCATGCCACCTTGATCGTCTCGCCGACAATCCATACCATGAAGATCGGTCGACGACGGACCAAACACCCATCGTTACCAACCTGCCCCCTTCGTCTAGCGGCCCAGGACATCTGGTTCTCAGCCAGAAGATCAGGGGTTCGAATCCCCTAGGGGGTATCTCGTAAGTCACTCCATTTACTACGTTTATATCGTCCGCAAAGTAGTTTTGCAGTGCGGCTCAAAAGGCAAAAGAGGGGTAGTCCTACCCCTCTCGCCTTCGAGTCGAGAGGCTTCTTCTCTGTTTATCCGCACGCTCTCCGCTTCCGCCGACGGGCCAACGGCCTTGCCTTCGTTTCGATGAAACGCCGTTCGGATTGCCTGAGCAAATTCGACAACGCCCCAAGAGACGAATACCTCCGCGGAATCATCGCAACACCCACCTGCGACCCCTCGCCAGGAAGATTTATCCCGGTTATGATCGGTTGGGGCGCGTCAACAAGTGAAGCATTGGCAATGCCCTTGCTTGTGCCGATCCAAGTGACAAGCCGATAGGCGGAGCGAGGGATCGGCAGGGAGAAGAGAGGAGCAGAAAAGGGGGAGCAGAAAAGGGGACATTGTACTTTAGTCGATGAGCTTGATGATAATGCCCCTCGTTGCGGAACGGTCCGGAGTACATGACCATGCAATGCCGTACGTCGCATAAACCAGAATGTCCCCTTTTTCTCTCCCTTTTCCTCTCTAATAGCCAGACTCATTGGAACGGATCAAATTCTGGACCGGAACCAATTCAGGAGCAAAACATCCCAGCCGACATACGAAGGGCATTGAAATGATCGTAGGACAACAAGAAACATTGGCCATCGAATTCGGCATTGCCGAAGCGTACGAGGAACGAGGCTTACTCGCCCTCGGGTTTTACTTAATACATGTATGCGGCATTTCCTATGGGATCCGTTACGAACGACGTACGTTTTTAGGGTGCTCCTATAATGAGTTGAATGATCGGATCTCTATGCGAGGCAAACATGTTGCACCATTCAGTGCGGCGGACGCCAAAACAATAGCCGCTGGCTTTCGGAAGGCAGAGTACGATCCAGATGGTTTGGGTTGCTCGTATTTTAACATGGATCGGGCCAGTTTTTTGCATCAGTTCAATCGGAATAAGCTAATCTGGGCCCCGATGGGGAGTCAGCATTTGACGACGGGAGCATCGTCATACACGATATTCAAGACAAAGTTCGCATAATCGGATGCAAGGCGGATGGTGCATATGGAAATGATTCTCGGACATTAACCGGGATCGGTCACTTCCTCATCATGAATTCTATGACCTGCTTCAGGAAGCCGTTGGTTCATTCGATCTTCTCTGGAAAAGTACCGAAAAAGCGACAGAACTACCTGTCACGTTACTTAAGGCAAAAAAATAGGGAGAAGGGGGATATTGAAATCGCCGGGATGACGCGGTCTGGGAGCAGAGTAGAGTCGTGGCGCACAAAGGGGACATTGTACACTTTAGTCGATGAGCTTAATGATGATACCTCTCGTTGCGGAACGGTCCGGAGTACATAACCATGCAATGCTTTACGTCGCATAAACCAGAATGTCCCCTTATTCTCTTGGCATGGCTAAAACGCTTCGCGCTCAGCCTTCTCAAGCAGCAAACGGACAAGGAAAGCATCGCCATGCGACGTCGCATGGCCGCCTGGAACCCCGACTACCTCGCGAAAGTCGTTGGCCTGAGAAAGGTTTAGTATGCGTTTGCCCTGGCCAGTTATGGGGGATATACAGCAATTGTGAAATGAGAACGACCTTGAGAGAACGTTAAATGGCTGAACTACCTAATTCATCCGATATACAGAGGCTATCAGCGCGTCCAGCGGCCGCATTCACGCTTGCATGCATGCGACTCATTGAAGCAGAGATACGCAAATCGCTCGGCAATGCCATTGCCGATGAATCGTTCATGCTCATGGAATTGATCGTGTGCCAACCATCGTTGGAAAAGTTCAGAATCGATGATCCACTTCGATTATCTTCAGCTACATTGCAAGCAAACTCAATGCTTCCGGACGACAAACATGGTCCTGGCCTAGCATTATTGTCCGCCTTAATGCTTACCTACCATGCATATAAAGCAATCGCATTTCCGCTAATTTATTCAGAGAGGAGTACAATTCTAGCGGCGGACGAATTTAAGGTGTCAGGAACCTATTGTCATGTATATGACACCGATTCTTGTTGATTTGCCGGCTGGGTGACGAGCGAAATCCATGCCGACTCGGCGAACACCGCTTCCTGGCAATCGGATCAGGTCATATTCCGGCTGGGCGGCATTCGCCGAAGCGTCGCCATCGGGCTCGATCAGGCGGGTCGTCGAGAAGTCATTTCGATCGAAAAAGAGCCCCGAAAACTTGGGAACTCGCCATTGCAATTCGAGCTTCGAACCGTTGCTTCGGCGAGCCGATGACAGTTGTTGAGCCCAAAAGAGTATCCGCGTCGGCGGTCATGGCTTTCGCGTTTTGACGGGCCGAACGTGTCTGACGTTGGTCTTCGCGGCGTCATCGAACTGATTGTTGCCATCAAGTTCGCACCTTGAGGGAAGTCGCCATGACGAGCGTCCCGTCCCCATCCCGGCTTGGGCTCCGCGCCTTTATGCCAATCCTGCCGCATTCCTCCGGTCCCATGATCCGCTATCGAAGGCGGTCGACCTTTTGTCTCGATTCCCGGTAACATTTCGCGGTTTTTTCTGTAGATGTCTTCGGGCCTCGATGGCTCGTGAAGACTTTTCGTTTGCGTCTGGGAGATGGAAGCATGACACGTAACTCGTGGCTATTGGCGATCACGCTGACACTGACGCTCGGCTCCGCCGGGTGGGGCGCAAGAGGCCCAGGAGGGTCTGCCGGCCGCAGCTCAAGAGTCTTCCCGCCGAGGAATTCGTCAGTGCTGGCGAAGAGATGATCAAGCAGGCGAACGCCGCCACGCAAACCGCCATTCTGCCATGAAGCGTCCCGCGTGCTCAGCTTTTACGATCCTCTGCAAGTCCCGACGTCCGAATATCCGCTCCTCTACAGGCTGCATCGCTTGGCCGGTGGAGGAATTGACCCCGCCGTGCACAAGCGGCTCCACGACGCGATGAACAGCCGCCAGGACAACTGGGCCGACAAGCCGTACGAGGACATTCGGGGCAAGATCGCTCCGATGGCCCGGGCCGAAGCTCCAATTCAAGGCAGAAGAACTTCCAAGTGAGTGCCCATCAAGTGACCCGAGTAGTCGTCGCCTGTCTTCAAAGCCTGCCCAGGTCGAATGGGCGTCCGGTCCTCTCGGCTCTTGGGCAACATTTCCGAATGGTCGCCTCCGCGACAATCGCCCCCGACGAATTGACCGAAGTATGCGAAAATAACAGAGTAACGAATGGGGAGAATCCACGATGGCCACTCGTGAAGAAATCACTCGGCAAGCGTTGGTCTTATCGCCCGGAAGACCGGGCCTTACATCATGTTTGAACGAGCGAAGTTTCGCTGAGGAGCCGGACCGGCCAGTATCGGCGGCGGACCATGCGGAGTTCTTGGCGGAACTCAGTCGCCGGCCGGGTGGCGTACCGCACCGGTGAAGCAAAGTCGCGGCCAGCGGCGGACGTAATCGCCGATCTGCAAAGATCGCGTCGCGCGAGCAGCCGGCGTGAATCTCACCATCTCGCCGAGGCCGAAGCGGAGTTACGATCCGCCTTCACCTACCTCAACGATCAGTCGCCAAGTCTGGGCGTCCGTTTCCTTGACCAAATCGCCGACGTCGCCGCCAGGCAATCCGCGAGCGTCCCTTGAGCTTTGCGAAGTTGGAGACATTGTCAGCCGACAAACCGTATCGGCGGGCCTTGTTGGCGACGTTTCGCTACTCGGTCGTCTTTGAAGTCCTCGCGTCCGAGATTGTCGTTATCGCCGTTCCGCACACAAATCGAGAACCGGAATTACTAGCTCAGCGCCTGAGATAACGGAACGAAGGAAACTGGCCGGCCGACGAACCGAAAAGGTGAAAGGTGTCAGAAAGGTGAAAGGTGTCAGAAAGGTGAAAGGTGTCAGGAACCTTTTTGAGATAAATGCCAGGTCCATCGCTGTTTTCTGCTGCGGGTGCGTCGCGGGAGAGCGGGTCTGAGTGGAATTCCTCGGCTGTCGCCGTTCCAGGCGGGGCATGGGTAGCGGGCTCGGGGTATCGTCGCGGATACGGAATGCAAAGCGAACGTCCAGGGCTGCGCCGTTCACTTACCTGCTGTTGGCCCTCCGGGGCCGAGGGGATTCACTGGGCCCAGGGAGAAGACGAGAGGTTGGAGCCGTGGAGGACGGAGAAGCCCGCTGAAGCGGGCTGGGAAAGAGATTATTTATGGGCCGCGATACCCGGCATGAATGCCAGCCATTGCCGCTATTGCCAGTGGGGCCAAGCCCCATGGAATTGGGCGCAGGAAGTGTCCTGGCAAACCAACCGCCACGATGGCAGGGGCTTCTTGAACCGCAAAGGCTAAGAACGCGGCGAAGACGTGCAAGACGAAATCTTGTTCCCCTTTTTTCTTCGTCTTTGGCGATCTTCGCGTTAAACCTCCTTCTCCCGAGTGAACGTTACCGACGCCGAACGATCGAAGTCGCATGACCACGGCAAGCGTGGACCATGGCACCCGGCGGTGGTCGGTGGTCGGTGGAGCGAAGAAAACGCAGGAACCAGGGCCCCGGCGAGCGTGGAGTACGTGGGCGTCGGCCGGACATGGGGCTGACGGATGTTCGATGCCGGCAATCGCGAGAGCCGCCCGGAGGGATTCAGTCGGTGATTGTCCCAGAGGGGAACCAATTCAAACGCGTCACCATTCCAGAGTACCGCAGGGGAAAGCACTAGGCGAGCGACGGTCGACGAGCAAGACCTCCGGACCCAACTCTTCATACCGGCTCATTGCGAGCCGCATGATGAGCCAGACGATCGCCTCGGAGTAGTTTTTCGGCCGACCGTTGGCGTTCGTTAGCAGGCCGGGGACGGTCGATGCCGTCCTGATGAATCCAGTAGAATTTACCTCCGGGCCTTCCGGCTGATAAATCAGCCCGCCGTAGCCGTCGCCAACTTCCGTGAACAACAGGACGCTGGATCGATAGATGGCCTCCGTCCGTGGACCCACGGCACGCGCAATCTTCTCCGGAGTTTCCCAATCCTCCACCATCGCCTCGTAGGTCCTTTTCCATTCCAACGGGAGACCATCGAGGAATCGTCGATTTCCAATAGACCGGCTTGAGTCAGCAGGCTCCGATGCTCCTGCGGCAAGGTGAACCCCTTGTTCCTGCTCCTCTTCGACCCACTCGGCGACGGGCACGGGTGGTGATAACTGCAATGGGCGAGGGTATCGTCTGGACGGACTTGGCTACTTTGCATGAAAGCTCTCGTTCGCGGCGAGAAACGCTCGCACTCGAAGCCATGGGTCGGGAAACGTCTCGCATAGGGGACAGAACCCGACTTAGGTCCACTACCCGAAGCGACTGCGAACTTTTCTTCCGATCACTTCCGTCCGCGTCCACGAGGTCGGAATGCAGCCGAATCTTCTCGACAATCGGGCGGTAGAGTCCATGGCGTGGAACTCTGCTGTCTCGGCCTCGAAACGGAGAATGCAAGATACTCCACCCTCGGCTTCAAGCCGCACGGTTCCCGTGACTCCCTCTTCATCGAAAGACTTGATGGTCAGGCGCTCGTCCGCCGACGCCGGCGAAGTCAGGCCAAACACGGTTGCCAACAAAAGGAAGGCTCGAGCCATCCGCGTGTTTTGAAACAACCTCGATCCGAACATGTAATCCGCTTCCTTCACCACGCAGGTACCACCCTGTTGTTGATTCTAGAAAAAATGTCGGGGCCAGGCACCAAACTTAGACGCAGCGAATCCCGGCCAATTGCCTGTTGAGAAATCGCGATGATGCCGATGGCCCCAAGCCATTGGGTGTTATCAAGCCTGCAGCCGCTATACATAGTGGACCGATGCCGCGCGATTGGATTGTTCAACGGGCTCCTCGGACTAAGGCGGTACATACGACCGGACCGGCATGTCGACATTACGTTATTAGGGGCGTGTGATGCGCGTATAAAAAGTGCGCATGTTTGCCATGCGGAAAAGAAACCCCTCACCCCGACCCTCTCCCAAAGGTAAAGGGAGAGGGAGTTCAATGCGGCCGCATTGGATTTTTGCGGCTCGATGTCCGAACGAAACGGATTCGTGGACGAATCGAACGAGCCATCCGCCACGTCTGGGTTCAAGAAACGTGACCTCGAAGATTGGCCAGCCGATCAAAGCGGCCCGGCATTCCAGGGACCGGTGATGGCGACGGTCAGGCCGGGGGTTTGCAGATTGGCGAAGAGCCATTGACCGTCGGGACTGAAGGTGGTGCCGCACCACTCCTGCGTCCTGAAATCGCCGGTGAATCCGTTCTTCTGTCCCGCGAGCACCATATTGTTTTGCGCCAGTGGAAACAGCTGTCCATCCAAGGTCAGGCCGCAAAGCCGTTCGGCTCTTTGGTCGCCGTCTTCGCAGAGCACCAATCCACCGCGCGGGCTCATCGTGACGTTGTCCGGATAGTCGAGAATGTGCGAGGAGGGTGATTCGAAGACGAGACGCAGCAATTCATTCTTGGGGTCATATTCCCAGATCTGGCCGAGTCTGGCGTCCCCGCCGGACGTTGAGACGAAATAGATCTTGCCCCCGCCGTGATAACAACCTTCCAGGCGTGCAAAAGTCGTGGCGTCACGTATCTTCCCCTGCGTGAAAACGCCCAAACCGTCGTTCGTGCCGGGGGAATGATGTCGGCCTGGCTCAACGATATCGACCCAGCGGACCGAGATGGACTCATTCGCGGTCGCGCCTTGCCGCAGATCCGTTCGCCCCTCGGCCTTCATCATTTGCAGGTGGCCGCCATCTTCGAGTTTTCCTGGGGTTTTGGGTAGGAATCGATAGAAGCCGGCGGTGTGTTGATCTTCCGTTTCATAGACGATGCCGGTGGCTGGATCGACTGCCACTGCCTCGTGGACGAATCTTCCCATGTCGCGAAGCGGCGTTGGTTGTACCGCGCCGTTCGAAGGGACCTCGAAGATATATCCATGATCTTTTTCAAAGGGGAGTGGTTTCCCCTCGGCGCTACCGTGCGCGTCGTCGACGGTTTCTTCGCAACTCAGCCAGGTTCCCCACGGCGTCGGTCCACCGGCACAATTCCGATGGGTTCCTCCCAGGACGGCGGTAGCGGAGACCAGTTTCCGTTGCGCGCCATCGAAAACCAATCGCGTGCAGCCACCGCCGGCCTGCGGATCGTAGGTCAAGGAAGCGTCCGCCATCGAAGGTCCGGGCTCGCCGACCTCATGATTGCGGACCAAGGTGATCAGGCTCCCATCTTGCGAAAGTGCAGCCATGCCATCGTGCGCACCCGGCGTCGGCGAACCATCGTCCAGCAAATCGCCGGTCCAACCAAAACTGACGTAGCGAAATCCCTCGGGTAGCAGAAGCAGGTCGTGCCCGGTTGTTTCGTCCTTGGTTGGACGGAGAGGTCCGTAGCCGACTCCTTGAAACTGTTCGGCGCGCAACTTGGCGCGCCGGCTGAGGGATTCGAACGGCTCTGCCGCCAACGCCGCCGCCGCGAACGTCGCGGCACTGAGAAAATCGCGTCGCCTGCTGTTCATCGGGACTTCCTCAATTAGTATCGGACCACCACGAAATCATTCTGCGGAGTTCGGGACGAACGTGCGTGAAGGTTGGGTGAATGCCTCATGAAGCTGTGACGCAGCGAAGAACGCGGATTCCTTTCCTGTTGAAAACCTGACGGCGGGCATTGGTATACTTTCGAAACGTCCGTGGATGGTGTAGCATTCCCGATATTCTATCGAACGGATTGGAACGTGTCGCGTCCAGGGGCCACCGGAAGCCCCTGACCACGGCTTGAGGACGTTTTCTCGGCGGTTTCAGCGGACGCGAAGGAAAACGCGGCGAGCGTGGAGATTCTCGTGCATACAACCGGGTTGACCAATGCTTCCTCGTCTCGTCGCAAACGATTGTTCATCACGGCTGCCGCCGCGTTCGCCACCTACTTCTGCATGTACGCCTTTCGCAAGCCGTTCACGGCGGCGACTTTCGAAGATCAAACGGTCTTCGGACTAAAACTCAAGGTCACCCTCGTCATCGCGCAGCTTTTGGGCTACCTGATCTCCAAGTTCATTGGAATCAAAGTGGTTTCGGAAATGAGCCGGCGATATCGAACGGCGGCGATCCTCGGCTTGGTTCTAATCGCGGAAACGGCCCTCGTCGGTTTCGCCATCGTGCCCACTCCCTGGAAAGTCGTCATGATGTTCATCAATGGATTGCCGTTGGGCATGGTGTTCGGCCTGGTCTTGTCCTATCTCGAAGGCCGCAGACAGACCGAGGCGCTTTCGGCGGCATTGTGCGCGAGTTTCATTATCTCGTCCGGCGTCGTCAAAACGGTCGGGCAATGGCTGCTGCTCCATGCGGGTGTTAGCGAGTTTTTCATGCCCATGCTGGCCGGCCTCCTCTTTCTGCCACCGCTTTTCCTTTCCGTCTATTTCCTGCATTCGACCCCGCCACCCGACGATTTCGACCGACTGCTCCGCAGTGAGCGGGTGGCCATGGATCGAGCCAAGCGACAACAATTCCTCGCGGCGTACTGGCCGGGCATGATTCTGTTGGTCTTGGTTTATGTCGCGGTTACCGTAATTCGCACCGTGCGTGATGATTTCGGCGTCGAAATCTGGCGCGATCTCGGCGTGAACGAGTCGCCCTTCGTCTTCTCCGTGACGGAAACCGTGGTCGCGGTCGTGGTCACGGGACTCAATGCCTTGGCCATTCTCATCCAAGACAACATGCGCGCCATTCGCGTAGCCATCGGGCTCATGGCGGCGTCATTCATCGGCGTCGCCGGCTCCGCGGTCCTGTATCAAGGGGGACAGCTCACGCCATTTCTCTTCATGGTCGCCTGTGGAATTGGTCTGTACGTCCCGTACGTCGCCTACCACACCACCGTCTTTGAACGGCTCATTGCCGCGTCGCGAAGACCATGCAATCTCGGTTTTCTCATGTATGTCGCGGACGCGGTCGGATACCTTGGCTACGCGATCGTGATTGTCCTCAAGACATGGATCGATTCGCCCGCGCGGATCCTCCCCTTCTTTCTCTGGACTTTGTTGTGTGTTGGGTCGCTTTCGATCGTTGCACTGCTGCTCTCGGGAGTCTACTTTGAAAAGAGACTCCTCGATGACCGGGTCCGTCGGATGGAAGATTCGACTCCAACTTCGGAAGAATTGGTCCCCATGGAGTGACGCCGCGCGGACGCAATGACGCTCCCGCCAAAATCAGTAAACGAATGGAACTCACGAATTGAAGACAGCCTTGGTACAGGAAACCGGTCGGGCCGCGGTCTTCCTCGGTCCTGGGCAACCCTTGCAATTGCAACGGTTGGCATTGCCCACGCCGGAACAAGGCGAGGCGCTGGTGCGGATCGAGTGTTGCACGATTTGCGGGAGCGATCTGCACACCATTTCCGGCGCGCGGAAGGAGCCGACGCCATCGATCCTTGGACATGAAATCCTGGGACGAGTCGAACGGGTTGGCGATCCTCCCCCTCGGGACGTGAACGGCTCCCCACTTGCTCCCGATGACAGGATCACCTGGTCGACGTCCATCTCCTGTGCTAAATGCGATCGATGCGAGCGCGGCTTGCCGCAAAAATGCCGCTCACTCGCCAAGTACGGCCATGAAATCTCTGCCGGCCGATGGGCACTGAACGGCGGACTTGCGGACTACCTGCTTCTGCGGCGTGGCTCCGCCCCCCTTCGCGTTCCCGAGGATTTGCCCGCGGAGATCCTCTGCCCCGTCAATTGCGCCACCGCGACGATTACGGCGGCATTCCGTGTCGCCGGCGGCTTGGCCGGAAGGAACGTCCTGATTGTCGGGGCGGGCATGCTCGGCATCACGGCTTGCGCCTTCGCCAAGTCCCAGGGGGCGGCCATCGTTGCCGCGTGTGACGTCGATGCCCGACGCCTGGCCTTCGCGACAAAATTCGGAGCGGACTCGACCGCGGAGTGGATGGCGGACGCCGTGGGGCTCCGCGAAAAGCTTCTGCCGCATCAGGCCGATGGGTTCGACGTCATCGTCGAAGTCTCCGGCTCGCCGGACGCCGTCGAGTCGGCCGTTTCCTTCGCCGGCATCGGCGGTCACGTCGTCTTGGTGGGAAGCGTGAAGAAATCGAGGCCGGTGGCGATCGATCCGGAACAAGTCATTCGTCGCTGGATCACCATTCACGGCGTCCATAACTATACCCCCACCGACCTTCGAACGGCGGTCGATTTCCTGACTCGTTTCGGCGAGCAGTATCCGTTCGCAACATTGGTGGAGAAGACCTATTCACTGACCGAAGTGAACGCGGCCATCGAAATGGCCTCACGGTCTCGACCGTTTCGCGTTGCCGTTCGTCCTTGAGGAGAAATCCGTGCCGAGCGTTGAAATGATTCTGGAACTGTTTGAAAGTCGTGGTGATTCCGAGTACGGCGGAGAAGCGGTCACGCAATTGGAGCACGCGCTCCAGGCAGCGACACTCGCGGAACAGGAGGGAGCCGCGCCGGAGTTGATCGTTGCCGCGCTATTGCACGACGTCGGCCATCTCCTCCACGACTTGCCCGAGGACGCGCCGGACGAAGGCGTGGACGATCATCACGAGAACGCCGCCGGCAATTACCTTCGCAAACTGTTTCCGGAAACGGTGACCGAACCCATTCGGCTGCACGTCGCTGCAAAACGCTATCTGGTGGCGACCGATGGGGCGTACAAACAAACCCTCAGCCGTCCTTCGCTGGTGAGTCTAGAACTTCAAGGGGGTCCGATGACGGCGGAAGAGGTTGTTCACTTCTCGGAGAATCCGCATGGTGCCGCCGCCGTTCGCCTCCGCCGCTGGGACGACGCCGCCAAAATTCCCCAACATCCCACGCCACCGCTTAGCCATTTCGTTATACACATGCGCGCCGTCGCCATGGGAACTCCAAAGGAATGAACCTCGGGGCAAGGCTTCGAATTCAAAGGTGAAAAGCAGGAGTTCGCCGTGGCCGACATCGGAAAGGACCTGCCGACCGAGGAACTTTTGGCCCGAGCCGCCGAGGGAGATTCGTTTGCGATCAACCAGCTTCTCGAGAGACATCGCGCTCGACTCGCGACCATCATTCGGCCAAGAATCGCGAAGGTGTTATCGCGACGCGTGGATGCAAGCGACATCGTTCAAGAAGTGTTGATCTGTGCTAGCCGCCGGCTTTCGGAATACCTATCGGCTCCTTCGATTCCCTTTCATTTATGGGTGCGGCAACTCGCGATGGATCGATTGGCGGACATGCACCGCCGCCACAATCTCGCCGGACGGAGAAGTGTTTCCCGGGAGCAATTCACCAAAAGGAACGGCCATTCCTCGTCGATCGACCTTCTGGCTCAATTGCGCGACCCGGAAGTTACCCCCGCTGCCGCGGCCATTCGCCGCGAGATCGAGGAACGCTTTTGGGTGGCGGTCGACCAACTCGAGGAGGAAGACCGCGAGGTCATTCTCATGCGGCATTTTGAACACCTTACCAATCGAGAGGTCGCGGAGACGCTGGGAATCACGCCACCCGCAGCCGGAATGCGCTATCTTCGCGCTCTCCGGCGACTTCGAGAACGGCTTGAATCGGACAAGGAAGGCGGGCTCGAACCATGACATCGAATCCCATGGTTGCCGCGGAGCACGAGGATCGAGACCAGTTGCTTGCTCAACTTCTCGAAAAGCTCTTGGACAATTACCGTTCCGGACAATCCATCGACTTCGCGATCGTCGCCAAGGATCATCCTGAGTTGGCCGGCGAACTCCGTTCCTTGTGGGCGACGGCAATTGTCGCGGATGACCTGGGCACTCTTACACTGGAAATTTCCGATCTTGAAAATCCCATCGCGAAGGAGGAGAGTGAGTCGGAACGCGACGGAACCACCAATCCGGACACCATGCCGCGATTCATGGCAGATTACGAACTGCTCGAAGAGATTGGACGGGGCGGCATGGGAGTCGTTTACCGCGCGCGTCAAATGAGTCTGGGCCGTACGGTTGCGATTAAGATGATCCTTCGCGGCGAGTTTGCCTCGAAAGTCGACCTGGCGCGTTTTCGTGGCGAAGCGGAATCCGCCGCAAGACTCGAACATCCCAACGTTGTCCCCGTCCACGAGGTCGGCGAATGGGACGGACAACCATACTTCAGCATGAAGCTCGTTAATGGCACCACGCTCGCCCGGCGCCTTGAAACGGGCCCCTTGCCCGCGCGTGAAGCGGCCTCCTTGCTCATTCCCATTTGCCAAGCGATCGGCGAAGCACACCGCCGGGGGATCCTGCATCGCGACCTCAAGCCATCGAATATTCTCATCGATGCCGATGGTCGACCGCACGTTAGCGACTTCGGACTTGCCAAGCGGGTGGAGACGGGCTCCCAGGTCACGCGGAGCGGACTGATTCTCGGCACGCCAAGTTACATGGCGCCGGAGCAGGCGGCGGGCACGCGTGGCGAAATTGGTCCGGCGAGCGACATCTACGCTTTGGGCGCCATTCTGTATCACATGCTGACGGGCAGACCCCCCTTTCAGGCCGCCACCGCCGTTGACACTATCTTGATGGTCTTGGATCAGGAGCCGCTCCCACCACGCGTGCTCAATCGAAAAGCCGATCCTGATCTTGAGATGATCGCCCTCAAGTGCCTGGAGAAATCACAGGAATTCCGATACCCGTCCGCGATCGCGTTAGCCGAGGATCTCGAAGCGTATCTCGCCAACGAGCCGGTACGCGCCCGGGACACGAATCTTTGGCATTGGTTCGAGAGAATGTTTCGCGACACGCACCACGCTCCGCTGCTTGAGAGCTGGGGGCTTCTTTGGATGTGGCACGGCATCGTAGTCCTCATCCTCTGCCTGATCACGAATTGGTTGAGCTATCAAGGCTACGAATCTCCGGGCCCGTATCTGGCACTTTGGACCGTTGGAATGGGTGCCTGGGCGGCTTTGTTCTGGGACTTGCGTCGGCGCGGCGGACCTATTACTTTCGTTGAGCGGCAAATCGCTCATATCTGGGGCGCGAGCGTTCTGTGTAGCAGCCTCCTCTTCGTCGTCGAAATGCAACTTGGTCTCCCCGTATTGACCCTTTCTCCAGTCCTCGCCTTGTTGAGTGGAGCGGTTTTCATGATGAAAGCGGCGATACTTTCGGGCAGTTTTTACATTCAAGCCCTCGCCTCCTTCGCGTGCGCGTTGGCCATGGCACGATTCCCCGCCGTCGGCCTGACACTCTTCGGACTGCTTTGTTGGGCAAATTTCTTCTTTCCGGGACTCAAGTATTACCGATTGCGGCAACGAGGCACCCGAAACGACTTCGAACGGTAACACGGAAACGAATTCACCGGTTCCTTCCCTCGCAACGCCCAAGCCGCCTACCGCTCATCGGTTCCTCCCGCAGGAACTGCTTGCCAGGTGCTCACTTCGGAAAGCCCCTCGACAACCGCGGCAATCTGCGCGACGAGTTCCTCGGCCCGGGACGCCGGCGCGCCGGAGAACTTGGCAAGATGGATCATGGTGACCAGTTCGCGTACCCAAGCGACCATTCCCATGAGCTCGTCATAAGCCTGTTTTCGGACCCGCCGAAGTCTCTCGACGTTGTCCCGCCGGGCGGCTTCGCTCCGTTGAACCCTATCCGTTCCGATCGAGGTCGATGGGATCGAAGCCAACGTTGACTCGTCAAATCCAGGCTGGGCGAGGAGTCGATCCATTTCCCGGATGCGTTCGGCCTGCATTCGCCAAACGCTCCTTAGCTCGTCTAGCCGGTCGTTTTCGCGGGCAAACACCACCTCCGCCCAACCGTCAAGGCTTCCGAGCGCCCTATCGAGTTCCGCCTCCACCTGCATGATCACGGCAGCCAGGTCATCGTCCAATTCCCCTGTTTGTTTTACCGTCGATGCCGGCGGATCCTTGCGGCTGGAAAGCAATATCGGCAAATAAAGCGGCCAGAAAAAGATAGAAGTCGATATCGCGAACCATCGGTCCACGCGGAAACGTTCCGTCGGACTCAGGTAGAGGCTAACGGCAATGCCGACTCCGATCGTGAAATAAAAGAGCATGGTTTCGAAGAAAGACATGACTGCCTCACTGCTGGTTAGCGAGTTTCTTTTTCAGTTCCGCCAATTCCTCTTCTACCGCCCGACTCGTCCGTTGCTGTTCTTCCAAGCAATCCGAAAGCTCCCGGTCACCATAAAGTTCAGCCGCCGCTTCCGCTTCGGCCTGGGCGTATTCCGCTTGCTCGATCCATCGCGAAAACCGAGCCACGGCACCGTTAAAGCCTCCGTCCCATGACCGATCTTCACCCACCGCCAAGAGGGACGCCCCTCGGCGCCTTATCCCAAGTCTTCTGAGGCATCGCTTGGCTTCGGCAAGTTGTGTTTGCATCGCCGCAATCCGGACGCGTAAACGCTCAACGATATTTGCCGCCTCGTCCCTCTCCAAAACCAACGCCACCGCAAGACGATCGCATTCATGAGCCCTGATCAACCATTGTCGAGCGGCAGGTTCGTTTTCTTCCTGAATCGCCAATGCCGCCCGTTCACGAAACACCGTCGCTTCTCGCTCCCGCTGCAAACGTTGCGTTTCGTGGATTTTTTGCGATCCCAATGCTTTCGCCGCCTTGTCCAAGGTTGTCGTGATGCCGGCCTCCATTTCCCGAATCGCCTGGCGAAGCATGGTTTGAGGGTCCTCGAATCGCTCGATGAGATCGTTGAAGTTCGCCGTCAGGATGTCACCGACTTTCTGAAAGATTCCCATTTCGCCGTATCTCCTCACATGGACCAAGGTGGAACGTGGATATTGCCGACTGGAGTCACATGGGGTGAAGTCACATTTCACCCCTCATCGAGTTGCATTCGGAACTTCTCTTTTAACGGGACAAGAGTTGCCAAACCGTCAAGATCATTAGAGGCGCGATCGCGGTATAGCAGGTCGCCCAGGAGACGAGAAGGCGACTGAGAAAACAAGCACGCCGCTGCCGACCGTCGTCCGACATGGTGTCCGCAAAGCTCATCATTCCGAAGTACATCGACTTAACGCCGGCGAGGCCTGCGATGAAAGGAAGAGCCAAGCCAACGCCAAAAGTCCATTGCAAGACATCGCTCGGCAGTTGAGTCAACGAGACGCCGAGCACGGCCGCCACGTAAATCGGCAGGATTCCAACAAGCGTGATGGCGGTCGTTGCCTGACGCGCATGGCGAGCACGGCAACTTCAAGCATGGACATCCGCACGCCGGCGAGCAGTCCGTAAAAATAGAACGACGGAAGACAAACTCCCACGGCGGCAATGAGGCCGAAATTGTACGCTAATAGAAGCTTGATCGCCTGGCCGTTCCACCAATGCTTGATCGACGAACCCTGAATCGTCACGAAATGAAGAATCGTGGATGACTCGCCTTCCAGCCATTCGGCCATCGGAACCGTGGCAGGCCAAAATCCGTCGCGGAAAACACGACGGCGATCGCAACCCCGAAAAGCGTGAATCCAATGGCGCAATGGCCAGAAATGGCCATCAATTCCGGCTGCACCTCGATTTCGCGGAACCAGATGATTAACCTCGCTCCGGCCGGTGCAGTATCATTTCAACGGTGGCAAGCATCGTCACGTGCCTTTCCCGGGACTCTTCCGACTCGTCAACCCCTCGCTTATCCGTCCGTTCACTATTGCCTGGAACGCCAACCGATAGTCCTAATTCCATCGAAGTCATGGCTTTCTCCCATTACTCAAATTTGTGCCCATTCTTTTCGCCGGTCATTCGATCGATTCTTTTTTGCCGCTTGGGAAAAGTATTGTCGGGTTCCTGGCTCCCGCTCACGGACGTCGCGAGTCGTGGCGAGCAAGCGCACCCTGCGATCGGGCCGGGCATTTCGACATTAATCTTCTGACGCCGACTACCTGCCGAACTCGAAGAGACCGAAGAGATAAAACAGTTCAGCTCCGATGCCACCGACGAGAACCAACCACCATAACGGCAGGCGACCTCGTGTCGGCTCGATGCGCCATAACCCGACCAAAGGTATCGGCCATGGCGGTACCAACGCCGGCGAACACTACGAGATTGATGAAAAGGACGAACGAGGGATGAGGAACGGCGACGGTGAAGAACCAATTGATCGGTAGTCGAGGCGAGCATCGCGAGGCCACCCCAACTCGTGGTCACGATGGCCGCCAATACCGTCGTCGATGCTTTCAATTGAGAACCGGTAAAACTATTGAGGATGTAAAGCGTGGGAAGCGAGATGCCCCACGCCATCCCCGCCGCGAGCGTGCAGATCGCGGCCGACCGAAGAATGTCCCCGACTCCCCCGAGGATTCCCATCGTCATGCCGTACGTGGTGGTTCCCAAGATGGCGGTCCCAATCAACGACATCCACACCCACTTGGCATACTGGGCTTCGCCCGCGTCCCATCGCGCGACAAATTCCTCGGGCTCGCGCAAAGCCAAACCCACGTGCGCGACTCCGGATTGAACCTGTTTCTCGAACATCGATTTCTCCCTTTCGATACGTGCGAAAGAAAAAGTGTTGAGAAGTCGGGAAACGCACCGCGTGACTTCTCTCTTCTGGTTCAACCGCAATTGCGCGCAGGCATTAACCGGCGATCGGAAGGTTTTTCCTGAAAATCCTCCGCGTCTACATGTCTCGCCCGGAGAAATCAACCGAAGTCTTAGATCTTCAGGAAATTCTGTTTCTCAGGAAAGCAAGCTAGTGCCGCCAGGACTTCGTTAGCGACGTTTCTTTTCAGAAGCTCGACGTAAGTATTGGCTCGCATTTCCAACCCATGGCTGTTAGTTTTGGAATCACGCCATGGATCACCTACCCATCGCGAATCTACAGATAAACCGTGCATATCCTCGGGACGTTGGCTGTTGCCTTCCAGGAAGGACAACTCATGAGTCACGATGTGTTGATTCTGGGCGGCGGCGTCGCCGGATTGTCGGCGGCCCACGAACTGATTGAACGTGGATTTCGGGTCACCGTTCTAGAAATGGGGTGCCGTCCGGGTGGCAAGGCCAGGAGTCTGCCCGTTCCAGGTTCCGGCATTGGGAATAGAAAGGACCTGCCGGCGGAACATGGATTCCGATTTATCCCAGGTTTCTACAAGCACATTCCCGACATCATGGCCCGAATTCCGGTTCCCGGTGGAACGGTCGCGGATCAACTGGTGGCGGCCCAACATATTCAAATCGCTCGCTCCGGCGGCAACGCGGCGCTGTTCGCGCCGGCCAAATTCCCGACGAATCTAGCCGATATAGTACAGGCCTTTCGGTTCTTTCATGAGTTCTATTGCAATTTCGGGATCCCAAAGCAGGAGGTGAAGTTTTTCATCGAGCGGCTGTTGACTCTTATGATGAGTTGTCCCGATCGCAGATTCGCCGAGTACGAGAAGACCAGTTGGCTGACATTTATCGACGCCAGGAACAAGTCCCTCGCGTACCAGAAGTACTTGGCATATGGGCTTAGTAGGTCCTTGGTGGCGCTCGACCCCGACCGCTTGAGCACTCGAACCGGGGGATACATTCTCCTGCAATTCCTTTTTGACTTTTCATTACGGCCGGACGTTGCAATGGACCGCGTTCTCAACGGCCCGACCAGCGACGTCTGGATCGACCCATGGATTACATACCTCCGGCGTCGGGGGGTTAACTATCTGGAAAACGTGCGGATCGATGCCATCGATTTTCAACGCAACCGAATCCAAGCGATTTCAACCAGCGGCCGAAGCGGCTCGGCAACGCATCGGGCAGACCACTATATCGCGGCAATTCCAGTGGAGGTGTTTCAGAGTCTGCTGACGCTAGACATGCTTGTTGCCGATCCCCAGTTGCGCGGCCTCCGCCATTTGACCACTTCCTGGATGACGGGCGTGCTGTTCTATCTCAAACGAAACTTGCCGATCGTTGATGGCCACACCAATTATCTGGATTCCGAATGGGCGCTGACTTCGATCTCCCAACCGCAATTCTGGTCGCCACAATTCGATCTCGCGGGCTACGGCGATGGAACCACGCCGGGGATACTGTCGGTCATTATTTCCAATTGGGAGCGCCGCAGTAATTTTAGCGGAAAGAAAGCTTCAGAAAGCACGCCCCAAGAACTCGTCGACGAGGTATGGCGGCAGGTAAAGGAACACCAGAACGCCGGGGGAATGGTGCTCCACGACAATGATTTGGCAAGGTCCTTCATTTCACCGAGCGTGCACTACGATCCCGTCGTCGGCTGGACGAATCATGAGCCGCTCTTGATCAATACCGTGGATTCCTGGAAGAACCGTCCGGAAGCCAAGAGTTCGATCCCCAACCTTTTCCTCGCCTCCGACTATGTGCGAACGAAAACCGATCTGGCGACGATGGAGGGGGCCAACGAAGCGGCTCGCCTGGCGGTCAATGCACTGTTGGACGCCGTCGGTTCGACGGCGGACAAATGCCTCACCTGGAAGATGGATGAACCCGTTGCGCTCGCGGGCATGCAGGCAACCGATCGACTCCTATTTGAAGCAGGTTTGCCGCCTCCGCAATTCGAACTACCGCCCCTTCCCTGGCCATGCGTTTGATATCGCGAAAGGTCGTTGAGTAACTAGTCATTGGCTCGTCTGGAGGACTCACTTTTTCGCTCCGACGGAGTCGCGCATGGCGCCAGGGACCTCCGAGAGAACGGTTTCGGAATACGACATCACTTTTCTGATGTTCAATTCCGGCCGGCTCGCTTGACCTACTGGACACATGCCAAAGAAGTTCAAGAAACGATTTAGATTTCGATCGTCGATTCGTCGGACTCCCCCGGCAGCGGCGCTGAATTGCCAAGCAAGTCGCGCGCGGCCCGCATCCCCGAAATGACAGCGGCCTCCACGCAACCGACATTGATACCGTTCCTCGTCCAATCGCCCGCGAGGAACAAATTGTCGACTCCCGACTCGGACGGACGCAGCCGATACCGCAGACTTCCCGCCGGCGATTGAACATACCTGCCCGATGGATCGAAGTTTCCACGCCAAAACTGATCATCGAGGCGCGCCTCGCCGTTACTCCCGGACGCCGCATGAAGCCAATCCCATCGCAGGTCGCCCGTCCCTGGGTCCACGAGCCCCGGCCAAAGCTTTGGCCCCTTTTCCCGCAACCAGCGCAACAACAGTTCTCGGATCGCGGCATGCTCCACCATGGGAAAGTCCGATGCAGATTCGCAGGGTGGAAGGATGTCCGGGTCGGGCAACACTCCGCACAAGTAGGCAACGTTCAGCGGCCTTTGCACGGCAGCCCAATCCTCCGCGGCAATGGTTTGGGACATGTCGGCCCAGGTATCGAACGGAGGTTCATAACCGGTGAGCACGGGACTAGGCAATCGCCAACCGAGATCCGGCAACGAAGCATTCCACCACAACTGCGCGGCACCGGTCGCAATCGTCGGAAGTTTTCCGAACAGTTCGCGCCATCGGGGAATGAATGAAACCAAGTCTGCACAAATCGCGGGGAGCCCACCCAAGGCGATACCTAGGATCACGCGATCGAACCCACTACCCCGCCGCAACGTGGAGGAAGCAACGTCTGGCCAGCCGGACCAACAGGACTCGAGATCGATGTTTCCAGACTTGAGTTCATCGCCTTCCGCCAGTTGTTCGTATCGCGGGCAATTCGGCCAGCAAGGAAGACCGCGAACGAGGACCAAAGGATCGTAATTCCCCGTCGTTGGCGTGGCTTGAATGCCCAGTTCGATCGATTCTACGTTCCTTTTGTCGGCGCTCAGCCCCAACTTTCGCACGCGATGAAAAAACTGGAACTTGACGCCTCGGCGAGACAAGTATTCGTACAAGGGCGCGAACACGACATCACCCATGCCAGCGTGCATCTTGTACATGATGGCTCCCTGGTATGCAAAACCCGTGCGCAAGCTCAGCCGGATCGCGGCGCCAGCTCCGAGATTCTGCCTACCAGCGACCTCCGCGAACACAAAATCGTACAACCCGCGAATCAACGCCGAGTCGATTGTCGCCGGTCGCGCGCCATGTTCGGCGAGCCAACTCCGATAATCCTTATCGTCAAGCGGATCGAGTCCCTGAGTAAACACGCCATCGGCAAGCATCCCCGCGAGATTGGTCCTCGCTAGATCGATGAAGATCCAAAGCCTGCGGACCGAAGAACCGGCCCGATCAAGCGAGGCCTCTCGGATCCCGAGCCAACTGCGAACCACGCGCAACGCGACTTCCAACATCTACTCGATAGGGCCCGCCAAAACACCATCTCCCATCCGCTCCAATATGCCACGCTGGAGTACCTCGAGTTCCTCCAGAATCGTCATCGTCGCGGGCGCCCATTGAATTGCGGTGGGACTGAATTCCCAATGATCCAATCCCAGATCGGAGAGCCCGTCGTCCAAAGACCGGATCGCGGAAATCATGGTTTCCAGAACTCGACCGGCAAGATCCCAGAGAGAAAGCGGGTCTCGCGGATCGCCGGGCTGTCCCGGGTTGCGATGGGCGGCGTACAACCAATGCGCGGATTCTCCTTGAAAAGCTTCTTCAACCGCCAAATGATCCAGGGGTTCAAAAGCATCGGTCCATTGGTGAATCGGTACAGCCGGAGGTCGATTCAACGCCGTGTAGCATTCGCGCATCATTCGAAAAGCGTTGTCGTAGAAGCCGGGCCAAACGTGCAATCCATGCTCCTCGATCCGTTGACTGCAATGGGGAT
>JAXMAQ010000057.1:0-48301 GCA_046350335.1 Planctomycetota bacterium
CGCGATCCGGAGCGTCGCTTGCCGTCCCAGGCTGTGCGCCAAGCAAGTGACGTTGCCCGATTCGCGGCAGATTTCCTCTTGTTTCCGAGAGACGGCAAGAGCCTGAGCGTCCTTGCCCGCGGAGGCCAGCACTTGCGCTTGCACGTCCAAGGCGGCCGCGAGGTGTTCGCGGTCCCCCAGGTCGTTGGCAAGCTGAAGTAATTTTCCAAGCACCGCCAAGGAATCAGAAAACTCCCCCAAGGCGGCCAGAAGAATCCCACGACGGCGAAGGCAACTGGTGAAGCCAGTCAGATCCCCGACGCGCGTGCACGTTTCCACTTGTTTTCGAAGGATCGATTCTGCAGCGCGCGGATCTCCTTGGAGTTCCGCCAATGTCGCTTGATATCCGAGATTGATCGAAAGCCGGGCCCAGGCGCCATCCTGGCGGCAGAGGAGTTCTTCGTGATGAAGAAGGTTGTTCGCCTCGTCGTATCGGCCGAGTTCGCCGTGCAAGCGAGCGACCGTCGCTAACTGAAGAAAGTGACGCCGCGGATCTTTCAAGACCTCGCCGTAGGCGGAATGAAGGGCCTCGGGATAGTGCTCGAGAAGTAACTCCCAATAAGCCAGCAATTCAGAACGATGTCGACCCCAGAGGAATCGGACGAGATCGCGATCGACGAGGCTTTGCTTGAGGCCCGGCCAGTCCTCGGCGGCAACGGCTTGCCAAGCTAACTCACGGTTTCTTCGCTCGGAATTCTCGTGATCGCGAAAATACTTCCAAAGGCGCTGATGGAACGCTCGGGTTTCCGATTCTCCGATGGAATACCGCTCGCGAACCGCGTCCGTCAACGGAGTAACCGGTCGATACCGGCCATGATGAACCGGGGAAAGATGGGGAACAATCCTATCCCAAAGTTCCCGATTGGGAGCGGGAATCCTTCCTCCTTGCATCAGCTCTCGAATATCCAGGTAGGAAAGTCCGTCGCGGGCGCAGGATGGCAGCATCAAGAGTTCGCGTATCGTGCTCGCCTCATGCGAGTCTTCCCAGCGTTCGAGCAGCCGAAGGTAAATCTCGCGGAAATCGGCATGGGAGGGCATCCGCTGCGCAAAGGGAAGCAGTTCGCGCAAGCTGAACGGCCGACGCGGTTCCGAAAACGTCGACTCGGCGAGGTAGAGACGCAGAAACAGGGGATTGTGCAACGCCGGATATCGAAAGGTTCGCGGCCAATACGTTCTCGGCGATCGGCCATTCCGCCGAGTGTTTGCGAGCATATTCTTGGACGTTTGCGTCGGACCAGGGTTCGACCGCGATCTCCTGGAGTCCGCGTCGCTGAAGCCACTGTCTCAGCGTCGGACCCGAAGAGGTTTCGGTATCCAGGCCGAGGCATCCAACGCAAGCTTGGCTTGAGCGTCCAGGGAAGTATTGCCGAAGTACGCGGGCGGCAGTTGCATTTGCTCCAGGCCGTCGACGATCAATAGAACTCGAATCCCCTCGGGTATTCGAACCAAGATTCGGCGAAAGGACTCGAGGAGCGACCCCCATTCGTGGCCGACTGGTATGTCGAGATTCAATGCCTGCCGTAATCCGAGACATTGGACGCGGACAATTTCTCGGAGGTCTCGATTTCTCGCTTCGTCGCCGAGCGTCGCGAAAATCTTGAGGTCGGGCGTTTCCGCCTTCAATTCTTCCGAAAGTTGCACGAGAAGTGCGGTCTTCCCCGTGCCGCGCGCACCGGTGAGCAACAAGGGCTTCGCGTTCCAGGCGTCGTTGAGGACATAGTCCCGGAGTTGGCGCGACACCGAGCTTTCGCCGTCGCGCGACAACTTCGCCGAAAGTTCTAACGAGCGTTCCAATCGACGCCTTTCATCAAGCAAAGCCGAACCTGCAACGACAATCGCGGACGGTATCACCGTCTGGCCTTGGTTCTGCTTCGTGGCCCATCGCTTTGAAGCTTGAAAACCAAGGTTTGAAACGGAACTCACTGATTGCCGAACGGAAAAGTAATGTCGGGCTCGGGTGCGTTTTGCTCCAAGGCTCTCCTCGCAACCGGGCCGGACATTAAAGCTTCACTTTTCTGACGTTCATTAGACCGCGCAATCTCCCGTTTTTCTTCCGCGAAGCGTTCGTTTTTCTCGTTAGAAAAGATTCGCATTCCGCGGCTGCCGCAGGAAATGGGTCTAATTCGCTATCAGGATTGGATTTTGCGTGACGGGTTAACGTCTTTTGTTGATGAGTCTTATGGAAGGCTTGGGGGGGATGGCTTGGCGGAAGAGGGTTTGACACGAAATCGGATCACGGCCATAAGGAGCCGGATTGCCGACCCAGGTTTTGAACGGTGGAGTCGCGGATGTTCGTTCGGAAACCGGGCGGACCTTTGCAAAGTGGCTCGGAGATGGGCCTACCACTCTGCATGGAAGGTGGGGTAAAAGCATGAATATTCGAACGCATTGGTGGGTAGCGGGTTTAACGGGCTCTCTATTGGGAGTGTTGACCGCCGGTTGCGGCGAAGAAACGCCCCCTTCGCAGACGCAAGCGCAAACGCCTGCCGTCAGCAACGAACCGAGCACCGTCAGTAATTCCTCGACCGTCACGCCGGTCAGTTACACCGAGCCCGCCAAACCAGCGGCGCCGTCGCCGGATGGAGTCATTCTCCCGGACCCTGACGATGAAAGCGGTAAAAACGATGGGCCTCAGTTGCCGAAATTGAATTAGCCCCCTAGGTCGAAGCCATGATCGAGCATCCGTGACGCCTGAAGCGGGTTTCGTCCTTTCGGGGACGTTCGAGTAGAGCCATGCGTTCGTAGTTCGAATCGCGCGGTTCCAATCGATATCAGAGGGGAATTGATCATGGCGCGAGGGGGCTTGGTCCTGGCATTGCTGCTGATCGTTTCGGCGGGGAATGCATTCGGACAAATGTATTCGTCGGACGTCTATGGCTTCGACCCGAACATTCCCTACCCGGGGAATGGCGGCGGTGTCTACTATCGCCGGGGGCCCGCGGTCACGGCACCTCGGGGGCCTGGTGCGGTCACCTGGTACAATGTCGGCGGTGGCTATTCGTCGGCCCCGCAAACCGGGCTCCCCTGGCAGCGTCGCTCCGCTCCTCCCCATCGCCCTTGGACCACGGAGGCGCCCACCGCGCCGAACATCGTGACTCGATCCTCGCGCGTCGCTGGCCGTGAGTACTACGTCCGCGCGGTCAATCCCCCTTTGACGCCTGGCGCGGAACCGCCGAATTCCAATCGATTCGAAGAAGAACTTGCCACCGTGGGAGACAAAACGGTTACGCCTGTCGGCAAGATGAAGCCGAGAAATGTGCCCAGGCGAATCAACCCACCATCACCACGGCCCGTGCCGACGCCGCGACCGATCCAGCCGGTGGGAACGAAAAAAACAGCTCCCGCCGCCAAGACGGCCCCTCCGTCTCGTCAATGAGTGCCAAGCGGCCGGCTCCCCGACCACTTCATTACCCTTCCGCGGTTTCGTGGGCAAAACCTTAGTGATCGAACTGATTCCCTAGCCGGCTCCCTTTCCTCGCCGGCGGGGGGTCGGTAAGATCTTGTATATGCTTACCAAACGCATCATACCCTGCCTGGACGTCAAGGACGGCCGGGTCGTTAAGGGGACGAATTTTCTTCAACTCCGCGACGCGGGAGACCCCGTGGAAGTCGCGGCGCGCTACGAGGAAGAAGGGGCGGACGAACTCGTCTTTCTCGACATTACCGCCAGTCACGAAGAGCGAGGGATTTTCCTCGACGTCGTTTACCGGACGGCGGCGGTCTGCTTCATGCCGGTCACGGTGGGAGGCGGGATTCGCACCCTCGACGATATCCGCGCGTTGCTCAACGCCGGCGCGGACAAGGTATCGATCAATTCCGCCGCGTGCAAGGATCCCGGCTTTGTTGAGGCTGCGGCCCGGCGTTTTGGTAGCCAATGCATCGTGGTCAACATCGACCCCAAAAGGGTGGTTAAAGAAGACGGCAGAGTAGCCTGGGAGGTGCACATCCACGGCGGCCGCAAACCGACCGGGCTGGAGGCGGTACCTTGGGCGCGTCGGGTCGAGCAACTTGGGGCGGGGGAAATCGTTCTCACGTCCATGGACGCCGACGGTACGAAGAACGGCTATGATCTTGAGATGACGCGCGCCGTGTCCGACGCCGTGCGCATACCGGTCGTCGCCAGTGGTGGCGCGGGGTCGCCGGAACACCTTTACGACGCCTTTTCTCGCGGCCGGGCGGACGCGGCGCTTGCCGCGAGCATCTTCCATTACGGCGAATACACCATCGAGCAAACGAAACGATATCTGGCCGAGCGAAACATCGAAATACGCAGGAACTGAGAGGAGAAATCCATCCATGGCCACCGCCGAAACGTCCCAGGAAACCGGCGCTTCCGAGAGCAAGAGAAAGCCTCTGGAGATCGACAAGCTGTTTCGCATTTGCATGAAGTACGGGGGATCGGACTTGCATCTGAAGTCGAATCTTCCCCCGATGATTCGCCACAAAGGCTCCATTCGTCAGATTGACATGCCGCCGATTCCTCCCCGGGACATGGAGCGGATGTGCATGGCCATGCTCGACGATCGCTTGCGCGCGATCTTCCAGAAGGATGGAGGGGCGGACTTCGCGCACGTCATCGGCGATGGAGAGGCCCGTTTTCGCGTGAACATGTTCAAGCAACGTGGTCACATGGGGCTGGTCGCCCGTCTCGTCAACGCCACGGTGCTTCCTTTCGAGAAGCTATTTCTCCCCAAAGTGCTGGGTGAATTATCGATGATTCACCAGGGCCTGCTCATCCTGGCGGGGATCACCGGTAGCGGCAAGAGCACGACGATCGCCTCCATGCTCAACTACGTCAACGCGAATCGCCGATGCCACATTCTCACCATCGAGGACCCGATCGAATATCTATTCACGGACGACAAAGCGGTGATCAATCAGCGGGAGGTGGGCATTGACGTCGCCTCCTGGCCAATCGCGCTCAAGCACGCCGTCCGCCAAGACCCCGACGTTATTCTCGTCGGTGAAATGCGCGATCGCGAAACGTTCGAAGCCGCCGTCCACGCGGCGGAAACCGGTCACTTGGTGTATGGAACCATCCATGCCTCGACTGCTCCTTCGACCATCGGGCGTATATTGGACTTGTTCCCCGCCGATATGCACAACGCCATTCGTCAGGCGCTCGCGTTCAACCTCCGCGCGATCATCGCGCAGAAACTGATCAAAACGACCGACGATTGGCAGGGAAAGGGGATTTCCCGGGTTCCGATCAACGAAGTGCTCATCATCAATCCGAGCGTTCGCAAGGCGATTTCAGAGGGGCAGGACGAACGGCCGCCGACATCATCAAGGTCGCCGAGAACGAAGGGTGCAGGATTTCACCAAGGCAGCTTCATCCCGATCGGGTCGAGGCGGACATGATCACGCAGCAAGCCGCGTTCGAGGCTGCTCCCAACCCGGACGCGGCTCAAGATGGCGGCTCAAGGGCATCAAGCTTCCCGTCAGCGGCCTCGTGTGACCCATGGGCTCGCAGGAACGCTACCTCAAGCCGGAGGTCATTCGGCAGGTCAAGCGACTCGACCTGCGCGCGCGGTTTATCGTCGAAGGCTTTCTCAGCGGACTGCACGCCAGCCCGTTCCACGGCTTCAGTGCCGAGTTTAGCGAACATCGCAAGTACACGCCGGGAGATGACATCTCGGCGATCGATTGGAATGTCTACGCCAAAACCGATCGCTACTACATCAAAAAGTTCGAAGCGGAAACAAACCTGACCGGTTACATGGTCATGGATCTTTCCGCGTCCATGGATTACACGTTTGAACAGGAGTTAACCAAGTTCGAATACGGCATCTGCATTGCCGCCGCCCTCACTTATCTCATGATCCATCAGTCCGACGCCGTGGGTTTGGTCACTTTCGACACCAAGGTTCGCGCGAGCCTACCCCCACGCAGCCGGCGCACGCAGCTGGGAGCCATCTTGGCGACTCTTTCCAAGCTCAAGCCGACCGGCGAAACGAATATTGCGCAAGCCCTCTCGCAAGTGGCCGCAATGGTGCGGCATCGAAGCCTGATCATGATCTTCAGTGACTTGTTGACGGACCCCGAACAAGTCATTCGCAGCTTGCATCGGCTGAAGCATCGCGGGCACGACGTCATTGTCTTTCATATCCTTGACGCCGCCGAAGCTGATTTTCCCTTCCGCGGAATGGTCGAGTTCGAAGATCTCGAATCCCCTCAGAAAATGGTGATTGATTCGGATGGTATTCGCGCCGACTATCTCGAGGCGTTGGCCCAGTTCCGCGATCGCTATCGGCGGGAATGTGCCGCCATGAACGTGGATTTCGTCCCCTTGCACACCGGCATGCCCTTCGATCGCGCGTTGATGGGATACTTGCGCGATCGGCAAGTGCAGTTTTAGCTTCCAAGCCATGGGCGGGATTCAACGAGAGAGTCCCTCGTGCCTCGGGGTCGCGTCCATTGATGCGACTCGACGTCGCGGCCGTTAGCGCGAACGAGGCTATTTCCCTCCCTTGCCCGCGCCACCCTGCAAAAGAAATGCAAGCAGGTCGGCCATTTCCGCCTTCGTGATCTTGGTTTCCATCCCCTCGGGCATCAGGGATTTTCCGGTGCTCGTGATCTCTTCGATGCTCCGCCGGAGAATCACGTCCTGATTGTTTTGTGCCCGCCGCAAGGTGATGGAGTTGGCGGACTCCGCGGCAATGATTCCGGTTGACACTCGGCCATCATCCAGAGCCACGATGTAGTCGACGAAGTTCGGCAGTACCTCGCGATTGGGATCGAGGATCTGGATCATCAGCGCCTCGGTGGTTCGGTTCTGAATGGTGGCGAGATTGGGTCCCACTTCGAATCCCTTGTCGCCAAGCCGGTGGCACGTCATGCACTCGCGCTCGAACACTTTTTCCCCTTTCGTGGGGTCGCCGGCGTTATCGAGTGCCACGCGGTACGCATGGATCACTTCGTTCCGAGGACTTTGAACGGTCTTTCCGAGAACCTCTTCCGCTCGCTTTCGGATGGTTGGATCGGAGCTTTCGAGGAGAAGTCCCTTGCGTGTCGGAGGGATTTGAGCGGCATTGACGGTGCCGGCATCCACCGCGTCCAGCAGAGCTAAGGTCCATTCCTTACGACCCAACAGCACTTCGGCGATTTCCGCGCGGATCGGCGGAGTATAGCCGCGCCATTTCTCAAGCAGGATCCCCGCGACCTCCGGACGCGACTGACCGGCGAGCGCCGTGATCGCGGCTCGTTGCACCTCGGCGGGAGTCTGCGACGCCAGGAGTCCGGCGAGCGGCTCGCGCACCTTTTCAAAATCGCCGAAGCCGAGTAGCAAGGCGGCATCCCGCCGTTCTTCCACCACGGCTTCCTCGTCCTGCGCGGTCGATCGAGCACCCGCGAAGAGTTGCTCGAACATGCGATCGCTTTTGCCCGACGCTTCCGCGAGCGATTTTTGCCATCCTTTGCCCGACTGTTTCATGCCGCTCAAGAGACTGATGGCGAGGAGTTTTTGTTGTGAGGCCAAATCGCTGGGAAGTTTCGAAAGGGATGCCAACGTTCGCCCAACCTCCTCGGGCGCGGCTTTGGCTCCCACGACAAAGGCCAGCGAACGCAAAAATTCCGTCCCCGCGGGCTTGGCGCGGAAGCTCTCGTTGGCGAGCAATCGCTCGAAAAGCCGGTCCGCGTTGTTGATGGACGAGGACAAAATGGCGGTTCGAATCCAGGGATTCGAAACGTCTCGTATCGCCAGGTTCGCGAGGGCTTGGGAACTTCGCTCGTCCGCGACCTCTCCCAAAGTGAAGGCGACCTGCAATCGAACGAATGCCGCGTCATTCTGGGCCAGACGCAACGTCTCCTGCAAGAGAGCAGGGGAGGACGCAAGCTTCGGCTCCGCGAGTAGTAGGGCTTGCGCCCGTACTCCGGGCGACGTATCCTTCAGTCCCGCGAGAATGTCTGGTTCCGAAAGTTTTCCCAATCCTTCGAGAGACCAGAGAGCGTGTAGTCGGGCCAGGGGAAAGGAACTCTTGGCAAGGAGAGCACGGAGAGGTTGCTCCGCCGCGGCGTCTTGTCGCTCGTAGAGTAGCCTGTGAGCGGTGTCTCGCCACCAGCCGTTGGGGTTTTCCAAAGCGGCAACAAGTTCCTCCGTGGTTGCCTTTCCCAATCGCGGAGGCGGGGGAGGCTGAAACCCGGGGGGTGTCAGTCGATAAATTCTGCCGCGGTCGCGGCCACTTTCCAAGTCGAGGTGGGATTTAATGTCGTCCGGGATGGAGGCGGGATGTTCGATCGTTTCTCTGTACATGTCCAGGACGTGAAGCGTGCCGTCGGGGGCATTGGTGAAATTCACCGGACGAAACCAGTTGTCGGTTGACGTCACGAACTCGGTGTCAGGATCGGCGCGCTTCGCGGTGAAGGTGATATCGAGGGGCGAGAGAGTTTTTCGATGTATGAGATTGCCGCCGACATCGCCGATGAAGAGGTTTCCGCGGTATTTTTCGGGGTAGGCCGCTCCGCGATACACGGTGATCCCGCTCGCGGAAGTGAAGAATCCGATGGGCACCAACTCGGTCGCCGCGTACTTCGTGGGCGTGGCGGCGCGTCGGCGGGTTCTCACGATGCGCCAAGGTTCCGCGTTACTCGTGCGGAACACGGGCGCGGCGCCACCCTCCGCGGCGATGCTGATCCGCACTTGAGGGACGGGCAGGTAGGGATTTCGCGCGAGATATCGGCGAGGGAGAACCACTTGCTGGGCATGGTCGCTGTTGCTGCAGAGAAATCGGTTGCCCCAATCGTCCATGCTGTGGCCAAACTGGGCACTGCCCGAAATCGGTTCCATCTTCTCCGTTACCGGACTAAAGCGAAAATCGTTGCCGCGGACGTTGATCGGTGGCGCATCGGGGCGGTCGACGTGGCGAATGTCGCCACCGTTGCTCGCGCTGGCCCCGTAGATCCAATGGTCGAGACCCCATTTGAGATTGTTCACGAGCCCTTGCACGTTGTCCTTGCCGAACCCTGTATAAACTTTTCTTTTCGTGTCCGCCTTGTCGTCGCCGTCGGTGTCCTTGAAATACCAAATGTCCGGCGCGACAGTGACGAAGACTCCACCCTTCCAAAGCTCCAGTCCCGTGGGCCAAGAGAGCCCGTCGACGAGTACCGCGCTTTTGTCATAGACGCCGTCGCCATCGGTGTCGTCCAGCACGCGAATTTGGCCGATGGGCGCGTCTCCCATCTTTTCCGGGTAGGGATAGCCACGCATCTCGACGACGTACATGCGACCATTTTCATCAATCACGCTGGCGACCGGGTCGGTAACCAACGGTTCCTTGGCGATAAGATCCAGGCGGAATCCGTCGAGTAGTTTAAAGGACTTTTGGGCCTCGCCCGGCTCCTTGGGTGGAATTCGTGGGAGTTCTTCCGCGAGATTTTTTTCCGCCAGTGGATCCGCCAGCACGCGCGAACAGAGTCTGTTCGTCAGGCCGAATGCGAGGATGCCGATCGTGGTGAATAAGGTCCATCGAGCCGAGGAGGTCATGCGTTGTCCTTGGAGGTACTTGGCGTGAAGTCTTTGTCAGGTATGAGTATTTCTGGGCGCGGCAAAAATCGTGGTTCCGGTGCCCGCGGAGGGAGCAGAGGAGGCGGCCGCGAAGGGGTCGTTTCCCGTTCGTTGCCTGGCGATGTATCGGTGAGGACGCAACGTGGCACCGCGCGGAAGGGCCTTCGTCCGCAGGGTCCCGCTTGGGCTTGCATCGTGCCTGCGACAAGACCGAGGATCAGCAAAAAGAGGAAACGAGTCATGTCCCATAGAATAACGGACGGCCGTGGCATGAAAAAGGGCGTTCTGGCCGGCGATTTTGGGACGCGGGACCGGGCGTCCAACGCTAAAGTTGGAGTAGGAGGACGAGGGGTAGAGTTTTATGCAGAAAGACGACGATATCGATCCGCGGGCGACGGGCGACACGCAGTCGCGGGAGCATGAACATCCCGCGAGCGGTGGCGAACCCGCAGGTATCGAACCGTCGTCGAATCCCCAATGGAACGAAGTACTCGAACAAGCGATCGACGATGGTTGGATCGCGGGACTTTTGTCACAACAGGCGGCGGCGCCTGCGGTTTACCCCGCAGTGAAGCCGTCATTGTCGAGTGAAATGGCCGAGGCTCTGTGGAAGACGGAGCGAACTTCTGAACCCCCAATAGTGCCATCGCCGACGGGGGATTCATTGTCCGGAACAGAAGCGTTCCCCAGACCAACGCCATCTATCGATATTCCGGTCGAATCGATGCCCAGTACTCCTCCAATCACCGTCGACGGGACAGAGGAAACACCAGCGGCGGAATTCGTGAGGCGCGAGTTCCCAGAAGCCTCAGCCCCTGTTCCCGACGACGCGGAGAACGTGGACCCTGGAGTCATGGCCGATAATCTTCCAGCAAACGCGTCCCCTGCCGTCGACAGTGCTGTCGAGGGCGAGCGGACGGACAACGCGTCAATGGAAAACCTCTTCGCGGCGTTCGCGTCCGCGGAGGAGACGCCGGTTGTCAAAATGAATGAGTCCAAGCTATCCGAGGAGCCCGCGTCCAAGGAATCTTTCACTAGCGCGGAAATGGCCCCGGAACGGAATTCGGAGTCCGTGTCGACAACAGAAACGCGGAGGGCGAATTCCAACGACGAGTCGTTGGCTACGTTAATCGGCCCGCAGGGGGAATCGACCGCCATCGACCCAAACACCATCGAAGCGGTATTCGACGAGGAGGCTGATAAGCAACCGCCTCCAGGTTTTGTGGACTCCATTGCCGAGCCTGAGTTGATGGACAACGCGTCGATTGAAAACCTTTTCGCGGAATTGGTGGTCGGCGAGGAGGTCACGAAGAATACAGAGGATAATTACGCCGCTACGCCGGGAGAAATGATTGAGCCTGCCGAGACGGATGTACTTGGTTTGCAGGATTTGGATGATGATGGCGAAGGGACGGGATTCTCGAGCGACTCATGGGACGAAATCGAGGAGAGGGAGAACGACGAACCGGCTGCCGTAGATCAACGAGCCGTCGATGTGCCTTCACGGGAGGATTACGAGCGGGCAATGGCGGATGTAGCCGTCGAGAACGACAAACCCATTCCTCCGTCCGACGATTTGGATACGCTCGATGAACTCCTTGAGTCCGTGCGTATCGGCGGAATGGAGAGCAGCGAAGAGCCAAAAAAGATAACCCAAGGCACGCCAAAGGCGCCCCCCCCGGCGAAACTGGTGACCGAAATGGCGTTGACGGAGTCCGGCTCACTGGATCCCGCAATGATCGAACGCCTCCTCAATGAGCAGACGAGCGACGCGTCCGGGGCCGTCGATCCCGCGATCATCGAAGGTTTGCTGCAAAAGACACGCCAGGAGCCGGAGACGTCGAATGAATCTGCGATGTCATCGATGGCTGGCGTGGAACAATCCTTGGATAGTCTACTCTCCGAGGATTCCGGGTCGGTGGACCTGAAGGAACTTTCCGCCCCCGCGCCGGCACGGCCGCCGTCGCGCGTAGGCGAGCCGAAGATCGACTTTGCTGCCCTGCGTCGCGCCAAATCGATGGATTCCGCCCGTGTAAAGGCCGCTGTCGGACGAATCTTCGGCGAGAAAGAGGATCCGGAATCACAGTCCGAAGTTTCGATCTCCGTTCCCGAGGCTCCTGTGGAGGCACAAGATCAAGGGCCCGAATTGGATGGGGGCGGAGGGAGAATCTCCCTTCGCCTCCCGGCGGGATTTGCCAGCCTCTCCTCGGTGGTGGAAACCGTCAATGGATGGTTCCGACGGATGGATCCAACGGTTCTGGAAATCGCGGGTTGGATGGGTCTTTTTCTCGGCGTCAATGGTATCCTGATACTCGTGCTGGCGATCCTTGGCTGGATTTAACCTTGGGAATCTGGTAGGAATTTCCAGGTTCTGTTGGGCCATGATTTTCTAAAGTCATGATCGGAAAGTCGTTCGGGCTTACACTCGTGGCTTTTCGCCCCGTGCGAGCGTTGTCCGACGATGGAATTACCGCATCCTGTTTTGAACTCACGCCGACGCGGCGTGGAGGCAGCCTCAACAAAGGAACGTAATGGATTCTTCCGAGACTCTGGAGCTGAAGAACCCGCCCCTCGCCGCTCTCTTGGCCTGGCTCGTGCCTGGCCTGGGACACCTGTATCAAGGTCGAGTGGGCAAAGGCATCCTTTTTTTTGTCTGTATCATGGGATTGTTCATCTTCGGTTTCAGTCAAGGATCGTGGAAAATCGTCTATTTCCGCTGGGACAAGGAGGAATGGCGTTGGCATTACCTGGCCCAATTGGGGGCGGGTGCCATTTCAATGCCCGCGCTTGCGTATAAGCCAGAATGGAGACAGTGGCTGCCGCCGTCGATACGGAGCTTTGAACTCAAGCCGTCGGAAGAGGAATTGGACGACTTGCATCGGCAATACGGCAATGAAATGGACATTGCGGTGATCTATACCGTGATTGCGGGCCTCCTCAATATCCTCGTGGTCTACGATGCTTATTCCGGACCTGCCTTGTTTGGGGAGGAGCGTCGCTTGCGAGGCGAGGCGGAGGGAGAGCCGACGACGGCGGAATCTTCCGTGGCGAAAACGGGAGGAGCTCAGGCATGAACTTCGTCCTTCTGGGGGAGATCAATAGTCACTGGTATCTTCCCCCTCTCGTCATCGCGATCAGCCTGGTCTACAGCGCGACTCGATTCGAGGATTGGCGTTTGATCTTCACGCACGCAATCCGCTGGGCGCTCTACATTCTCACGTTTTTGGCCGGCGCGTACGTGCTTCTGTATCTGGTTTCGGTGAACATCGATCCCTATCTGTTCATGGTCATCCTGGCTGCGTTGGGAGGCTGTCTCTTCTGGGCAAATCGCCGGGGTGCTCATTCGCAGGCGCGCTGAAGCAACGTCGGAAGCGTTGCGGCGAACTCACTTCGTGGCAGCACCGGATCACATCCAGCCGTCCGCGCCTCGCGGAGCCTCTCGATATCGACATGCGAGCCGAATGCCAGAAGACCAATGTCGCTGGAAAGGGAATTTCTTAGTTCTCGCATGGCGTCCAGCGACGTTGAAGGATCGGCTAAATCCAAGAGCACGAGACGGGTGGTAACCGTGCAGGCGTCGGAAACCTCGCCGATGGACGCGACGACGGCCAGCTCGATTCCAAGCGCGTCGCAGGTTCCCTGGATTTTCGCTTCGAAGATAAGGTCTCTGCAGACCAAAACGGCCGTGGGTTTCGCCATCTCTCGCTACCTCCCCTGACGATCGACGAGGGTCTTTTTTCTCCCCCGGGACGATCGAGGGGTTCCGCTCCGCGCGCGGGAGTTTCTTTGCCTGGGCACGGCGTCCAGAAGTTCGCGGAACTGGCCCATGATCCGATTCGGGCCAGACGTCTGTAATTGCTTTCGGGTGTGCGTGCCCGAGGGAATTGCCCAGCATTCAATGCCCGCGCGCCGCGCGGTTTCGACGTCGATGGTCATGTCGCCGACATAGACCGCCTGTTCTTTCGAGATCTTCGTCAACTCCAACGCCTTGAGCAGCATGTCCGGCGCGGGCTTGGGTTTCCCGACCGACTCCGGGCCGAGCACAGCATCGAAAAATGAGGCGAGCTTCAGCCTCTTGAGCAATTCTCGCGTTAATGCCAAAGGCTTGTTGCTGCAGACCGCCAGATGGCAGCCCCTGCGTTTCAATGCCACAATCGTTCTACGTACCCCAGGCAGTAATCGCGTGCCAGAAACGATCACGGAGGGGTGGTGCGCGAGAAAAGCCTCCCCGTCCGTTTGGGGATCGCCGGCTGGGCAGGTTTTCTCGAGTAAGATGGCAAGCCCATTGCCCACGCACGATTTTACGGACTCCAGTGACAAGGGCGAAAGCCCGTGAATCGAGCGGACGTGATTGACGCTTTGCTGGATGGCCTGGTAACTATCCACGAGCGTTCCGTCGAGGTCAAAGAGAACTGCCTTCGGAGGCTTGCTGGCGTCGGTTCCATTGGATGATTTCATGCCCGTTTGATGTTCCGCGCGATGAACGCTTGGATCGCCTTCTGGACTTCGTCCGAGCACCAGGCGTCGACACAGCCATCAAGAAATAGAGCATTGGCTCTCTCCGCGGCGTCGAGTGCCCGTTGGCGATAGGCAAGTTTCGTCAGACGAAAACTTCCTGGCGGGATTTCCGCGAGTCGGTGGGCAATTTCCATGGAACGCTCCCTCAGGATGGACGGGTCCACTACTTCGTCCACCAGGCCGAGTTCCAGACCTTCCTCCGCGGGGAAGAGAAGTCCGAGGTTCACGACTCGATTGAAACGACTTGGCGCCAACAGGCGAACGATTTCCAGAACGAGCGGTGGAAAGGGAACGCCGACCGGCAGTTCCGTCAGCCCGATCTTTCCCGGACCATAGGCCATGATGCGATAGTCGCATTCCAGGCATAGAATGCAGCCACCCGCGATCGCGTGTCCATTGACGGCGGCGATCACTGGTTTGGGATACGTCAAAAGGCGTTGGAAGACCGTGGACAAAAGCGGGAGAAAGCGACGAACATAGGGAGCTCCCCCCTGCGTGAGCTCCAGGAGGTCGACCCCCGCGGAAAAAACGTTCGTGGCACCCGTGATCACGATCGAACGCGCCTTCGAGTGTTCCAATTCCGCAAGCTCGCGATCGATGGCTTCCAGAAAATCGATATTCAGCAGGTTCCCTTCCCTCGCCTTCATGACGACGACGGCACCGTCCACTTCCCGTTCGATCACCGTGCACTCCTAATCATGAATCCAAGACTCACTGGTTCGTCGTCGGCAAGCGGTGCTCGCCGAGCGTTGAACATGCGTTTTGCGCGACTCAAGCTACGAGGAACGCCGTTTCCGCAATAGCTCGATCGCACGGTTCAATGGCATAGTTTCTCGTAACATCCTTTACTTTGTCAAGCAACTCGCCGAAATCGACGATCGGTTTGAGGACGATGAACTCCGCCCCGGCCTGGAAAGCGAAAGTAAGGTTTCCCAGTGTCTCGTGACCGGTGATCATGATTACCTGGATGGAAGAGTCGTAGGCTTTGATCTCGCCTAGCAGTTCCAGGCCCGACTTTAGCGGCATGTCGATATCGAGAAGCACGATACGAAAATCCTCGCAGCGGATTTTCTGCATCACCTCCGTCGGATCGTTGAGCATGAAGGCATGAAAGTCGCTGTTCTTTTCAAACTTCTGTCGAAGCAAGTTCGTGATGTTCTTGTCATCGTCCACGACAAGTATTTTCTTTTCGAGGTCCATGCCGATTCCTTCGCTCCGTGCGCGCCCCCGCGCGTAGTCCACATCTGTTTCCAGCACGATTCGCATGGGGAGTGGGCTCGCCCAAGTTGTTCTAGAGTTGCACTCTCTCCTCGTCGTCAGTTCCCGCGTTGGCGGCAAACGACCGCTACAACATGGAAACCTCGGAAACAACGATGGTAGATGCACAGAAACGAACCTCACGGCACGGAAAAGAGCGTCGAGATTATCGCGAAACGCGGGATCTGCCCGGCTTTTGCGCTCTCGTCAAATCAGACGTTTCTTATCCGTCCGTTGGCGTTGACACTCGGAAAAGACTTGTGTCGAGTTTCGCCGATGCCTTCTAAGCAACCCGCGAGATTCGCACGTTATTGCTTTTCAAAGCTCCTCCGATCTTAGCGAAATGAAGAAATGGAAGATACCCGCGAGAGGAGGAATTCACGGCGAGGAGCGTTCCTCGAACAAAGAGGGCAAATCCAAGGTGATCTGCTCACCGGTCGTAGCGCGTGGTGATCTCGCCTCCCAAGGAACGCCGTACGCGACGGAGACGCTCGAGGGGCTTGAGATCGCTGAGCGGTTCACCGTCGAGTCACCAAAGAACGTCTCCGGGTTGCACGCCGATCTGCTTGTAAGGGGCTTTCGGAGGTTAGTTCAATGACGCGAACACCGTCGGGATCCACCGCAGTTGTGAGCCCCTAAACGTAGGTGATCGCGCACTCCTTTTGAATCCGGCGATTGCATTCGCTTTCTGCAGCAGATCCATCGATGTGCGAAAGTCCCCGTCGATCACAGCCAATTCTTCCGCGGCGAGCAGCAAGGGTACATACCCGCTCCACCGCTTCTGCATCCCTTGGAGGAGTTCTCGAGCGTCGGACCAACGATCCTATCGAGAAACGCGCGCGTGCGCCAGCAATCCTGCGACCAGTTCTTGTTCAGATGTCGCCTTGCGTTGAGTTGTTGGATTTCCGCTTCGCAGGTGGAGGGCTTCGCGGTGGCAGCGAACGGCTTTTTGCCAAGGAAGGAATTCGCTGGGTATCGTGTTGTCATCGATCTGGAGCAATCGTTGAATTCTTCGATCCGATTTGCCGCCAATAGGCCGTAACCGCCCCCTGTTTCGGCAGCAAGGAAATGATGGATAGATCGTTGACGGCCTCTCCACGACTGGCCGCGAGCAAGCCGCGAAAGTGCTGGACTTCGGGGGAATATCCTTGCGCTTTCCCGAGTTGATCGAGGCGTAACTCTAACTTGTCCCATTCCCCCGTCCGCCAATAGCTCCATGTAGATCCAGCGCGACTCGGCCGGCACGCTCGGTTGTCCTTGCACCGATTCCAGAAAAGCCAACGCACGCTCCAACTGACCAATGGCAATGGAGGCATCCGTGACCAAAGCGATGGCGGGAGATATTCGACGGACCTAATTCGAACGCGAGACGACCAAGGCGTTCGGCCTCGACGCCACGATCCGTTCCAAGGCACAGATAGCCAAGCCTTACCTGGCAGTTGGCCATCAAGCTGGAATCTTGGGCGGGAGCGATTTGAATCGCGTGGATGGCGCGTCGCCAATAGTTCTCAGCGTCGTCCGATTCCCCACGACGTTCAGCGGCGATACCTTGCCAGTAGAGCGTCGCGGGATCGTTGGGGAATTGAAAGGCTATTTGTTGAACGAGTCGGTCGAAAGTGGCCCGCTCGTCCGAGGAAGGATAAACCTTCCGCTCGATCCGGGACAATTGATCCACCATCTCGGAAAGAGTTGGCGCCGCGGAGTAGAGGGCCGAACCGGCGAGAAATGCGATAGAAAGTATCATCGATTTACCTTCGGCGTCGTCGGCTCTGCGTCGTGGCTTATTGCCGCTCAGGAAAGTAATCTCGGTGCCCGGCTCGCATTGTGCCAAGGGACTCCAAGCGATCGGACCGGAAAATGCGACCTTACTTTTGCGATGCTCAATGATTCCGCCATGCTACCAAAAGAGGTGCTTGAGAAGAAAAACTTCCTCTCGATTGAAGCGTGCGCACGAAAAAGGCCCGGGAGTAGAACTCCCGGGCCGATGACATATCGTCCACTTGGTCGAATGACAATTAGTCCTGACCGCCAAGGTCCACGACTTCGCGGCCGGAAATTGAGGCAAGACCAACGAGCATGTTGGCGTCCACATTTTCGGACACCGTGCGGACGGATCCGTCACCCAATACGAAATGGCAGATACCGGAGTGGTAGCTTCGGAATCCGGAGACCGAGATGTTGGCGGTGAGCAGCGCGCCCGGCGTTGGATTGATACCGCCAGATGCCGTTCCGCCAAGGGTTCCGACGTTGTACTGTTGTTTGTAAACGGTCGGCCGGGTGCCCCGTAGTTTGGCCATGTTGAGGGAGAGTGGTTGCCAGTTGTTGGCGTTACCCGAGCCGTTGAGCGCGGGAGCCAGCGAGCCTTGCGCAAATCGTCCGGACGAGTAGCCGCTGTTGAACGACGCCAAGTCGGAGCTGCTCATGTTCAGGTACCACGCATTGGCCGCGGTCGCGGCGAAAACCGAGCCCGCACCTCCGACGTAACTGCCGCCAGAACCGCTCGGAATGTATCCCTGGGACCAGGGGGTATCGACACCAACCTGCGTATTGACGGCGGCATCCGCAACGCTGCTGCTGCTGTTCATGCAGTTGATGGCCCTCTTGTCATTCGTGAAGAATTGCGATTCGCAAGCGAACAGTTCCGGTCCGCCCGCGGCCTCACCCATGAGCATGGTGTTGGACGCGCCGTCACGAATCTTTTGAATGCGAGTGCTGCTGTTGACGTTGAACACACCGATTCCAGGGCGAAGTTGGGAATCCCACGCCCCCGCGTTGTTGATGGTGCCGGTGGTCGCGATCGTCGCCGGATTGGCGGTAGTCAAAAAGCCGTTACCTCCCGCGGACAAAGCGTAATCGGTGGGCGCTGCGGGAGCCGGATAAAAGCCTGCATCCAGGAGTGTGCCGCCGCGGCCATTGGAGGGACAAAGGAAGGTGCGCACAACACCCTTGACCGCAGTCAGGTTCGCCGCCGAGCAGCAGGCGCGATTCATGTTGTAAGCGGCATAGGAAGCGGCTTCTTCCATGAACGGAAGAATCATCGTCAAACCGCTCGCGTTGCTGTAGTCCGCGTGAGCACATTCTTGCGAGTTCACCGACGTTCCGGTCGCGTCAATGTAAGTGGCGCTCCGCGTTCCGGTAGCAATGTAATTCCCTCGGGTATTGGCCGCGGTATCCGTCCAGGCGGTGATGCCCGGCGGAAACACCTTGTGTTGGTCGTGGTAGTTTGCCATCGCCACGCCGAGGTTTTTGAGGTTTGTCTTGCACTGCGTTCGACGAGCCGCTTCACGCGCCTGTTGAATGGCGGGAAGAAGCAACGCTATGAGCACTGCGATGATCGCGATGACCACCAGCAGTTCGATAAGCGTGAAACCAGATTTCCGCTTGAACTTCATCGTATTCCTCCTTTGACCCCAGTCCTCGACAATGCGGGAGCCCGCATTGCTCCCCAACCTGAACCCGCTCAATCTAACTTCTCGTCGAGCCCATCATCGGACTCGTACTGAATTTTGCAATAGGCGAAATATTCATCTTCCAAAAAAATTTTACCTACAGACAATTTGACCGCACGGAGGACAAACGTCAATGAAAAAATTTTACTTTCTGGAAAAATCTCGCCGATGGCAGTAGTTTGGGACGACTCAACTCGTCGGACGACGATCACAGAGGAAATGATATTTCGCGAGGAAATCTTCGTCTTCCAGTAAATGGAGCAGGATGGCGACGAATTGCGGGTCCCATTGGATCCCCGCCCCGGCCTGAAAGACGTTTCGCATGTCGAGGAGCGAGAGGGCTCGGCGGTAGGGTCGGTCCGTGGACATGGCGTCAAAGGCGTCCGCGACGGCAAGGATTCGCGCCATGCGCGGGATTTCTTCACCCTTCAGGCCGCGCGGATAGCCATTGCCGTTCATGCACTCATGATGAAACTGCACACCTGGTACCACTTTTGCGATTGCCGCGACTGGTTTCAGGATGCGTGCGCCAATATCCGGATGCTGTCGCAGGTGCTCCCACTCGTCGGGACTGAGCTTGGTGGGTTTGAGGAGCACCTGTTCGCGGATCCCGATCTTTCCGATGTCATGCAGAAGTCCGCTCAGATAGATGTCCTCGATTTCTTCGCCATCGATTGCTGCGACTTCCGCAATGCGACGGGCGACGTAGGCGACCCGCTCACTATGCCCGAAAGTGTACGGATCCTTGGCATCAATCGCGGAAACGAGTGCCCGGATCAGCGAGAAGAGCAATTCGCGAAGTTCATCGAAGAGCAGAAAGTTCTTCCAGTGAGCGCCGATCTGCGTCGCCAGGTTAGCCATGAGTTGGGCGTCGCGACTGTCGAATTCCCGTGCGGCATTTGTCGCCGTTGCCGCCAGCACCCCCAGCAGTTCGCTTTGGTAACAAAGGGGTACCAGGATGAGTCTGCGGCCATTTGAGAGGGGTGAATCGGCGCTGCGGAAAAAACTCCCCTGGCCGTTATCGATGATCGGCTCCCCCCAATCGGTTCTGCTCGCGACATACCAATCGAAAAGGCGCTTCAGCTCAGAAGAAGAAAGGGGTTCCGAGCCGGTACTGCAGCTGGCGGGTGAGTTCACCTCTTTTTTCGACGTCGGGGACGCGGTCATGCAGGCGACCGAGCGATCGCTACCGAGTACCCGCTGCAGTTCCCTGCAGGTGAACTCCAGAATCTCCCTAGGTTTGAGATTGATGTTGAAATGCTGGCCCAGCCGATAGAGGAGGGAAATCTCCTCATACGATTCGAGCATTTTGCCGCTTAGTTCGTCCAGGTCGTCGACTTGCTGCCGAACGAGGATGGAGGAGCGGACGGCGTTGCCGACGGCAACGAGTAGTTGATCGGCGGCGGCGCGAAGGTATATTCGCGGGGGAGCATGCGGTTCGTCGTCCCCGTCGGTTCCTTCGTCCGCGCATGGGTATGACGCGACCAGATGTCCCCAAACCACTCGCCGAGAATAAATGGGAATAACCAATCGAATCCAACCGGATTGGGGACACTCATACCAGCGCGGCGCCTTGGTTCCGTGGATTTCACTGCCAATCTCTTCGCCGGAGAGCGCGCCAAGGGTCCATGGGGGTTGGGTCGCGGAGTCCAGACGGCCGTCGACGCGAACCAATGCCGCGCACATGCCGAATCCGTCCGCAATGTCGGCGGCGACCAGGCACATGCTCGTCAGCGAGATCGGCGGTGGCGCAAGCTCATCCACCGCGAACGGCGTCCGGAGTACCTGGAAATCGCGGGTCATGGATTTCCCCGAATACGAAGTGCAGATTCGACGGTCTGTAGCAACTGGTCCGGGCTGAACGGCTTGCAGAGCAGGCCGACGATATTTCCCCGAGCCCGAAGATCTTCCTCTTCGAGCTCAAAACCTTTCGCCGTTAACAACAAGATCGGAACATTCGACGTCTCGTCATCCCTTGCCAGCGCCTCGCAAAGGGACAGTCCATCCATGCGTGGCATCTGACAGTCGGTGATGACGAGGTCGGGCAAACGTTCCCGGATGACATCGAGGGCCTCTTTGCCATCCATGGCGAGCTCAACTTCAAGACCTGCCCGCCGAAGCTGCAAGGCGACAATGCGCCGGATGTGAGCTTCGTCATCGACGACCAACACAAAATTATCCATGGCATTGGCCTTGGCGCTGCATCGTTACGTGGACTTTCGCGAGATGCTTGGCCGCGGGCGCGTCACCCCCCAGTTGAAGACTGCCCTCCCACGCGACTGCGTTAACGGTACCATGTTTTTTTTCGTCAAGGAATTGATCACCGCGACATTCCCCACTTTTTTTTCCCCGCCTGTAACTTATGAGGTACATTGCGGCAAAGTCTCGTGCTCAGGTTCGTGCCATGAGAAGCCAGCCATTGGCGCGCCAGCCTCCCATGCACCAGGAATGGCGCAATACTCCATCGCGGCTGGGAGCCAGCGGCAATGCTTCCACGAGTCGGAATCCCGCCACAGCGAGTTCTCTGCGAATCTCTCTCAAACTAAAGAGGTGAATGCGCACATTCGGTATGCCCCGATAGTTCGCCATGACTTTGTCTCCCGCGTCCTTTCCGCCTCGGCACTGCCTAAAAAGGTCCGCCAGGAGCCAGCGCCTTCCCTGGGAATCGGTCATGTTGAACCAGCGATTGTGCAGATGAAAACCCAAGAGTCCACCTGGCCGAAGAATGCGGTGGAACTCAAGGAGGGCTCGACGACGGGCCTTCACGCCGACGATCATGCCAAGGGTACTGAACATACAAGTCGCGTAATCGAAAAAGTGATCGCGGATTGCCGAGAGTTCGCAGAGATTCGCTCTTACCAAGGAAAGGGGAACGCGCAACGTCGATTGTTTCGCCGCCGAGACGGCGAGCATTTGTTGCGACAGATCAACCCCTACGACCTCGAAACCCCTTTGGGCAAAATGGACAAGAATTCGGCCCGTGCCGCAACCGAGATCCACCAGTCGTCCCGGCGTTCCAAAGTGCCGAGTCAGGAAATCACGATCCATTTGCAGAAGATGATGCTCGGAAAAGTAGTCGTCGTAGTCCCAGGCGATGCTTTCGTCCTGGGTGTATTCCCAGAGCGCGCGGTCCACCCCGACGGGCAATTGCCAATCGGCCCTTCGCCGTTCCCCCAGGTTCGGATCTTTCGCTCGCTCGCCAAACGCCCGATTCATCCGGCGTTCACCTTTCCCGCTGCCGGCCCCTTGTATGGCTTTTCTCGAACGGCCGTCAATCTTGCAGTGTTTGGAAAGTTTCTGTTATAAAATCAAAAGCACCATACGTCCCGACTCGCGACACTACCGATGACGGTTCCATGAATTCATTGTCAGTGCAAACCTTACGTTTGTTGCAGTTTAACCGAGTTCCCCGGTTCCTCGCATTATTGGCGTTGGTGGGGTTCGCGGCGGCGTCGCAAGTCAGCGTCGGCCGCGCCGCGGAGATCGAGTTCGCGCATCGACTCTTCCGGGATCAACGTTATCAACTTGCCGCCGAAGAGTATGAGGCGGTATTGGCATCGAAGCCGCCGAAAGCGGTTGCGACCGAGGCGAGATTCTATCTTGCCGAGGCTCGGCTGCAGTTGGGAAAGGAAGAACAAGCACTTGCCGAGTATTCTCAGCTGGCCAAGCTTGATGCGTCGGACAACCCGCATGCGCGAATGACTTTGTTCCGGATCGCGCAATTGCGGCATCGGCAGAACGCGTTGGATCAAGTTTTGCCGTTGGTCCGGCAATTCCTTGAGGAATATCCGAACGATCCTCTTCGTCCCTACGTTGAATGCATGCGCGGCGACGCCGCGGCCAGCGCCGGGCAATTCGACGAAGCACGCCGGGCTTACGAGTCGGCGTTGAATTCGAATCCCGAGGCCGCGCTTCGGCCCAATATCCTCTTCGGCCAGGCTCGACTCGCCGAGCGAGAGGGTAATGCCGCCGAAGCCGCGAAACGCTTCGAGCAGATTGCAAATCTACCGGACCAACCGTTTGCGGATGATGCGCGATTCGCGGTGGGCGTCCTTGCGTTCCAGGATCGCCGATTCGACGAGGCGATCGCGAGTTTCAAGAGATTGATCGCGGATTTTCCGTCGAGTTCCCTGTTGCCGGCGGCGTTTTTGAATCAAGGACTCTGTCTGTTACAGCAGGAACGTTTTGTCGAGGCATCGTCGCTCCTCTCCGACGCCGCCAAACGCTTTCCGGACGACCGGCAAGTCGCGGACATGAAATACCATGCCGCGGTGGCCGAGTTTCGTGCGGGTCAGTTCCGAACGGCAAAAGAACAGCTGGTTTCCCTTCTTGAATCGCAGCCCGGTTTTGAGAAGGGATCGCAGGGTTGGTACTACGTGTGCCTCGCGGCGAAGGAATGCAGCGAGCCCGCGGTCGCGTTGGCGGCTCACGCCCAATTGGCGTCGAATGCCAAGTCGAAGGAGTGGCGCGACCGCGCTGCCGTTGTTGCCGCCGAGGCATTGCTCGCCACCCCTTCCGTCGAAAAACGAGGCGAAACGTTGGCGAACCTCCAGGCCGCCACCGAGGATCCCGCCGCCCGGTTACGACTCTCGTATTACGCTGCCGTCCTGGCCATGGATGAGAAACGTTATGCCGACGCGCAACGAGAATTGGAGACTTTGCTCCTCGCCAAGCCTTCCGGCGAGTTGGCGCGCGAAAGTAGCTATTTGCTGGGCATGGCTTTGCTCCGGCAGCGGCAATGGGCGAAGGCGGTGTCTCCTCTGGACCAATATCTGCGGACCGAGCCGACGGACGTCCATCCGTTGTCCCCCTCCACCCTCGCGGCCATGCGAGGTTTGGGAGAGGCATTGTCGGAAACCGAAGAGACGGATGCGAACCATGAAGTGATGACGCGGTTGATCGAATTTGCCGCCCCCCGGCCGGAAGGGCCCGAGATTCTCGCGGCATTCGCCGATCGACTAGCCGACGCCGGAAGGCATGCGCCGGCGGTTGCCATCCACCAACGACTGAGCATGCTGGAGCAAACGGTGGCCGCCAAGTCCAAGGCGCTGATTGCCTGGGGATGGTCCCTTTACGAACTTGAACAATACTCCGCGGCTCAAGAGAAGTTTTCGAGCGCCGCGGATCTAGCGGATCCCAACCCCGCGCATTCGGTCGAAGCGAGGTACATGGCAGGCGTTTGTGCGCAAAAGGAAAAGGACACGGCGGTCGCGATCGAATGTTTCGAAAAAGTGTTGAACGAGTCTGGCGGAAGTGAATGGTCCCTGGACGCGGGACAGCGTCTTGCCGACTTGCTGATTGCAAACAAGCGCCTTGAAGAAGCGGACAAAGTATACGCGACAATGGCCCAGCAGATCGGCGATGCCCCTGCGATGGCGCGCGTACTCTACGATCGTGGTTGGCTCGCGCTGGAACGCGACAACAAGGATCAGGCCCAAGAATGCTTCAAGCAACTCGTGGTCAAGTTTCCATCCAGCGAATGGTCGGCGGAATCGACGCTCAAGCTCGCGGAGCTGAGCTATGAAAAAGGAGACTTTCAAGCTTCCTTCGAACACGCGAGCGGCCCGGCGCCGAATTCCGCCGATGCGACCGTCGCGTCACGATTGCTCTACCGCCGCGGTTTGGCTGCAAAGTCACTCGGAAAGTTGGACGAGGCTCGAGCCGCCTTCGAGAAACTTAGCCAGGAACACGCGAAAGATCGCTTGGCGCCCATCGCGGAGTTCTGGTTGGCGGAAATGGACTACGACGCGGGGAACGCGGAAGCGGCCTTGGCGGGTTTCCGGAAGGTCTTGGACCAGAAGGACGCCGAGAAGTACCACGCAACCTCACGATTGCGGATCGCGCAGGCATTGGTGCTTCTGAAGCGTTCCGCCGAAGCCGAGACGGCTGCCGAAGAATTGGCGGAGTCTTCCCCTGATAATTCGATTGCGAAAGAGGCGAACTATACGCTCGGTCGTGCCTTGGTCCTGCAGGCGAAGTTCGACGACGCTCGTGCCGCGTTTGAAAAGGTGGCGGGGGAGGACCGCTCGGAAATCGCCGCCAAGTCACGATTCATGATCGCGGAGTCCTTTTTTCACCAGCGAAGGTTCGAAGAAGCGCTTAAGAACTTTCTCAAAGTCGAACTGCTTTATCCCCTCCCGCAGTGGCAATCCTTGGCGCTCCTTGAGGCGGGAAAGTGTCATGAGCAGATGGGGCAGCCGGCGGAGGCGATCATCGACTATCGAAAACTTTTAGAACGATTTCCCGAGTCCTCCAGCGCTTCCATGGCGAAAGAACGGTTGGCGGCGCTCGAATCCTCACGCAAGGAGTAGTCTCATTCCACGCAAACCATCTCCCTTGCGAAAGGTTCGCATGGCCATCGCGGTGGCGTTTGGCATGGCCGTCACGGTGAACTGGGCATGGAGTCAATCCGTCGAGACGCCGGCAACGCCGGATGAGTCGCCCGTCGTCAAGGCGGAGAAAGACGTTTCCACGGAGAACGTGAATCAGACACCGAGGGACACGAACGAGCCACAGGCCCCGACCACCATCAACTACCTCGATCCCAAAGAGGTCATGGAACGCGGCGGGCCATTGATGTGGCCCATCCTTCTTTGTTCTCTCGTCACGATTACTTTTGGTTTCGAGCGATTGATCAGCTTGCGCCGCCGCCGCGTCATTCCCCCGAAGTTCACTCGTCAGTTCATGGAGGAACTCGTTGGCCTGCAATTGGATCGGAACGTGGCCATGCGGCTATGCGCGGGTAACGGCTCGCCAATGGCGAACGTCTTCCAGGCGGCAGTAAGGCACTGGGGAAGGCCCTCCGTCGAGATCGAACAGTCAATTGCCGAGGCGGGACAAAGAGAGATTTCCCTTTTGAGGCGCAATCTTCGCATCTTGCAGGGGTCCGCCAATATCGCGACTCTCTTGGGGTTGCTCGGCACCATCGTGGGCATGATCCAGGCCTTCAATGACGTCGCGGTGCTTCGGGGCTTGGGACGCGCCGAAGTGTTGGCCAGTGGAATCGCACAGGCTCTTCTCACGACGGCAGCCGGACTCGCTGTCGCGATTCCTTCGATTATCCTCTACACCTATTTCGCGGGGCGAGTCGAACGTCTTGTGCAGCAAATGGACGAACACGCGACCCGGGTGGTCGATGCGATTAGTGCCGAGTCGGGTGCCTCTTCCGATCGTCCCGGAGATGTCAAGGCAACCGGCGGAAAGGTCGTTCCCCGGTACGTTTCTTAACCACTCGGGAGGATTCGAATCTCGATGACCATGCTTCGTGTTCCTCTCGAGGAAGAGCAGCCGCTGAACATGACGCCGATCATAGACGTCGTCTTCAACTTGCTGATTTTCTTTCTCTTAGGTTCCACGTACCTGAACGAGGAACGTGAATTAGAGCTCCAGCTTCCGCAGGTCGCGGCCGCATCGCCTTTGACGGAAGCTCCCGAGGAGATCAACGTCAACGTGCGCGCGGATGGATCGGCCTCGATCCAAGGGGAAGCGGTGTCCCTTCAAGCGTTGGAGGAGCGCCTGGTCGCGGCGCAAAAGAATTATCCCGATCAGGCAGTCGCCATTCGTGGTGACGGCAGGGTGCGATACGACGCCGTCGCGAACGTCATTGCCGTCTGTCGACGCGCGGGTATTCGGCAGTTGGATGTGCTGGTGCAGGAGCAACAATAGTTCGGCGTTCCCCAAATAGGATTCTGGGAATGCAGCCTCGGTTAATCCGGTGAAAACAGGCAAGGGGACAAGGGCGTTCGTGCATGTGGATGGAAATGCGCGAAAGAATGGACGAGATGCTCCGCCAATTCCAAGCATTGCCCGAGCGACGGCAATGGTTGATCGGCGGGAGTCTTGTTTTGGTCGCGATCTTTGCCATCCTCTATTGGACCAGGCTGGGAAATCGCCGACTGGCCATCAAATGTCTCGTTCTGGCGCTCGTTGTGCACGTCTTGGCATGGGGGTACGCGCACGAGTATCACTTGCACCATTCCCGGTCGGTTGCCACCAAGGAAGAACGCGTTCTCGTCCGGCTCAAACCATTGGATCGCCCCGAGGAAACGAAGGTTGCGCTCGAAACGCTCGTAAATCCCCGGACATTGCCCGTCGTGATCGCGCCGGAAGAGGTCGTGGAAAAAAAGACTCCCGAGCGCGAGTCTCCGGAGCGACGCGCGGCGAAAATCGAACCGGTGTCCGAGGTCCCCGCCAACGAACTGGTTCACGGGGACACCCCCTCGAACCAGCCTCCAGAGCCCGTTAAACCGGAACATGAACCCCTCGAACAAACCCTGCCCGAGATCGGCGCGCCGCTTCCTCCCGTGACGGAGAAAGCCGTCCCACCCGTCGCGCCATCGGTCATGGAGGACGAAATCTCGGCGCTTACTCGTAGCACCTCGAGAGAGCGAGTGGTGCGTCGGCCAGAACGCCGCGTTCCTCAAACGGAACCGGCGTCTGAAGTTCCCAATCCCATAACCGTCCCGCCGAAACATTCCGAGGAAGGGGTGGAAACGGAAGTTGAGGTGATTGCCCGCGACGTTGTGCCGGACCAGTCACCGGCGTCGATTCCGCCCCCTGAGCCCCTTCCTCCAGTGGCGGCTCCGCCGATCTCGCCAAACGAATCCAAGTCCGAGGCAAACCCTTCCAGTGCGGGTGGCGAATCCGCCTCAACGCCCGGTCTGGCGATGGAGGACGAGTTTCTCTCAAAACGAAAATCGCTAGTGGAAGATCCCGTTCGGCGGCGAAAGCCGGAGCCCGCGAAATCCGAAGAGGAGATGAAGATCGCGCGCGTGCTTCCCCAATCGACGAACGCGGCGCCGACGATCGACGCTGCGGGCATGGCGGGAGAGATGGCCGCGGTGTGGAGGAATCGAACGGCGCCCGACCGACTCGAGATCGTGATCCGGCATGGCGGTTCGATCCAGACCGAACATGCGGTCGCGGAGGCGCTCGCCTGGCTCGAGAATCATCAGGACCCGCGGGGATTTTGGGATAGCGACGGCTTCATGCGCCGCTGCCCGCCAGGGGATCCATGTGCCGGTTCCGCGGTGGAAACGGGTTCGGATAATGGGCTGACGGGCTTGGCACTGTTGGCGTTCCTCGGAGCGGGGCACACGCATTTGGAGTCTCCCAAGCATCGGGAAACGGTCCGGCGTGGACTGTCGTGGCTGATGGAAGTTCAGCAGCCCGACGGCGATCTGCGGGGGAACGGAAGAATTTACGATCATGCCATGGCTACGCTTTCACTCTCGGAGGCGTATGCGATGACGAAGGACGAGCGATTGCTGCCCGCGACGCGCAAGGCGGTGAATTGGCTTGTGCGCGCCCAGCATCCACAATCCGGTGGTTGGCGTTACGCGCCGGGCCAATTCGGTGACACGAGCGTCTATGGCTGGGTCATTCTCGCGCTCCGATCGGCTCGAAACTCTGGACTTCAGGTTCCACGGAATACCTGGGACCAATCACAACAATGGCTGCGCCTGGTGAGCTCCGGCGCCCGGGGCGGTCTTGCCTGTTATCGGCCGGGGAATCAACCCTCCCATGCCATGACGGCCGAGGCATTGGTTTGCCGGCAAATCTTCGGACTGCCTCGCAATGACCCTCGCATGGATGAAGCGGGAGACTTTCTTCTCGCGCGCCTTCCGGATCCTGGCGACTATCACTTGTACTACTGGTATTACGGCACGATTGCGATGTTCCAACTCGGCGGGGATCACTGGGACCGTTGGAATGATCGACTGTCGCGCACGCTCCTCGCGACGCAGAAAACCAGCGGTCATGCGCGCGGCAGCTGGGATCCCTTGCAGCCGTTCGGTATCGACGGCGGCAGAGTCTTTTCGACGGCATGTAGCGCGCTCTGTCTGGAGGTTTATTACCGGTACCTCCCCCTCTACTCGACCTCCGGACGTGGGAAAGAGTCCACCGGCGGGGACGACAAGCAAAAGTAATCCGCGGGATTCGTTAAACGTTTTTTAGAGCTCATCGAGTAATCGCGCGACTTGCGCGGAAAAGGGCATGCTGCGGAACCGCTCGTATTTCTCGTCGGTGGCTTCCTTCAGGTCTGGTCTGAGCAGCGTCTCCACGCATAGATCCACCCAGCCCTCCGTGTCCGACCAGAAGAAGCAGTCCTCGAGCCATTCCTGATCGATGCACTGTTCGACGACCACCGGCATTCGGTTGTTGATGAGGTAGCAGATGCGACCATAGGGAAGATGGTTCATCGCCGAACTTTGTCGTGGCGCAAGTGGGACTTTCGCGCGCGCGATCAAATCGTTGCGATAAAAGGCCTGGAGATCGAAGACCGTTACCAGCGAATGACCGCGAGCTTCTAGTTGGCCAAGGATTTCCTTGCGGTGTGGCGTGAGACTTCCAAAGAACAAAAAGTCGATGTCCTTGTTCCGTTTGTGGACGATCTCTTCCAAGGCGCGCACATATCCCGCCACGTATGTCTGCGTCCTGCATCCGAGCGCCTCCAGGATGGGAACATTGATGGGCGTTCCTTCCCACACGGATAAGGCGCGCTGTAGTAGCGGAAGATAGACTCTTTCAAATTGCTGGCGGTCGCTGGAGAGATTCAGCGTGTCCTCGCGAATGATTTCGGATTGATAAACGATGTAATCCCCCGCGCCGGCAATCTGCATGACATGTTCGGGGGAAGCGAGATGATGCCCTCCCACCAGGATGTTCAAGCGTGAGGGCTCAAGGTAGTTCAGTCGAATCGAGCAATCGTGCCCCAATTCCTCCAAGGCGTAACAAAAGAATTTACAACCATCGAAAAGGAAGTGGGTCCAGGGAAAACCCTTGGGGTCGATTACCGTGATGTTGAATTTCACCGATTCACGCCTATCTCGTTCCGTTGCCCTGGCTATTGAGCGTTAGTAAAGCATCGAATCCAAACCGTTGGTTTGGGTAGCCTTGGCACGCTTTGCTTCGCCTCGGGCGTCATTGGCCACGATCTTGATGTTCCCGTTAGCCCCAAGGCCTCGTCAAACGCGGAGCACAAGCACCGAGGAGGGTTCGGACACCACCTGGCGGAACGCGACACTACCCAGCGTTAATCGATCGACGAGTCCGTGTCCCTGAGCGCCGAGTATGAGAAGGTCAGCATGCTGTTCGCGCACGGTATCCCCGATGGCGCGATTTGGCGAAGCGCAAACGACCAAGGACTCGCATTTGCAACCGAGTGGGGCCAGCTTTTCAATTAATCCACGATTGAGCGCGTGCAGTTTCTCTTCGATCACCTTGGAAAGGTCGACGGGAAACGCCGAAGCCGTCTTGTGAATGGCGTTGGAAAGATCTTGGGAATAGGCAGTCAGCACCACGACTTTTTTGAGACCCCGCGGCGCCAAGCGAATCAGCTCATCCATGCAGCGTCCCGCATATTCCGAGTGATCGGTGGCCAGAACGGCGACGCCACGCCAAGGCTCCTCGGGCATTCTCTTGGCGACGAGCATGCTCTGATTCGCGTTGATGACCAATTTGCGTCCCACGCCACCGACGAAAAACGCCTCGATGCGCCCCTTCTGCGTGCAACCCACCGCAACCAGGTCCGCGCGCGAGGCGTTCGCGTGCCTGCACAGTTCATTGGAAATGAAGCCGTTCAGACGAACTTTTTTCGCGCTCGCCGCGAGCGGGTGTTTACTCGCTTCCTCGAGCAGTCGATCGGCCTCGTCGTTTTGCAACTTTTCGATCTGCAGAATCAGGTCCAGGGACGTACCCGCCTCCAGGGGCTCGAGCGCGCCGTGAGGCTGGAACCGTTCGATTACGTGCACCAACTCCACTTCCGGCGAAGAGAGCCGAAGGTGATCCAAGAGATTCAACGCCGCCAGGTAATGTTGCGTGGGGTCCACGCCGACAACGATTCGCATGCAATTCTCCCGAGTCCATTGGCCGACGCGTCGGCGGTTTCTCTTGCCTCATTGTTGACCGTCAGAACACCCGCACGAAACTAGCGCTCCGTGCCAGGAGGAGATACGGTATTCGAAATCAACCGCCAGGATGCCGACGGCCGAAACGCCCACAACCACATTCCGGCCCTTTGCCGAGAAACGCTTTCAGGGATTCGGCTCGGCGATGGGCGCGGCAAAGCAACCGATCGCGTTCCAGGTTTCCGGTAGTGTATCGAACAATGCGATGGCAATCACGCGGTGATTCCTTGGAAAACCGAGAAGGGTCCCAATCCGCGCAAACCGCTCGATCGCCCGGGTATCGTCCGAAGGGGAAGGTCAAGCAAATCGACTTGACCGGTCCGCCGATCGCTCGGAGAATCGGGGAACGGTGTCGCGCGAAGGGAAGCAAACAGTCGGCAAGCGCGCCAGTGACGGCGGGTCGTCAGCATGTTGAATGATGCGATAGTTGCGGAATTTCGCGAAAATGGATTCGTCCTGATTCCCGGGTTTTATGACCGGCAGGAAGAAATTGAGCCGATTCAGCGTGGTATTCATCAAATCCTCGGCCTCGTCATCGCAGGGAATGAACTTGAGATTCGCCAGGAGCCATTCACGCCCGAGACCTTCGACTCGGGTTATCAAGAGTTGATCCAGCACGAACGCCGGTTGGGGGGGGTCGTTTATGACGCCGTGAAACAGATTCCCGCGTTCGTTCGCCTGGTGGCGTCGGCGCGGCATGAGGCCCTCCTGGCGCAATTGCGAAACACCGACGCCCCGGCAATTGCAGGGGGTGGATACGGCATTCGAATCGACAATCCATTCGAAGAGAAGTTTCGCGCTCCCTGGCATCAGGAATACCCGGCGCAGCTTCGAAGCGTCGACGGCATCGTCCTTTGGAGCCCTCTATTGGCGGTCACGCCCGAGATGGGGCCGGTGGAGATCGCGGTCGGCTCACATCGAGAGGGGCTATTGCCCGTCCATGGCCAGGATCCCGCGAACCCCGACAAGAAAGGGGCTTATGCGCTCGTGCTCGCCAAAGAGGCGGAGCATTTGGCGAAGTATCGACGCGTCGCCCCTTTGACGTCGCCAGGGGACTTGCTGATCATGGATTTTTTGACGTTGCACCGATCCAGATCGAATCGCGGGGCCCGATCGCGGTGGTCGATGCAATTCCGCTATTTCAATTTCCGCGAACCGACGGGGATGCGAATCGGTTGGAGCGGTTCGTTCGCGGCGGGCGTGGACTTTCGAGCGTTGTACCCCGAGCTCGTGGCCGATGGATAACTCCTGCGCCTCCATGACGGTTTGTAACGTCTGTCGCGCGCCGCTCGGAAATCCGATCTATCGGTCCGAAGGGGAACAGTCCCTCACCTCCCTCTGCACGCTTCGCGCGCAACGGACCGTCGTTCGATTTTGCGGCAATTGTGGTCACGTGCAGACGGACGCGATTCTCCACGTCGACCAGTTCTACGCGAACGAATACGACATACTGATTCAAAGTGACGACGAAGATCAACTCTACGAGATTCGAGGGGAACAACGGATCTTTCGGGTCCCCCACCAATTGGACACCCTTCTATCCATCTGCAAGATCCCGCATGCCGCGCGAGTCTTGGATTTCGGATGTGCGAAAGGCGCGATGGCGAAATCGCTACTTGCCGAGCGTCCGGACCTGCAAATATGCCTCTTCGACGTCAGCGAGCGATATCGGCCGTTCTGGAATCGATTCCTCGAAGCGGAAAGGACGGCCCTGGGCGCGATTCCGGAGAACTGGAGCGGTCGTTTTGACCTGATCTACTCTTTCTTTGTTCTGGAGCACGTGACGGACCTCGTTGGGGTTCTTGATGTCGTCAGGCGCAGTCTCAAGCCTGGAGGAACCTTTTACTTTCTCGTGCCCAACCTTCAGGCCAATATTGCCGACCTCGTGGTTGTCGATCACTGCAATCACTTTACCCGTTCTTCGCTCGAGGTACTGTTGGAGAATGCCGGTTTCGAGTCGGTGTTGATTGACGAGCAGGCGCATTCTTCCGCCTTCGTGGTACGCGCGTCGCGAAGTCTCGATACCGCGTTGGGGAGGCATCTCGGGGTACCGCGGCCGGCAGCGGAGATCGAGCTAGCGCGACTTGGCATCGAAAGTCTCTGTGACGCCTGGCGCGGCATGGGGACGCGGATTCGCGACTTTGAGTCACGCGTCGAGCCGGAGGAAAAGGTCGCCGTCTATGGATCGGGATTTTATGGGGCGTTTCTGACGACCTGTCTGTCGCACCCCGATCGAATGGTTTGCTACGTCGATCGCAATCCCTTTCGACAGAAACGGAATCTGTTGGGTAAGCCGATCTTGGCGCCCGCGGAATTGCCTCCGGAGGTTCGCGTGGTATACGTGGGTCTCAATCCGGCGTTGGCGCGTTCGGCCATCGCCGACGTCCGGGAGTGGCTCGATCGACCACTTCGGTTTTTTTACCTCTAAACGGGTGTTCCTTTGGAAAGGAGCGGGGCGTGCTGGTTGGAACGCTGGTCAACTTGCGTCAACCGTTGGATGCGGACACGGAGTTTCTCGTCGCGATTCGCAACGATCCGGAGTTGCAACAACAGTTGATGGCGGCGGCGCGGCCGAACACTCCCGCTCGCGTACGGCAATGGCTTGACGGTCGCCTCAACGACAAGCGGACGCTTTTTTTCATCATCGCCGAAGGCGCGAGCAACAAGGCGATCGGCTACATTCAACTCCGAGAGATGGACCCGATTCATGGGCACGCGGAGTTGGGAATCTGTCTCGCGGCGTCCGCACGTGGCACGGGGGCTGCCGCGGAAGCCATGCGATTGATCTCGGCTTACGCCGACGATACGTTTCGCGTGCAGAAGATCGTCTTGCGCGTCCTTTGCTCAAACGCTCGCGCGATAGCTTTTTATGAAAAGGTTGGGTTTCGAAGGGTCGGTGTGCTCGAACAACACTACTACCACCAAAGGGAGTTTCATGACGTGATGGTCATGGAAAAACTCTTGAAAAAAGAAACGCCATGAAACGGGTCGTCATCTCCCAGCCGATGTTTTTTCCCTGGGTGGGGATGTTCGAGCAGATTCGCCTGGCGGACGTCTACGTGCACTACCCGGACGTGCAGTTTTCCAAAGGGAGCTTTACCAACCGCGTGCAACTGAAGACCGATTCCGAAATCCGTTGGCTCACCGTGCCGCTTCAAAACGTTAAGCTCGGCCAGAAAATCGACGAAATCGAAATCGACGATCGGCGCGATTGGCGTCGGCAGCAAGTCGACCTCTTTCAGCAATGGTACGCGGCGGCGCCCCATTTCCGCGAGGCATTGCAATTATTGACCGAGGTTCATTCCGTCCGAAGCCGGTCCCTAAATGAATTGGTGATTCATTCGATGGACGTGGTACTCGACTATTACCGGCTTCGCGAGGAAAAACAGGTCTTCGATTCCTCCCAATTGGGGGTAGGAGGCAAGGGGAGCGAGCGAGTGCTGGCGATCGTTCAAAAGGTGGGTGGGGACGTCTATGTCACGGGGCATGGCGCGAAAAACTACCTCGACCACGAGGCGTTTGAACGAGCGGGCGTGTGCGTGGAGTACATCGATTACCAGCGACGCGAATATCCTCAACTTCATGGTCCGTTCAATCCACACGTGTCGATTCTCGATCTTGTTGCTAACATGGGGGCCGCGGGACGAGAGTGGATCTGTTCCCGATCGATTCCCTGGAGAGAGTTCCTGTCGAAATGAGTGATTTGAAAGCCTTTTTGGACTCCCTGCCGGACCAGCTACGGTCGCTGAACGCGGATTCGCCGCTTCATGCCATTTCCAAACTCTGGCTGATCGAGGCGACGCGCGCGAAGTACGCGTATCAGCTGACCTGGATGGACCGGCCGATCATTCAGCTCCCGCAAGACATGGTCGCCATGCAGGAGATCATCTGGCGCACTCGTCCGGAAGTCATCGTCGAGACCGGCGTGGCTCACGGGGGTTCGTTGGTGTATTACGCATCGTTGCTGGAGTTGATCGGCGGGGATGGCTTTGTCGTTGGCGTCGATATCGAGATTCGAGCGCACAATCGAAAAGCGATCGAGTCCCATCCCATGAAACCTCGGATTCGCCTGATCGAGGGATCCTCAATCGATCCGACGGTGGTGGCTCGGGTGCACGAAGTTTGCAAGGACAAATCCCGGGTTTTGGTCATCCTGGATTCCATGCACACGCACGACCACGTGGTTGCGGAACTCGAGGCGTATTCTCCGCTCGTACGCAAGGACGGCTATCTCGCGGTCTTTGACACGGCGATCGAAGACGTGCCGGACGATTGTTTTCCCGATCGTCCTTGGGGCGTGGGCAACAATCCCAAAACCGCCGTCCATGCCTTTCTCAAGAGGAACACGCGCTTCCGGATCGACAAGGACATCGAATCAAAGTTGATGATCACGGTTGCTCCGGATGGATATCTTCGTTGCATCGCGGATCCGTGAGAAAAGCCTTTCAGGCGGACAAACGAGAGCCAAGCTACACGATCGTGGGCTCGGGAACGGGGAGAATGAACTTGGCTCCCAACGCGCGGCATTCGGCCTGCTGTGCCAGAATTTCCTCGGCGAAGTTCCACGTCAGGAGCAACACGTAATCCGGCAAGTCTTCGATCAAACGCCGTGGATGGTCTATGGGCAGGTGCACGCCCGGCATGAGCATTCCTTGTTTATGGGGGCTGCGGTCCACCACGTAGTCGATCAAGTCCGTGCCCACGTCGAGGTAGTTGAGCAGCGTGCTTCCTTTGGCCGACGCGCCATACGCCGCGATCCGCTTGCCGGCCGTTTTCAGATCGAGCAATAGCGTTCGAAGCTTCTCGCGAAGTTCTCGTACCCGCCGCGAGAAATCGAGATAGTACACCGGCTGATGGATTCCTCGTTCCTTTTCCTCCGTTAAAAGCTGGGCGACGGAATCGTCGGGCCGCGCGAACTTCGTCGAGGCGACGAACAATCGCAAGGATCCTCCATGGACCTTCAATCGCTCGACCCGCTCGATGGCGAGTCCGTGCCGATGAAACAGATTGGCAGCGGCGGAAAGGGAGAAGTAACTGAGGTGTTCGTGGTAGATGGTATCGAACTCGAGATGATCGATCATGTCCCTGAGGTACGGAAACTCGATGGAGGCGACACCCTCGGGATGCAGTAGCTCCGCGATGCCGGCGACGAAGTTATTGATCGCCGGTACGTGCGCGAGCACGTTGTTGGCGACGAATACGGTGGCTCGCTTGCCCTCGGCGACAAGACGGCCCGCGATCTCCGCGCCGAAGAACTCATCGAGAGACGGGATTCCCTTGGCGCGGGCGACTTCGACGACATTGGAAGCGGGGTCGATTCCCAGGACCGGGATTCCTTTTTTCGCGAAGAACTGCAGCAGGTATCCATCATTGCTCGCCGCCTCGACGACGAGGCTTTCGGAGTTGAGCTGCCGTTCGCGAATGAGCCGCTCCGCGAGTGCTTCCGCGTGATTGAGGAAGGTGTCGGAGAAGCTCGAAAAATAGACGTAATGGCGAAACATCATCTCGGGGGGTACGGTTTCGCTGATTTGCAGCAACATACATCGCGTGCAGAAGACAAGATCGAGCGGAAATCGGGGCTCTGGTTCGAGCGTTTGATGGGCGGGCAACAACCGGTTCGCGAGTGGCTGCACGCCCAAATCGAGCACGCGGACCAATTGGTCACTGCCGACTCTCAATCGCGACGCCTCGACTTCCGGCGTAATGGCGCCCGATAGCCCACAGCTTCTGCAAGAGAAGGTCATTTCCCGAGGCGCTCCCAAACGCGCCAAGGCGCATTGCCCTCGCGCGCCATTCGCTCGAGCAGGCGTTGATCACGAACCGTATCCATGCTCTGCCAAAACCCATGATGGCGGTAGGCCATCAGTTGTCCGTCATTCGCCAGGCGTTCGAGTGGTTCGCGCTCCCAATGCGTATCGTCCCCCTCGATGTATTCGAGGACCTCTGGTTCGAGGACGAAGTAACCACCGTTGATCCAGCCTTCTCCGGTCTGCGGTTTTTCGGTGAACTCAACCACCTGGTCGCCGTCGAATAGCAGGCCACCGAACCGGGCCGGTGGTCGAACCGCCGTCACCGTGGCCAATTTTCCATGCCTCTGGTGGAAGGAGACGAGATCCGCAAGATCGACATCGGCCACGCCATCGCCGTAAGTCATCATGAATCTTGATTTGCCGATTTGATCCCGGAGTCTGCCAAGCCGGCCGCCGGTCATGGTGAGCAAGCCGGTGTTCACCAGGTGAACCGTCCAGTCTTCGCTGGGAGGATTGCTCCAGCTCACTGCACCGTTTTCCAAACGCACGGTGACGTTGCTGCGAAGGACATGGTAGTCGATAAAGTATCGCTTGATCATTTCCCCCTTGTAGCCGAGCGCGATCGTGAACTCCTTGTGACCGTGATGGGCATAATGCTTCATGATGTGCCAGAGAATGGGATAGCCGTCGATTTCGACCATCGGTTTCGGACGAAGGTCGGTCTCTTCGGCAAGTCGAGTTCCCAGCCCACCGGCCAAGATGACGGTATTCACCCGTTGCAAACCCCCGTGTTTGATCCCTTAGACCTTCTGGTAATCCGCGTAGTCTCGATCGCGATCGGCAATCACGCGGACCTCGGCGGGCCAGCGGATCTTGAAAGCCGGGTCGTTCCAGCGGACGCCACGGTAACACTCGGGCGAATACAGCCCCGCGATCTGATAAAAGACTTCCGTGTTCTCCGCGAGCGTCAACAATCCGTGAGCGCAACCCTCCGGGATGTAGAAGAGGCGATGATTTTCCGCCGTCAGTTCCGCCGCCGTCCAGCCGCAATAGGTCGGCGACTCCGGCCGAAGATCGACCACGACGTCGTAGATCGCGCCCCGCGTGCAGCGGACCAGTTTGGCCTCCTCGTTCGGCTTGATCTGGTAGTGCATGCCGCGCAAGGTTCCGACGTGAGGATTGAACGACAGGCTCGATTGCTCCAAATCGGTCCGTAAGCCTCGCTCCGCAAAAAGGGCCCGCGACCAGGTTCGCGAGAAGAACCCCCTAGCATCCTCGAATCGAACCGGCTCGATGAGCCATACGCCAGCGATCTGGGTCTCATGGAATTTCATGCGTAGGCTCCCACCCTTTTCGAAGTTCACCCGCGGAGGTAACAAGCACGCTCGTGATTTCCGTTTGAAGTTGCTCAATGGTCTGATCGCGTCATTTTCATGGCCGATGTCATTGGTCCCTATTTTCCGTGCCTCGGCCGACGATGCCAGCCAAAATCTCCGCCATCGATCGTTCGCGGACCTTGTCGTAGCCCATCTTGGCCTGCCGGTAGCGATCTTCCGGCGACGCTAATAGCTTGAGACAGGCCGGCACCAGGTCGGCATAAGCCACCGCCTGGACTCCGGTATCCCATCGATCGCGCGCGGGTGATTCACTTACCACGCAGCCACGATTGGCGAGTAGATAGGCGAGCGCGGGGTCTTCGGCGGGTTCTCCTTCTCGGTCCCCCACGACCAGAAGCACGCGCGCACGCGCGATGCAAGCGTCCCGTTTTTCCAACCTGGCGGTTCCACCAATTTTTACAACGCAATGTTGCGAGAGTTGTCGGTAGACGTCGATTTGCCGACTGTTTCGAGAAGCCAGGAGCAACACGTCAATGTCTTGGCTGGAGCGCTGAATCTTTCGAAGCCGCTCGTGGTAGCCGATGGGAACGTGGCGGACGCGAGGGATCCCGAGCTGCTGGAGCAATCGAACGTTCGATTCCGAATAGTCCCACACTTCGTCGGCGTCGCGGAGCATGGCAAGTTCGCTGGGAGAGTACGTGGATTGCAGCGGGTGCAGGGGGCGCAATTGATAAAAGAGGTGGCGGGTTCCTCGGAATGCTTCCGGTTTATAGCATCCCTCCACGCCCAGGATGATGTTCGTGGCCTTGGGGTCGGTTTGGCCGGTTAGGATTGTTAAGCGGAAAACCGAGTGCATCGAGCGCGCCTTGATCAAGTCCGCGACTTCAGCGCCAGGCGGCGCGCGGGCTGGATCGGCGGCCTGGAAAAACAGACGGCAAATGGACCCTCGAGCGATTGTTTATGCTCTTCGATGAAAGTCGCTGGTTCTTGAATGCTGGTTGTCGAGGCATTCGCGAGGTTCGACGGGTGAGGCTGCCAATCCGTTTTACCGCCAACGCGAGCTCCTTCGGCAATGGCGTGAAGCAAGAATGACTCGAGTTCTTCCGCGGAATCCGCGCGATCAAAAAGCCCGGCGCCGGACTCCCAGATCGACTTCTCCACCTCGCGGCGATAGTCCTCCTCGCAGGCAATATTCTTTGCCTTGGCCACATAGTCATCGAGCGAGTTGGCGACGCACTCCAGGTAACCCATCTGCCGATAACAGCCGAGCGTGTATCGTCCGCGATGGAGATTCGAAGGAAGGGTGACCACGGCCTTGCCGAGGGAGATGGCGTCGTAGGTGGTGTTCACGCCGCCGAAATGATAGGGGTCGAGGAGTACGTCCGCAGCTCGGAACAGGCTCGAGTAACGTTCGCCTTGGAGACGGGGGACAATGTGCACGCGTTCCACCGCTTCGCCGAGCGTTAATCTGAACCGCCGCAGGAGTTTTTCTCGAAGCACGGCGTGTTTCCCTTCGATCAGGACCAGTTTTCCGCGCGGATCGCGCTCCAGGATGCCGCGCAGAAAGGGATCGAAATCGGGGTGGAACTTGCCGAACTGTTGGGGACAAAGATATACGTGATCGTTCTGCTCCAAGCCGAAGGATTCACGGGGCTCGGATGTCTCTGGCATGGGAAGTCGAGGTTGGCAGGACATCATCGTCCGCATGCGGACCAGTCGCTCGCTGTAGTGCGCCTCCGCATCGGACGGTTCCGCAAGGTCTGATCCAATGTAATAGTCGATGGCGGGAATGCCCGAAGTTACCTGAATGCCCCAGGACGTGACCTGAAGCGGTGCGAGGCGGCAGTAGGGAAGAAAATAGCTGGTTGCCGTCGTGGACACTTCCCAATGGTAGATCAAGTCGAACTTCGCCGATCGCATGGTTTCGATGGTCTTGTCAATCTCCGTCGCCATCGGCAAAAAGCCAATGTGAGGGTTGGTGAAGAATGCGCGCAGCTTTTCGATTCCGCCTGGGGTGCAGACGACGGTGATTCGAAGCTTGCGAGAGTCCATGCGATCGAAAATGGCGCCGACCGAGCGACGAAACGCCCATTCGTCATGCGTGATGAGAACGCCGACGTGGGGCAATCCTCCGGAAGAAAGGGGCGATTCGAAGGGAAACAGGGGAGCAAAAACCTTGGCGAAAGCTTCCTTAAGGGGCCGATCGTTGCGACCGTGGAAGGGAAAATTGAACGACGGTTGACAGGCGGATTCGAGTAACTCGGGCATCCCGCCGCGAAGTCCCGAGTGTCGATAACGCTCGAGAACTTGGAAGATCCGATCGCGGAATTGATCGATCTGTTCGTTGGTGTCAAGCAAGGTCGGACAGAGCGTTTCCGCGCGGAAGGACCACAGGGAGGGATTCTTGGCAATCCGAGCCACGGATTGAAAGCAACGGGCCGATTCCTCCAGATCATCGCGGTCGAGATGCGCATTGCCAAGGTTCGACCACGCGCCGGAATACTTGGGATCGATCTCCGTGGCGCGCCGATAACATTCGAGCGAATCGCCGGCCTTGTGTTGTTGCACGACGGCCGTTCCGAGATTGTTCCATGTCTCCGCGACTTGGGGATTGATGCGAAGGGCCTCGCGATATTGGATCTCCGCTTCCTCCGGCCGGCCGGCGAGTTGAAGCGTCTTGCCAAGTTCGTTATGAGCCGTGAAACTGTTTGGCTCGATCTCGACCGCCATGCGCGCGGCTTTTTCCGCCTCCTCGACGTCACCCAGATCGCGGAGCAAGCGGGTCAAGTTCGTTAGCGCGTCGGCGGACCGGGGGTTTTGGGCGATTCCTTGGCGTAAAACCGAAACCGCTTCCGCGCCTCGGTCGAGTTTTTTCAAAAGGAAGCCGTGATTGCCGTAAGCCGCCACGCAATGAGGATCGGCGGCGACGGCTTTGCGAAAACAGTCGAGCGCTTCGGACCAGCGGCCCTCCCGCTGAAACAGCGTGCCGAGATTGTTGTGGGCGGCGGCGAATTTCGGATCGAGGGCGAGAGCTTCGCGGTAACGCTTTTCCGCCATGCGGTTGTCATCGAGCGAAGCATGGGCATTGGCGAGATTGTAAAGCGGTTGCGCGGAGCGAGGATCCAGTTCATGCGCCTTGAGGAAATGGGCCAGCGCCTCCCGCGATTTGCCACGCTGTTCGTACGCGAGCGCTAGCGCCAAATGTGCCAGCCCGTACTTCGGATCCGCCGTCACCGACCGAGAAAGGAGTGAAATCGCCTCGTCGAGATCCTGGCACTGGAACTTGAGCTTGCCTAGCAAGTACAGCGCGTCCACTTGGCGAGGCTGATCGGCGAGCACGCGACGATAGAGAGTCTCGGCAGCGCCAAGGTCGCCTCGTCGGTGCTTCTCAAGCCCTTGTTCCAACCATCGTTGAGAATTGGCCATCCGCTTGCCCCGTCAGCGAATTGACTTGGAATTGGCTGATTGCATGATTCTGTTCCTCACGTCGAAAAAGACCACGGAGACGTCGCCCCGTTCCTCGGCCGACGTGAGGTCCATGCCCCGTTTGCAGAGTCCTTTGAAATCACGTTCACGATGCCACCCGCGAGCGGATTTCGTCGTCTGGCTCGGATGCCATGCCCCGCTTGTGACGCCGTCGACCTTTTCGGGCTAACGTCGACAATCCTTTCTCCGCATTGTGCGCTAATCTCGGTAAAGGACCATACGGAAATGGTCCCGTTCGATGCTCCAGACCGATCAGGAGTTTCGATACTTTTTGTGGCAAGCGTCGCATCGGCGCCCGGCATTGAGAAATGAGTCGCGTGCCGTCTGCAGCTTTGCCGGCGTTGGCTGATCTTGCCACTCCACAATGGAGATTCTTAGCTGTTCGGTCTCGTCGCGAGCCGACTCGAGTTCCCGAACAAATTCCTCGCCCCGTTCCTTGACCTCGTCGGTCCTTAACAGTTCGCGATAAAGTTCGACCACCAAAAGTGCCTCATGGGCGGGGTCGACGTTCGCAAGCTTTTCCGTCCCCCGAAAGTTCCGTTGATGCAGTTCCTTGACTTGGTCCCAGCGTTCGCCGATCTCGACCATGGCGTCCACCAAGGTGGATACTTCGACGGATTCGGGGAACGGATCGGACAGAGCGGCGAGTTCGCGGTCCGTCGGAATGGAAAACTCGCGGACGTCGCGGTATAGACCTTGATAGTCCGGCGAGGTTCCCGCTTTCTTCAGCCAGTCGAGGGCTTGCTCTCTGGTCCATCCCTCCCTTGCCATGCAGGCGATGGCGACGGCGGCGGGGCCGCGATGTTTTCCGTGGTGACAATGAATGACGACGGGGCCAGGGAGCTCTTTGGTCGCTTTGACAATCCAGAGTGCCTGATCTCTCGTTATGCCGTCATACTTGATTGGAACGTGGACATAGCGCATGCCATGCCTCTTGGCGAGTTCGAGGTTTGGCTTGGCGCCATCCACGCTCACGATGGTCTTGACCCCTCGGCGTCGGAGCTCGGCGAAAGCCGCTTCCCCCACGGGTTCCCCGGTGCTCAAAAGGTCGGGGCTTACCTGGTGAAAACTTTCGAGAACGGTTTCTTTCGCATCCGAGGGAGCGGAATCGTTGGCAAACGAAGTGGCGAATAAGCAGAGTAATCCGAGACACGCCACCCCCGGGAAACACGTCCGACGAGCGCTACGTGCCCCATTGCCGCTCAGAAAAGTAATGCCGTGGCCCGGCTCCCATTCCTCGAAGCCGCGAATCGCGGCTCGCGATAACACCCTCCCCGAGTCCGAGCCGGGAAACACGCCAATCCTTTTCTGACCTTCAATCGGCGAAATGGGACGTTCGGTTGGTTTCCCGGGCGTTCGCGGCACGTTTACAGTTCCTTGACGTAGACGTTTTTGAAATACAGCGTATTGCCGTGGTTCTGCAACTCGATCGCGCCTTTGGGGTAGATGGGCTTATCCCGTTCCCAGTAGTTTTCGAGGGTGACATTGTCAACGACGAGCTTGTCGTTCAAATAGACGGTCACTTTCTCCCCCACCATCTTGATGCGGAAGGTGTTCCACTCGCCAATCGGATTGTCCGCCTGCACGAGTGGCTTGGAGGGGTTCTTTTGGTTGTTGTAGAGCCCGCCGGAGCCGAGGTTGAATAGTACCGGGTCCCAGATTTGAATCTGTGGCGTGCCGCGAACATAGATTCCCGAATCTCCCTTGGGGAGGATCTTCCAGTCCACCAGGAGTTCGAAATCGCCGTAATCCTTGACGGTGCAGAGATTCTCCCCTTTGCCATCGAATACCAGCACGCCATCGACCACCTTCCAGTGGGCGCGCATGGACTCGTCGGCTTTTTTCTGTGCCTCCGCGAGCTTTTCCGGAGACATTTGCGCGCGTGACTTCGGGTCTCCGACGAGTCCTTTCCAACCTGAAAGATCCTTGCCGTTGAAGAGCGCGATGAACCCTTCGGGAGGAACATTGTCCTTCTTTTCATCGCCCCAGGCGGACCGAGCCGCCGGCTGGAAAACGAGCACCGAGAAAAGTACTGCAAAGACGCGTCGCAACATGAAACGGAACTCCTGTTATTCGCCCCCAAGGGAAGGCAATCCCATGCGAAATTCGGTCCGATGTCAGGACGGCAGGTAACGTTCCCCCGCCTTCGGAGCCCCTTTACCCTCGGGGAAAGCATCAAACTACTCCGTGCGCGGTCGTCGTGCAAATGCCTTTCCGGTTTCCGTGGAATAGCAGCGATATCGCTCCGAAGGTAAACGCGCAATGTGCCAGGGGGAGAAGAGCCGTTTTCCGCCCAGACTTGGAAATCCGACGTTTGGGGGTAATGGCCCGTGGTTCTTTTCCTGTGGAACCGGAGGAATGAGCTAATAAAACACGTCCGGTGCAGCCAGTATCTTGTTCCCGCCGCTTAACGCCCTCGGAATGGTCCCCGGTTGCGGGTCGATACTTCGCGCGAGATCCTGGCGACGGAAGTATTTACGAGGATATGGTAAAGATGAACGGCGACCGGTTCCAACGGATCTTGAATCCGCCCACGTAACCGGGTATCCCAGGCGATCTTTCGATGGCTGATCGGCGGGGTGAATTGCCCCTCGGGTGGAACAGGTGGTTTCCGCAAGCTTCGGCCTGATCTGGATTTACCGAATCACTTCCCAGCAAGGAAAAGACTTTCATGGCCCAGTGGCAACGGACCCATACCTGTGGCGAACTACGCAGTGAACAAGTTGGCCAGACGGTTACCCTGAACGGCTGGGTCAACAATTGGCGCGATCACGGCGGATTGGTCTTTATCGACTTGAGGGATCGTTACGGTTTGACGCAGGTGGTTTTCGATCCGAACACGGGGGCCGAACTCCACGAGTTAGCGCGGACCTTGCGGAACGAGCACGTGGTTTCCGTGACGGGAACAGTTGCTCCCCGGCTCGAGGGGAAGAAGAACCCAAAACTGCCCACGGGGGACATCGAGGTTAAAGGGACGCAGCTGGTGGTTCTCAACCGGAGCGAGCCGCCGCCGTTCGAAATTGGCGGCGATGGGGAGGGAGCGACCGAGGAGACTCGTCTCCGATTCCGTTACCTCGATCTTCGACGCCCCTGGATGCAAAACATCCTCCTATTGCGTCACAAGATTTGCCATATCATGCGGAACTACCTCAGCGAGCATGGCTTCGTGGAAGTGGAGACGCCGATCCTCGGGCGCAGCACGCCGGAAGGTGCTCGCGATTACCTTGTCCCGAGTCGTCTTCAGCCCGGCCAATGGTATGCGTTGCCGCAGTCGCCGCAGCTCTACAAGCAGATCTTGATGGTCGCCGGCTACGACCGGTACTTTCAGATCGCGCGCTGCTTCCGCGACGAGGACCTTCGCGCCAATCGCCAGCCGGAATTCACGCAGCTCGACATTGAAATGTCGTTTGTCGAAGCGGACGACGTCATGAACGTCATCGAAGGACTCTGTTGCGAGCTCTTGTCGCAGACGAAAGGAAAAGCACCCGCGCGTCCCTTCCCGCGTTTGAAGTATGCCGACGCGATGGAAAAGTACGGAATCGACAAGCCGGACCTTCGCTTTGACATGCAACTCGTCGACATCACGGACCTGGCCCACCAGACTGAATTCTCCGTCTTCCAAAAGGCGCAGGCGGTTCGCGGACTGTGCGCGAAGGGGGCTGCCGAAAAGTACAGCCGAAAAGGACTGGATGAACTGACGGCTTTCGTCGCGGAGTTGGGAGCTAAAGGGCTCGCCTGGATGAAGATCGAAGGAGACAAGATCAACTCGCCGATCGCCAAGTTCTTTTCCGTGGAACAGCAGACGAAGTTGAAGGAGCAGATGGGGGCGGCACCGGGGGACCTACTGCTCTTCGTTGCCGGCGACCGCGAAAAGTCCCACGCCCCTCTCGCTGCCCTGCGCAATCGGCTGGGCAAGGAACTCAAGCTCTACGATCCCGAGGACATGCACTTCTCTTGGTGTGTCGAGTTCCCGATGTACGAGGTGGACGAAGAGACCGGCAAGCTCGTCGCCAAACACCATCCCTTCACGGCATTGCTGGATGAAGACTGGGAGTTGCTGGATAAAGAACCCGGAAAGGTTCGCGCGAAGGCGTATGACCTGATCGTCAACGGCGAGGAGGCGGGGGGCGGCACCATTCGTTTGCATCAGCAGGACAGACAACAGAAGGTGTTTGAACTGATCGGCCTGGATGAAGCGGAAGCCAAGAAGCGGTTTGGATTCCTCCTCGACGCGCTCAAGTTCGGTGCGCCCCCCCACGGGGGCATCGCGCTCGGGCTGGACCGTTGGGTCATGCTGTTGGCGAACCTTGACAACATTCGAGATTGCATGGCTTTTCCAAAGACTCAGCGCGCCGCCGATCTCATGACGGGAGCTCCCGCAGGCGTCGAACCAAAGCAGCTGCGCGACCTGGGAATGAAGTAGACCCGTCAGGGAGCGGGAAAGGGGACGACCATGGTGCCACGACAAGCGGAATCGTATGGGCCCGTGATCGCGAACCTTCTCGCGGAAGATCGACTGGCCCCCTTGGGGCCGGGAACTCCCAATATCCAGGCGCGGGACACGCTAAGTAGGCTGAATCCGGAAGATCTCTTTCCCGGTACCCAGGTGCGCGATGAGCCCATGGGCAGAGCGTGTCTTTCGGGACTTTGGCTGTATCACGATTTTCTCGATGAGTCGCATGGCTTGAGTCAGGAGATTCCGTCGGCGACCGATAGTTACTGGCACGGCATCATGCACCGAAGGGAGCCGGATTTCGGCAACAGTAAATATTGGTTTCGCCGCGTGGGGAATCACCCGGTGTTCCCTCAACTCGCGGAAGCCGCCCCTGACATTTTCGAGTCCATGGCGGGTGCCAGAGAGCTCGATGCCGCCCGCGACTTAGCGCGCGGGTCGTCCTGGGATCCGTTTAAGTTTATTGACCTTTGTCAAACCTCGATTCGCGTACCGTCCGATCTGCAGCTCTTTTGCCGCAAGGTTCAGGATGCCGAGTGGTGGCTGCTCTTCGATTTTTGCTTTCGCGCCGCCGGGGGATGAATTTGCCGCTCAGAAAGGCGACGGTCTGGTGCGTTTGGCGTCAAGGCACCTTAAGTGACCGGGTTCTGATGCACGGAAGATACACGGAAGGGAGTTGTCCAACCCCATCGGCGACGGGGGAAGGACCCTGCTGGAACTGAAATGCTCCGTAGTCTGAATTCCTCGGCTTCGGCGACACGGAATCCCGCGCTTCCCTACCTGTGGATGCTTTCGGGGGCGATGGCGTTCGCGTTGATGGGAACCATCGCGCATGCGCTTGGGTACGTTTGCGATTGGCAAATCATCGCCTTTGCTCCGCTCGAGCATGGCCCTCACCCTCTCCGGCTTGCTGGCGAGGCGGGCGGGGGTTCGACTGTTCTTTTGGCCCTCACCGGTGCTCTGGCTACGCTGCATCCTGGGGAGCGTCAGCATGATCTGTACCTTTTACCCCCTGACGCGCCTTCCGGTCGCCGACGTCCTAACGTTAACGAACATGTTTCCCATCTGGATCGCGTTACTCTTTCCGGCCCACTGCTCAAAGAATGGCCCAACGGCGAGGTCTTCCTCGCGGTAACCAAGCGCGGTGATCGGAGTCGTGTTTATTCAACAACCCCATTTCGCGGAAGGGAATTTTGCGTCCCTGCTGCGCTCGGAAGTTCCTTCGCGACCGCGATTTCCATGCTTGGACTCCATCGTTTGCAATCGGTCGATCCGCGCGCGATCGTGTTCCACTTTTCCGCCGTCGCCATCGTTTTTTGCGCGTTCTCATGGCTGATTTTTGAACATCCTCTTCCCATGGCCAATGCCGTCGAGCCGTGGAATCTCATCCGCCTCTTGGGGGTCGGAACTTTGGCGGCGACGGGGCAACTCTTCCTGACGCGTGCGTTCGCATGGGGTTCTCCCGCAAGGGTTTCCGTTGTCGGGCTGACCCAAATCCCGATGGCCATGATTCTCGACATGATCCTCTTCGGCCGCTCGTTCAGTTTTCTGACGATCGTGGGAATTGTCATGGTTGTCGCTCCCACGGCCCGCCTACTTCTCTCCAAAGCGAACTAAGCTTTCAACGGGTACGGAAACGTTGAGGACTCGTGATGCGAGAGAGTGAAGCCTGGGAAACGCTCTACTACTTTTCCCACCGTGGCGGCGTGCGAATCGACGAAAAGATGACGATCAACGTGTTGCGCAGAACGCTGGCCAAGGTTTATCAGCCACGCCTTGCGACGGATGACGATCGTCAGATGCGCGAGATCAACGCTTGCATCGACGTGGTGGAAGCAGAACGGGATCGGCGTGAATTGGAAGGGGAAGTGGCGGTCGTCGCCACCGCGACCATGACGCGCGCGAAGGTCCCCCCCAGGCAGACCGATCCATCGGACTCCAGCGAGATTCTCAGGCAAGACTTCACCGATCTCAATTTCATCAAAAAGACCATCCATGAGCGAGCGACCCGGTTCGGCAAGGCGGAACTCGTCCGTGCCTGGGGCTGGGATGGTGATCGGTTCCGCAAAGTCATCGCGGTCTTCGGCAACGACTTCACCATGGAGGAACTGGGGCGAGCGCTCCTCTACTCGCAAGTCAACGGTCCCAATCCGTCGCGGTGCGAAGCGGTCTTTCTCACCAAGGGGGAGGGAAGAGCGACCCGTTTTCAACTGATCATGATTCAGATGGGAAGGTCTTGTGAAGAGGTGTCCCGGTACCATCTCTTTTTCGAATGTTCGCCCAGCGAGCCCACGATGCGCGAGCAGCTTGGCTTCTGGCTGGAATCGGTTCGTTCGCAACTCAGGGCCGACCGTTCCCGTTGGTAGTCACGGGAAACCGATAGACCGTCGAGTTCGGGCCGTCCTCGGGGAGCAGATTCTTTAACCCTCTCCCCCTGGGAGAGGGAAGGGTGAGGGGTCTCTTCTCCACTCTCCTTCGGGTCGACGTCCATCTACTTCAGTGGAAACCGATAGACCGTCGAGTTCGGGCCATCTTCGGGGAGCAAATAAAAGCTACCTTGGAAATGATCGAACCCTTCACGGCTGAAACTGGACTTGCCGT
>JAXMAQ010000058.1:0-45589 GCA_046350335.1 Planctomycetota bacterium
AGGGGAATGTCCCACGATGCGCTCGATGTCCTGGTGCGTGCGGCGGAAGAATTGCGAGAAAACGAGATCCTTCGACAGGTCGTTCAGAATCGGTGAGTTCGCGAGATAGACGTCAAATTGATGCTTCTCGGCGAGTTCGACGATCCGCTCGAGCGCCCGGCGATTGTCGCTGGAGAGTTCGTAGCTTCGCCGTACGAACTCCAAATGCGCTTGTCGCTCCGATTCAATTCTCGCGGGCAAGTAATCCTCGCAGCTCATAAAGCCGCGCGCGTCGACGCTGGCGCGCCAACGGAGCGTACGCAACGGATGTTTCAGCATCTCGGCGATCGAGGCGTGCTTGGCGTAGAGGGGCGCGAATCGCTGAAGAAAGACCAGCCATTCATCGTTCGAGGAAATGGCCACGGGCGGCTGGGCTTGATTCCAGAAACCCCACGGCCTGGGGATCTCGCCAATCCCCACCGCGCGCGCACTTTCCTGCCACATCTGATACACGTGTACGATGAGGACCCCCCGCGGCGGCCCGTGCTTCTCAATGTAGGATTCCAGCATCCACGCGTCATTGACCATCGTCATGACGGCCGTCGTTCCGAGATTCACCGACGTTCCGTCCACGATTTCATCGAACAGGCGGCAATCGAGACCTTGATTCACGCTCGAATCTCCGAGGACCAACCAATCCACCGGACGATCGAGATCCTCGAGCATTCGCCATTTTTGCTTCACCAGCCAGTAGCCCAGATTCGCCGGTAAATGTCGCAATGCGACTATCGTGCCCGCATTCGCTGCAAGGACGAAAAACAGGGTCCACGCGATTGTCGTCGCCAGGCGGCGCGCGGAGGAGCGACCCTCCCGTTCCACGGGGAGCATGTTACCTCGCGACTTGGCGACAGAATCCGACATGACGTTCCTCGTCGACCGCTAGGCTAGAACTGAAAATAGATGAACTCCGTGACTTCCCGAGCGGCAAAGATCGACAATCCCACGACAAGAGAACTGTAGGCAAGTGCCTGCGCCACGGGCCGGAGATGGAGCAAGGCGAACAGGTCGCGCGACCATTGCTGCCAAGCCTCGAACAGCAACAGCGGCGCCACGAAGAAGGCGACGGTGGTCAACAATTCCATGGAATCGGGCGACCACGCGAGCCCGGCGTGGCGAGCAAAATACACCAACTGCTCGACCGATTGTGCTCGGAAAATGGCCCATCCAATCAAGGTGAAACAGAACATGACCAGCATCTTGACCCCCTGGACAAGGAGCGCCGTCGTCCTCGCCGCGCCTAACCGCCGCGCGAAGTGGGAACCCAGCTGTCGGTACAGGATCAAAAGGCTGCCGTGATAGATGCCCCAGATCACAAACGTCCAAGCCGCGCCATGCCACAGTCCCCCAAGCGCCATGGTGATCATGAGATTGCGACTCGTTCGCCAACTTCCATGGCGATTACCACCGAGCGGTATGTACAGGTAGTCCCGCAACCAGGTGGAGAGCGAGATATGCCATCGCGCCCAAAAGTCGCTGGGGCTCGTGGCGAAGTACGGAAGGCGGAAATTGACCATCAGCTCAAAGCCCATGAGCTTCGCCAAGCCGCGCGCAATGTCCGAATACCCCGAGAAGTCGCAGTAGATTTGAAAACTGAACGCCACCACCCCGAGAACCAGATCCAAGCCGGAATAGTCGTGGTAATGGTTGAAGACCTCGTTGGCGATCGTGCCAAGGTTGTCCCCCACCACGAGCTTCTTGAAATAGCCCCAAACGATCAAGTAGAGGCCGGCGTTCACCTTGTCGATCGGAATCGTCCTGGGACGCGCAATGGTCTCGAGCAAGCTCGCGGCTCGTTCGATGGGCCCCGCGACTAACTGCGGAAAGAATGCCACATACAAGGCGAAGTTCACCAGGCTCCGTTCCGCCTTGAGTTCTCGGCGGTACACGTCGACCGTATAGCTCATGGACTGGAACGTGTAGAAAGAGATGCCCACCGGCAGAATGATGCGTAAATCCAACGGCGTCGCCTCGAGACCAACGGTCGCCAGAAGGGTCGCGAAACTGTCCGCGAAAAAGTTGAAATACTTAAAGAAGCCCAGGATCCCAAGATTCGCGACGACGGAGAAGACAAGAAGGGACTTTCGTTTTCCCGGATCCGCCGTACGGTCGATCCAATGACTTAGGCCAAAGTCGAGGACGGTCGAGAAAAGTAACAAACCCAGGAATCGCCAGTCCCAGTAACCGTAGAAGACGTAGCTGGCAACCAACAACAGAATGTTCTGCGTCTTGAAGCGTTTCCCCAGCAACAAATAGGCCGAGTAGACGACGGCGAAGAAGAGAACGAATATCGACGAGTTGAAGCTCATTCCGCCACCTCGTGCCATCCTCGTTTCTATTGCCGCTCAGAAAAGGTCGGTACCGCTAACCTGGCTCCAGAAATCGCACGACCGCGATTTGGGAAATGGGACTTAGCGTTTCGCGTCCACGCTGGGCGTTCGGGTCAAACGGGTCATGGACGCCTCTTCCGCGAGTATGTCGTGGATCAAGCGGGCGGCAACTTCGCTTCCCCGTGGCGAGAGATGGCAATGGTCGACGTAGAGGGACATGGGTTCGAAGATCGTCCCTTCGGACTGTTGCCTCGCCTGGAAATGCGACGCGAGATCGATGAATTTGAGGCCGTGGCTCGAACAGAGGGTCGGTATCTCCGCACGTAGACGTTCCGTTCCGTCGAGGTGTTGCGCGGGCCAGCCGTAACCGGTCAATAGATCCGCGTTCACATGCTCGAGATACGTCGTGAGCAGAACGACGATCGGACCTTGAAATCGGCTCCGGAGCGTCGAAAACTTCTCCAGCACCGTTGACGCCACTTCGTGTTGATGCTGCAAGTCGTCGAGAAAGAAATCGTTCTGGCAGGCAACGTACACGACCGCGGCGCAATCCCCTTCGTCCAAGCATCCTTCGGCGGCGCGCAATGCCTGTGGACCCTGGTATCCTCCCACGCCGGCATTGACAATCTGGTAGCCATCCCCAACGAGCCGTTGAAGCCGGGACGCAATTGTGTTCTCATCGCTCACCATCACACCGAAACAAACACTGTCCCCCACCAGTACGATCTTCGGCTTGTCGGAAACCAAGGGAACAGTCTTGCGGCGACCGGCGGAGTCGACGGAATAGCTGCATGCCACGCGAGATTGCGCCTTCAAGTATTCCTTGATTCGATCGGTCAACGGTTCCATCGTCGGAACCGCGAGCAGTGGTGGGTCGAGATTGAGTGGAGTTTTCGAGCGAAGCATGTGCATCGATACCTGGGCGTTGGGATTCAGCACCCAGCCAAACTTTTCATCTGGTCGAACCAGGCAGGTGTCATGCGGCTTGGCGTTCGTGGGATTGTGCGCGTTCTCGAACACTACTTGATGCTTCCGGCAATCGGCGAGCACGTCCTCGGGAAGTTCGAGGGCGAATTGACCCGCAACGTGTTGATGTGACCATTCCAGGGGGTTTCCCCGAGGTGCTACCCGGGACCCGAATTTCAGAAACAGGATCGCGAAGAGCAAGGTGCAGCAGAGCGCGCTGGTAAACGCCCCCGCGAGATATGCCACCAACTGCCTCCGCGAGTCCGTCGGCGATCCTTGCCGGCTTTCCATTCCGTAACCTCTCGCGTTATCGCTCGGGCCCCTTTAACCTCTCGCGTTATCGCTCGGGTCGCCGAGCACCGGAAGAGTATTTACTTTCGTCCGCGATTCCAGGAATAGCAGGCGAATTGCGTGGTCAGCGGAACAGACTCCTTCTTCTCAGGCAGATTCAAGAGAAAGTTCAGCGGCCGCGTACACGCGTGACCCGTAAAGGCCCAGATGGCGACCAGACGGGACTTTTCCGTGGCTCTGCCTCCCATATGCAACGCGGATGTATCCGCGAAAACCATCGTCCCTTTCGGACAGGTCAATACTTTCCAATCCGATCGGGGAATCTTGGACTCGAGTTCCTCGTCCCCCGCGGGCCGTCCACCAAAGGGAGGAACCCTTTGCCAAAGTCGTCCGTACTTGTCCCCCCGCCGACTATGCGGGATGTAGTGCATGGGACCAGCGGTCTGGTCCACGTCCGAAAAGTAAAGGAAGACTTTGATCATCCGTCGATCTTCAGGGTCGCGGTGCCAAAGCTGCGAACCGGTCGATACCTGGTCGTGCTGCGCCAGTGGAATCGTGTTCCAAACATCCATGAAGATGAATTTGGACATGAGACCCAGGTAAGAGTTGGCGACGTCGATAATTCGGCTAGAAAGACCGAACCGCAGCCATGGATCCTCGAGCGTCACGATCTTCTCGGGGTGGTACATGCGTGCCAGGTATTCTTTCCACTGCCGATCCGGACGGGTCTGATAATTCGCAACGTGCTGGCGCACTTCCTCCGAACCAACCCATTCGTCCATGAGACGCTGCAGGTCGTTCCAGGGATTCAGATCCGTGAGGAACTCCGAAACGGGGAGTACGGCGACTCCGCTTTCCATCAATTGGCTGACGACTCGGTTCTGAACGGAATCAAGGACCGGCCGGTGAGCGCGAAATGCGGCGCGCGCTTCGCGGTTGGCAACGTGCGAACGCCAATCGAACTTCAGGCTCTCGACGTGCGTGTAGCCTCGTTCGACATAACGATCGATGCCAAATGTCTTGACTTGAAGCAGGTTCTGAATGAACCCAGGCGCGTTTCGCAAATGAGCCGGGACACTACTACCCATGCTTCCTCCATAACCACTAGCGCCCAATGCGACCGCTGGCGCGCAATGCGACACAAGCGCCGTGGGATAATTGAACCGTCGATTTGTGTCAATGCGAACTGCATTTCGGTCGGGCAATCGGCGTCTGGGGGACGATTTCGATTTGGACTTCACAGATCAAGGGAAAGTGGTATCTGCACGCGGAAGGCCAAAGGCGTCCAGCACGCGAGTGAGTGGCAAGCGTTCACCGCGCGAGAATGCCAATGGTTTCAGCGCCTGGGCGGGGTGCCGCGCTGTAGTCGACAAACGACCTGCGAGATTCGTGCATATGTTAAAAGTTCATGGCGACTCGGGCTCCGAGGATCGGCCGGGATCGCGGCACGTGCTCGCCGCGCGTTCCCCCGGCCAACTCGCGGCTAGCGTTACGGTCGCCACGAACTCGCTCATTCATGACGCCATCCAAAAAATGTCCTCGGGAGGACAGCGCCTCCTGCTCGTCACGGATTCCGCCAACCGATGGGTCGATTTTCTCACGGATGCGGATTTGCGTGCCTACGCGATGGCCGATCTCAGTCTCGATCAAGCCGTGCAAGCCGTTCTCGATCATCGTCAAACGCCCCCCCCGCTCGATCCTCATCTCACGGACAGCTCGGCTCAGGGCGAGGCCTTGCGTGATTTGATGAATCGCCGTCATGTCGATTTTCTCGTACAGGCCAACGGCAATCGTGAAGTGATCGGATTGGTGACGCGCGACCAATGGGAATCTCCGTCGCTCGGGGATCGCGGAAACGGCGTGGAAGCGCTGATCATGGCGGGGGGGTTCGGCAAACGGCTGCGACCCCTCACGGTCGATGTTCCCAAGCCGATGCTCCCGGTCGGGGATCGGCCTGTCATGGAGTGGATTATTGGCCGGCTGGTGCAGACCGGCATTCGCACGGTCCACGTGGCGACGCACTTCATGCCCGAAAAAATCATGGATCATTTCGGCGATGGTCGCCGGTTTGGCGTACAAATTCGGTACGTCAATGAAGACCGCCCGCTCGGGACGGCGGGGGCTTTGTCCCTGGTGAAAACAGACAAGCCGCTCCTCGTCATGAACGGCGACATTCTCTCGGAAATCGACTTCCATGCACTCGTCGACTACCACCATCGCAGCAGCGCGCAAATGACCGTCGGCGTGCGGAAGTTCGACTACCAGGTCCCCTACGGCGTGGTCGAAAGTACCGGCGGCCTGATTCGCCAGATCGTCGAGAAGCCGGTCTTGGCATTTTTCGTAAATGCGGGTATCTATCTGCTGGAGCCGGAAGTCCGTGCGCGCATTCCCCTGGGAACGCGGCAGGACATGCCCGACTTGATTCGCGGACTGATCGCCGACCATGGCTCGGTCGCCAGTTTCCCCATCTTGGAATACTGGCTCGATATCGGCAAGCCCGTGGATTACGAACAAGCTCAACGAGACGCGCGCCAAGGGAGATTCGCGGCATGAGTTGGAACGGAAAACGAGTGTTGGTGACGGGCAAGGCGGATTCATCGGCAGTCACCTGACCGAGCGACTCGTTTCCCTCGGCGCGCTAACGCAGGAGCACTTGTCCACTACAATGCCTTGGGAGCAGAGGTTGGCTCGAGGATTCGGATTACCGCGACGATATCGAAATCGTCGCCGGTGATATCTGCGATCGGGACAGCGTTCGCCAAGCCATGCACGGCGTGGATTGCGTCTTTCATCTCGCCGCCTTGATCGCCATTCCCTATTCCTACCGGGCCCCCGAGAATCCGTACGTAAGGACGAAGACATTCAGGGAACCTTGAACGTCCTGCAAGGGGCGCCGAGAGCTTGGCATCGAGCGCGTGATCCATACTTCGACGAGCGAGGTGTATGGAACCGCGCTCCGCGTGCCGATCGATGAAACGCATCCCCTCCAGGGACAATCGCCTTACTCCGCGAGCAAGATCGGTGCCGACAAGATGGCCGAGGCGTTCGCGCGTTCGTTTGAAGTCCCCGTCGTCACCGTTCGCCCGTTCAATACCTTCGGCCCCAGGCAATCGGCTCGGGCCATCATTCCCGAAATCATCAATCAATGCCTCGTGGGGACCGGGTCCGGCTTGGCAACCTCAGCCCGACGCGCGACCTCAACTATGTTATGGCGTCGAAGGCTTCATTCTCGCCTCGACTCCCAACGCCGTCGGCAAGACCGTCAACGTCGGATCGGGGCGAGAGATTAGCATCGGCGATCTCGCCAAACTAATCGCCAAGCTCGGCCCCAGCTTGGTACATTCAGGTGGAATGCGACGAGCAGCGCTCCATTCGCGGCGAAGTCGGCGCAACTCGCCGCCGGTAACCGCGCAACAAAGCCTGGATAGGCTGGGAGCTTGACCAGCTCGGCCTCGAGAAGGCGGGCTCAGGGCCGACGATCGAACCGGTTGCCGCTGCACCAGCTTGCTGCTCGGCCCGGGCGTTTGCGTGTTCGTCGGCCCTCGCCGCACCAAGGCCGAGAACGCCGGTTCGTCGTCACTATTGCCGTCGACACCCTCGACCGCTTCCGGGTATCGGCTCGCTCGGAGAATACCGTATGAAGGCCGTTCTGCAGCACGTCAAATCAGGGACGATCACCGTGGAAGATATTCCGCCCCATGGTTCGGCCGGGCGCGGTCCTCGTTCAGAACGTTCGTTCCCTCGTCTCCGCCGGAACCGAACGGACGTTGCTCGAGTTCTCGAAATCCAATGTCTTCGAAAAAGCACGGCGGCGACCGGACCTCGTGCAAAAAGTCCTACGCAGAGTGCGCAATGACGGTCTCAAGCACACTTACCAGGCCGTCCAGCATGTCCTCGAACAGCCGGTCTCGCTGGGCTACTCGAGCGCGGGTTTCGTGGTCGCCATCGGCGCGGGAATCGAAGATCTGAAACTCGGGCAAGCAGTGGCATGTGCCGGCTATCAAGCGGCGTCGCACGCCGAATACGCCTCGGTACCGCGCAACCTCCTTGTCCCCATTCCGGACGGCGTCGGATTCGACGAAGCGGCCTTCGTCGCCGTTGGCGCCATTGCCATGCATGCGATCCGTCTCGCCGACATTTCTCTCGGGGATCAGGTGGTCGTCCAGGGTCTTGGCTTGGTTGGCATGGTCGCGTGCAAACTGGCCCAGGCCGCCGGCGCCACCGTGATCGGCATCGATCGCGACCCGCGTCGCGTGGATGCCGCGCGCCAAAGTGATTTCTCCGCCCTCCTCGCGGGCGAGGGCATGGTCGAAGAGATCTTCCGGCGGACCCGCGGCCACGGTGCCGACAAAGTCCTCCTCTGCGCCGCGACGGCCAGTAGCGAACCGATCGAAACCGTCCCCCGATTCACGAGGCAGAAGGGCGTTTTGGTCGTGGTCGGAGACGTCGGGATGAATATCCCCCGACGAGACTATTTTGAAAAGGAAATCGATATACGCGTCTCGAGGTCCTACGGTCCGGGACGATACGATCCGAGTTATGAAGCGGGCGGACTCGACTATCCGCATGCCTATGTCCGTTGGACCGAGAATCGGAACATGATCGCGTTTCTCGACCTCCTCGGAAACAAACGGATCGAAGTTGAAAGCCTGATCACCCATCACTTCGACCTCCACCGCGCCCAGGATGCTTACGCCCTCATCGATGGCACGACGGACGATCCCTACCTCGGTATCGTGCTCGATTATCCGGTACCCAAAGATCCTCGCTCCGCCGTCCCCCGAACGGTACGAACCTCTCACCACGTCGTACCGGCGGAACGCGGCGTACTAAGTCTGGGAGTTCTCGGCGCCGGCAATTTCGCGAAAACGATGCTATTGCCCGCCTTCTTGAGCCAAAAGGGGGTTTCCGTACGCAGAATTTGTACTTCCTCCGGAATCTCCGCCGCCTATGCCGCCAAGCGATTTGGCGCCTCCTCAGCGACTTCCGATCCCAACGAAATCCTCGAATCCCCGGACATCGACGCCGTCGTGATCGCGACCCGGCATGACTCGCACGCCGATTACGTGCTCACCGCTTTACGCCATGGAAAGCCGGTCTTCGTCGAGAAACCGCTCGCCACCACGCTCGACGATCTGGACGCCATTCGCGAATTCCATGAAACACTCGAAGAGGATGGCATGAACCCGCGCCTCATGGTTGGTTATAACCGCCGGTTCTCTCCTCTCGCCGGCCAATTGAAGGAGGCGTTCTCTCGAAGAAGCGCGCCTCTTTCCATGCTCTACCGCGTGAATGCTGGCTTCGTTTCCGCCTCGGAATGGATTCAAAATCCGATCGCCGGCGGAGGCCGCGTGATTGGCGAATGCTGCCATTTCGTCGATCTTCTCACCTACCTCGTGGGGGCACCCTGCTCGTCCGTTTTCGCCACCACCGCCCGACTTGGCGACGCCGCGATACCTGACGTGACAACCCTACTCCTCGAGTTCCCTGAGGGCTCGATTGGCACCGTACAATTCCTCTCCAATGGGAATCGAGGCTTGTCCAAGGAGTATTTGGAAGTGCATGGCGGCGGGCTGAGCGCGACTCTGGATGACTTCAGGCGACTCCGATTCTTCGGCAGTACGAAATCACGCGGGCAATGGCGCTTCTTTCAGGCTAAAGGGATTCGCGAAGAAGCCGAAGCATTCGTAACGACCATTCGGACCGGCGGACCCGCCCCCATCCCCTTCGACCAAGTCTATTCCGTCTCGAAAACCACCCTTCTCGCGTCCGTCGCCGCCGTCAATGGCCACCGTCTCACCATCGACGCCGCGCCCAGCACGAACGTCTAAAAGGTTCTTCGCGAACCCTAAGCGGCAGAGTGGAATGGACTCCTTTACCTTGCAGAAAGGGTTTTCATCTTCCCTGGATTGGTATCGAAATCGTTACAACTTCACGAGAACCAGCGGGGTCCGGTGCGCTTTGCGCCAAAGCTCTCCAAGCGACCGGGCCGGGGAATACGACATTACTTTTCTGATGCTCTATAAACAAAAAACCGCTCGGCTTCCTTCCGAGCGGTCCGAACCATTGACTCTGTCACATCGCGGCGTGGACTATCGGCCCCAAATATAGCCGCCGGAGTAGTGATTGATGGCTCCCCAGTCGTCGGACGTCCAGGCGCCGAACGCGGAATGAACCGGGTTGTATTCGTACTCGGACGCGTTGTCGATTTCCGCCTGAAGCTGCTTCGCCGCCAAGTTCTGCTTGGACCGAATGTTGGCCTGAGCCTGCTCCTGGCGAAATTCCTTGTCGGAAATCTTGCGCTCTTTGTCCGCCGTCGCGAAGTATTGGTCCTGAGCCTGTTTGAGAGCCTGATTGTCACGCCGAACTTGCGCGATGATCTCCGCTTCCGTCATTTGATGATGCTTCGGAGATTCGGCCGGCTGGGCCACGGGAACCGGAGCACTTTCAACCGAGTTCGTGACGGCCGGGGCGACGGCAGACTCCGTCGCGTTCGCGTCGCTGGCTACGGAATCGTTCGATGAAAGAGCGGAAGGAATCTTCGCGATCGTGACTGATTCTTCTCTCGCTTGGCGAAGGAACGGAATCGCCACTCCCACGCCGATGCCAAGGATGGCGGCCATCAAGATCCCTCGGTTCATCGCTATTCTCTCCTCGCGGCGGATTTACTCAAGTCTATGTGCTGGTACGTATCCATCGTGATTCAAGCCGAACCCCAAACGATCGGCTGGAATGCCCTATCGTGCTCACGGAACGAGCGGCATAACCGCGGGCACGGGTGAAATCACGAAATACGCCGATCCAGTGAACCCTAGGTTACTAATCGGCGTCTGTCAACGAGCGCCGACGACGCCAACGATTCGCCGTTCGGCGAAGAGAGGTCGGAGCCCCGTTCCCATTGCGCCTGGACTCTCCCACCGACCGGGCCGTGACGATATTGCGTTTGTGACGTTCATCAAAGTCCTGGGAACCTCGCTTGAGGCATTGGACAACCGAGCGAACTTCCGATAATCTGGCAAGTCGAACGATCGCCCGTGGTAACGTCGGGCGCCCGTAGCTCAAAGGCAGAGCAGGGGACTCATCAAATGGTGACGCCGGGAAGTAATTCCCGGTGGAAAAGCGGCCAAATTCGGGGAAACCTTCGCAGGCTTCTCGGCAGCAATCCACCCGTGACGGGATAGGGAGCTTCCGGCCAAGTCGGCATGGCAATCCCGAGCCAAGCCGGGCAACGCATTCGCTCGTGCCCGGAAGGTGTAGAGACTTGACGGTCGCCACCCGACCGTCGGCAACGCATTCATGCCGCCGACGAGGGTGATGGGAAAGTCCGGGCCATCGGGAAACCGATGGGGTACCGAATCCCTTGGTTGCAGGTTCGAATCCTGCCGGGCACTGCTCCGTTCCCGCTTGCTGCCGGGCACTCCTCCGTTCCCGCTTGCTGCCGGGCGCACCTCCTCCGTTCCCGCTTGCTGCCGGGCACTCCTCCCGTTCCCGCTTGCTGCCGGGCGCACCCTCCTCCCGTTCCCGCTTGCTGCCGGGCACTCCTCCGTTCCCGCTTGCTGCCGGGCACTCACTCCGTTCCCGCGCTTGCCGGGCGCGCTCAACCGTTCCCGCTTGCTGCCGGGCACTCCTCCGTTCCCGCTTGCTGCCGGGCACTCACTCCGTTCCCGCTTGCTGCCGGGCGCTCCTCCCGTTCCCGCTTGCTGCCGGGCACTCACTCGTTCCCGCTTGCTGCCGGGCACTCACTCCGTTCCCGCTTGCTGCCGGAGCGCACCTCCGTTCCCGCTTGCTGCCGGGCACTCACTCCGTTCCCGCTTGCTGCCAGGCCACTCCTCCCGTTCCCGCTTGCTGCCGGGCACTCCTCCGTTCCCGCTTGCTGCCGGGCACTCCAGGGCTTCGCCCTTCACTTCCATGTGGCTGGCCACTCGGAGCCGAGGGATTCAACGACCGACGGAAATAGCAAAGAGATGTTGAAACGCGGAGTTCGCAAAGAACGCGAAGACGACCATAAGAGTTGTCCTTCTTTGCGGCTCTTCGCGTGCCAGCGGTTCAAATTCCTTCCCACTTCGCCTCACCCTTGGGAAAGGCAGGCCGCAGTGCAGTGAGGGTCACACTCCCGTCCACTGGCCACTCCCCGGCCGCCGGGACTTCGCTCTACCGACCACCGGACCAAACATTCCCCAGCCCCGGCAGGGGCGAGGACATGACAACCCAGGGTGAAACCCTGGGAACCGGCTCTTAGGCTCATTCCCCAGCCCTGCTAAGGGGACACAACAGGGCACGGCCGACCGGAAAGAAAGAAAATGTCTCACGCAGAGGCGGGCACCAGAGGACAAGGAAGAGGAGCAATGCAGAATGCATTTTTCAACGCAAGGGCAGCTGGCGTCAGTATACCGAGGCAGCAGCATCACGTAGTGCGGCGAGGGGCAAAGATGAAAGGCTGAATTCAGGTAGAGATGAACCGACAATACATCTCCACCGCGAAAACTGGCACGTTCGCAAAGAATCTCCTTCGCGTTCTTGGCGACCTTAGCGGTTCAACTACCCTTCCTCTTCGCCCTCTCCCCTTGAAGGGCGTTGCGGCAGGCTCTTCGCAATACTCGTTCACCAGGCAAACGAACTTCACATGCGAGAAAATCATCATGTCCGCGATCAACAGCAATTTGTCCGTCCGATGACGAAACACGGTCTCCACGACGATCGGTAACCAACGAAGCTTGAAAATGACCCATTCCATGCTGACATTGATGATCATCAATGGTATTAGTGATTTGGAACAGCGCGTTCGGTCATGGAAAAGTTTTTCAAGATGCTTACCCGTCAGAAGATTTTGCTCGAACTGGTACGGTTGGCGGGGAGACCATCGACCAAGCTGGAAATCATGGCGTGGTCATTCCTCGTGAGATGCGAGACGGTGATTGGGAGCATGGCCTTTTTGAATTCCTGCCGTTCCCTCACGGGCCCGCACTCTTGCCTGGCTCGACCGCGACATCGATGCCATGACGAAAAAGGACAACGATAGCCGATGCAGAACGTTACCTGGCAGCAGCCATGCCGCCATCCCTTACTTCCACCGCCATCAGCGACGTTCGTTCCATCGTCGAACGGTTCGCGTTACAGCCGGTTCGAGTGTTATCTGAGTACATCCGTGACTCGTACCCATCGTTTTCCGCTAGCTCGATCAGCGGAAGGCCTGCGGTTGGCATTGGTGCCAATCGAAAGGTTTTCACGGCGGGTTATGAAGGGTTGCAAATCGACGGATTCTTGCACATGCTTTTGCACAGTGGCGTTCAACGACTTGTCGATGTCCGAAGCAATCCAGTAGCGCGGCGATTTGGCTTTCACAAAAGCACGCTCGGCCGCCTCTGTGGTTTATTGGGGATCGACTATGTCCATGTGCCGCAGTTGGGCATTGCCTCCGAGGAACGTCGGCAGTTGAACACAGAAGCCGACTACGATTCGCTATTTGCTCGCTACGAGCAGACCACGCTCATCAACGAGGAGACAACCATCTCGCTTGTATGTTCCCTGGTCAAAGAGAAGCCAAGCGTGCTCGTTTGCTTCGAGGCGGACGCCTGCATGTGTCACAGGAGCAGGCTCGCCGAGCGAATAGCACTGGCTACGAATCTACTTATTGTTCACTTGGAGTCCAGTCACCAGTAATTCGATCGCCCAAAAGCAGAGAGGCACCAAGTTCTGATTACCGTGATGACTTACCCGCACCCTTCGCGAGGCTATCGAGAGGTGGTGTGTACGGCTGGAGTCAATAAAGTACTCGAGTGGGTGAGACTGTATCCAGGCCGATGACTATCGATACATGCCTCCCGAGCAGAAATTCAAAAAGTATCAATGGATTGAAGTCGATCTGCTGCCCCAAGGAGCCAAAACCTGATGATCGGCGCGAGAGCCGAAAGCCAATTCTGGAATCAATCACCCCCATTGGCAATCCACTTCCGACGACCAACAACTGGCTGGAACGAAGAAAGATCATCGACGAACTGCCGCACAAGACTCTGAATCAGTGGAAGTCACTCTTTAACAGGGACAAAACGTCTCTCGGGATCGTCCGACCCAAACGAATCATCGACCTCGAAATCCGGGACGCGGCGGAATCTGACTGGAAGCCCCAATGGAAAGCACTATTCGCGCAAAGCCAGCTATTTGGACCACTCCAGAAACCCCTTCGCAAACTCCCCTATTCTTTTCATTACGTATTCGAGTGCGAGGACAGCGAGAAACCCCATGTTGCGATGTGCGAGGATTGGGAACTGGGCGTACTCTTTCTCAAGGAATCGGAACGGTTGAATTCGGATGAAGCCGCCGCGGAAAGTGTACGTGGAAGGTTCCTGGACGAAATGTGCGCCGCAGACAGAGACACGCGATTCTTCATGGGCACGTTCCACCCGTATAACACTTGGTTGGTTTTGGGTGTCTTTTATCCACGAAAAGATCGATACCCATTGTTTGATTGAGCCAAATTTGATGGAAATGCCCACTACGACACTTCTCATTCCCCGCGACCATGATGGTTAACGTGGAGCGTTCCATGTATGGGAACTGCGGTGGCGAGGACTATCGCGTGGCGAGGAGGAAGGATGCTTGCACGCGAGACGCCGCCGCCCTACGATTCCATGGAACTGGAACGCAGTCAAAGTTTATTTTATTGCGGGCCGCCCGCGTGTGCGTTATCCGCGGCGCGGAGTTCACGGGGCGTGATAACTTCGCCTCAACGGCCCGCTGGTATTCCTGAGGAGTGACGTCCATGAATGGATCCGAATCGAACGACGGTGGTTCGCCAATCACTCGTTTTGGCTGCCCCGCCGGCACCGATCACGACCGAGAATTCCCGGAAATCGACCTGCTTACCCCGATGAACATTCGGGGCGTGATCTTTCGAAATCGAATCGTCATGTCACCCATGTGCCAGTACGTCGCACACGAGGGTTTTGCCTCCGACTGGCACCTGGTTCACCTGGGGAGTCGAGCGTCCGGCGGTGTTGCTTTGGTTATGTTCGAGGCGACGGCCGTTTTGCCGGAAGGACGGATCACGCCCGGGGACCTGGGCATCTGGGACGACAAGCACATCGAGCCCCTGGCCCGGATCGTGAAGTTCGTCCATTCGCAGGGGGCCGTCGCGGGGATTCAATTGGCGCATGCCGGTCGAAAAGCGAGTTGCGATGCGCCATGGAAGGGAGGCTTGGTGCTCCGAGCGGACGAAGGTGGTTGGCCGGTGGTCGGGCCAAGCCCGGTTCCGTTCAATGACGGCGACCCGGCGCCCGAGCCGTTGGACGAGGCGGGAATCGATGCCGTGGTGGCGGCGTTCGAAAAAGCCGCGGAGCGGGCCCTGGCCGCCGGCTTTCGAGTGATCGAGATTCACGCAGCTCACGGGTATCTACTCCACCAGTTCCTTTCTCCACTGAGCAATCGACGGACCGATTCTTATGGCGGAAACTTGGAAAACCGCATGCGGCTCACGATCAGGGTTGCCGAGCGGATTCGATCCAAGATGCCGGACAAGATGCCCCTTTTCGTTCGCATCTCCGCGACCGATTGGGCGGAGGGAGGTTGGGACATTGAGCAATCAGTGGCTTTGGCACGGCAATTGAAGAAGCGGGGCGTGGACCTGATCGACGTGTCGTCCGGAGCGCTGGTGCCCAAGGTCCGAATCCCCGTGGCCAAAGGGTACCAAGTCCCCTTCGCCCGTCGGATTCGTCAGGAGGCGGACATACTTACCGGCGCGGTTGGCTTAATTACCGATCCGAATCACGCCAACGAAATCGTAACGGGTGGCGACGCGGACCTTGTGTTTATTGCCCGCGAACTGCTCCGCGAGCCTTACTGGGCGCTCAAGGCCGAGCAATCGCTTGGTGCAGAGTCTTCGTGGCCGACGCCGCGGATGCGCGGTCAAGCGACGGCCAGATGCTCATGCCGCATGCTCGCGTGAAAACGGCAGACAATCGCCGGACTCCCGCCTTGTAGGAGTGGCCAGTGGCCAGTGTTCGGTGGCCAGTGAGCGAAGAAAACGCAGGAACCAGGGCCCGGCGAGCTAACGGTACTCCGCGCAGCTCGCTGGGTTTCGGTTCCGAGGCTTTCCGGGCGGCAAAGGACCTAAAGAAAACGCAGGAACCGGGGCCCCGGCAGGCTAGCGGTACTCCGCGTAAGCTCGCTGAGTTACGGTTCCCGAAGGCTTTCGGAGCGGCAAAGGACCCGGTGGTCAGTTCATGGATTGTCTGCAAATCGGCGCTTTTATCTGCGGATGATGCTTGTTCTTTGATTGGCTCTTCCATGCGTGGTTGGCGTTAATGTTCTCTTCGCATTCACGTAACGACCCTCGACTAAGTCGGGCGGACGAGAACGCATGGTCACGGCAAGCGGGGACCATGACCGACGGTGGGGAAGATGGAAAACACTTTGCCACGAAAGATTGCCGAAACACATCTAAGCGGGAAAAGGACTGAAGGGAGATTAAGGTCATTGAAGAACAGGTGGTGAAAAATACAGGAATGGAGAAGAAAGGTTGATGGTGGCGCCCGCGCTTCCCTTGTTAGGCAAGGGAAGCGTGCGGGTTGCCGTTAGGACTTCTTCTTGGGCTTTAGAACAGCAGGTTTGGGAGCGCCAGCCGGCGCGGGCGCGGCATCCCCTTGTTGGGCCTCGACGAACGCGGCCTGCATGTTTTCCCGCTGGATGAGTTCGTAGACCTCTTGGCGATGCACGGGGATCTTCGTGGGGGCCGCGATGCCAAGGCGCACTTTGTCCCCGCGAATGTCCACCACGGTGATCACGATATCGTCGCCGATCATGATGCTTTCATCGAGTTGTCGCGACAGCACAAGCATCGCTATGGCTCCTTGCTCGCTCGTCAGTAGGACGTATCCGTTACACCGTGACGACGCGACGAGCGAAGACGTCGAGATCCATTACGCCGCGCATCCATGGCGGCGCGTCGGGGGAGCACAGGGGGAAGGCGGGCCGTGCCGTCACGAAGTCGCCAAATGCGGCTGGCCGACGGCGTCCACGGGGTGGCGAACGCCATAGGCGGGATTGGTGAGCACGATCTGCTTTCCCAACATTTCCGCGATATTGACGATTACCGGCCCACGAAGATTCGCGTAAAACTTCCCCTCGACCCGGTTGAGCACCACGAAGGCTTCCGCTTCCTCCGGGTCCTTCAAATTCAGGGTCTTTCTGTCCTCATCCTGGATCTCGACCGCGTACATTTGCCCGAGTTTGGAGGCGCGGATTGTCGCCAGCACGAATCGAGGTTCGTCGGCACTTTGTAGCCAAATCAGATCCGGGGATTCCGGATCTTCCAGCAGAACGAACCTTTTAAACTGGCTAAGGCCCACGAGACCTTCGGGAAAGTGGATCACACTCTCCTCGGCGACATCCAGATCTCCAAACCGGTGCGTGCGGATCAACAATGCTCTGTCCTCCCAAGATATCGAGCATCGGTTCCCACTCGCCGGTCGTCAGGATAATGATCGGCCAAGCGTCGCGGTGACATCACCGACAGTTCGCCGTCCCTGGGCATTCCCTCTCCTGGAAAGTCCAGTGGAATGCCTTGGAACAGTCGGCCTGTTGATGCCGATGCCCTCGCACGGAATTTCGTCGCGGTGCCCCTTAGAGGCAAAATTGATTCAAGTTGGCGTCTTTTGCCCCCCGCCGGATATTCAATCTCAAGCGTGGAAATAGACGCAATGTCCAGGCTGCACCGAGTCAAGGTGTTCCCGCAGGCTCGGCAACGCCATGGTTCACTTCCTCGCGCAGTCCCTCGAGAGCCTGGCCGTTTTCCCCCACATCGGCAAAGTCTTCCCGTTTCGTGGAATCGTCAAAATCGGGAATCCAACACGCCTCCCGAGGCATCCGTCGACCGTGATTCTTCTCCGTTTTGGCTCACGAACAGGGTGAGCAAACTTTCCACATGCGTTCCCAGCCGATAGGCGGCGAGCCAGTTCGACGTCGCCTCCTCCTTGACCTGTTGACGGAGCTGGGAAACGCGCTCGAACCGGCGCTCCAATTCTCCACGGGTCGCCAAAGGGAGTCGCGCGATCGATTCCCCGAGAGACGTCGCCGGACTTTCGCCATCAAGAAGCGAAAGCCGCTCTTCAGCGACGCCTTGCAAACCATGGCAAAGCGTCATTTCCCTATGGCTGATCTCATCGAGTCGAGCGGTATCCATGCGCGCCAATGCCCGCTGCCGATCGGCTTGGAGGGAAACCAACTCCGCAAGGACGTTCTCGAGGCGTCCTAGCAGTTCGCGAATCATTTCCGCTCGATCAGGCATCAAACGCTTGCCCTCGGAATGAACAAACTTCCGACATTCGAATCTACAAGTATCTGGCGCCGACATGGACAGCCGTCCGTGTCTTCGCGGTCACCAGGACTTTCCGCATCGAACCCTCAGCCGCCGTTCGAGTTTCCATGCCTGAAGTACGCGACGATTCCCCCGAACTCCTCTTTCCTTCTCTATTCTAGCCCAACGCCGGGATCGCTGGTGCCATTTAGGTCCGATCGAGGACTTCCGATTTGGCGAAGGAACTGCTGGTACATCTTGTCGGATAGGCTGGATCCATGGGAATTGGCCAACTGGTCAGTGAGCGTGTTGTCGAGTTGCGACTGGAAGATCTCTTCCGCGCGCCCGCCATGGATCAAGGTCTTGCCCGAGGTTGTCTTGCGCATTGCGGCCAGCAGCGTCTTGTAAAAGGTGCCGGCGACGAACTCCTGGAACTTGTCGTGCAGGACGTCTTGGGAAATCTGATCTTGCGCGTTCAGCTTATCTTTATCCAGAATGGCTGGCGGCGCGGAGGGATTCAAGCGCGTGTTCGCGGGATTAAGCTGATGGGCCGTCAGGAACGCGGGACTGATTTCCACGGGGAACCCCCTTTACGCTGGCCGCTATTCGTACGTGATCTTGGCGTGAAGTTTACCGGTTTTCGCCAGCTCTTTAATGATCTGGATCTTGTCGTCCGCGGATACTTGTGCTCGATTGAGGGCGACGAGCAGGTCGCTGAGGTTGGCAAGTTCCGGGTTATTCGGGAATGGTATCGGGCCTTCCTGCGGAGCGGCATTGGTGAGCGGCACGAGCGGATTGGGATAGGGAGTGCCCACGGGTGGGAGCGCGCCGGGGGGAAAGATAATCAGGTTTTTGTGCGTGACCATCACCGGTTTGAGCTGCACCTCGCCGGTAATCGCGATCGTTCCCGTCTTCTCGTTGATGGTGATTCGCGCTTGCGTGTTGACCGCGTCGGGGTCCAATTCCGCGGACATGATGTCGGCGACGAACGGCACTGGATCGCGCCGGGCGAATTCGGGGAGAAGGATCTCCACGTTCTTGGCGTCGAGCGCCCGGGCATAGGGAACCAGATCCCCTTGACGCGATACCTGATAGCGAATCCGCTGATTGATTCGATTGGCGATTAGATTCGAGGTAACGAAGGTCGCGTGCGCGTTGTCGATGACGAGGGTCACGCGATCGTCGCATTTGATATACGGAGCAAAAAGATCGGTGGTTAGTCGAGCGCCATTCTTGATACGCGCGGAGTTGACGTTGACGGGATCCTCGATGGTGAGGGACCCCTCCGCGAGCGCGTATACGGCAGGATCGTCGGCAAGCGGCCCCTTGAGAGCCGCTCGAATCAATCGACCTCCCACGAGGCTTCGCGCGGTGCCGGTGGAAGATACGAAGCAATCGAACTGGTCCCCTTCGCGACCTCCCACGCCCGGAATCTCACAGGTCACCCACACGAGCGCGACATTGCGGATCGACGTCAATTCCCGGAGAGAAGTGATCGTGTTGCCATTGAGGGAAAGCGTCTGCGCCAACGCCTGTTGCGTTGGCGTAAATCGCGCGTCTCCCGTTCCATTGAGCCCGGTCACCAGTCCTGGCCCGGAAAGCGTGATGGACTCCTGTCCCTTCAAACGGCAGATGCTCTGAATCTCGACGGCCCGTGCCTGGGCATGGACGACGGAGACGAGCAAAGCCGCGAGCAGTATCGATCGAACTCTCATGCCTGTCTCCCCCGCATTAGAACGCGCCGAACATGTCGATGACGCGGACCATCCAGCCCCGCTTGTAACCGTCGCGCGTCGGACCAACCTGGAAAAGTTCGACCCGTTTGCTCGCGACGCGAGAACTCGAGATGGTGCGCGTGATGGGATCGATGTCGGCCGGATTGACGATGCCGGAGAATCGGAAGCTGTTCACTTCATTGTTGACGGCGACCGTTCCATGGGCTTCGAGCACGAGATTGCCGTTCGGCTTGATCTCTTCAACCTGGGCCTGGATTTTATAGCGGATGCGTTCGTTTCGTTGGAACTGGGCGTTATTGCGCACCGTGTTGATGCCTTGGATGTCCACGGTGGGGGGGTTTTGTTGAATTGCCTGGTCGGCACGGAGCCGGAGCCCGCTGAGCAAGACCACCAGATCGTTGAAACTGATTTGATACTGCGTGTTCTTTTGCCGATTGACACGCGCGTTGTTGGTGTTGCGCACCTGTTCGTCGACGTCGATTTGAACGAGATCGTGAAGTCGAAACGGGGTCGGTTCAGGGACGCGAATCAGTGAGACCTGGGTCACGGTAGGGGCCGGAGGGAGCGGTCCCTGCACGGTCGGCGGCGTGGCGGGCCTGCCGAGCAACGATGCGGATTGCGCGAACGCCCAACCCGTGGTGCAGGTGGTCAACGTGATCGCCGCGATCGCAAGCTTTCCGTTCATGTCATTCTCCTCGCCGTGCGAATTCGCCATCCCGCGAACCCTTTCCCCTCTCAGGAGCATCGTCCGCGGGAGGAGCGTCGTCGGTGAGTTCGGCGGTTTGTGGGCCAGTGACACGGACCTTTTGGTCGAGTCGTTTTCGGGTGGAGGGATTCACCACGGTGATCCATTCCCCTTTTCCACCATCCTCTTGCGCGTACGCGGTGATTTGCACGGCGGCGGTCCCGTGTCGGACGGAGACAGTTACTTGGCTGCCCCGAAAGACAATCGGGTCGCTTTTGACGTCCTTGGACTCCATCGGCCTGCCGACGGGGATATCGCGGGCGGCGATCATCCCCTTGATGTTCGCCGGATCCACGAAAAGATTTCGAATCGACTCTTGATCGACGGGAGCATCCAGCAGTTCAACGTCCGCTGCCGTTAGCGCTTCTCCGCGCGCGATCGGTCGGCGCGCGAACAAGACCGGTTGTTTCACGGTCAGGTAGACCTGTAGGGTGAAACGGACCGACTCGCCAGTAGTCGGAACTTCCAGCGTCGCCACGTGTCGCCCCACTTGCCAGCGCGCCGGAACGAGAAGTTCCCATTCCAGCGGGTTCGTCTTCTCGAGATATTCGATAGCGCGTTTTCCCTCGAAAGTAACCGCGACTCGATGGGCTTCCCATCCGGTCCGTTCGAGAACGTTGGCGGTCAGCATCTTGGCGATGACTGACTCCCAGTTCCCCGTAGGAGTAGGTTTCTCGGGGGCGGGTTGCTCGACGCGTGGCACGGCGACTTCCACGCGACGCCCTCCCGAAAACTCGACCGACGACAGGTCGACCCCCCTGCGATGCAGTTGATCGCGGACAAAGTTCACGTCATACCATTTCGACTCCCCCGGCGCGGGAGAAGGCCCGATCTCCGCGTTCCGCAGGAGCGTGGCGCGCTGGGAGTCGTTACAAAGTACTTCAGCGAGGTCGCCGAGCGTGAGAATGCTGCTGCTGGGAATCGCTTGCGCGCGCAGCCGAACCGTCGCGTTCGAACTCGCGCTCGAAATAGCGGGCTGACCGATCGCAAGCGTCGCCAACATCAGGATTTCAAAGACTATCACGGCTTATTCCTGTGCTTTGGCGTTTCCCTATCGTTCATCCGCCATCCATCCCCTCGACTCGATGTTATTGACGGAGCGTGCCCACCGTTTGCAGGTTTTCGTTCGCCGTCTGGATCACCTGGGAGTTGATTTCGAAGACGCGCTGGCTGGTGATCAAGTTGATGAGTTGGTCGACCGGCTCGACGTTGGACGCTTCGAGGAAGGTCTGATTAATTTGTCCGAAGCTATCTTGCTCGAATTGGCCAATGATCGGCGGGCCGGAGGCTCCCGTTTCCTTGAAAAGATTTTCGCCGAGTTGTTGCAGGCCTTCTGGGTTAATGAAACGGACGGCGTCGAATTGGCCGACAATCTGTGGAACGTTGTTGCCTCGCTGCGTGATGGCGACTTGCCCTTGCGCGTCGATGGAAATCGAGAGCGCGTCGTCGGGAATCGTGACGGGGGGCTGGACGATGTAGCCCTGGGTCGCGGTCGCCATTACGATCTGGCCGTTGGAGTTCAGCGTGAGATTGCCGGATCGGGTGTACAGGTCGTTACCTTGTAGATCGAGCGTTCGCAGAAAACCAATGCCGTTGATGGCGATATCGAGCGCGCGTCCCGTTTGGCGAATGTTTCCCTGTTGCAGATTCAGTTGCGTCGCGGAAACTCTCGTACCCACGCCGAATTGAACGCCTTGGCTCGGAGTTTGATCGTCCCCTTGATTGCCCGCGCCAGGAATCTTTACGACCTTGTAGAGCAAGTCTTCGAAGTTGGCGCGCGAGCTCTTGAATCCATCGGTGCTCGCGTTGGCCAGGTTGTTGGCGATCACGTCGAGATTCTGGCTTTGGGCAATCATGCCCGTGGCGCCAGTATTTAGTGCCTGCAAACTCACCTTTCAACCTCCGATCGATCCTTCACGAGGGCCAAAGGTCCCTATTGCAGTCTTGCGACGGTCTGCAAAAGATTCGCTAGACCGTCGTTTTGCAACTGAATCATCTGAATGTTCATGTCGAAGGCACGTGCCGTTTCAATCATGTCCACCATTTCCGTGATGGGCGCGACGTTCGAACCTTCGAGCATGTTCTGGCGGATGGTCCCGGTACTCGGTCGCAGCGGTCCGTCGTAGGCGTAAAGTCCGTCCCCCTGCCTAGCCATGTCATTCGGATTGGTGGGGGACCTCAAGGCGATCTGCCCAACTTGATTGTTGTTTTGGAAGATTCGTCCGACGTCATCCACGCCGATCGGCTCGGCGGGATCGATGCGAATAGGGCCGCCATTGGTGCTCATGACCTGTCCCTGGCCGTCGGCGCTGACAAGTACTCCCCGCGAATCCACGGCGAAGGCGCCCGAGCGGGTCAGAAAGGTCCGGCCACCACGGTTGATCTGGAAATACCCATCACCGTTGACGAGAAAGTCGTACTGCCGTCCCGTCGCTTTCACGTTTCCTTGTGTTTGCAGATCGCCCGGGGTGTCCACCAGGTGAACCCCCCCTTGAATGTTTCTGGGATCATTGGCGAGAAACGGTGGTGGAGCACCAAATTCCGAGCCATGATCATTTCTTGCCTGCAATATGGCGAATTGGCGTTTGAAACCCGTCGTGTCGGTGTTCGCCAGATTATTGGCGATGACGTCCTGTCTGAGGCTTTGCGCTTTGGCGCCGGCCGTCGACAGGTACATTCCGTAAATCATCGGCTTGACACCCTTTCGCGTCGTTTCTCTTCGATTTGCGACCACCGGTTTCGCGCGAGTTCCGACCAGGATCGGGACTGCATGGAACAAACGATACAGTCCTCGCAATCCTTAAAATCGGCAGAATTGCCAAGCGTTATTGAGTGTTTTTGCTCAAGCGGGGGGAAAGGGGGAAAACGAGGTCTGGTCAATACGTGGGCTTGCGGAGCAGATAGGCGTGGCCGGTGTCTACCTGCCGAAATCCGAATTTTTGGTAAAGTCCGCGGGCCGCCGTGTTGCTCTGCATCGTTTGGATCTCGACGATGCCCACCCGCTGGTCATAGAGATGCTTCAAAATGCCTTGTAACAGTAGCGTCGCGAAGCCGTAGCGCCGCCGCGTTTCCTCGATGTGAAAATTCGTGATACCGACCGACGGATACCGCCAGCGGAGTCCGAAGGCGTCCATTTCCCAGGCCCAGGCATGTCCAATCGGTATTTTGGTGGATCGCTCGACCATCTCGTACCGCAGCGAGATCATCGGTCCCATGGTGCAAGCGTGCCACCACGAAGGAGGCGACGGCCACGGCTCGACGAGAATCTCGACTTCGCGGCGGAGGAGCGGAACCCGTTTGTCGTCGACCGTGGAGAGATCCTGCAGCGTTCGTTGAAAGGCGCAGCAGGTGTCAATTCGTTCGTATCCCCGTCGTTGAATGAACGCGGTCATCTCGACGTCACTTTCGAGAATCCCCGGTGATTCGCTTCCGCCATAGACGCCGAGATAGAACGGATTGATGGGGTGGAGCGCGCCCGCGTATTGGAACACGGTTCCTCGGTCGCGCAAATAGGATTGTCCCAGTTCCAACAGCTTCGAACCGATTCCCCGCCTGCGGTAGTCTTGATGGACGAGGAGCATGCAAACCGTGCCATGTGTCCGATCAATGTGACTAAAGGTCTCGTCGCAGCCGAAACCGAAATGGCCGAACCCGACGATGTGTTCTCCGTCCACGGCCAGGATGAGCCCCGAGCGATCGAAATAGGGCTTGGAGAACACGTAGCGTTCGAGCGTGTCACAACCGCTAAGTCGCGCGAAACCGCGCGCCGTTTCGCTGGAATTCCACAGTTCGAGAATTCGCGGCGGGTCGGAATTTCGGAAGGTGCGATACGCGACCACTCAGCTTTCCTTCGATTCACTGCTCCTGGGAACGCACGACTCGGCCAATCGACTGGGGCTGCGGACGGCAAACTTTTCGCGCTCGCCGTCTTGAGACACCACCCACGGCCCTCTTCACGTCAAGGCACTTCAGGGGGTCGGCGGCGGGACTAACGATTCCTCGGCATACTCCACTCGAACGAGAAATAAGCCTTGGGCCGGCGCATTTGGGCCGGCGATTCGACGGTCTCCCTCCTCCAAGATCCGACGCGCCATGGAAATGGGCCATTTCCCACGACCGATCTCATAAAGAGTCCCCGCAATGGCACGTACCATATTATACAGGAAACCATTCGCTTCCACGTCGAGATATACCAAGTCACCCAGGCGAATGGGCCGGCATAAACGGATCGTCCGCACGCTCGTCACGCGATTCGGCCACTGCGATTCAAAACATCGAAAGTCGTGCGTTCCTTCAAATACCGACGCGGCCTCCGCCATCGCGGCGACGTCGAGCGAGTAATGGACATGCCAGCTGTATTGTCGCAGAAACACGTCCGGCGTTGGCCCGTCGTGAAACACGTACCGGTAAAGTTTCCATCTCGCGTCCCGAACCGGGTCGAATGCCAAAGGGGCTTCCTCGATCTGATGAACGACGATCTGGGAAGGCAGGTTGGCATTGATCGCCTTTCGCAAGACTTCGGGAGAGAGTGTCGAGGAAGTTTGGAGCAAGGCGACCTGTCCGAGAGCGTGGACCCCCGAATCGGTTCGGCCGCTCGCCACGGGATGCCGCCGCTCCCCTGTGACCCGAAAGACGGCATCGGACAATTCTTGTTGAATGGACGGCCCATTGGGTTGAATCTGCCAACCGCAATACTCGGTTCCGTCATACGCCAAAAGCAGCTTAAGATTTCGCATCCGCCCCGCCGCGACCACCCAAGAATCACCCCCCGCCGGTCTCACCAGATTATCAAAACCAGGCAAATTGACAGTTTTATGCTGCCGAATTGATCTTGTTGCCTCCCGTGGGATGGATTATGACCTTGCCCGCGCGTCGGCACATTTTTCGACGAAGAGACGCTTTGCGACGTGGTGCCGCTCGCCGACAACTTCTTTGGAGTTTACCCATGATCGTGGCACGTCCCGGGCCAAAAATCTCCGTGGTTATTCCGGCCCATAACGAGGCGGAAAACCTTCCCAAATTATTGGAAGAGATTTCGGCGGCCGAACAGTCAATGGCAGTCCCCTTCGAGATCCTGGTCGTCGATGACGCCAGTAGTGACTCGACCGCCGCCGTGCTCGAATCGCTGATGCCCCGTTATCCCCGTTTGCGTATCCTCCCAATGGTAAGGCAGTCAGGGCAGTCGGCGGCCTTGTCCGCGGGCTTTGACAATGCCGAGGGCGAGATCGTCGTTACGATCGATGCCGACCTACAAAATGATCCCGCGGATATTCCCAAGCTGGTCGCGGAACTGACGCACGCGGATGTCGCGGTCGGCTGGCGGCGCGATCGCAAGGATCCGTGGTCCAAAAAGATCATTTCCAAAGTCGCCAATGCCGTGCGGAATTGGGCGACGGCAGAGTCGGTTCGCGACACCGGTTGCGGTCTGAAGGCATTCAAACGGGAATGCGTGGACAAAATCCATCGGTTTGACGGCATGCATCGGTTCTTCCCGACCTTAGTGAAAATGCACGGCTATCAGGTGGTCGAGGTTCCCGTGCATCACCGGCCGCGAGAAAGCGGCAAGACACATTACAACATCTTCAATCGTTCCCTCAGGCCGATGGCGGACCTTTTCGCCGTCCGATGGTTACAAAGGCGAACCTTACGCTATCGTTTGATGGAGGAACGGGTCCTTGTCCCACGCTGAAATCATCTGGCTGTGTATCGGCTTTGGCGGCCAACTGGTTTTTACCGCGCGATTCCTTGTCCAATGGATCGCTTCCGAACGTCGCGGGGAATCCGTGGTTCCCATCGCGTTTTGGTATTTGAGTATTGCCGGGAGTTGGCTGCTGCTCACCTACGCGGTCTATCGAAAGGACCCGGTGATCATCGCCGGCCAGCTACTTGGCGTCGTCGTCTACGGCCGGAATCTGGTGCTGATCCATCGTCGGCGTAACGCGGCCAAGTCGAAGACGGAAATTCTCGAGGCCACCCCTTCCCTGCGGGGCGCGCCGGCACAGAGGGTCGCATGAACGCAAGAAGGCCGCTCTTTCTCTGGGGTTGGCTTACCGTCGCCGGGATCTTGACTCCCAGTGGATGCAAGAACCCGGACGACGGCCCTCGTCCTCTTGTTATGCCGGCTTACCCGGTACGCAATTTACCTCCCATTCGTCCCTCGACGGCGGTTCAACCCACACCCGCGCCTACCGTTCCTCCACCCCGACGCGTTCCCGCCGAAGAACCTAAACCGCTCACCGTTCCTCAGACTTGATCGATCCTGGGAGTTTCCTTCCCCCCATCGATCGCGTCCATCCACCGGGTTTGCCAAGTCCGCGGGCTTGCTCTACGATGATTCCCTGGAATCAAGTCCGAATATAGGTGAATCATGGCCGAGCCAATTAGCATCGAACAGTTCCAACAGGTTCAATTGCGTACCGCGAAGATCCTCGCGGCCCGCCCCGCATCCCAACGCCAACAAACTCATGCTTTTGGAAGTGGACGTTGGAGAAGAGAAGAAGCAGATCGTGGCAGGAATCCGCGGCCACTACACGGAGGAGGAATTGGTCGGACGGACGATCATCGTGGTCAACAATCTCCAGCCGGCAATGCTCCGGGGTGAAGAAAGCAACGGCATGTTGCTAGCCGCGAGTTCCGGGGACAAAGTGGTGCTGTTGCGTCCGGACGGCGATGTGCCACCAGGCTGCCAGGTTCGCTAACCGACGTCGATCCGCTTTTGGTTGATTTCACTCAATGAGCGTGGGCGCATGCGTTCCATTCAATTTCACTCTACGAGTCCCGCGGAAACGGAGCGGCTGGGGCGCGAACTCGGTATGCTTGCGTTTCCAGGACTTGTCGTCGGTTTGTCGGGGAGTTTGGGGGCGGGAAAAACAACCTTCGTGCGTGGCGTTGCCATCGGTTTGGAAGTTCCGGACCGAAGACTGGTGACCAGCCCGACGTTTATTCTGATTCAAGAGTACCCGGGCCGGCTTCCCCTTTATCACTTCGATACCTACCGACTGACGAATATTGAGGACTTCCCCGCCCTGGGAACGGACGAGTATTTCCATGGGGACGGCGTTTGCCTTGTGGAATGGGCTGACCGGGTTGGTCAATATTTGCCCCCCGCTCGAATCGAACTTCGCTTCATTCAAGCCGGGGAAACGGATCGACAGGTGGAATGCACGCCGATTGGCGAGGGGATGGACGAAATCCTCACGCGGTGGCAATCTGCTGCAAATGCAACGTAAGCATATGTATATAAATGCTTAACGTCGCCAATTGATCGCTCGCCCAGCACGGTCGAGCGTAGGCTCGTTTTAGTCGCAATCTTCCAAAGGCGGCCAGGTCTTGTCGAGACCTTCCATCGCGATCTCTCGGACATCTTCCGGCGAGACCTGGAACTTGTTTGCGACCTCTTCCCTTGCCTTTACAGGGGTTGCGCCACCGTCTTCGACTTCGACGAGCTCGCGAAAGATGGCCTTCCGCGTGTTTTCTGGAATCTGTTTCGTGACCACTCGCAGCGTCCTTAATTAGAGTTGCCGACCAGGGCCGACAAATTTAATTCGTAATTTGCATCCCTGCCGTTTGCTGTCGTCCAAAGTCGCCCAGACTCTTAGTCAACGGCGCGAGGCCAAGTACCCCTGCTCCAGGCATACCTCTACTCTATCGCCCACGTCCGAAGATGGCCAGATAATTACGGATAGGTTTGTCGTAATGACCGGTAATTACCTGCTCCCGCAGAGGTCGCACCTCGGTTTCCGTTGGCGGGGCTATGCGAGCGCATGTTCAGTGGTTCTCTAGGTTTCGGGCTAAGTATCCGGTTCGGAGTTTCGAGAACTCGACGAAGTCCGGGGACAGGTTCCGCCGCCACGTTTGGATTGGAAAGTCTTCCCGTAACTCCGATCGTGATGAGCTGGTCACTTGCGCCATTGAATGCGTCGCTGAGTATGGGGATTTTCACCCGGCCTTTCGCCCAACGGGGATAGAGACGGACATCAACCCTATAATCATCCAAGTTTACCCAGCCTTCCCCGTCGCTAAATAGGCTCAAGGAGGGACCAACAATATCCGAAGGCCCGAGCAAGTCCAAATTGTCGATCCGGATCAAGCGGCCATCGAGGCGGAAATTGCAGTCGACCTCGTCGAACGCCCGGCCATTGGGCGCCTGGAAATTCAGCAGTCGAAAGACCTCGAGAATGACCGGGGATCGGTAAATGTCCGCTTCGCGGATATAAAGTCGGCCATTCCCTTGAAGTCTGCCGGGATGGTCCCCGTTATTGAGCATGTAGAGTTCGAGTTGCACGATCCCGTCAACGTTCGCCGACTGAGGCAGCGTATCTTGCAGATATTGTCTTAGGCTGGCAGTGGCGACGGTAAGTCGGCATTCATACGCCGCGGCTTGGGTATCCACCTTGAGGGTCCCATAGAGGTTTCCCCCATACATCTTTCCGCGAATGTTGTGCATGAGCAGGTTCCGACCATCCACCTCCAAGGGAGTCTGGGCATCCCGCACGGTAAACCCCGCGACGTTCGCGGATTTCAAGTCAATATTCCCTTTCGCCTTGGTGTAGTCCCCCTCCCCTTCCCCCACGAGCGTGACGATGCCGGTCAACTTTTCGATTCCCACCGAGGGAATCAGGCTGGTCTGTTCGCAAGCGAGAACGCCGTCGAACCGATACCGCGGGGGCCTTTGCGATTGTCCATCCCAAGAGACTTCTAGTTCATCGAAATCGACTTCGAAGGGCCGGTCCGGCTGGAGAAAATCAACCACGGAAATCAGACCCTTGGGTAGCGCGGCTCGGAAATCGGCATCAAAGGGCAACTGCGGCGAATGTAATCCGCGCAAGGAAAGCACGCCCGAATCGTCGGCGATCGTTACTTTACCGCTCGAAACGATCAACACCTTGCCGTGACGCGATTCCAACTCTTCCCAGGTAACCTCTTGATCGTGGTAGTCGACTTTCCCGACAAAGCCGTGCAGACGGTAGGGAAACGCGACCGGCGTAATCGAGGATCGAGCCGGATCGATACGCAAGCGGACGTCCAGGGGAAGATCCGGAGGTTTGACGATTTCGCAGAACAGGTCCACTTGTCCTTCTGGCCGAAGGACCGTCCACGTCTTTTTTCCTCCTGCCGGAAGAGCCGCGTGAAGTTGTTCATCGAGATCGATTCGTGTCGCGTGGATACCCAATTCCAAATGCGATCCCTCGGTGGTTTTGACCAATTGTCCGTCGAGGCGCACGAGCCCTTCCCGCGACTTTCCGCGGAAATCCAGGAATTCCGTTTTGTATTTCGTGACGACCAGTCGCCCGGTGACATCGTAGAGGGGATAGGGGAACCAATCGGTTACGACTTCCGGAGCCGCGAGTTCGGCGTCGACGGTCCATCCGATCGTCGGTTCGTTCTCCGTTCGCTGAACCGTGATAAGAACGTTGCCATGGGCTTCGGCATGAATCTTTCGAATTGCCTCCACCACGCCGGGAGGCAGAGAATCGAGGAATGCCTGATCCGCGAGGACGCCGGTTCCCTTAATCTTCAACTCCATTCCGGTTCCCGGCCCGATCCGATTGAATGTGCCCGTCAAGGACGCAGGGGCGTTTCCCGCCAAACCTCGAACGTCCATCGAAACATGCCCGTCTGGATGCAGCACCGCGCGGCCGAAGACCTTATGCACCGGGTAAGGAACCTTGTAGAACGAGGCTTTGCAATCATTGAAGTCCGCGTAGCCCGTGAGTTTCCATTGATCGTCGACGCGGCGAACGCTCCCGTGCAAATCGATGTTCCCCTGCGGGGATACTCGTTCCCAGGATTGCTGGTGTCGCGTCGGCAGGATCTCGTAAAGCTCGTCGCTGAAGGGAACTCCCCACAGATCGCCGCTACCCTCGAAAAGCTCGAGTTTCCAGTTCGGCATTTGACCGCGAAATTCGCCCGTCGACGGTCCGCATGCGAGTTTTAATCGCGTCACGACCAAACCTTCCTTCGTCGCATAAAGATCAGCGTCGGCATTCGTGACGGGATAGGGAATCTTGGGGTGCGTCAGCGACGCTTCGCGTACCTGGCAATCGACCTTACCGGACCATGCCAATTCTTCTTTGGCATCGATGTCGCCAACCACTTTCACGTACAACTTACCCGCCAGGTCGGATACCTCGCGAAGCTTCTCGCGTAATTCGTCGGGAAGTCGAGTAGGAAGCTGCGCCATTTCGATGGCCTCTTCCGACGATGCCTCGACGTGAAACTGTTTGGCGGCGAGATCCCCGTGGCCGGATGTCTGGATGACGTTCGCGAGCGCGTGCGCCAGCGTTCCCTCCCATTGCAGATTCGCCGGCGCATCGAGCTTGATCTCCAGGTCGATATCCTTCAACTCGACCGGTTCGATCGCGGGGTCGTGAAAGGTGAGTCGAAACAATCCATCGCGGACGACGACGGAAGTCATGTACCTGAACTCGATCGGTCGTTTGCCGAGCCAGCGAGCGATGTCCCATTCCCCTTCCGCGTTTTGGTGAAGGCTGATGACCGGTTCGTCGAGAATGGCCTTTTTGATCTCGAGATGCCCCTCGAGCAATCGCTGGTGGTTGGGGACGACGGTGCACGATTTGAAATGGAGGATCTCGTTGGCCCCCTGGGGGGCGTCCGGATTGTCGAGCCCGAACCCCCGCAGACGAAGTCCGCCAAACAGTCGACCCTCGGCCCCTTCAAGAGTAATCTTGCCGCCGGGAAAACTCTTCTCCGCCAGCTGCAGGATGAGCTGCCGAACAGTTTCGGGATCCGTGTAGTGCAAGTACGCGTACCAACCCACGCCGCCGGCGCCGAAAACGACGACCGCGAAGGTGATGACCACGAATTTGCGAAACCACTTGTACAAACTAACGTCCCGTTTCGTTCTCTGACGTTTTTGACGATCCTCGGCCATCACGAAGGAACCAGGCCAGGCTTGCGCATCCAGTCCCCGCGAGGACGCAGAGAAACGGCATGGCCGGTACCCGGTATCGCACCGAACTTACGAACAGGGAATGCAGCATCGCGAAGTAACACAAGGGGCCGATTGCAAACGCGATTAACGAAGGCGTGGTTCGCGTTTGCCAAGCGCCCACGATAGCCAGCATTCCGATTGGGACCGTTCCCAGCGTCGTGAGCAGGACTAGCCATCCGCCGCGGAATTGGGTCTCGTTAGGCCATGGAGAAAGGAAACGCGCGATCTTTATGGGGATCAAACGAACGATCCGCCCCGGATCGGAGACGATTTGCTTCCACGATTCCCGCATCCAATGCTGGTCCCGTTCGATTTCGGTCAACGACGCCAAGCGGGGGAGCCGAGTGAAGGTCATTTCACTCGCCCCGGTCGCCTGCGGTCCGACGCCGTCGTAAAGACTCTCGCCGACATTGAGCGTCGTTGCGACGAATATGCCGTAGACGGCGGCGTTGCGCGCCCACCATGGTGACATAGTGATGACAAACCAGAGGATCGCTCGAAGAACGCCGCCACGCGCGGTCGCGCGCCGCCACAACCAACCCATTCCGATCAAAGCCAGGAATAGGGAACTCGGTCGCACCAACACGCCAGCCGCGGCAGAGATTCCAAAGAGACGGCAAAACCAGGGATTATTTGAATTCGACGCCGCGAGGGCGAACATGCCGGCCAAGGCTAGAAGAAACGCTGCCAACGTTTCGGACAAAACCATCCCCGAGAGGACGATTGCATAAGGATCGAACGTGGCGAAGAGGAGAGCGAACAGCGGAGCGCCGGCAGCGGATTTGCCCATCGCGACTGGCGCTTCCGCGCGCATTGATTCAAACCGCTTGGACATGCCGTGAGCGACCGCGACGGTCCCCGTCGCTACGATCGCTTGAAGAAGCAGAATGCTTCGGTCCGCGTGTCCGAAAAGACGCCAGGCAATGACAATGAATAAGGGATAGCCCGGCGTTCGCCGGGCGCGGTCCCCCGCGACGTCGAACGGAGCGCCCCGGTCGATCGTGGATGCGTAGTTCACGTAGAGTTCGCTGTCGGGCAATCGATCGAGCCGACGCCAAAGCATGTACTCTCCCGCCCCCAAGCGGAGTAAGAAGGCGACGAACAGCAAAGCAGCGACGGATCGGTTGAACATGGTTGGTCTTCGATCTCCGCGCCCGAATCGTCTACGTCAGGCTACCCGCCGGCGTTACTTCCCGCCGGTTGAGGTGGAGCCCCCGTCGGAACAAGGTTCCCAAAAGTGATCGTGGTTCCAAGTGAGGCATGGAGAGAGTTGTAACCCCCTGCCTCGGCAGCGCGCTGATAGTCCATTTCTCGCTTCAGGTCAATTACAACCCCTTTGCAGGTAGCGATTTCCCCTAGCGTGGAAGCGCCTGAAAAAACTGTCGGAACGGATCGGGCGATATCCAAAATATTAGCTTTAGGCCCAATTCCTCGCTTGACGCCCTTTGCGCTGCCTGTATACGTCAAGGCCGATTGTCAGGACCGACCGTTAAGGCGTCGGAACATCATGCCGACGGAGTACGTCGGCGGAAAACCAAATCTCTTATGGGCGGGGCAAGTATTCCGGCGAACCGTGCCGCCAAAGACGGGTAGCTCGAAGCCAGGAGGGCGCTATGAAGAACAGATCATGGTTGGCATGGGCCGTGCTGTGTGCGGCTGCAGTACTCGGGGGTAAATGGATGCAAGCCGACGATAGTCTCCCCCCGGAGGCTTCGGAGCCGGCTCAAGTCGCACCCGCGGCTCCGCCTCCCGTGTCCATTCCCGAGGACGATCCGCAAGAGGGGACGAAATTGAGTGTTCCCCCTCCCCCGGCCCGCCTCCCCGCCGATCTGGAGGAGGAAGAGCTGCGGGCACCCGCGCCGACCACGAATGTCCGCACCACCAGCTTCATGCCGGACGAGAATGAAGAGTCGATCGAGAGCTCCCCGGAATCTGCGGATCTGCTCAACAAGCAAAGCGAACAAAGCGTGACCTTGGAATGGGTCGGCCCCGTGCAGATCAAAGTGGGACAGCCGTTCATTTACGAGCTTGTCGCCAGAAACATCGGATCGGTCGTCGCCCATGACGTATTGGTTCGGGACAAGTTCCACGCCGGCATGAAGGTTACTGCCGTCGATCCCAAGGGCATCCCCGAAGCAGACGGCATCCTCTGGAAACTGGGGGACATTGAACCGCGGCAGGAGCGGCGGATTCGCCTTGAAATGATCGCCGACAAAAAGGGGGAAGTGGTCTGCAACGCCACCGTTACCGCGACCACGGTCGCGTCCGCCCGATTCCGCGTCAGCGAACCACAGCTGGTCATCAAACAAACCAGCCCCGAGACCGCCATGATCGGCGATCCCGTCTCCGTGACCATTGCCATCAGCAACCCCGGCGATGGACCGGCGGACAACATCACGATCCGCTCGACGTTGGCGGAAGGTCTCAAGCACGACAAAGGAAGCGAGTTCACCTACGAGTTGGGTTCCCTATCCGCGGGCGAAACGCGAACGGTCAACATCGTTTGCACCGCCATCAAGGGAGGGAAGCAAGCGGTTACGACGGTCGCGACCTCCGGCACTCTCGAAGCGCAAGCGGACTCCGCGACGCAAATCACCGAACCGAAGATCGACGTGGTGATCTCAGGCCCGCGTTTACGATATTTGGATCGAACCGCGACCTACACCGTTGCCGTCTCCAATCCTGGGGACGCGATCGCCAACAACGTGAAGGTTACCGCCACGACTCCCCCCGGCTTCAAGTTCGGCGGCGCGTCCAACGGCGGACGCCACGATTACGCCACCCGCACCATCGACTGGTTCATCGGCACGCTCGCCCCTGGGGAAACGAAGGAAGTTTCCTACAAATGCCTGGCGATCCAAACCGGACAGCACAACCACGTGGTGGTCGCCTCGGGACAACGTGGCCTGAAGGCGGAGTCCACGGTGGAAACGACGGTGGAAGGGATTGCCGCCATCCTGCTCGAAGTGGTCGATATTGACGATCCGGTTGAAGTGGGCGCGGACACCGCCTATGAGATTCGCGTGACCAACCAGGGTTCGCGCGAGGCAACCAACGTCGAGATCCACGCACTCGTTCCACGCGAAATGCAGGTTCGTGGCGGCCAGGGTCCAACGAACTATCGAACGGATGGCCAGGAAGTGATTTTCGCGCCACTTCCGAAATTGGCGCCGCGGGCCGATGCGATCTACCGGGTCTTCGTTCGCGGCGTCGGTGTCGGGGACGTCCGCTTCCGCGCCCGACTCATTTCCGATTCTCTGAGCGAACCGGTGATCGAGGAAGAGAGCACCAAAATCTACGACGATTGATGCTCGTACATGAAATGACGTGCCCACGGCCGATGGAATATATCCATCGGCCGCGGGCTTTTTTATTGCGCGCGTCTTTTCAACGAACCTTTAGCTCGAATGGTGCAATGAACAGGAATCGTTCGCGCGCCAAGGGCTGAACCTTCGCAAACGCTTCGAACATTCCAGCGAGTTCCGGCAGCCAAGCGTTGAGAATTCGAGCATCGCGCGGCGTGTCCTGGTCCACGGAACCCAGCAACGCCTCGAGGATGGTGGGGGTCTTGGGCAGCACCTTGTATTCGATGGCCTCGTCGGCGGGGATTTTGGCGAGGGATTTCGCCGCCGCGATCGCGTCCTCGAAGGTTCCGAGTTCATCGACAAGCCCGTTCGCCTTTGCTTGCCGACCCGTCCATACCCTGCCTCCTGCGAGTTTTTCGAGTTCCGCGGGCGCCATCTTTCGGCCCGCCGCCGCCTTGCTGGTGAACTGCAAGTAGATCGCGCGCATCAATCGGCCGTAGGCTTTCCTTTCCGAATCGGAGAAAGGTTCGTCGATGGAGAGAATATTGGCGTGCTTGCCGCGCGATAGGACTTCCGTCGAGAGTCCTACTTTGTCGAAGAGTCCGCGAAGCGCGATCTTGCCCCCCACGACACCGATGGATCCAGTGAGCGTTCCTGGCTCCGCAAAGATCTTGTCGGCCCCCATGGCAATGTAGTATCCACCGCTCGCCGCCGTATCTCCCATGCTTACCACGATCGGTTTTCCGGATTTCCGGAGTTCCTCCCACATCAGGTCGCTGGCTAGCGCGGATCCGCCAGGGCTGTCGACGCGAAGGACGATCCCCTTTACCGTGGCGTCACTGGCTGCTTCGCGAATGGCCTGGATCATGGTTTCCGAACCCATGGTTTCGCCTCCCCATCCGGCGCTGCTTTTGCCCACCATGATGGTGCCAGTGGCGTAAAGGAGGACGATCTTGGGACGCTTATTGGCCTGAGCGACCATGGCGGGGGGAGGGCCCGCCATCATGGTCATCATTTTCATCAGCCCGCCGAAACCTTCGAACTCGCGGGCGACGTCTTTGCGCCCGTAGTTCATTTTGAAGACGACCTTTTCCACCCCCTTCTCTTTCTGGATCCGAGAGCGCAATTCCTCGACGTACTCAACGCGGTCGATCAGACCGGCCACTTTGGCTTCATCCGCGGTGTAGGGTCCGTCGTCGATCGCCTGCCGGACCTTTTCCGGGGCAAGCTTTCGACTCTCCGCGATGATGGCGACCATCTGCTCGAAATAGTCGTCGAGCACGGAGGACAGCTGCTTTTTCAGCTCCTCGCTCATGCTGGCGCGAGTGAAAGGCTCGCCGGCTCCCTTAAAGTCTCCCATTTGCAGAATGTCGGCGCGAATGCCCAGTTTATCGAAGAGGTTTTTGAAATAGGTCACTTCCATCCTCAGCCCGGTGAGCATGAGCCAGCCGGCGGGCGGGACGAGAACTTCGTCCGCCGCCGCCGCCACCAGGTACGTACCCGAGGAACCGTCGCCGACGGTCGCGTACGCCGGTTTGCCACTTTTCTTGAACTCGGCGATGGCTTGGCGGAGTTCATAAACTTGCCCCCAACCCATTTGCGAAGCCTCGATGTCCAAGAGAAGGGCGTTGATCTTCGAATCTTTTCCAGCGGCGTGAATTCGCCCGACGATGGCGCGCAGATTGTCCGCCTGGTCGCCAAGGAACCCGACGGGTTGCGGCGCTTCGGGAATGTCGTCCCCAAGCCGCAGGTGCGCGATGGCAAACGTGCTCGGGGCCGCTTTGGCCTCCTTTTTTTCCTCCGCCGCCCGGCCGAGGGACGCGGCGGTAACCGCCAGGACGACAAGAATGATTCGCAGCATGGGGCATACTCCTCGTCAGCAAACGTGGTCGAACGCCAATTTCAAAGTTGGTTCCGGGGAATCGTTGATGGAGTTTCCCCATCCGCCTTCCGAGCGTACCCTTGACCGCCGCGAGGTTCAATCTTCCAAGTCGCTTGCAATCGATGCCGGCATTCGAGATAACCGAGGGAAACCTCGTGTTCCCGCTCGCGCGTGGCGCGCCATGCGAGCTCGAAAGGCAACCGGTTCGTTCATGAAAATGCGAAACCTCAGATCGATTTCCGCCCTGACGTTGTTTCTTTCCTTATTGCCGGCCAATGCCCGGTCTTCGGAGAGAGATCAACCCCAAGCGTCCTCCCCATCTCCAGACGAAAGGGAGGCGGGGGATGAAAGATATGAGTTTCGAAGCAACCACGATCCGAATGGCATCGGCAAGTTCTACATGGGTCGCGAGATCGCGATGGTGATGGGTCATCAAGGAATCGACTGGCTTGAACGGCCGGAACGAGAGGAGGAGGAAGCACCGGCGACGCTCGTGCAATCGCTGGGGATCAAGAAGGGGATGGTGGTGGCGGATATCGGCGCGGGCTCGGGTTATTTCAGTTTTCGGCTGGCCGGTCTGGTTGGCGACGAAGGACGCGTGCTCGCCGTCGACATTCAGCCGGAGATGATCGCGGAACTCAAACAACGAATGCGTGAAAAAAAGGTCGCCAACGTTACGCCCGTTCTCGGAACGATTACCGATCCGAAACTGCCGGAGGAATCGGTGGATCTGATTCTGATGGTGGACGTCTATCACGAGTTTTCGCATCCGTACGAAATGGCGACGGCCATGGTGAAGTCCCTCAAGCCAGGGGGCCGCCTCGTCTTCGTGGAATATCGGCGGGAGGACCCGAGTGTTCCGATCAAATTGGTTCACAAAATGTCGGAGAAACAAGTACTCTTGGAGATGAAACCTCATCCGCTCCGTTGGGTTGGAACGGTGAGCACACTGCCGAGGCAACATATCATTATTTTCGAGAAAATTGCGGCCAAAGAAGCCGAAGGTGAACTCAAGAAGTGACCGATGAGTCCCGGGAGTGGTTTCTTGAATTGCGGGGGACGCGGCCATAGCATTGGACAATAGTGCCCGTCCATGGTCTGACTGCCGGTTGCGTTGACAAAGGATGCGAGATGCTCAAACGCCGATATCTTTTCCCCAACGTGATCGAAATGAATTATCAGGCGGGGCATCGCTTGGGGGTAAACGTTTACCTCATCGAAGACGGTGGCGACTACGTCCTCATCGATATCGGCTACGAGGATGATGTCGACGAGGTTCTCGACCTGATCCGGCGGATGGATTTCAGTTTATCCGCCTGCAAACTGCTCATCGCGACGCACGCGGACGTGGATCACACGCAGGGACTACGTCGGGCGCAAGACGTCCTAAAAGCTCCAATCGCGGCTCATCCGGACGCGGTCGCAGCTCTTGAAACCGGGGACCAGGAGATCACCTTCTCGAAAATCAAGGCGCAAGACATCGACATCCCGATGCCAAAGGTGTCGGTGGCTCGGCTGCTCAACGAAGGGGACGTCGTCGAGATCGGCAACGCTAAGCTCCAGGTTTGGAGCACTCCAGGACATACGGCGGGGCAGCTTGCGTTCAAAATGGACAATCTGCTTTTCGTCGGGGACAATATCTACCGTGATGGCAGCGTCGGGGTGATCGACGCACACCACGGTTCGAGCCTTCCCGATTACCTTCAATCGCTCAAACGAATCCTCGAAGACGACAGTGAATTCCTACTTCCTAGCCATGGCCCGGTCTTTCGCAGGGACAATGCCTTGATCGAGAAGACCATTCAAAGGCTGACGTCGTATCAGTACCTGGCGGATTTCGGAACGTGCGCGGTCGGTTGGCCGCTGATGCGCGAGTGGGAATCCGAAATCGCCTCCGGCAAGTTTCCGGACTTTTCTCTCGAAGCTCAGTCCGAACAAAACTCCGGAGCAGGAACCACCGTCGGCCGAACCGCCGGCAAGGGGCAACGTCTCCCCGGCGCGCTCTCCTGAGGAAGTCGCTTACCTCGAGCGAGACTCGGTCCGACTTTTCAACGGCATGTGGTAGAGCTCTTGTCCCAGGACATACTCCTGTCCCCGCCGGACGGCTTGATGAACCACCGCGCGGTGTTCCTGAAGGTGAACCACCATCGGCTTGGAGAGTAAGTGGTAGCTTCCCGTATTCACGATCGTAAAGTCGTGGGTTTGCCAGATTCCAGCGCGGTGCGTGTGACCGATGAGCATGAGCCTCGCTTCGGGTCGATGCCGCTCGCGGATGCCGTGACAATAATGCGACACGTTGCCCCAATAATCGAGCGTGCGAATGATGCGCCATGGCTTCAATGCAAATCGGCTGAGCAATTCCACCCGCGAGAAAAAACCGCCACGAATCGCGGGAGGATAGACCGAAGCGACGAGCGTGCTCCGTTTCGTGAGGTGAAGCACGTCGTTGAGGTCCCGTGGTTCGGGCTCGTGGCGGAGGATTCGCCGGCGCTCGACCCCCATGATCGGGCCCTCGCGCGACCATGGCGCCACGAGCGGATGAAGCATGTCGCCGTGCGTCATGAAGACGCGCCCGTCGAACAAATCCAGATAATCGAGATTGGAGACGAGAGGATCGTGATTTCCGGTCAGGAACATCGTTCCGACGCCCCGATCGGCGCACAAATCGACGAGTCTGGCCAGTTTCTCCCGGGCGTCATCGCGGTAGGGAAGCGCGATCTGTTCACAGCTGTCGCCGTTGACGATCAAGGTTCTGGCGTCTCCCAATAGTGGAAGCACCATTTCGGGATTGCGAAGAAAACTGGCGGGATGTCCGAGATGGAGGTCCGAAAGGACGACGACCGGCAAGGGGATGTCAGGGTCCAGCGAAATGCCGTTCGCCGCGGGAGCTTCGACTTCTGGAGACTCCAAAATCTGTGAATCCATCGATCGCTTTTGCCTCAAACCGTTCTTCTGCGTTCGGATAAGCCAATCGCGCTAATGAAATTCCCGGCGCTGCTCGCCGTTCTCTTTGAAAAACAAAGGGAACCGAACGGATCACCTCCGGTCGGCTCCCCTCGTGAACTATACCTTGCGATTATTCGCCTGCGGGCGACTTTCCTTCCTTGAGAAGATCTCCGAACTTGACGCCGTCGGCGTTCTTTTCCTCGGCTGCCTTGTCGAGGGCTTCGCCGATCTTCTTCGAATCCTTTGCATTCTTGCTGCCGAGCGCAGTGCCGACCGCCTTGCCGTAGTCGTTGCGCTCCTTTTTATCCTTGCTCGGGTGGCAAACCGCGCAATTGGCTTTCTTGAACGCGTCGCCGTACTTGTCCTTGAACTCCTTGAGATACTGCGGTCGAGCTTCAACCGTCGGGGTGTTCAAAAAGAACATCGCGCCGACGGCGAACACGCCGAGTGCCAGAAAAAAAATACCTGCCTTGGGAAGGTTACGCATGCACGGTCCTCCGATGGTTCGACAAGGAATCCCACAATCTTTTCCGGATGAATCCGCGAGGCCTCCGCGCGGCGCGGAGTTCACCAGACTCACGAATGCACCCGGCAAATGATTGCCAATGATCTCTCCTGTTAACGGACGAAATCCCGGATGTCAAGCAAACAACGCTTTGGATTTCCGAGTCCTTCATGTACCGCGGCGCTCCAAAGACGTCCAATCACGCCGTGTATTGTATCCACGACGTCAAAGTGCTGCCCCTCCGGGCCGGATCGTCGACGCGACGCGAGTTACTTGGTTTCGGTTGGGCCGCGTGCATAACCTGAACCCACCATGTTTCTTTAAAAGTCGACATTGGTGGGCTCGAAGAAAACCGCGTGACCGCGCGACGCTTTTTCCATTCCGGGAGTTTACAATCCGAAAAGTCGGCAGAGCCGATCGGAAAATGGGCGCTTTGCGCCGAGTTCATGCAAGGGTTCGTTTGGACCACTCCCGGAGTAGGTGTAGACTTTGACCAAGCATGAGGAAGTGCGTCCCTACCCACGAAGACTCTCTGTCGGCGCCGTCCAGGCAGGACAATACGCGAACATGGACGCTTGAAGGCCAGGGGACTAATTGATGCCCACCGCCGCGGTTCAGACCATTGAACGAACGACGATCGAAACCATTCTTTCCGGAAAGCATCGCGATCCTTTCTCCGTCTTGGACCGCATGAAGTTACCCTGAACGGTGAATCGGGAGTTTCGATTCGGGCGTTCGTTCCCGGTTCGCTGGAAGCATGGGTACTGCTCGACGGGAGCGCCCGCGCCATGAATCGTCTCGACGCGGAGGGGTTATTCGAGGCATGGATTCCAGGAACCCGGCTTCCACTAAGCTATCGACTTCGTTTTCGAAGCGACGAAAACCAGATATTTGAGATCGTCGATCCGTACGCCTTTCCTTCCGTATTGGGCGACGTCGATCTTCACCTCTTTGGCGAAGGAACCCATTACAAAAACTACGAGCGCCTGGGCGCGCACCTGCGAGAATTGGACGGTGTAAAAGGAGTGAGTTTCGCCGTCTGGGCTCCCAACGCCATGCGGGTCAGCGTGGTCGGCGATTTTAACTTCTGGGACGGACGACGACACGTCATGCGCCTACATCCAGGCGTGGGGATCTGGGATATCTTCATTCCAGAGATTGGCGAAGGAGTGAAGTATAAGTTCGAAATCCTCGGGCCGGACGGTACTCTACTTCCTCTCAAAACTGACCCGTACGGTTTCTACACCGAGGTTCGACCCAAGACGGCATCCATCGTTTACGACATCGATCACTATCAATGGCGGGACGAAAAATGGATGAACGAACGGTCCCTTCGCAACGCCCTGGACGCGCCCATTTCCGTCTACGAGGTCCATCTAGGCTCATGGATTCGCGACCCCAGTGACAATGAACGTTTGATCAGCTACAAGGACTTAGCGGAAAAGCTGGTCCGATACGTGCTCGACATGGGGTTCACGCACATCGAATTGCTTCCCATTACGGAACACCCGTTCGATGGTTCGTGGGGGTATCAAACCCTGGGATACTTCGCGCCAACCAGTCGGCATGGGACGCCCGAAGATTTCATGGCGTTCATCGACTACTTTCACCAGAACGGAATTGGCGTCATCGTGGATTGGGTGCCGGCCCACTTTCCCCGCGACGACCATGGGCTTCGTCTTTTCGACGGAACGGCGATTTACGAGCACGCCGATCCGCGTCAAGGAGAACACCCGGAATGGGGCACGCTCGTTTTTAACTACGGTCGCAACGAAGTCGCAAACTTTCTGCTGGGCAACGCATTGTTCTGGTTCGAGAAGTACCACATCGACGGCATTCGCGTCGACGCGGTCGCTTCGATGCTCTACCTCGACTACGGCCGAAATCACGGGGAGTGGATTCCCAATCGGTACGGTGGCCACGAAAACCTGGAAGCAATCGAATTCCTCAAACGGCTCAATGAACTGGTCCACCAGGAGCATCCCGGCGTCCTTACGATTGCCGAGGAATCGACCGCGTGGGGTGGCGTGTCCAGGCCGACCTATGTCGGTGGCCTGGGCTTTTCCCTGAAGTGGAACATGGGCTGGATGAATGACACCTTGCGCTACATGCACAAGGATCCCATCCATCGAAAATACCATCACAACGACCTGACATTCAGCCTGATCTACGCCTTCACCGAGAACTTCATACTGCCTCTATCACATGATGAAGTAGTGCACGGCAAGGGATCGCTACTAGACAAGATGCCCGGCGATTACCGCGAGCACTTCGCCAATCTTCGACTCTTGTTCGGGTACATGTACGGGCACCCGGGCAAAAAGCTTCTCTTCATGGGAGGGGAGTTTGGCCAATGGGTCGAGTGGCGGTCGTACCAGAGTCTCGATTGGCATCTCTTGGAATACGAACCACACCGGGGCGTCCAGCAATTCGTGCGCGATTTGAATCGGCTACTAACCTCCGAACCCGCGCTATATAAGATCGACTTCGAACACACCGGCTTTGAGTGGGTCGACTTCCACGATAGCGAAAGCAGCATTATCGCCTACCTTCGCAAAGGGCCCGAAGAGGGTTCGGAACTCCTTTTTGTCTGCAATTTCACGCCAGTAATGCGCGAACGCTACCGCGTGGGTGTTCCACGCGAGGGTTTCTATCGAGAACTCATCAACAGTGATTCCCAAGTGTATGGCGGCAACAATATCGGCAACTCCGGCGGTGTCTGGGCTCAAAAAAGGACGTCGCACGACAAGCCCTACTCGCTGGAAATCACCCTTCCTCCCCTGGGAGTGCTCGTCCTTAAAGCGACTTGAGAACGGCTCGAAGAACGGGCCAATTTTCCGTCATTTCGAGACCAGACGCGTGCTAGAAGCCGGCCTGACTTGCTCCCGGGACGGCGCGGATGTTTGTGGAATCAGATCGCGAAGCGCCAGCAGTTCCTGGGCATCCTGCCCTGATACTCGGTCGCCGGGCACCGAGGAAAGATGGCGTTCGAGCGACTTTAGAACCAGATTGGCTGGAACGGCATAGCCGATCTCGTGGTCGAGTCTTCCTCGGGCGGCGACGACACCGAGCAGTTTTCCCTCCAACGAGACGATCGGACCACCGCTGAATCCTGTCTCGACCAGGCCCGAGAATCGGAGGAGCTTGGTACCCATCGCGATGGTTGAGAGTTCGACACGATCGCTTGTCCCCATGATCCTGCCGCGAGAAAGAAGCCGTTGGCCGCGCTCCGGGTAACCGGCGTACAAGGCAAACTCCCCGGGGCTCACTTTTCGCCGACGCGCTAACTCGATCGTCGGATATATCTCCGTGGACTCGAATCCGAGGATCGCCAAATCAACTTCTTCGTCTTGATAAAGTAGCTTGCCCGCATGCTCCTTGCCGTCGTGCGTCGTGATGGTGATGGTGGGATACTCGCGAACGACATGTTTGCAGGTAAGCACCAGGCCGCTAGCATCCAGTATCGTCCCGGCGCCGTGACTGACGAGCCATTTGGTGCCGACGAGTTTTCTCGCGGCGACCTCGACAGTTGCCTGCCTCACGTGATCGGACAATTCGCGAAGCCGTTCCTCGCGGAGCGGTTTCTGGATCGGTAACGGGTCGGCCGCCACCAGCAGAAGCAGACTGGAAACAACCAGTGGGTGCATTGGCCAAGCGTCCTTGCTTGTGGATGCGTTCGGGAGTGAAACCGGCAGCGACGGCCGGTTCACGGTCGCGAACAAGACCCATAATGTGCCTCCGCGGTTGGGTCAAGCCAACTCAAGTTGGCAGCGATCTGCGAACACCCTACTTTCATCTGGGAACACTTTTCGTTGACGATGCGAAAGCCGAACTAAATTCGGACTAGGATGGGGCTTGCTCAACGAATTGAGACGGATGGCGATGCCCGAAGTGAGGTAGGCGGTGAACTGCCTTGTTTCTAGTGCAAAGCGGGAAAGGGAAGAAAACCGAGTGAGGGCGATGGGACTCGAACCCATGACCTACGGATTAAAAGTCCGTTGCTCTACCGACTGAGCTACGCCCTCGGGCGGAATGGAATCGCGGTATTGTATGTCTATGAGACGAGTATCCAGCGACAATTTGAAACCGCATTTGCAGCCGGAAACTACGGGAATTGTCGAGATACGAACTCGCCGAGCCACCATCAGGCGAGAATGTCCTCGATGGGCTGTCCCCAAGGGACCAGTTGGAAGGTCCTTTGCAATTTGTCCGTAAGCTCAAGGGTATGAGAGATCCCGAGACACCGATAGACGGTCGCCACGATGTCCGCGGGCCCGACCGGCTTGTCGTGAGGCCGGGCACCAATCCGGTCACTACTTCCATGGACAACACCGGGACGAATGCCGCCGCCGGCGAGCAAGAGACCGTAGCAAAAGTTCCAATGGTCCCGGCCGGCATTCGCGTTGATTTTCGGCGAACGCCCGAACTCTCCCATCACCACGACGAGGGTTCGCTCGAGCATGCCTCGATCCGAGAGGTCATCCAAAAGACTGGAGACCGCGGCATCGAGCTTGGGGAGTAGATCGGATTTCAATCGAGCGAAGTTCCCACCATGAGTATCCCAGGTGGCATTGGCGTCTGGAGCCCAGGAAACCGTGACGACACGCGTACCCGCTTCAATGAGGCGGCGGGCAAGGAGCACGCTTTGGCCGTAGATGTTCCTTCCATAACTTTCGCGCACCTTCGAGGACTCTTGGTCGAGCTGGAACGCGCGCTGACTGGCGGTGGATGCCAGCAGGGTGAAGGCCCGTTCCCGGTACGAGTCGAGGGTAGCGAAGCCCTGGTTCGCGCCGCCCGCCAATTGATCGAGGGCGGATAGTAGTTCATGTCTCCCCGAAAGGCGACCAGGGGGAACATCCTTCCCGAGGGTCAGCTCGGGAATCGAGAACTCCGGATGATTCGGATCCTGGGTGACGGAGAGAGGATCATGGGATCTCCCCAGCCAGCCGCCAAAGAAGCCAGGCTGTGGCGGACCCCCTGCCCCTTCCTTTGTGATGAATGGCAAGTTCACGAAAGGAGCGATCGCCTGTTCCGGCGGTCGTTGTAACGCGGTCACCGATCCAATCGCGGGGTAGTCGTTCGGCCCAGCAGCAACCAAGGAGGTTGCATCTCCCCGATCGTGTCCCGTGAGACTCGTGTAGACGGCTGCGGCATGTGCATTGTTGACGGTATGGTTTGCCGATCGGATCAGGCTGCAGCGGTGCATTTGTAGGGCTAATCGGGGCAGGTGTTCCGAAACGGACACGCCGGAAAGCGAAGAGGCAATCGGCTTGAACTCTCCCCGGATTTCGCTGGGAGCTTCCGGCTTCATGTCCCACATGTCGAGGTGGCTCGGTCCCCCATTGAGAAAAACGAGAATGCAGCTGTCCGCGGTGGCGGCCTGCTTTCCCGGGCGGCGTTCCTCGGCGGCGAGAAGACCGGGAAGCGATAAACCCACCGCGCCCAATGACCCCACCTGTAACACGTCTCGGCGCGTCCATCGTCGAACCAAAGAAGAAGGATCGGAGTGAGACACGTAAGTCACCTCGGCGGGTAGACGAAACGAAGGCACCCCATGGTACCAAAGGGAAAGGCCGATGCGAAACTCGAAAGTCAACAATTGC
>JAXMAQ010000059.1:0-44243 GCA_046350335.1 Planctomycetota bacterium
TCCCGTTTGGTCGGAATTCTTGCGACCGCTGGCGTGCTCGTCGCGGGATTGGCCGGAGGTTATGGTGCGTCCCATTTCCTCGTGGTCGGGCCTCTTCAACAAGAGAAAACCGATTTGGAGGACGCGAAGAATCGCGCCTCCGCCGCCAAAGGGGATTTCTGGAAGCAACTGCAAGACGCCAATGGCAAAATCGATGAATTGACCAAGGAGAAGGACGAAGCCGTTGCCGCGTCGGGAACTCTCAAGGGAGAGATGGACAAGTTGAAGGGGGCTGCAGCCGACGCGCAAAAGGCCAAGGCGGACGCGGTAAAGAAAATCCATGCTGCCGCCGATTCGTTCGCTGACCTTCATAAGGCTATGTATGTTCTAGCCAAGGCCCAGGCCGAACTGAAAACGGCGGCGGACGAAGCCGCCGCCGCCAAGGAAGACAAGCAAAAGGCTGAGCAGAAAGCGACCGAGTTGGAAGCGAAGGTCGCGGAACTAGCCGCCAAGCCGGCGGCAGCGCCCGTGGCCGATGCCAAGGACGCCGCGCGGGTCGCCGAACTCGAGAAGTCCCTCGCGGAAGCCAATGAGAAGATCGCGGGGCTCAATCAGGCGATCGAACGATTTGAAAATCAGATCGAGCAAGGGGCACAAGCTGAAAAGCCCGCCGCAGCACCGGTTCCCGCGCCGGTGGCGGACACGAAGGACGCGGACCGAGTCGCCGAGTTGGAGAAATCGCTCGCGGACGCGAACGAAAAGATCGCCAGCCTCAATAAAGAAATCGAACGCTTTGAAGCACAGGTCGAACAAGGAACAGATTCCGAGAAGCCCGCGGCAATAGCGAAAACCGAGGAACCGCCGGCCGAAGCGGTTAATGCTTTGAACGAACAATTGAAGAAATCCACGTCCGACCTTGCTGCCGCGAACAAGGAACTTACGGCCGCCAAGCAGCAGCTTGCGGCAGCGGAAAAACAACTCGCCGCGGCGAAAAGTGGTTCCACCAGCCTCTATTTGATGCCCGCGGAGGGGGGGGATCAGCCCGTTTCCTTGCGTGCCTATCACCAAGGTCTGCAAGACTTCTACCTGGGTGACAACCAGGCGGCAATTCGCGCCCTGGATAACGCGATCCAGAACTATCCTCGGGATGCCCGCTATTTCTACTACCGGGCACTTGCGCTTCGGCGCATGGGTGAAGCTGCCAAGGCGAAGGAAGACGCGGCTCGAGGTTGGGCCTTGGAGCGGCAAGAGCACCCGACTCCCTACGAGGTTTCACAAGCCCTCGAACGAATCCAGGGTGGCGACCGATTCTGGTTGAGCGCCCAAAGATCGACGAAGCCGGCGGGAAAAGATAAGCCGTAAACGGTCCACTTGGAAGGGAGGCAACGCGTAGTTCCATGGACGTCGTTCGCGTTGGAATCCTTGGTGCCTCCTGGATCGCACCCTCCGCGATAATAAAACCCGCGCGCGAAGTGCCGGAGGTAAAGGTCAACGGGGTTGCGGCTCGGGATCGTCGCCGAGCCGAATTGTTTGCCCGTAAACATGGCATGAACGCCGTTTTCGATTCGTACCAGGCGCTCATCGACGCTTCGGAAATCGACGCCGTTTACAATCCGCTTCCCAATAGTCTCCATTGCGAGTGGACGATTCGCGCCTTGGAAGCGGGAAAGCACGTCCTTTGCGAAAAGCCGATTGCCTGTAACGCGGACGAGGCCCAGCGGATGGCGGATGCCGCCAAGCGATCGGGACGCATTCTCATGGAGGCGATGCACTACCGGCATCATCCACTTGCCAATCGCGTCCGCGAACTCCTGTTAAGCAACGCGATCGGCAAGCCCAAGCATCTTGAGCTGCGCAACTGTTTTCCCATCTTTCGTGGCTCCGATATTCGCTATCAATACGCGCTCGGCGGGGGCGCGTTGATGGATCTGGGATGCTATTCGTTGAATTTCGCTCGCTTTCTCGCGGGCGAGGAACCGGAGGTGGTGGCCGCGGAGGCGAAGCGAGCGTCGCCGAACGTGGATCGTTGGATGCAGGCCAGGCTACAGTTCCCTTCCGGTTTGACCGCGCGCGTCACATGCTCCCTTTGGTCCAAGGACTTTCTCGCCGGCGATGCGCGAATCCTGGGGGATGCGGGCGAGATCAAGGTGATCAATCCCAATGCCCCTCACCTTTTCCATTCGCTGGAGTGGCAGGCGGACGGCATCAAGCAAAAGGAACGACTGACCGGACTGCCTACCTCGTATTGTTTCCAGTTGAGAGCGTTCGCCAATGCCGTCCTCCGTGGCGGGCCGATCGTCACGGATGCGAACGACGCCGTCGCCAATATGCGAGTCATTGACGCGATCTATCGGCGGGCGGGACTTCCTGTCCGTGGCCAGTCGCTTCCCGCTTGAAGTGATTCCCCTCCGTTCTCCCATCCCGTTTTGCGGACGCGACGCACGAGATCCTGTTTCTTCCGCGATCGAGGACTTCCGACCCTTCTTGTTTTCGCGCATGCAGCGCTCGCTTGGCCCTTCGTCAGGTCGACTTCAGGATGACGTCGGCGACCCTCAGGGCGTTGGCGGCAATGGTCAGGCTGGGATTGATTCCCGCCGAGGAGGGAAAAAAGGACGCGTCGACGACATAAAGGTTTTCGACGCCATGAACGCGATTGTCAGGATTGAGCACGCTCCGCTTCGGATCATGACCGAATCTGCACGTGCCACAAACGTGAGCGATTCCGGTATTGTCGTCCGCGTTGCGCATCATGACCGGACGGTAGGGTTTTAGTAATCGATTCAGGGATTCGCGAAAGACTTTCAATCTCACTTTTTCGGCATCGTGGAGACGGTATTGAAGGCGGACGGCTTGACCACCCTCGGCGGCGTTTCCGTTCGCCGGCAGCACGCGATTGTCCAGGTAGGGGAGATCTTCGAGCTGCGCCGCGAGCGCGACTGACTTTTGGCGTTGTTTCTCCCAAGCGCCCGCGATTAGTGGTCGAGCCCAATGGAGGACGCGGGGAATCCAGCCGGGCATGGAGACGAGGTAATCCATGGGAGGAAGCAGGCCGAACGATTGCAAAGACCCCATTTTGAGCCCGTCGCGATAATAGAAGTCGTTGAGGCAAAGCTCCTTGGTCTGACGCAGGATCGGTTCCTTCGATTTTGGAGTGACGGCAAGCAGGTCAATGCAATGGCGCATCAGGTTTCGACCGACCCAATCATTGTCGTTGCCTATGCCGGTGGGCCAATCCTTGGAAGTGGACTTAAGCAGGAGGGCGGGGGTGAAAAGCGCGCCAGCTCCCAGGAGCACCGTTTTGCCGCGAACTGAAAGGTCCCGTCCGCGCCAGCGACAGAGAATACGCGTCACTTTCGCTCGGTCGGCCTCTAAGCGTTCCACGGCGCAATCGGAGAGTACGCGCGCGCCGTGCTGGTTGACCGCGGGCCCGACGCAAATTTTTGCCGAGTCATTCTTACAGTCTTGGGAACAAAGCACCCCTTGGCAGGTTCGGCATTCGGGCACGTGGTCGCAGGCGAGGTGCAGGTGATAAGGATGCAGTCCTTGGCCCTGAAAGTAGTCGAAGAGTTCCTGGCCGCTGGGCGTGAAGGGGGGAGGGGAGAGTAGCGCCTCGTCGACCTCATTGGGTCGGAGAGGATCGTGAGTGCCGTGCACGCGATATAGTCGTTCCGCGGCGGCATACCAGGGTCGAAGTTCGTCGTATCGGATCGGCCACTCATCGACGATCGAGGAATCGCCGACCTCCCGCTGATATTGTCGGGGAGAAAAGTCCGAGGGATAAAACCGCTCCATGACCATGCCAAACAAGGCCGACGACCCGCCCGTGCCGCTGCCGATGAAAGGGCGGAAATCCACCTGCCGGCCCCGCGAGATGTCTTCGATCGCGTCGACCGACCGGCCGCCGCGGCGAAGCAATTTCACTTTGTCTTCCCGCGTGAGGGAGAGGTATCCCGATTCTTCTTCGGGCATCCGATCGGGAAATGGCTGATCGCCGGGAGTATGGTAGGAAAGTCCCTTTTCGAGAAAGAGGACCTTCCGGCCTGCTTTCGCGAGCGCATGGCCAACCGTCCCACCCCCCATCCCGGTTCCGACGACGACCGCGTCCCAGAGGATGGATTCGAGTTGCTTTTCATCGTCCGTGGACATGGATACTCCCGCCGTAGCCGTACGCGTTATCGATGCGGCGCGACACACACTATCCGAGGTTTCTTCGATTGGGAATGAAAAAAACGGAAAAGCAAAAGTGGGCGTTCGCGGGCTCCTTGCTCCTGAACCGGAATGCTCGCCCCTCGACTCGATTCCCGCGACGGATGCACGTTGATGACCCGTGATTTCGGCGAGGTAAGCAAAGAAAGTTCGTCAATCCGCGCGCCAATCGGAGTCGAAGAATCCCCAATGCCGCGCGACGATTCCGCGATGAACAAAGTAGTCGGGCAAGTAGGCCGTCGAAACCTTTCCCGCATGTGCCAAGGCGGAAGCGTGGTTCACGCCGATAACGAAAAGGTAGCGCTCGGGGACCTCGGGATTGGGACAAAGAAAAAACGCGACGTCTCGAACGTCATCGTGCCGTTTGCGCGCCAGGTGCATGACGGAATGGTTTTCGTCCCTCCACTGGCAGGGTAGGCCGCTCGCGAAACGGGCAAGGAGCAGGTGGCATTGGGGATGGCCGGCGAGCACGAGATGATGGCTCTCCATCTGCTCCTGGCTCACTTCCGTATCGAGGACGAGGGGATACTCGATGGCCGCCGACTTGTCTCCGGGATGCGTCTGCAGGGAGTCGCTGCCCACTTGCCAGCGTCGTCGCAAACTTTCGAGAAATCCCCATACCGCTCGGTTGTCGGCCTGGTCACCCAAGGTGCCTGCAACGAACAGAACCTGGTCCCAGCGGAGATCCATCGGCGGTCCGGCCAGACGCGTGGACTTGAACGGTTTGCCGGGCGAATTCTGGTTCGATTCGCGATCCAAGGATAATTCGGGCAAATGTCGCCAATCCTTGCCGATACGTTCCAGCGTGACGGCCGGAAATGAATCCCCGTTATCAAGGACCACTTGCTTGTCGATTTCGACCCGTTTCGGCGCGTGTTCCGTTGGCAGGCGGGAGATGATCTCCAACGTTTCGACCCCATGAGTCTTGATTCGGAGCACGCTTTCCGCGTATTTGACTTCGACGGTACCTGGGGTTCCCGGGTGTGTCAGCCGATGGATTCGACCCCAAGAGAATTCGGACGCACGGAGATTAAAAGCCGTGAAATGCGCCTCGGCGGGGGATGGATTTCGACGATGTTCAAGCAGCCAACGGAGGGTTTTCTGGCGATTCTCCGGAGCTTGTTGATTGATGCGCATGCGCGCTGGTTCGTCCGCGATCTCCAGATTCGCCTTCGATCGCTTGAACGCCGCGCACAACTCCTCGAAATGCTCTAGGCCGGTGGTTCCGTCGAGTCCGTTAAACCACCAAGGGTGTTCGAGATAGACCGGAAAACCGCGTAGGTTTTTTGCGAGATTGATGGGGGCAATCGCGGCTCGTTGTGCTCGCTCCCACTCCGGCCAATCGTCCGCGCCGATCGGCAAATCCCACTGGGGATTACTCCAAGCGCCGATGGCGGCGACGGCGGAGAATTTATGTGGAAACCATCCCGCCAGTTGCAAGGCTCCCGTGGCTCCTCCACCGACGCCCAAAAGCGCTATACGATCCTCGTCGACGGCGAACGCATGACGTAGTGTTGTCAGTAAGTCCAGAAGGTCCCTGCCGCCCGGACCAAGCCAACCCGCATTCCCCCTGCCGAACGCTTGCACGAAAAGGAGTGGCTGGGTTTCGCCTACAACCGGCGCCCAATCGGCGGCGGTCCGGTACGCCTCCTCGATAAAACCCTCGGCGGTTGGTTCGGCGAGCGTGTCATGCAGGTACACAACGACCGGCATGGGATCCGTGAGATTTCCGTCCGGAGAGCAGACCAGATACGGTTGGCGCGCGCCGTCCAGCGCGGAGACGTGGTGCAAGAGTTGCCGAGTCGTCCCGGCCATCAGGTGGACACCTCGGCGGCGAGCCAACGCTCGACCGCGGATCGGTACGTTTCATGCAACTTTCGCGTGATCGGACCCGGCTTTCCGGCACCGATCGGCTTGCCGTCCACCTTTACGATCGCCAGTACTTCCGTCGATGTCCCCGTTAAAAACATCTCTTCCAACTCGGGTAGATCGCTGATGTGGACCGCGTGTTCCTCGATGGGTATGTCGGCATGCTCGGCTAGTTGAAGTACGAGGCCGCGGGTGATGCCAGGGAGAATATGATGACTTTGCGGAGCGGTGAGCAGGCGTCCTTGGCGGACGGCGAAGACGCTGGTATGCGTCCCTTCGGAGATTAGCCCGTTCGGCTCCACTAGGATTGCTTCGAAGCACCCTGCCTCGACCGCGGCCTGGCAACCGAGGACATTTCCCAGGAGGTTCACGGATTTGATGTCACGCCGCGCCCATCGTAGATCTTCATGGGTGATGCACGCCACGCCGTCCGGCCGCAAATGGGCATAGGGGTCCGCGCCCGTATCGGTAATCCAGATCAGTTCATTGGGGCTGACGGGCGTTTTGGGGAAATAATGCGTGCGCGGCGCCTCGCCACGAGTGATCTGCAAGTAAACGATGCCATGAGAAACGCCGCTTGCAGAGAGCGTCTCGATCATCCGGCTTTCCAGTCGGTCCACGTCACATTGGATGCGCAATTCGGCCAGGCTTTTCCGTAGCCGCGACATGTGTTCGCGGAATAGCCAGTAGCGACCGGAATAGATGTTCAAGGCCTCGTAAACGGCGTCGCCAAACAGGAACGCGCGATCGAGTACGGAAACGCGGACCTCCCGTAGCGGCATGATCGTGCCATTCCAGTTCGCAATCGGATCTCGACCCACGGCGTGTAGTCCCCGGTCCAAGGATCAGCGTCAGCGCGATTCGTCGGCGCCGCATGCAGTGACAATATAGAGGAAGAGGTGAAACCGGGGAAGCGCGGATGCCAGGGACCTTTTGGGAACGACGAAATCAACGACGAGGATTCCCGTCCGCGGCGCGGGACCTTTCGGTTTCCCTTGGGATGGGAACGAACAGTGACCGCAGAAAAGCCGTGCCCCAGCTTCTCCGGGAATGGATGGGATCAAAGGACGACGTTGAGGCGGTTTTTGGTGTCGCGATCGAGCGGATTGTTCTTCGCCGTATCCAACGATAGTCGCGAGGGATCGAAGTAGATGCTCGCGGTTTCCGGATCCGGTTCATCCGCCGATTCCGCATCCGATGCCGCGGTTTCCGCATCGGCGGGCGAGGTCAATTCGCGGAACTCGTTCAATCTTCGGAGCAACTCCTCGAAACGGTCAACCTGTTCCGCGATTCGTTTCGATTGGGCCTCGAGCTCCTTTTGGGCGTCGTAAAGAGGTTCGGCTTCTTCCGGCGTTGGATTCTGCGATGCTACTTCCAATGGGGCGCGGAAGCCCAGGAGCTTAGGCTCCAGGCGATCGTTTTCTGCAGCGAAAACGGGGTCTACGGGTGGAAGCACGCGCGACGATTCGTCGGCCGCGGCAGGCGTTGGTGATCCAATCGACAAGCTTTCCGGGCGGTCGCGTGACTGATCCGCTGCCTCGGGACGGGAGTCCCCAATACCACTCGATGTTGGGCGGTCTTTGGAAGCTAAGGCAGGGAAGCCTATCGCGCTCAATGGCCCGTAAGCGGCAAATGCCCCTACAGTGGACATCGATCTGCTCCCCAAATGAGCCAAGGTACCTCGAAAGAGAACCCTTCGTTTTAAGCCTAGTTCACGCCCGGGATTCTGCAAACGGATCGGCGATTTTTTGGGAAAGTCACCACTTGCGCTATCGCTGAAACCTTCCCGATTTCACCAATACGCAAGGTCGTTGCCATGGTTAATAAAGGGGATTGTCGCGGGAGAGCATGTCCATGGTCGCGATGAAGCACCATGTCGGAGGCGAGGGGGAAGCCATGCTGAAGCTCTCGAAACGGAAGCAACTAGCGGTAGGGGGGATCGTCGATCGGTCGTGGGGGAGGTAGCGGGGAACGGTTCGGGTCCGCCCAATGTTCCGCGCGGTAGTTCAAAATCTCCTGAAGCGCGGGTTTGCCTCCGATCCAACCTTGGAATCCGCCCAGAAAAGCGGCGCCGAGAATGAGAATCATTGCGTACCAGAGGTTCGGCCAGACGGGACCACCGACCACGGGGAGCATGGCTCCCACCCGCGCCATGCCGGATCGCCAAAGCGTCAGGTAGAGAATGCCCGAGAAGATTCCGACGAGGGCTCCTCCGGAAACGAGCATGATCTCGTGCGGAGTGATTCCCTCTTCGACAGAGAAAAAAATGAGGCCGCTAAACAGGCCCCAAGCCAAGGGAATGACGGCGCGGCAGGTCCGCCAAGGCACTTTGGCGAGCAGTAGGAGCCATAGGCTGAATTCGCAAAGCAGGCCAACCGCGGAAAAGACCGGCAGGCAACCTCGCGCCACGTCCATCGCTCGAGGCGCCACGTCGTCGGTTACCAGAAGTTTGTTGCCAGGTAGCGGCTGAGCCCCCTTTACGAACGCCAATAGGCCAATGCCCGCCGACGCGATCAATGCCGCCAACAGGCATCGGACCGCGATCCATGCGAGGTTACGGGCGTCCGCCAGTGACGGCGACGCAAAGCGGTCCTCCCCGCTCAACGCTTGATTGGGTGCTTCAACGGTGGCTAGCGATTCGGAATCCATCATTTCATTGTAAGCTACGGCCGGTTCGAGCGAAACGTTGGATGGACTTCAATCCCATGCCAGGCGTTGGTGGTACTTTTAATTGCCCTGGCGCCCGAAGCGTTCGCGTTACGGTTCGACCAATAGTTCGATGACCGCATGAGCCCACGCGGGTTGGTTGGGATGAGGCGGAATTCCCGGCATGGGGGCACCGGTGCGGAGACTATCGTTGAGACGCTGAAAGATCCGCGTGCGAGAAAAGAGCTTCTGCACGGCCTTCTCCCTCACGTTGAGAATCGGAGTCACGGAAGTCTCGACCAGCGGTTCCGCCGTTGCATAAAGAGTAAATCGCTTGAGTCCCGGTTCCGTGAATTTCGTCGAAAGAGTCAACTTGTCACCGACACGGCATGGGACATCCACCTTGAGAATCGACAACGTCCACTCATCCATGCTCACGATGGTGATGTTCGCTTCGCGGGAAGATTCGCACCAGATCCGGACGGATTGGTGGACTTTCGCCTTTTGAATGGGCTGGTTCTCCGCATTGAAAAATCCCCCTTGGAAATTCCACGCCGGATCGGGCGGAGATGCATGCAGACTGAGAATGGCTTTGAGCGACTGCATGGCGGTCGCGACCCAGTCCGAAGCGAGCGGCGTTTGATTCAGATTCTCAAAGGGGTGTTCCAAGGCATCGGTTTCATCCGCAACCGTCTCCTGCAGTGAGCGGAAGTCCTGCTGCGATCGAATCCTGTCCAGGCGTTCCTTGCCCCCCACCACTTCGACCAGGTCATCGAAAGAAGACCAGGTATTGGCATGTTGCTTTCGAAACTGACTGAGCCAGGCATTGGCGGCGTCGCGGAGTTTGTGACGTTTGCGCATGTTGGTTTCGAGTGCCAACTTGCCCCCGTCGTTGGCGATCTCGTTGCTGGTGGGCAAAGTTCCCCCGTTCCATTCCCGGACCCGGTCCGATAACTCGTGCATTTTCGGCCAAACGTCCTGGTTCTCTTGTTGGTACGCGATGAGCCAAGGAGGAATGGCGGCGGCCTTGAGTTGCTCGCGCCGGTCCACCGTGAGTTGTTCGACGCGACCTTTCCGGCTGGCGAGCGTCACCTCGTCGGTTATCCCTTGATCCGTGATCTGGACACGGACAGCGGCAAGAAACGCGGAAGGTTCCGGCCAAACGTCCGCATGTTTCGCCCGATAGCTTTCCAGCCAGATGTCGAACTCTTTCTGATAGTCGGTCGTGACGGGAAGAAGCGCGGGACTTTTATTCGTCAAGAACCACCAGCCGCCGAATCCAGCGATGGCGACGACCGCGATCACGATGAGGGGCCATGCGCCCCTCTTTTGCTTCGAGGATTCTTGCCGTCTCGAGGTTCGCGAGGGAGGGGGGACAAATGGTTCCTTGGGTATGCTGGTCGTCGTTCGCGGGGCGGCCTCTTCGGCAAAGGGGCGCAAGGCCTCCACGACTTCCGGGCCGGTTCGATACCGGTCGTCCGGATTCTTCGCCATCATCTTGGCGAGAACCGCGTCAAGCTCCGGCGGGACGTCCGGGCGGAGTTCGTGCATCTTGGGGACCGGTTCGGTCGCATGGGCCCGCATCAATTCCACCATTCGGGCACGTTTGAAGGGAACCGTGCCCGTGAGCAGGTAGAAGAGCGTGCAGCCCAAGGCGTAAAAATCCGACGACGGCGTCACCGCGCGCGCGTCGGCCCATTGTTCCGGAGGCATGAACTCCGGAGTTCCCAAACCGCGGGCTTGCATGGTCAACCCGGTTCCATGCGGCGTCTGCGGATCCGCGAGGCGCGCGATGCCCAAGTCGAGCACGATAAGTCGTCCAGTCCCTCGAGTGATCATGAGGTTGCCGGGCTTGATGTCGCGGTGAATGACGTTTTGCTCATGGGCATAGCCGAGCGCGTCCGCCGCGTCACTGATCCAACGGCAGGCGGTCTCGATGGCAATCGGGACGCCGGATTCCTTTGCCTGTTTCACCTTTGCTTTGAGGTCGTCGCCGGCAACGAATTTCATGGCGATATAGTCAATGCCGGAAAAGCGGCCGACTTTGTAGATCGGGACGATTGCCGGGTGCTCCAGCCGGGCCAGGACACGCGCCTCTTGCTGGAATCTGCGAAATAGGGCCTCGTCCGCCCCTTCCAGGTGAATGATGGTTTTGATCGCCTCCTGCCGTCCGAGCATGAGGTTATGGGCGCGGAACACTTCCCCCATGCCCCCTTCGCCGAGCTTTTCGATCAATACGTATTCGTCGAAGCGAAGCCCCGCGGGAGAGGATTCCTGGATCTTTTTGACCTGAAAAGGAGTGAGCTTGCCGATCTGTTCGAGCTTCGTGAGGATGGGCGCGGTATCGCCGAGGTTACCCACCTTCGTGCAGACATCGTTGAAAGTGGGGGTGTCCACCAGTTCCAATTCCGCCAACTGACGCCCCAATTCGTGGACGTTGTCGGTAGGGGCACCGTCATGGCCGCCCCTGGGGACGGTCGAGTCCGTGCGTCCGATGGTTCGAGCATTCGGATCATTAGAATCGGACAATAGTTCGGTCTCTCCGGCTCACGAGTTTGACGGACGGTTCTACCCCATCAGGATCCGAGAAACTGACCCCCAGCGCCTTTCCCATGGGGCGGGGAAAAACGCGCCTTTGTTCGCTCGGGCAGCGCGGTCCGCCTCGCGCTTTGCTATTCTAGCATAAAGCGGCCCCTGGAGATAAGCGAGCCTAAGCGTGAATCCTATCGACCCCAGAACCCCTTCGGACCCCATTTCCGACGTACCCCGCGGCCATCGGCTGACGTCCGCCGAACAGACGAGGTACAGCAGGCACCTCTTGCTTCCAGAGGTCGGCGTCTCGGGACAATTGAAACTGAAAAACGCCCGCGTCCTCCTTGTCGGTGCGGGGGGACTTGGATCGCCAGCGGCGCTCTATTTGGCCGCCGTCGGCGTCGGCACCCTCGGAATCGTGGATTTCGATCGGGTCGATCTCTCCAACCTCCAACGACAGCTCCTCCATGGAACCAAGGACGTCGGTAGGTTGAAGATCGATTCCGCCCGCGAACGACTCGGCGACATCAATCCCGAAATTGACGTCAGGACGCACGAAGTTCGGCTTTCCAAAGAGAACGCGCTCAAGATCTTTTCCGATTACGACGTCATCCTTGATGGCACGGATAACTTCGCCACGCGATACCTGGTCAATGACGCCTGCGTCATGCTCAAGAAGCCGAACGTGCATGGGAGCATCTTCCGCTTCGAGGGACAGGTTTCGGTGTTCTGGCCGCCGAAGGGACCATGCTACCGGTGTCTGTTTCCCGAACCACCTCCTCCAGGAGCGGTTCCCAGCTGCGCCGAGGGTGGCGTGCTCGGCATCCTTCCCGGAACCGTGGGAGTTTTACAGGCGACCGAGGCGGTGAAAATCGTCTTGGGGATCGGTCGTCCCTTGGTCGGGCGGCTTCTCATGTACGATGCCCTCAACGCCAGCTTCCGCGAAGTCAAGCTTCGTTCGGATCCAGAGTGTCCGATGTGCGGCGAAAAGCCTACCATTACCCAATTGATCGATTACGATCTGTTCTGTTCCACCCCCAAGCCAGGAGACCAGGGTTCCATGAGTTCACCGGGCAAGACCGAAATCACTCCCGTCGAGTTGAAGAGTCGCCTCGACGCGGGAGAAAAAGTCTTCATTCTCGATGTCCGCAATCCCGAAGAGGTGGCGATCTGCGCGTTGGCGGATACCACGCTGATTCCGCTCGCGGAACTTCCCAATCGCTTCAAGGAATTGAACGCCGACCAGGAAATCGTCGTCCATTGCCGATCCGGCGGGCGCTCCGCGCAGGCGGCCACTTTCCTTCGCCAAGTCGGGTTTAAGGACGTCAAGAATCTGACCGGCGGAATTCTTGCCTGGGCCGCGACCGTGGATCCCAGAATGCCCACCTACTGATTTTCCCCTTGGACGAGGATTTCGTTCTTGCCTTTGATCCCCGCGTCACGCCGTCCGCGATCCGCTCCGCTCGCGGGCGCGAAATACTGGAAGCGTACGCCTTGGATCGATGGGAAACACCCACGAAGGGCCAAGTGGGTGTTCTCCCACCGGCTTGCGAGAGGATTTGCTTCGATGAAATGGACTCTCTTGACCTGCCTTGGGACTCTCTTGTTTCCCAAATCGTCCTTCGCGGATGATACCAACCTCGTTCAATCTCCGACTCGGCCGGCGCCGGCTTGGCTCAAACTTGAAGATCAGGGAAGTCATTCCCCAGGCATGAAGGGACTGATCCTGCCCAAAGGTTTTAAAGTGGAAGTCGTGGCAACCGAACCGGTGGTCGTCAATCCCGTTGGCATGACGTTTGACAAAAGCGGCACGTTCTACGTGCTCGAATGGCCGGTCGCAGAAAGTCAGGAGCGCAAGGACGAAAAGATCGCCTATAAGGATGGAACGTCGCGGCTGAACGCCACGATGAAGAAGTCCAGGCCCGACATCGTCAAGGTTCTCGCCGACAAGGACGGGGACGGCGTTTTCGAGGCCGCGGAGATCATTATCGGAGATAGCGAACTCCCTTCGAGCATCCTCGTGCATGATGGCTGGGTTTATTTGTCCGGCCGAGGAAGCGTTTTTCGTTATCGGCAAAGCAAGGAGAATGGGCCCTACGACGTCAAGGAGGAGATCCTTCGCGGCTTTTGCGGCTACCACCATCATCAAGCATCCGGCTTGACCGTCGGACCCGACGGACTGCTCTACGTCACGTCCGGCGACAATGACAATTACGGCGAAGGTTCCGATGGCACCCGGGTCACGACGCTCCGCACGGGGGTCATTTTCCGTTGCAAGCCGGACGGTTCCGAACTCGAAGAATACGCGATCGGCTTTCGCAATCCGTACCGCGACGCGGTGTATGACGAACGTTACAACATGTTCCATGTCGACAACGACAACGAGGACGGCAGCAAGTTCATGGGTTGCCGGCTTCTGCACATCGCGGAAGGCGCGGACTACGGCTGGCGATTGTTTCCCGGCGCGATTTGCTGTCGGCCGGACCACGCGCGGGCTGCGGTGAACGGCGAACTGCCTGGCAAGCTTCCATTCATGCTCAAGACCGGTCGTGGTTCGCCCGCCGGTCTCATGTACGTTCAAGGGCAATCCTTTCCCAAGGAGTATCAAGGTCTTTTCCTTTACCCCGACGTTTACCGAAAGCTCATTCGCGCCTATCGATTCTCTCCTCAAGGCGCAACGTTCGGAGTGACGGAAGAATTCGAGTTCATGCGTAGCGACGATCCTCTCTTTCGCCCCTGTCAATGCGCGCTCGGCCCCGATGGCGCGATTTATGTCTGCGATTGGCGAACGGATTCCGGTGGCGCCGGCCGGCTCTCCGGAGACGGAGTTCACGGCAGGATTTATCGAATTCGATGGGTCGGAGATGGGCAATCGCCGGAACTCCCCCTTCGACCGATGGACGTGCGCAAGCGGGTCCTTTCGTCTTCGGACGAGAATCTCGTGGATACGGTGCGAGGGCCGGATTTCGATCTACGCCAGATTGCGCAACTCGAGTTGGTTCGTCGTGGTCGCCAAGACCTCTTGCTGGCCCTATTGAATGACCCGAAGGAGAATCTCACCGCGCGTATTCACGCCCTCGTCGCCCAGACTCCGCTGTGGAACGATGCCGCGCGCGCCGCCGTTCTCCAAGTTTCCTCCGATTCTTCCGCCGACCTGCGCCGGCTCGCCGCCGACATTCTCGGACGAAAGTCGGCCAAGGGGGACCAAGAAGCGATCGATGTCTTGTCGCGTTTAGTGGAGGACAAGGACCCGGCCGTTCGCCGCGTCGCCGTTCTCGCCATTGCCAAGGTCGCCGGCGATTCCAAGGCCGATCTGCTTCAAGCACAACTAACGATGGAGAACGGAAAGGAGCCATTTCTCGTTGACGCGTACGTTCGCGCCTTCGAGACCATGGGGCCCGCGGCGGTGGAAAAATTGGCATTTCTCGCCGCGTCCAAGGATTCGGCACAGCGGGCGCTCGCTCTCGATCTTTTCCATCGTTTTCGCGGACCGGCGGCGGCGAAAAGTCTTCAAAAGTTGATTGCCGCGCCCGCTTTGACCGCGAAGGAACGGGCGGATTTGATTCGTTCCTATCGCAACTATCAATTCGATCCGCCACTCGCCATTGATGGTCTCGTCGAATACCTCGACGACCATCCTGATGCACCCAAGGATGTTCAATTGGCGGTACTGGAAGTCTTGGGCTATTTGACCCCCAAGGATCTGGGAAGAACGGAGGCCTTGCTCAAGCGACTCATGCAGAGTCCGGACGTCGAGTTGCGTCATTCCGCGATTCGAGCCATCGGCGCCGCCAAAGTCGTGTCGCTCGCGGGAGATTTGACCGCGGTCATTAATCATTCGAACGATCGTGCGGACAGACTGGAAGCTCTTCGAGTAATTCGCGAGTTGATGCTTGCCAAGGCATCGGAAGCCGTTTCTGGCCTCGCGAAGAACAACGACGATACGGAGGTGCAGATCGAAAGTCTGCGAACGTTGGCGGCGATCGACGGCGACAAGGCGGCCGCGCTCGCGGAAAAGTTACTCGCGTTCCCCAAGCTGCAAGTTCAAGAGGAAGCCATTCGTCAGTTGGGAAATCGTTTCGAAGGCGCGAAACTGGTCGCCAATCGTTATCTGGAAAACCGACTGCCGAGGGAATCCTTGCCGATCATCGCCGAGATCTTGAAGCGGCATGAGGAAAAGCATCCGGAGGCGACCGAGTTAATCGCCAAGGTGATGAAAGGCGGGCTTCTTATCGCCCTCACCCCCGCGGAAGCCGCCAAAATCGAGCGGATGGTCCAAAGCAACGGCGATCCCGTCGCGGGGCGAAACATCTTCACCGACGCCAAGCAACTCCAGTGCATTCGATGCCACAAGATGGAAAACATCGGCGATCCCAACGGGCCGGGACCTGCCCTCAATCGACTTTGGGAGACGCATTCCATTCCCAAAATCCTCGAATCGATCTTGGAGCCGAGCAAGGAAATCAAGGAGGGCTACACCGCGTACGTGGTGGCGGACACGGAAGGACGGGTGCTCACCGGCTTGCTCACGGCGCGGTCGGACGACGGCATTACCCTCAAGGATTCCAAGGGGACCGAGTACCGGATTGCCCGCCCCGACATCGAAGAGCTACGCGAAACCAAGACTTCCCTTATGCCGGAAAACGTGGTGGCGAACCTCACCTATCAACAATTCATCGACCTGATCGCCTTTTTGAAAAGTAAATCCGCGCAAGAGGGCTTGAAACGGTATCCGGGGCAATGGTGGGTTGCAGGGCCGTTTGGGACGAACCTGGACGCGGTCGATGCCGCCCAAAAGCAACTCGACGTCCACAAACGCATCGAGCCCGAGAACGACCAGTCCACCTATTGGGAGCCGGCAAGCCCCGACGTCAACGGCAAGCTCGACTTCCGCAAGCATATCAATCGTGATCACAGCTCCGCCTATGCCCTTTGCCATCTCTATTCCGAGGCCGACCAGGAGGTATCCGCGAAATTTCGGCCAGTCGAGAACGCCCGACTTTGGGTGAACGGTTCCCCCATCAAGCTTGGCGGCGAAATCTCCCTTCCATTCAAGAAGGGATGGAACCGGGTTTTGGTGAAATGCGTCACTGCGACCGGCCCCCATGAATTCGAATTTCAACTCGGCGACGCGAGCGGAGTTCGGTTCGGCAATGAGCCGGAGTGACCCCATTTGATGACGATCATCCCTTTTCGCAACCGCAAGAATTCCCGGAATATTGCCGATCAGAAAAGGAACGTGGGGGGCCGGCGCCAAATCATAGACGCCGCGAATGCCAAGGCTCTCCCTGCGAACGATCCCGGCGTTACGAAATTGCACTTCGGATGCGCCATGGAACGCAAAATGGGGCGGCTAATCTGGAATTGCTTTCGGGGCCGGGAAAGGTCGACAGCCGACTCCGGGCGCCTAGAATCGTTAAATACTGAACGATAAAGTTGGAAAACGCCGGCGATGAGTACCGCGAATCGTCGGGCGTAAGTCAGAGAGGTTGTGACAGGAATGGGTGGCACGAATCCCTACATCAAGCCGGCGGAGTTTGAGCCGGCCACGAAGAAATTCACCGTCACCTTTCTCCCGGAAGGGAAGACGTTCGAGATCGATCCCAGCGACGTCCCCTTTAACCGAACGGGGCTCCCGGGAAGCATTCTCGACATTGCCTTCGGGGCGGGCGTCGACATCGACCATGCGTGTGGCGGGGTTTGCGCATGCTCGACTTGCCACGTGATCGTTCGCGAAGGCCTCAAGTCCTGCAACGAAGCGACCGACGACGAACTCGACATGCTCGACGAGGCGCGCGGAGTGGAACTCAATAGCCGGCTCGCCTGCCAATGCGTTCCCAACGGCTCGCAAAACCTGGTCGTCGAAGTCCCCTCTTGGAATCGAAATCTCGTCAAGGAAGATGATTGACCCCCCGGGTCCAAAGTTCCCGCCGCCATGCTCTCCATCTCCCTCTCCTCGAGGGATTGGAGTGAGGGGCTTTCCACCTCCCTCTCACTGTGGGAACCAATGGGTGCCGTGCTCTCCATCTCCTCTCCTTGGGGAGAGGGTTGGGGTGAGGGGTTCTTTCGCGGACATAAACAAGTACGCGTGCGATAGCGAGCTCCTTACTCACCTCCGTCCATGTTGGCCGCCATGCTCTGGGAGCGGAAGAAGGGGAAGGGGGACAGGCGCGTTTATTGACGGACGGAGCTGGCGCGGGTAACATGCGGTCATGGCACGTGCGGCACGCGTAGCTCCTGGTGGTATGGTGTTCCATGTCCTCAATCGAGGCGTGGGGCGGATGCAACTTTTTCCAAGCCGGGGGATTACCTGGCGTTCGAAGCGAAGGGGAAGGGGGACAGGCGCGTATTGACGGACGGAGCTGACGCGGGTAACATGCGGTCATGGCACGTGCGGCACGGGTAGCTCCTGGTGGTATGGTGTTCCATGTCCTCAATCGAGGCGTGGGGCGGATGCAACTTTTTTCCAAGCCGGGGGATTACCTGGCGTTCGAAGAACTTTTGGGGGAAACCCGCGCCCTGCGGCCGATGCGCATCTGCGCGTACGTGCTCATGCCGAATCATTGGCATCTGGTGTTGTGGCCCAAGGAGGACGGCCAGCTCGCGTCCTTCATGCAAATGCTCACGACCCGGCACGTGCGCCGCTGGCAACTCCATCGCGGGAAGGTGGGCTATGGCCATGTCTATCAGTCCAGGTACAAGTCGTTTCCCGTGCAGCGGGACCGCCACTTCTATCAAGTCGCGCGCTACGTGGAGCGCAATCCCCTGCGTGCCGGGCTCGTCGATCGCGCGGAAGCGTGGCAGTGGAGCAGTCTCTGGCGCCGCGCGCACTCCAAACCGGACGCGCCCGTGCTCCTTGACCCGTGGCCGGTCGAGTACCCGTCGGATTGGCTTACCATCGTCCACGAGCCACAATCCGAGGCGGAACTTGAGGCCCTCCGCCGGTCCGTTCACCGGGGACAGCCCTATGGCAGCCATCCCTGGATCCAAAAAACCGCCAAGAGGCTCGGCCTGGAGTCCTCCCTCCGCGCTCCCCACCGACCGCGGAAGGCCGAAACCTAGAATTAAGCGCGCCTGTCCCCCTTTCCACCCCTGGCGCCGCATCCACTCCAAACCGGACGCGCTGGTGCTCCTTGACCCGTGGCCGGTCAAGTACCCGTCGGATTGGCTTACCATCGTTCACGAGCCACAATCCGAGGCGGAACTTGAGGCCCTCCGCCGGTCCGTTCTCCGGGGACAGCCCTATAGAGCCCTCCTTGGATCCAAACCGCCAAGACGCTCGGCCTGGAGTCCTCCCTCCGCGCTCCCCACCGACCGCGGAAGGCCGAAACCTAAATTTAAGCGCCCTGTCCCCCTTTCCACCCCCATCGGCCATTTCCTCGAAACATGCATTTTATGTGGAAGTTCGCAGTAGATTTCATCGAGAACACGATGTGCTTCTACCTCGGGGTCGTCTCTTCCCCCTCGGTTGGATTCCCCACTATACCGGCATTCCGCGTTCGACCTTTCATGCCCTCACATTCGGCCTCGGACCGATCTTCGCCATCTGCATGCTCCAAAGCGAGCACCGATAGAGTCGATCTCGCTGATGACCGTGCGATTAAGGCGGTAGGCCAGCGTGGCCCACATTCGAGCACCAAGCGAGGGCAGAGAAAGTGACGTCCCACTTGTTCAATCGCACTATAAACATCTTTCGGGATTCGGAACTACAGGCTATTGAAAGTCCGCTATTCTTCAAGCGGTGAAGCAAACCGCTGCGGCATCCGACGATTCGTCCCAAATCGATGGATCTCCAATTCATTTCTTTCGCAATGATGAGACCCCATAATCAACAAGTCTTCGCTGGGACTGAGAGCCATGCTTGTAAACCGCTTCTTTCCGGATCCTAAGCCAATAAGCTCAGAGCATGTTGGGATGCTCCATATTCGTACCGTGCCGTCATAACTTTGACTAACAATCGATTGGTTATCTTTCGAAAACGTAAGCTTCAAGACAGTGCCTTCGTGGCCGATGAGTTTGATCGGTTCGCCTAGTTTTCCTAGATCCCAGCAATAGATGATGAAATCGTTGCTCCCTATCGCCAAGTAGCGACCGTCCGGGGATACGGTCGCTGACTCCAGTCGATCCGGTTTTCCCAACAGTTTAAATACGGGAGTGGTCATTTCCATTGTCCGAAGGACATAATTTCGCGGTGACACCTCTTCCAACCAAATATCGCCGACAATCGTACGAAACATTTCGGCTTGCCACCGATCCGGATCACAGTTGGCGCTATTGACCACTTCACCAGTCCCAACATCCAGAAGTGATGCTGGACCGTCGGCATTGAACAGTACCAAAAGCCGTCCGTCTGGTGAGTACTTGATTCTTTGCGGCAAGCCATCTTCAGGTATGCGAAAAGTGCGTAAAATCCGACCAGTCTGCGCGTCTCTTGCGCAAAGCGAGTAGTCTCTCTCCAGCAGCGTAACTTCGTTTCCCGAAGGTGCGAACGCAAGTGTCCCTCTCGGGAAACTTTGATGCCGTCGGAATCCCGCTGATGGCGGACCCTCCCGTTCTTCAGAAGTCCATAGGCAAGCTCCGGATTTCGTGTCATACATGGAAATTCGAGACGGAGAACCAAGTCCACCTTGACCTAAGGCAAGCCAACGACCACAGGGAGAGAATTCAACAATGAGCGGCGAATGCTTTAATTGAATCTCGCTTGAGCCGCGCAATGATTCGCGATTCCAAACTTTGATGCAGCCATCTTCTCCTCCGGACACCAAGCTTCGCCCATCCGGAGAGAATTGTGTCACGTTTGTTTTGCCACGGTGGGCAAACAGTTGGTATTCTGCCGGGTCTTTTCCTGCGATGATATCGCGAATGTCCCACGCAGTAATATGGCCGTCGCGGAATCCTCCCGCGAGCAGTTGAGCTGCTGGGAACTATTAAGAGAATATAATCCAGATTGTATTGGAAATCGGCTAACCAGGTCGAATTAGTGATCTTATAAACTGATAAATGATCGCCAATTGGGCCGTGAGTTGCAATATACGTTTCTTTGTCGTAGATCGCACGCAATGGGTTGTTGTCCGTGTGGAAACGCTCCGGCTGACGATTTGTGTGGTATTAATGGAGACAGAGAGGAGGCGTTCAGGATATAGATGCCACTCGGTTCCAAGCCAACTGCAATCGACTCAATTTCGGGAACATATGCGAAGCTGCTAATCTCGATTGGATGTACACGAGTTGGATCAATCGAAGAGTTCAAGGGCATGGTCTGCAGCGGACCCGTTGAGCGTCGTTCACGGGTTGCCGGATTGATGATCGTAAGAACTGCATCCTCACCTCCGACTGCTAGTTCACCCGTACCTTCGAGCCATGCCAGTGCAAAAAACAACGCCCATTCACAACTGGTTCGTCAAACAGGATGGACTGATCGTCGAGTCGACGAACGATAACCCTCCCATTATCGCCTCCAACAGCCAAAAGTGGTGCGACCTTTGAGAACTCTAAGACATTTACTTCGCCGACGCATTCGCTCCAGTCACGATGCCTTACCCAAGTTCTGGTATTCCAAAGGGTGATCCGTTCGTCTGCGCCTCCTGAGGCAAGCAGATCACCGATCGGCGAGAAATCAATGTCTAGAATTGCCTTGTCGCTAGCCACCAAGGTATGGTCTGCATTTTCGACCAGAGATGAGAGATATTGCCATTCTATGCCGAGATGCACCGGATCAACGGCTAGGAGTCGGCATTGCTCGAGCATATCAACGATTACCTGTGTGCCTCCGTTTTGCAAGGCCTCGCTCGCATGGCGAATGTTCGAAGCGTACTTGTGGTGGCGCTCAACTCCTTCGGCAAAGGCGGCCGCCTCCCGTGCAATCGCAATTTGTGTAGCGGTGGATCGACGTTCTGCGACGATGTACCCGATTAACGCCGCGAACGACATTAGGACTGCCAATGCGAGAGTTGTCAACGACACGGCCCACGGTCGTCGCTGCGTGAACTTCCAGGCTCTCCGCCAATGCGGCGTCGGCTTTGCAAGAGCGGTTCATGTTCGAGAAACCTCCGTAAGTCCTCGGTCAGAGTGCTGGCGGTGGCATAGCACCTAACAGGATCTTTTTCAAACACTTCAAGACGATTGTTTCGACTTCTGCCGGGACGTTGCTGCGACAGAACGTAAAGACGGCGGATCTTCGTGCGAATCTGGCGACGAATTTCGTCGGAGCTTTCGCCGTCAAATGGGCGTCTTCCAGCGACAAGCTCGTAGAGCAGAATGCCCATGGAAAACACGTCCGAGGCAGGTCCAATCTCATTGGTCTGTCCTGCCGCCTGCTCGGGAGACATGTAACGATCTGTTCCGATAACGGTTAATGCTCTGGTGACATCCGATGTCGGAACATCCGATAACCTAGGACGCTAAACTGGGCAAAATCCGTAACCACGGGCTCAAACGGACTTCTCTTGCCATCCGCATTTCGCGGGCGCAAAAGGACGTTACTAGGCTTGAGGTCTCGGTGAACGATTCCCCGCTCATGTGCGAATGCCACCGCGTTTGCGATCGAATGGACTATTTCTGCTGTCAACCGAATGGGTATCTGATCCTGCTCCTTCATCCATTGGGCAAGCGTGGGTCCCTCGATGAGCTCAAACGATATAAAGCGTATAACATCAATGTCGCCCGCATCATACACTTTAACGATTCCAGGGTGCTTGAGAGCCGCGACCGTCTTCGCTTCATTTACAAACCTGCCGCTTGCTTCACCGTCCATCAGAATCATGGGCCAGGCGATTTTGATCGCAACTTCACGCTCTAGTTCTCGATCTAACGCACGAAACACAGCGCCCATACGCGCTTCCCCTGCCGAGTAAAGCATCCAACCGGAATCGTCCGAGTTCCGAGGAAGAAAGGGCATCCGCCAGCACGTTCACGAAATTGGGATTCGGCCATCGGCAAATCCGAAACGACCGAGCCAAACGAGAAACCCCACCGACTCCGAAGTGTGGTGCCCTCTAATTCGAGAACCGATCGGTTCGAAGGATCGTCACGAAGGAAGGACGATTCACCTTTGCTCATGGGCACGGTACCTGGCTTGCAATTTCTTTAGGGCTCGATGATAGGCCTTGTGCACCGCGTCTTCCGTCGACCCCGTCGTCTCAGCAATCTTCTTGTAGGTCATGCCTTTGAGCAGCCGAAGATCGATGACGAACCGCTCGTTGGGTCGCAGTGATTGGAAACAGGAATAAGCTCGCTCAACATCTTCTCTGTGTTCCAACGCCAATGGGGCTGAATCAGCTCAGGATCTGACTGTTCCTTGTCACCAAAACGTTCCAGATTTTCCGCATATGCCGCTCACTGTGGTGCGACCTCGATTCCGCACGGACTCTCGGCCTAAATTTGTGGCGGATGGACTTGTTACCCATTGCTTATTGAAGTCAGCATAGGAATCCCGTTTGAATTGGCCGAATCGCTCGCGAAAGCCGAACGATCGCTTCCTGGAGAGGAGGAGTCCGACGAACCGCGAGGCTCCCACTCCTAAACGGCGTTCACGAGCATTCAACTCTTTCAAAGATGAAACGAAACTGCCTCCAGCAAACGATTCAGCGCGTCTGTCGACCCGTTCCGAGCCTCGGCAACGAGAGCGTCCAGTTCTTGAGTGGAGTTGAATTGGTTCAGCCCAGACGGGCAGCCGGAGAGTTCTTGCGGATTGTGACTGGTCATTTCTGTTCCCTTTGGCGGCTGCAAGGGCCATACATGCGTTTGCGAAAACCATCCTGATCAAGGGACGACGAGTTCAGAATGCTCGATGGCAAAGGATACCTTACCCAGCAATATCCTGATTCTTCAAGGAGTTTTGTCGGGTTTCCGAGTTTGGCGCATGTAGGGGGTATAGCGACCGATTTAAAAGCAGACTCGACGAAGCCCGACGTCAATACGAACGAAAGGTTGCACTCGATCGGCTGTCGCTGCAACCAAGATCACCTAATAACGAGTGCCTACTCATGTCACAGCTTGTCAGCATATGCCGAGCACGATCGATCCGGAGCCTTACCGCCTATCTTGCGATCATGGGTATGGCAGGGTTCTCTCCCTCCAAGGCAATCGCCGAGTTCGTGACCGTCGGCCTTACGTTTGGCGGCGACTCCATGGCTCCTACAAAAGGAGCTCTCACAACGCATTTTGTGCTTCCGAAGTTCGATCCGTCCTTAGGTTCACTTACAGATGTAGCCTACTCATTCTCGCTCGATATCACTATCCGCGATGTTGCCGTTGAGAATGCAATATCAAATCCTGACTGGTAACATTCTAACCTTATTTGCACCGACAGATCTCAGCTGGTTGGACTTATCGATGGCGCTTTCAGACGAGCGGAGCGATCTGTCCGGCCCCATTCGATCTTGGCGCGACAAACGGGAGAAATAATTCGGGACCAGATTTCCTTTTGTTGGGCTCTGTGCATGGATTGCTAGGTAATGACGGCCACACTTCACACCCAGCAATCTTCAAACTTTGTTGGGCCAGGTGTCTTCGAAATAGAATCCTTACAGGCCATTTATGAAATCGATCCCTTTCAGAACTACTACTTTGATTTCAGGAATATTTACGCGACGTCGCGAATCGATCTGACGTATACGTACACGGCAGTGCCAGAAACGTCGACACTGGCGTTTGGATTGGTGGCCTTGCCCGTATTCTTATTTGTCATGTCGCCGTCGTACGGTCACCTCATTTACCGGAACTGTGAAGGATTGACCGCTGCGCGGACTAGTATTATCGTCTTCGACGTTCCGAAACGATCCCTACTGTAGGTCAACTTACAAGACTGCTTCAGGTAAGACATTCTCTGTGAATATGGCATTGGTTCTTCTTGCCGGATGTTTAGCAAATGCGCTCCGATTCCGAGATTTGGAAGAGTGAAATATCAAGTGTAGCGAAAGGATGGCGGCAGGGCAGCTGAGCACAAAGTCAACAACGCTTGAATTGACGGGATTGATCCCAAAGGAACTTCAAGGAGTCTGGATAGAAACAGAGACCGACGGTACCACCGCGACCTTGAGTATCGACGGCGTACGGAAGAAAAACAAGCCTGGAGTTCAAGTCCACGAGCGTCAAAAAGTGGCTTTTGGTCTGATGCGGTAAACAATTGGTCTGGGCAATCACAAATCAAGGACAACCAGGTTGCCGGAATTGCGACCGGCAGGTCGAGACGTGGAACCAAAGGAAACGATTTCAACCTACAGCCATGGAAACTCACAATCAAGGTCTTCCTTCGCCAAAGCACAACGCCGGTTCTTTCGACACATTAGTTGTTGAGACTTTCACCGTTCTCACAGCACCATCCAGGCTAGTAAAGCCATCATGGAAAAAATGGGATTCCGCTGTGGGACTACTGCTCCTCGTCCTTGTCTTTGTCGGTACGGCCAACTCGGCTCCTAATGATAGTACGCCGCGCAAGCCTGCCGCCAACACAACGGGAATCAGCGTCAGGGATGTGCAGCAGGACGATCCTTTTGCAAGCTTCACGACGGACTCGGTGTGGTCGGGAACACGAGGGCGCGTAAAGGGATCCACCAAAATCAATCTTGGGTCTTTCAAGCTTTACGTAAACAATAGATCAATGAATACCTTTGAAGGATATATCTACATTAAGGCAACAGAGTTTCTTTCAAAGGTCGAGGGGACAATCGAGGGTGCCAAGATTAATTGGAGTGAAAGTGTACCTGATGATCCATTGTGCAGGATCAAGACCACAGGGACGGTGAGTGAAAAAGCAAATGTCCTAGATTGCAAATCCATTTGTGAAGACGTGACTCGAACAGGAGAGGCAGTCGGCACTCTAAAGCGACTGGATGAGAAACAGAAAAAGACTCGAAAGCTTAACGCGTCCGTCATGAATTCGGCGGGTATATCGCTTGCACTGATACCCGCGGGAGAGTTTGAAATGGGCTCGCCTCCTTCAGAAATGGGGCGCGAAGAGCAAGAGGGTCCGCTACACCGAGTCCGAATCTCAAAACCGTTTTACTTTGGCAAGACTGAGGTCACTCAAGCCCAGTGGGTACTAATCATGGGCACCATGCCTTGGTCTGGACAAAGAAGTGTTCGTGAGGGAGCGAATGTGGCCGCGAGTTACATTGATCATGACGATGCGATCGAGTTTTGCAAAAGGCTGACGGCATTGGAGAGGATTGCTGATCGATTACAACGAGGTGTTTACTATCGGTTGCCGACAGAGGCTGAATGGGAGTACGCTTGTCGGGCCGGAACCAGCTTTCGCTATTGTTATGGAGACAAGGACTCCGAAATGGTTGCTTATGCTTGGTTTCACAACAATGCCGGCGGAATTGGGGATGCCTTTGCTCATGTCGTAGCCCAAAAAAAGGCGAATCGTTGGGGTCTGCATGACATGCATGGCAACGTCTGGGAATGGTGTCTCGACTGGCACACGGGCTCCTATGGCGGACAGAATCTCGAGATCGATCCACAAGGTCCTGCCGAAGGTGGGCACCGCATCGCGCGTGGTGGCGGATGGGGCTGGGGGGTCTGGGGACTACGAGCTGCAGGACGTTATCATGCTCATCCGCAAACCCGAGAACTTGATTCTGGATTTCGGCTAGTCCTCGATGTATCTGGTACTCTGCGAAACTGATCAACAAGATGCGCAGGATCAACAAAGTTCGGCGAGGATATACGGCCACAAGGAGATCTGCGTTCGAGCGTTACGACCCGACAGAGCCATTCATAGAGGCCGGAGTCGCTAAATTTAAGAAAAAGGAGGTCATCAGAAAGAAGTCGGAACCTGCCTTCAACATGGCGAGGTTGTAAAAAACGCGACCCAATTGAAATGGTTCATGAATGTTTCGGTCAAGGACTTATCAAACGCCGTATGCCTACCGGAATTGAGACCGGGAGGCCTAAACGGAGAACAAGAAGACACGAATTCAAACTTAAGAACACATCTAGGTTGAAAGGACAACACCTTGAATAAGACGGTCGCTTCACTCGCTATTGCTACGTTTCTTTTGTCGCCCATATCAGGATCAGCTGCAATGGTCAGCTACATCGGAAGCTTCGGCCCAGGTCCAATCCCGATTCTGTACCCAAACACAGCGACGACAAGTGTGTCTCTCCCGCTATTCGATCCCGTGCTGGGGACACTTTCTCAAGTTACTCTTACTCTCAATGCCAATACCTCTCAAGGGGGCATCACCGTTGATAACGAAGAATCCGTTGCCATCGACCTGATCGGTCTCGGAGTAGGCGCCGATGTGACCGCAACAGCGCCCGGAGGCCTAATTGTCAATGCCGTTGCGGTGCAGTCCGGGACAGGCTTCGATATTGCCGCAGACAATGATATCTTCCCCGACTTCGCTGGAGCTGACGCGTTCACAGTCGCCGGTGTAACGGGTACAGATTCGGACAGTGATTTGCTTACCGGCGGAGCAGTCGCTACCTACATCGGGGTTGGCACATTCGACATCGACATAGAGTATACGCTGAGCATTTTCTACGCGACAACTTCGGCAGAGACAAGTCCATATGTTTATGGTCCAGGTATAGTGTCGGGAACAGTTACGGTAGCCTACGAGTATACCGCAGTTCCGGAAGCCGGCAGCTTGGCAATGTTGGGAATTGCCGGTTTCGGCGTGCAGGTCTGGCCTGGCGAAAGCGATGGGGACCTCTCGTTGAATCTATCCTTTGAGAAGATCGGGGCTAAGGCGTCCAGATTGCTACCCCATTCTCCATTTTGTTCGTGTTTCTCACCTCGCGTCCTGTTTGGCCGGCTTCTGGTTAAGCAACCCATGATACGGCCTACTTGGGTTCGGCCAATCGGTTGCAATGCTTGTAGGCTGCCCGCTGGACTTCGTGCGATGGCGACAATTTGAAATGACGCTTGGCGTCAAGACGCTGCTACCGAGAAAAACCGCCAAGTTTGAAGTAGAGGAGCAGTGCCTTGGAGCACACCTGAAAAGGGCGTCGGCCGAGGTACGTTCTCTACACCCCTTGGCGGGGGTTTCTCGGAGCGTGCGCGGTTCGACGCCCTGTTTGTTTAGGGGTGCGGTCATGAAACGCCGGTCTTCCGGTTCGCCCGACGATGAACAAGACGACTTTCCCTTCCGGCCCACGTCTGGGCCAAGATCCGCAGAAAAACTCGACCTCACTCCGATGCACGCCAAGGTCGTCGAGCAGTTGCTCCGGCGACGAAAATGCAAGGAGATCGCGGCGGAAATGGGTATCGGGGAATGTACCGTCCGAACCTACCTTGGCCGCATCTACGATCGCAACCATGTCGCCGACCAGACGAACTCTTCATCCGCATCATGGCGCTATCGCAGGAGAGGCCGATAGCCGGACAGCTGTCCTCGAATTCAATGACTTCAAGACGGTCATCGCGATGTGGCTTAACGTCTCTGCACGCCGGAGTACCCTCCACGTGACGAGGCGGTTGTTGCATCGCCACATCCGTGACGCATGGACGCCAAATATTAGCTCGTTCGATAAGCGCTACGCGAAAGTTTCACCCTATAGCGACAGGAGATTCATATGCCTCCCTTAGTCCGGCTGCTTGCAGCCATCGTTTGCGCGACTTGGTTTTAATTCTCGTACTTTTGCTCTCGGTTCTCAGCATTACGGATCAAAAGGTGCTAACAGGGCTTTGGCGGCCTACACGTTCACGCGTGTCACATACACTGGCGAGGTGGCTGGCAACTTGCCCAATCCGATTCCGTCGATCAATAATCATGGCGTCGTCGCATTCGATGCGGCAGCCGTATCTTACAATGCTGGACACGGAATCTATACGGGTAATGGCGGGCGCTGACGACCATTTTTGATACGTCCATGGATTCCTCGTTCTACGGCGGCCCATACCCGGTGATAAACGACGCGGGAACGGTAGCCTTCAATGCCCGCCGGCACGTTTGGGGCGTCTATGAGGGAGAAGGCGGACCTCTTACGGCCATCGTCGCGCACTCGATCCCTTCGGTTTCGGCATCTACTCGAACCCCAGATCATGAGGGATGGCACCGTGGTCTATGCTTGCCGCCTCGTCGGCGCGCGGCGGCGTATACTCGAAACGGCGGAGGCATTGAACCGGTATTCGAACTCTTCCCAGGGGCGCCCATAGGTCAACCCCATGGTCAGCGACAACGGCTGGATGATCACCAGCCTGAGCCAGTATAATGGTGTCGACCGAGGCCTGTACGCGACCAGGGCCGGCGGGGACGGCCAACTGATCACCGTCAGCGCTCATTCAAAGCCTTTTCTACGCGTTCCAGTGGTGGGACATCAACAATCAAGGCGAGGTCATCGCCGTCATTCGCGATGCCGCCAACAATTCGCTATGGCTGGGCGACATCCACGGGCTCCATTTGATTGCGAGCGTGGTAGATCCGTTCCGCTCCTTTGGGAGCGTCGCCATCAACAATAAAGGGGACTACGCCTTCGCCGCATTGCTCGACTCAGGCATTTCGGGGATTTTTACCGGAACCGATCCGGTACTTGACAAGGTTATCGGCATCGGCGACGCCCTGGATGGGTCCACTGTCACCCATATCGCATTCCAAGGATCGGGCTTCAATGATCGCGGCCAAATCGCCTTCTACGCGGACCTAGCCAATGGCAGACAAGGCGTGTACATCGCCAGCGTCCCCGAAGCCGGCTCGCTGGTGATGCTCGGCGCGGCGAGCGCCGCCGCGCTTACATTATCTGCTAGGCGGCGCCGTAACGCGATCACTCGTTGATCCTGATGTCATCGATGACCAGAACTCCCTCGCGGGCCTGCATCGAGTCCCGCCGGGAACTGTCCTTGATCCAGGTGACGCGGTGGCGGGAGAGACTTTCGAAGAGGCGAATGTTTGGCCGGATGTCGGCGTTTAGATTGGAGCCGGTGATCGAAACCTTGATTCGGCCGAAAGAAAAGGGGGACAGGCGCGAATGGCACTAAGTTAGTGATGGAGATGCTGTAGCTTATTGGGTTTGCGTCAACGCGAAGGGGTTCGAATAATCTCGCAAGAAAGACTAAAGTTGACCGGTCGAGCGTGAGACCAACAATTCGTCCGTGACATGGTTATGGCACGGAGGTCACGGACGTGGTCTTTCATCTCAGCGAAGCGTTGGGACGGATCAAGCGTAATCTGGCGGAACTCCTCGAGCGCGAGACGATTCTGGAGTGCTGCCGCGAGGTTGGCCATACTTGGCGGGATCGGCTTTTCGACCCAGTGACGACCTTGCATCTCTTCATTCTGCAAGTGCTGCATCGCAATACGGCTTGCACGCATTTGCCGCATCTGTCGGACTTGTCCTTTACCTCCTCGGCCTATTGCCAAGCGAGAAAGCGTCTCCCGCTGGCGATTCTGGGCAAATTGTTGGCAAAAATGATCCATGCCGTTCGCCCGGGCGCGGACACGGGGGATAGCTGGCATGGACATCGAACGTTCCTGGTGGACGGTTCGAGCTTCTCGATGTCGGATACGTCGGAATTGCGCGGCTATTTCGGTCAGCCGAGCGAGCAAAAGTCCGGCTGTGGCTTTCCCGTGGCGCATTTATTGGCCATGTTTCATGTCGGCACGGGCATGTTGATCGAGGCGATTGCCGCCCCCATGACGACACACGATCTCTCGCAGATGCCCTTGCTTCATCCACGGCTAGAGCCCGGCGATCTGTTGGTGGCGGATCGAGGCTTCTGCTCTTTTGCCCACTTGGCGATCCTGCGCGATCGCTTGTTGCACGCCGTTTTTCGCATCCATCATCGCATGTTCGTCGATTTCACTCCGGGTCGTCCGCACGGGCGAGGGACAAAAGGGATTCCAACCTCGCGTTGGTTGCGACAGCTAGGTGTCACCGATCAATTGGTCGAATGGTTCAAGCCCGAGCAAAGGCCCAAATGGATGACCGCGGAACAATTCGCGATACTCCCAGAGTCGATCGTCGTGCGTGAATTGCGCTACACCGTGAATCGTCCCGGCTTCCGCACGAAGGAAGTCACGCTGGCAACGACTCTGCTGGACGCACAGATGTATCCCGCCGAGGAGTTGGCGAACCTTTATCGAACCCGCTGGCGCATCGAAGTGGAGCTGAAAAATCTCAAGCAAACCATGAACATGGACATCTTGCATTGCAAGACGGTGGAAGGCGTGCAAAAGGAGCTGGCCGTTTTCGCCTTGGTTTACAATCTCGTCCGGGTCGTCATGTTGACGGCAGCCGGTCGCCAAGGCGTGCCCGTCGAGCGCATTAGTTTCATTGATGCCGTCCGTTGGCTCAGTCACGCCAAGCCAGGAAAACGCCTCGGTAACTTAGTGGTCCTTCCGATCCGTCCCGACCGCGTCGAACCGCGCGTCCGAAAACGAAGGTCGAAGAACTATCGACTCATGAGGGAATCGCGCGAAATACTCAAAGCCCGACTTTTGGGCGAAATTCCCGCTCGCTAACTTAGTGCCATTCGCGCCTGTCCCCCTTCTTTTCTCCAGCAATGGCTGGACGACATCGGCCGCGAAATCGGCCAGCACGTCCCCATCGACGGCAAGACCTTGCGCGGTTCGTTCGAAAAGGCGGTGGGCCGGAATCCGCTGCATCTTGTTTCGGCTTGGGCCAGTGAAGCGCGTGATGCTCGCTCAGGTTGCCGTTGATTCGAAGAGCAATGAGATTACCGCCATTCCCCCTCGACGTGAAAGGAGCCGCAGTCACGATTGACGCGATGGGCTGCCAAAAGAAGATTGCCGCCAAAATCGCCGGAGGGGGTGCAAGCGAGCTTAGGTGCGATTGCGCTTCATCCCGCCGGCCGGCCATGCAACCCCAACTTGGGGGGCCTAGCGCATCAGAAACAAATGTCGTAATGCCCGGTCCGATCGCTTGGAGAGCCTTGGCATGCGCAGCGGGCATGCAGTACTTTTCCTGTGTGGCAATAAATCACCTGGCTCGTCCCGCATCGCGGTAGAAAACAAGGAATTCCCGATCCCCATTGCGCGGGGCTTGGCCGCGCAGCGGCAGTCGTACTGACATTCATTTCAGGTTCGTGAACGATGGGTGAAAAGTCGAGGCATTTCTTCTTTCAAAATTGTCCCCATGTCGGCATCTGTCTGCAATACAATTAGCTGCGCACTCGGTGCGCGAATCGCGTAAGCGTCAGCGAATTGGTTACCGACATCTCGGGAGAAGCGTGGAATGATGCGGATATTCAACGGTTACCTCATTGCCGGGGCGGTGCTGGCGTCGGCCTTCATCAGCCAGGCGAATGCCGCAAGACCTTCCATTTCGCTCCGCGACACGCATGGGAAATTGGTCGACCTGACGGCAGTCGGGGAGGGCAGGGTCGTCGTCCTGGCATTTCTCGGCACCGAATGCCCGCTCGCCAAGATCTACGCGCCCCCGATTGGCGGCTTTGGCGAAGAGCCAGGACGCGGAAAAGGTTGTCTTCGTCGGCATCAACTCCAACGTGCAGGACAACATTACCAAGGTCAAACATTTCGCCCGCAGCCATGGGATCGAGTTCCCCATGCTTATGGATGTCGACCAGAAACTCGCGGACCAATGGGAAGTCAAGCGAGTTCCCGAGGTCATAGTTCTCGGGACCGATGGTAAGCTGCGATACCGTGGCCGGGTTGACGACCAACACGGCTTCCAGGTTGGCCCGGAAGGCAAGCGTGCCGCGTACCACTTGCCCGAGCCACGCCGGGCGGACCTGAAATTAGCGCTCGAGGAGATCTTGGCTGGGAAAGAAGTCAGCGTTGCCGCCACCGAGGCCCCTGGCTGCCTTATTGGTCGGGCCCGCTCCGCGAAAGGGGACGCTGCGGTGACCTACTCTAGCCATATCGCCGCGATCTTTAACAAGCACTGTGTCTTTTGCCATCGCGAAGGGCAAATCGGCCCCTTCCCCATGACCAGCCATGACCTCGTGGCCGGCTGGTCGGAGATGATTCAGGAAGTCGTCCAAGAACGCCGCATGCCCCCCTGGCACGCGGATCCCAAGCATGGCAAGTTCAAAAATGATGCCCGACTGTCCGAAGAGGAGATTGCCCTTATCTCTCAATGGGTGGCGGACGGCGCGCCGGCGGGAGATCTCGCCAAAGCCCCTTCCATCCCCGAATTCCCCGAAGGCTGGATGATTCCAGAGCCGGACCAGGTCGTTTACATGGCCAAGGAGCCCTATACCGTTCAGGCGGAAGGGACGGTTCCCTATAAGAATTTCATCGTCGATCCCGGCTGGACCGAGGACAAGTGGGTGACCGCGATGGAGCCGAAGCCAGGCAATCCGAAGGTCGTCCACCACATCGTCATGTACGTCATTCCTCCCAAGGGGAAGTCGAAGTACTACACGAAGGGGCTGCCGATCACGATGCTCGACTGGTTCGTTTCTTTCGCGCCCGGACTTCGACCACCCGTGCTTCCCGAGTACATGGGGCGGTACATCCCGGCCGGCTCCAAGCTCCTCTTCCAAATGCACTACACTCCGTGCGGCACAGAGGAAAAGGACCTCAGCTACGTCGGCGTCAAATTCGCGGACCCCGCCAAGATCAAACGCGAGGTGGCGGTTCAGCATGCCGGCAACATGCTTTCCGGATTCCGCCCCATGCCAAAGACTTCAGGCTCAATTCGACCTATAAGTTCCAGCGTGATTCGCTGCTACTCACCGTCTCGCCACACATGCATTGGCGTGGTAAGATTTCAAATACACCCTTACGTATCCAGACGGCAAGGAAGAGGTAATCCTCAGCGTCCCCCACTACGATTTCGGCTGGCAAACTACGTACATCCTCGCCGAGCCGAAGAAGGTTCCGAAAGGATCACGCCTCGATTGCGTTGCCCATTACGACAACTCGATCGACAATCTCAATAACCCCGACCCGAACGCCACCGTCACCTTCGGCGAGCAGACATGGGACGAGATGATGTACGGCTGGTTCGAGATCGCCCTCGCCGACGAAGAGCTCCATTTGACCGCGAAACCGAAAGAAGATCCCAAGCCTTCCGCCGGCGAAAGCGAATAGTCTCGCCGGGTGCCATGCCCACGCTTGCCGTGGGCATGCGAAGATGCCCTGGTTCCTTTGTTTTCTTTGCTTCTTTGCCGCTCCGAAAGCCTCGGAACCGTAACCCAGCGAGCTGACGCGGAGTACCGCTGACTCGCCGGGGCCCAGGTTCCTTTGTTTTCTTTGCTCCACGGACCACCGCCAGGTCATAAACCCTGTATTGCTTCGCCCTAGCCAGCTTCCGCGGAATTCTCGCTGTCATTGGCCACGATGACGTCACTTGCCGGCAATCACGACAGCAAGGCCTGACCCCGCTCCGAGGCAAGTCCTCGGGGGCGGAGAATTGGGGATGTGCCAGAGCGACGAATAATCAGCGATGCGTGCGCGCGTTTACCACTGGATGTTCAGGGAGGCGGCGCCGACGTGATAGGTCTGGCGGTCGTTGGTCTGTGCGAAATAGTTGCAGTTGAGCTGAATGTTTTCGGTGAGGGTACAGGTGACCCCGACGCCCAGGAGAGCCCAGTCGCGTCCAGCGTTGAGGCCGGTGGGGGCGAAGGTGTTACCGCCGATGGCAGCGAAGCGGGTGTTGAGTCCGGTCGTGGCGTCCGAGTATTCGTGCAACCAACTGGCCTGAGCCTCGGGCGTGAAATAGCGGGTCCATTGTCCCTTAAGCCGAAGTTGTGCCCGGCTGCCAAGGAAGCTGCGGAGGGAGTCGGTATCCATTCCGCCGCTGGTGAGGTTGAGTGAGCCGGCGCCGGTTTCGGTGAACGCGTTTTGCCGCAGGTGGATGTACTGAAGGGCACCAAAGGGCTGCAAGGTCGCGGGGCCGGCTTTCAGATTGCCGCCGAGTTCGGTGTAGCCGAAGCCTTGCCAGCCGGTGTAATTTCCCGTCGCGTTGCGATTGATGCCGCCGAAATCGATTTGTCGCTGGCTGGCATAATTGTCCCCCTGGCCGCCTGCAAGGGCGGATAGATAGAGGATTTCGCCACGACGCAAGGCGTAGAGACCGCCAAGTCCTGCGTTGTCGTTCACCCGGGCACTGGGGGTTCCCGTGGAAAAGCTCGAGCCGGTGTAGCCTCCGAAGAGGCCGACGAGCGTGGACTCGTCCATCCAACGATCGGCGCCGGTCAAGACCCCACCCATGCCATAGATAGCACCGGAAGCGTTGCCGTCGGAGGAGGCGCTTCCCCCCAATCCATAGCCGACCGACCAGGCGTTCCATTGTGTTTCAAGAGAATCGCAACAGCAGCAGCAGGCGATCCACTCTGCGCTGGTGGCCGCCAGGGGAGCGGACGTTTCCTCGGCGTGGCTCACCCGCTGGATGTCGCCGTTCGACCCCGGCAGGAATGAAGAAGATGTCATGGAGGTGACAGTTTCCATGCTGCTTGTGAATCCGACGCCGCTCGATGCGCCTGGTCCAATCATGGAGATAGAGCCCAGGTGATTGGCCAGTTGCTGCACCGACATCGTCGTCGTCTGAATCGTCGCTTGAGCCGTCGTGCCGTAGCTTTCGCCGCTCATTTGGTTCAACGCGGCCTGCAGTTCGCTCGTGTTCAGGAGGAGCAAGTTGTCGACGACCGTCCGGTAATCTCCGCTCGCAGAGCCCGACGTCTGATCGAGATAGTTGGCGACGGCCAACTCGTTGGGCGTCGATGCGACGGCAGCGAAATTCGCTCCATTTGACTGAACGAAGAAGTACACGTCGTTGGGGTCATAGCCGAGCAGCAGATCGACCAAGGGCAAGTTGTCGGTGATTCCGTCGAACGTACCGGTGATTCCTCCGGTCGTTTGCAGGAAAACGTAATGCTGATTGGGGGTGGGTGCCACGCCGTTGAGCGACTGAACATTGACCGTGCCTGCGAGCGTCGCCGAGTTCGCGATAAGGAGGTCGTTGCTCGTCCCGTCCGTTTCGATTTGGAGTACGCTATTCGTCAGCGGCAAGTAAGCTCCGCCGATCGTGAGCGTGCCGATGGAGTTGCCGGGCGCCACGATGCCGCCTCCATTGACCGTAAGATTGCCGCCGATGACACCGGCGCCTTGCAGCATGCCGTCAACCGAGACGTTTCCCCCGAGACTTCCGTTGACGGCGAGCGACTTACCCATCTCCACTGTCGTGCTGCCGCCATACGCCGAGGAATCGCCGGTCAGATCCAGGGTCCCCGTACCGGTGACGGCGAGGGTGCCCGTGCCCGTGAGCGCGCCGGCGAAAGTCGTGTCGGCAGTGCCCGCGATGATCAAGTTTCCGGTCCCCAGCGCCAAGGTTCCTCCGGTCCCCGACAGCGAACCGATCGTTTCGGTGTGGTCATTCAGGTCGAACGTGCCGCTCGTGATTGTGACCGTCGCCAAGTCGTTGAGACGTTCGTCGTTACCGAGGAGCAAAGTTCCGCCGGCGATGGTGACCGATGTGGTGTTGCCGAACGTTCCATCGAGTTGCAACGTACCCGCGTTGACGATGGTACCCCCGGTGAAAGTGTTCGCTCCCGTAAAATTCACGTTTCCGGTGCCGGTTTTCGTCACGTCGCCGCTGCCGCTGATAGCGCTGGCATAAGAACCGGACGTCGACTGGTCGAAGACCAGGGAGGCGTTGTTCGTGATGTCCCCCTGGAGACTGGCCGTGGTTCCAATCAGCGTGCCGGCGGCGCTTCACGATGGTGGTGCCGGTGAACCCGCTGGTACCTGTCAGATTCCACGTGCTCGTACCGTTTTTTCCAGGACCTCGAACCCTTGGAACTGTGCCACGGGTCCAATGATGGTGGAGTCAAACGAATCGTCATTGGTCCCGCCCTAAGATCAATGAATCGGCAGCTCCTGCCGCGACGACGTTTCCGCTGATCGACCAGCTCGTCAGCCCTGAGGCATTGGCGTTTTGCAGCTCAAGACTGTTAACGCCGCTGGTAAATCCGGACGGCGGCTCTGCTGTGCACCCGATCCCGCTTGAGCCTTTCCGCCCGTGATGGCTCCGGCGTTCACCACGAGTAAGTTCGCGCCGGTAATGCCGTAGCCGCCGGTTCCAATGCTGGTGCTGTCGCCATTGCCGCCGCCGATGGTGCCGCTGGCTTGATTGGTAATAGTGCTGGAGCTTCCTGCAATTCCGGCGCCGCCGTTTCCGCCCGAGAGAGTAGCACTCGTTCCGGTAGCGCCGCGGACACCGCCGTCGCCTCCTTGGACGGCGCCGCTGTTGGTAAAGCTGATGCCGGTTGTTGCAAAAAGAACGCCCGCGCCGCCATCGCCCCCGGCGCCGAATGCGCCAGTGATTGAGCCGGCCCCGCCGCTTCCGCCGTTACCTCCGTTGCCGCCGTCAATCGAACTCGTGTTGGTCGAGGCCAAGCCGCTACCGGTGAGGTGTAATCCGGGACCACCTTCGCCGCCTCCTCCTCCGCCGCCACCCATGGTAGGTATCCCGGTTCCTGCGCCGCCGCTTCCGCCGTTACCTCCATTGCCGCCGAGTCGAGCGATGGTATTGTTGATGGAGGTGGTGCTGAGTCCGTTGCTCCCGCCGGCGCCGCCGCCGCCCCCTCGGCCGGGGAATCCCGAGCCACCGGTGGTGCCTGTTCCACCGGGAGCAGTACCGCCCGAGGCGCCACCCGCTCCAGCGCCGCCGTTGGCCGTTCCTCCCCCCCCGCCCCCGCCGCCGCGCCCGCCGCCGCCGGTACTGCCCGCCGAACCGTAGGCGCCTCCCGCAGCACCATCGCCGCCGGTACCACCGTCTGCAAACAGGACTGTAGGCAAAAGAAGGACCAGGAGCGCGCCGACGGTAAACTGCAATGGTTTCAGGGCGGATCGTTGGACTCGAATCCGGGAAACAGCCACGCTAGTCGCCCTCCTTGGCGAATCGCAACTGCGAAAAGCACTATCGAAATCGTACGCTGCGTCTAGTCGAGGTGATCTGGTCATTCATTCGGAGATCACAGCTTCAATTTCCCGAAATCGCGACAAATCCATGCCAGATTCCATGTCGCCTTACCGTTACAACCGGCAAACTTTCACGGGCGGCCGAGGTAGCATTCTCGATCCGACGCGCGTAATGCGACGCCTTCCAACGCCGGTCCGTCGCCGACGGGTGCCGTGCTCCACGCTTGCCGTGGCCATGTTTACGGGCGAATCCCTCGGCCCGGAAGGCCCGAACCTGAAAGCGAAGGGCGAAGCCCTGGTGGCAATTCCCCCCCCGAACATTTTTTCACCACCCTGGGAAAGGGTGGCATAAGGGGGTGATCAGCTCGGCCCATTGGGAAGGGCATTGCCGCGGGCACGATTCTCAAGATTTCATCGTGGTTCGCGAACGGATTGGGGCGAGAAAGGAGAAAGGGGGACAGGCGCGAATGGCACTAAGTTAGTAATGGAGATTCTGTAGCTTATTGGATTTGCGTCAACGCGAAGGGGTTCGAATAATCTCGCAAGAAAGACTAACGTTGACCGGTCGAGCGTGGGGGAAGAAAAGGGGAGGGGAGAAAAGGGGGACAGGCGCGCTTATTGACGGACGGAGCTGACGCGGGTAACATGCGGTCATGGCACGTGCGGCACGGGTAGCTCCTGGTGGTATGGTGTTCCATGTCCTCAATCGAGGCGTGGGGCGGATGCAACTGTTTTCCAAGCCGGGCGATTACTTGGCGTTCGAAGAACTTTTGGGAAACCCGCGCTGAGCATGCGCATCTGCGTACCGTGCTCATGCCGAATCATTGGCATCTGGTGTTGTGGCCAAGGAGGACGGCCAGCTCGCGTCAACCCATGCAAATGCTCACGACCCGGCACGTGCGCCCGCTGGCAACTCCATCGCGGGAAGGTGGGCTATGGCCATGTCTATCAGTCCAGGTACAAGTCTGTTCCCGTGCAGCCGACTCCGCCACTTCTATCAAGTCGCCGCTTACGTGGAGCGATACCCCTGCGTGCCGGGCTTGTCGATCGCGAGAGCGTGGCAGTGGAGCAGTCTCTGGCGCGCACTCAAACCGGACGCGCCCGGTGCTCCTTGACCCGTGGCCGGTCGAGTACCCGTCCAGTTGGCTTACCATCGTTCTGACCACAATCCGAGGCGGAACTTGAGGCCTCCGCCGGTGTTCACCGGGGACAGCCCTGTAAGCGTATCCTGCCGGATCCAAACCGCCAAGACGCTCGGCCTGGAGTCCTCCCTCCGCGCTCCCCACCGACCGCGGAAGGCCGAAACCTAAATTTAAGCGCGCCCCTGTCCCGAATGGCACTAAGTTAGCGAGCGGGAATTTCGCCCAAAAGTCGGGCTTTGAGTATTTCGCGCGATTCCCTCATGAGTCGATAGTTCTTCGACCTTCGTTTTCGGACGCGCGGTTCGACGCGGTCGGGACGGATCGGAAGGACCACTAAGTTACCGAGGCGTTTTCCTGGCTTGGCGTGACTGAGCCAACGGACGGCATCAATGAAACTAATGCGGCTCGACGGGCACGCCTTGGCGACCGGCTGCCGTCAACATGACGACCCGGACGAGATTGTAAACCAAGGCGAAAACGGCCAGCTCCTTGCACGCCTTCCACCGTCTTGCAATGCAAGATGTCCATGTTCATGGTTTGCTTGAGATTTTTCAGCTCCACTTCGATTAAGCGGGTTCGATAAGGTTCGCCAACTCCTCGGCGGGATACATCTGTGCGTCCAGCGAGTCATTGCCAACGGCGGTGACTTCCTTCGTGCGGAAGCCGGGACGATTCTAACGGTGGCACGTTGCCACGACGATCGACTCTGGGAGTAGCCGTTGTTCCGCGGTCATCATTGGGCCTTTGCTCGGGGCTTGAACCATTCACGACCAATTGATCGGTGACACCTGGCTATCTTGCACAACCAACGCGAGGTTGGAATCCCTTTTGTCCCTCGCCCGTGCGGACGACCCGGAGTGAAATCGACGAACATGCGATGATGGATGCGAAAAACGGCGTGCAACAAGCGATCGCGCAGGATCGCCAAGTGGGTAAAAGAGCAGAAGCCTCGATCCGCCACCAACAGATCGCCGGGCTCTAGCCGTGGATGAAGCAAGGGCATCTGCGAGAGATCGTGTGTCGTCATGGGGGCGGCAATCGCCTCGATCAACATGCCCGTGCCGACATGAAACATGGCCAATAAATGCGCCACGGGAAAGCCACAGCCGGACTTTTGCTCGCTCGGCTGGCCGAAGTAGCCGCGCAATTCCGACGTATCCGACATCGAGAAGCTCGAACCGTCCACCAGGAACGTTCGATGCGCTGCCAGCCATCCACGTGTCCGCGCTTGGAGCGGGCAGCATGGATGTTGCCAGCGATTTGCCCAGAATCGCCAGCGGGAGACGCTTTCTCGCTTGGCAATAGGCCGAGGAGGTAAAGGACAAGTCCGACAGATGCGGCAAATGCGTGCAAGCCGTATTGCGATGCAGCACTTGCAGAATGAAAAGATGCAAGGTCGTCACTGGATCGAAGAAGCCGATCCCGCCAAGTATGGCCAACCTCGCGGCAACGCCTCCAGAATCGTCTCGCGGCCGAGGAGTTCCGCCAGATTACGCTTGATCCGTCCCAACGCTTCGCTGAGATGAAAGACCACGTCCGTGACCTCCGTGCCATAACCATGTCACGGACGAATTGTTGGTCTCACGCTCGACCGGTCAACTTTAGTCTTTCTTGCGAGATTATTCAGACCCCTTCGCGTTGACGCAAACCCAATAAGCTACAGCATCCTCATCACTAACTTAGTGCCATTCGAGGCAGTCCCCCTTTCCTCCCCCCTCGCACCTTCTCCAAAGTCAACATTTCGACGTCCGCCATTGGCCGGGTGGTGCCCGTTTCCCTCGCATGACCACTGAGACGGAATTGGAAGTGCCATCCGGACGCGATTTTGAGATTTTCTTTACGGGAAAATCCGAATGGGCAGGTCGGCGTCGAGATATCTTTTCGTTCGAAGTCTCGTTAAAATCCGATCTTGTGGCGGCATCGCCGGCCGGCGAGAGGACATGAAAAATGGCGATTTTTGAAATCGGTTCCGGTTAGCCCTCGGATTCCGCCATAGAGGGTGCGGGCTTGGAGAACGGTGATCTTCCCGAGAGCGGTCCGGCGAAAACTAGGCGAAGGTGAGGTCGACGCGAAACGTTCGCCCGAGGAGCCAAAGAAGCGAGTCGAGATCCCGCCGAAAGCGAATGCGTGGGGCGGGATTTCGGAGTCGGCGGACCTGATGGATCGGCTTGCGGGCGGGTTCGAACTCGGCGGCGGGTCGGCTGCTCGGGCTTGCCGGGATTACCTGCTCCTGGTGGCGAACGAAGAGGTCGCGGATGATATTCGCCAAAAAAGTCGCGGCCAGTGATTTGGTACAGGAGACGTTGGCGGATGCGCATTGCGCCGGCGTTTGAAAAGTTCCGGGGAGAAGGTCAAAGAGAGCTATTGGTCTGGCTCAAGCGAATCCTGTTCAACAACATCAATGACGTCGTGCGTGAATACCAGGGGACGGCGAAACGCGACGTCGCGCGCGAGAGCAGTCGCGCTAGAAGCCGATCATTCGCAAGATGAACAGGGCGAGGCATTCGTTGCCGACCTGCCCTCCTTAACCGGACACGCAGCGGCTGACGAGGAGCGCCCGGCGGCTTCTCGTCACTCTGGAGCGGCTTCCGGACCATTATCGGGAAGTCATTCGGCGGCGGAATTTGGAGTATCAGTCGTTTGTCGAAATTGGCCGGCAGATGGATCTGTCGGCGGACGCGGCGCGCAAGCTGTGGGACCGGGCCATCGAATCCTTGGCGAAGGAACTTTCCATTGAACAGGGTGAGCGGCCATGAAAACGAACCGGCTATAGGCAGCGACTGGAAAGTCGCGCTCCACGAAGCGATCACCGCCGACGCGGACGACGCGTTCACGCCACCCGATCCTGAATCACTTCCCACGAAAGAGTTTGTCCTGATCCGAAACTGCCTTCGGCAGTTGGAAAAGCTTCGGCGAACGAGGACACCCTCCCCTCAGGCGACTGAAAAGACCATTAGTCTTCGGGAAAGCGAACCCTCACCCTGCCCTCTCCCAGAGGGGAGGGTTTAAGGAGGGCGATCTCGGAGGGAGTGGGTTTAGGTAGGTCGGTCCTGGAGGGAGAAGGCTTAAAGAGTGACCTGCCGGAGGGAGAGGGTTTAAGAAGGGGATTCCCTGGCGAAGAGGGATCGAAAGCATCTGGCCGTAGACAAACGGACACCGATGGCCCAAGGCGAATCGGTCGGTTCCAAATCATACGCGAGTTGGGACGAGGCGGGCACGGCATCGTCTTCTTGGCGTTCGACCCGGCGCTTCGGCGCGAAGTGGCGCTCAAGGTCCCCCGGCCCGAGGTACTCGCCTCCCCAGAAATGCGGCGGCGGTTTATTGGCGAAGCCCATGCCGCCGGCCGTCTCAAGCACCCCAATATCATCGACGTACATGACATCGGGGACCTTGGCCCGGTCTATTACATCACCTGGGACTATTGCCCTGGCGGAACCCTCGCGGACTACCTTCGGAAGGCGGGAGGAGACGTTTCGCCCAACCTTGCGGCCCGCGTCCTGGCGGAAGTCGCCGACGGTGTCCAATACGCCCACGAGCATGGCGTTCTCCATCGAGACATCAAGCCTAGCAATGTCTTGCTCACGAAAAGGGAAGGACGCTCCTCGAACCTTGGCAAGGCAGACGAACACACTCCAGAGTTTACGCCCGTGCTCACCGATTTCGGCTTGGCCCGCGTCACGGAGGGGACGAGGATCACCCCGAAGAGCAGCACACTCTTCCGGGACGCCGGCCTGGCCGGAGCAGGCCAAGGGGCAATTGGCCGAGATCGGACCGGCGACAAACGTCTATGGGCTCGGCGTGGTGCTTTACGAGATGCTTGCCGGCCGGCCGGCGTTTCGAGGCGTCACGGATGCGGACACGCTTCGGCAGGTCTTGTTCGAAGAAGCGCCGCCACTCCGCCAAATCCGTCCCTCCACTCCGGCGGATCTTGAGGCCATTTGCCGATGCTGCATGGAACAGAATCCGCGGCAGCGCTACTCTTCCGCGCGCGATCTCGCCGACGATTTGCGCCGGTTTTTACGTGGCGAGCCGACGTTGGTGCGCCCCTTGGCGCCGACGGAGAGGCTCGTTCGCTGGACGCGTCGCAAGCCCATCCTGGCGGCATTGATCGCTGTTTCCTCGCTGAGCCTTTTGACCTTGATCGGCGTGTTGAGTTGGTCGAATGTGCGACTTTCGAAGGCGTATCAGCAAGTTGTCGAGAAAGAAGCAGCGGCCCGGGCGAGTGCCCTGGAAGCCCGCAAACGCGCATACGCCAGCGACATGCGTCTCATCGACGACACGTGGACCAAGATCAACAACAGACAAGCTAATGACATCCTCGATCCGTATCGCCCCAAACCGGGCGAGCCCGACCTGCGCGGCTTCGAGTGGTGGCTGTATTGGAAATTGATCAATACCGATACGCCGTCGCGAGTTGTCGGCAGGCACGAAGGGGGCGTCCTCTACGCAAGATTGTCCCCAACCGGAGACATGTGCGCCACCGGCGGCGCCGATGGAAATGTTTTCCTTTGGAACGCGCGAGAAGGTCGGCTCATCCGGGAACTTGCCGGACACGACGGCAATGTGAATTGTTTAGCATTCAGTCCCGATGGAAAACGCCTGGCCTCCGCAGGCGACGATAAGACGGTTCGGATTTGGGACATCGCAACGGGAACAACGACGCGGATTTTTTCCGGTCACACCGATTGGGTTGCCGCCGTCCTCTTTCTTCCCGATGGCGAAACCGTGGCCAGTGGCGGTGCCGATGCGGCGGTTGTGATATGGAATGCGAACACCGCTGAAGAGCGAGGACGGCTTCTGGGTCACGGTATCACGGTGCGTTCGTTGGCATACCACCTGCCGACTAAAACATTGTTCAGCGCCTCGGAGGATACGACGATTCGCGCCTGGGACGTCGAAAACATGACACCTTCTGGTCGCCTCGAAGTCCGTGGGCTAATCAACCCTACGAATCGAGAAACTGGTCCAACCCTCTGGTTTCGCCGGATCGAGGTCGAGCCTGACCAGGCATCACTCGTCGGTATCAGCTTCGGTCGCACCATTGTTAAATGGTTACTACGTCCCCCGATATTCGGAAAGGTCTATGAAGTCGAAGAGTTTGACGCGATGGTTCGAAGCGAAAGTCTGGGTGGCCCGCCGATGAATCCCTTGCTCGTCCTCGGGATGGACGATGGTCTAATACGGGTTTCCAACGGTTCTCGCTTTCAAAGTGAACGACGCTTCTTGCGCGGCCACCGTAGCTCCGTGGAAGCCGTGGTCGTATCGCCTGACGAACGCGTGCTTTTGTCCGGAGCAGCAGACGGTGAAGTTCGCCATTGGTCGCTCGACCACGGCCGTAACACGTTGCGTCACCTTCGACGGGACCTACGTTGGAAGCCGGCCCTGTCGGCGGATGGCAAGTACATCGCGGCATTTGCCCTCGATGAACATATTGAAGTGATTCGATTCGAAGACTTGCAGACCATCCATCGATTTCCTGCAAAGGACGTGGTTGCCGAACACCTGTGGTTTTCTCGCGACGCGGCGAATCTAGCGTTCATCACCGGCGGCAGGACACTTCACCTGTTGAGTATGAACGGCGAGACTTGGGAGCTCGATCTCGGGTCCGACATTGGGATGAACGATGCGGCGTTCTCGAAAGCTGGCGATTATTTGGCGGTCGCGGGCAAGAATGCGGTCGTGCTTGTCAACACCACGTCGCGGACGGTGGCGCATCGATTACCACACCTCGATCGAGCCAATGACGTTGCGTTTCGTGGAGCCGAGGAATTGATTTCCGCGTGCTCGGACGGCGCCATCCGCATTTGGAATCGAAGTAGCGGTACGCTCCTTCGAACCTTGCCGCTGAATGCCGGAGATCTCCACGAAATCAGTCTCGACGCCGACGAAAGACTTTTGGCCGTTCGTTGCGCTCGAAGGGTCGTTGTCCTCAACCTCGAAAACGGAAAGGTAATCGCATCCTTGCCGCATCGCGTCGATCGCGGCTCCGTGCACTTTCTCGCCGGCGGTCGAACACTTCTCACGTGGAACGAAGAAGGGTCGAATCAACTTTGGAACGCGGAGACTTGGCAGC
>JAXMAQ010000060.1:0-43853 GCA_046350335.1 Planctomycetota bacterium
GCTGGTGGAGTAAAGAACGCCACGCGACGATGTCGCTTAGGACATCCATTCTAACATCGAGTTTGACGGAACTTTTTGCCGAGTTCGCGAGCTTTGCTTTTTCGAAGCTCGCTAGCAAGAGCTTCCGCTCGTGGATTGTCGGCGGTCCCACTTTTCCTCTGCGGAACTGGGGCGGAGATAGAGGGGTTCAAGAGTCCACGGGTCGGCAAGATGGCCTTGCAGGTAGGCGGCGTAACCCACTTGGTACAGGCCGCGCGCCGTGGGTTGGGAGTCGGCGTCGTCAGGCATATGGCAGTAACTGGGCACCAGGGATCGGAACCTGGCGAGAGCCGGGCCCGTCACGTAATCTCCCGCGGCCAAGGTTTTGCACCAATCCTCGGCGGCGAGAATGCGCACGTCCCCTACCTGTAAGGGCGTGGCGGCGGGAGTTTTTCTTTGAAAGTCGGCGGAGTAAACCTTCCCTTGTTGTCCGTCGATGATGGTTCGGATTGAGAGTGCGTCAGCGGGGGCGTCGGCAGCCAATACGGACGGAGCGTCGGGCGCGACCAGTTTTGCTCCCGTGGCATAGGCCATCGTTTTTGCCGTCATGATGCCGACGCGAAGGCCGGTATCGCTCCCCGGCCCCGCGTTCACCAGGATGAGATCCACCGCGCCGGGGGGCCAGCCCTGGTTGGCGAGGAGCGATCGAAACTCGGGAATCAGGTCGCGAGCATGTTTGCGCGCCGCGGTTAAAACGCGAGTCGCGAGGATGCCGTTCTCGTCCGCGATCGCCACTTCGCCGCAGAGGCTGCTCGTTTCCAGAACCACGATCCGCATATCTTACTCCGGACTATCGATGATGAGAGTGACGGGGCCGTCGTTAATGAGTTCCACGTCCATCATCGCGGCGAAACGCCCCGTTTCGATGGGAACGCCACTGCCGCGCAGCCGTTCGACAAACCGTTCGTAAACGGGCACGGCGATTTCCGGGCCCGCGGCGCCTATGAAACTCGGTCTGCGCCCCTTCCTGCAGTCGCCATAGAGGGTGAACTGGCTGACCACGAGGATGCCGCCACCCATTTCGAGAACCGAGCGGTTCATCTTCCCCACGTCATCGGGAAAGATGCGTAGATTGACGAGTTTCTCCGCGAGAAACTCGATGTCCTTGTCGCCATCTCCTTCCCGGACTCCGACGAGCACGAGCAAACCGGCATCGATCCGGCCAACGACCTGGCCGTCAATCGTTACCGAAGCCTTTTTTACACGTTGAACCACGACACGCACGTGACGGATACCCTCTTGTTTTTTCGGAATTTCACGGGTGTGACATGCCGCTGTCACGGGTAACGCGGCCGCCCACGTGGCCGAACTTCAGGAGGTCATCCTATGAGATGCAAAAACCGACCGCCAGACGCGCCTGGTGGCCACAATCGCCTATTGCCAAGTCACCAGGTGGTGTCGAGGTCGTCTTGATGCGTGGCTTTTTTCCAGAGCTTGTCCTCTATCGATTGACGGAGGTCGGACGCGGATTGCGCCACCGAGCCGGCGGCGTTGGCGGCGGCCTGACGAAGACCTTCCGTGGCGGAGCCTAGCTTGCCGGCCGCGGATCCGACGCCACTGGCGACCAGGCCGGCAACGGCGCCGAGTTTGCCGCCGACTTGCCGCAAGATCTCCATGGTCAAGCCGACGGCGACCTTTTGGGTCGCATTGAGGGCGTTGCCGAGGGCCGAGGTCTGCGTTTGTGCGTCCCATTGGCGGAAACTTCTGCAGCGCTCCTTGGCCAGGTAGCCGATGCGAATGAGCACCAGGCCGTTGGTCACCCCGTCGACGGCGGGGCCGGCAATCACGCCGGTTCCAAGCTTCCCAAAGACTTGGTGAGTAAGCCGCCTAACGAATCGGTCACGTTCTGGAGGAATCCCGCCAACGCCGTCGCCACGGAAACGTCCCTGCAGACCAACAACGTTCCCCAGAGCCCCGGCCGGCCGTAGTAGAGGATGGATAGTTGGCTCACCAATTTGACGCTCCGCCAGAGCATGACGAAGGCGTCGAGCGTGCCATTGGGAGAAGCTGCGGTCGCCAAACCAACCGCCAAGGCTTCTTGGTAAATCATGCGGTCGGCACGCTCATCGACGTTCGCGAGGACGGCGGCCATGCGTGACCGCGTCCAAGCGCACAATTCGCGATCCAGCTCGGCGGAATGATTTTCGGTGGCCGACGAGAGCTTCTTACCCAATTCCGAAAGTTCCGCACGCGCGCGGAGTATGCTCTCGTGCTTGTCGGCGAATTCCGGATTACGGTCGCAGTTATTCAAATAACGTTCGAGAAAGCGAAGTTCGGCGCGCAGGTGCCTAATGCCCACCTGATCCCGAGGGGGAACCGGCGGCGGATCCACGACGCGGGGCATTTTGAGAACCTGAATGGCGGGATAGCCCACCAGCGCCAGGCCGACTCCCATCAGGATCAAGGATAGGTACCCGGCCCAAGGGTGGAACATGGCTGCCACCTGGTACACCCTCGAGACCTCGGCAAGAAGTATGAACGCCAAGAGTCCAAGCGCGACGTAGAGTAGGGTTTTGCCCCAGCGAATCATCTGGTGGAGTTGATCCCACAGGCCCGGGGATGTTGCCGCGATCGTCTGCGGAGTTGACATGGTTCACTCCCTGGTTGATTTCGTGACGTGCCATGGAATGAGCGAGCGACCCCTCACCCTTCCCTCTCCCGGAGGGAGAGGGTTCAAGCCTTGCCTTCCCATCCCGGAGGGAGGCTTTGAGCCTTGCTCCCCTCACCCTTTTCTCTTTCTGTGGGCGAGGGTTCGAGCCTTGGGCCCCTCAGCCGTCGTGAATTCGATGGCAGGGGTATCCTCGAAATTCGCCAAATGGGGCGACATCTTGGCCGACTTGCTGAAATGCCACTTCGACCTTTGATGCCTATTCCTTGAGTTGCCCGTTGAGCTTCTCGAAGTACTCGCGGGTATGCTCCTTGTATTCGCGCGGTACTTTCTGACGGGTGACGGCATCGTCGGCGGCGCGCACGGCGGCGGCGGCCGCTTCTCGAATCTCGATCTTGCTGTCCCCCCGAAACGAGTTTCCTTTCGTCCGCCCCACGACGAACGATTGGCCGGGGTGGATCTCCGACGGCGCGCGCGATTCGCGCCCTTTCGTCTCGTCGGCGGCCTCCTCCCGTTCCCCCGCGCCTCGGCCTTTTCCAGTCCCGTTTTTCGTTATGCGAACCCGTTGGGACTCCTTGTTCCCTTCACACATTCCGCCGCGGCATTCGGCCATGTCGTCGAGCATTTTCTCGAGCATTTGTTTCGACTGTTCGTCCTTGAGCATTTCGTCGAGTGCCTGCTGCGCGCCCGCCATGGCTTGTTCGAGTTCCTTGCCGTCCGCGGAATCCTTGCCGAGACACTTGCTGCATTCGCCGAGTTTTTCCGCCAATTCCTTGAGCTGCTTCATCCGCTCGGCGTCTTGTTTGAGCTTGTCCAGTTCTTGTTTGAGCATTTCGGGAGGCAGGCTTTTGGCTAGCTGTTCGGCTCGCTCGCCGAGGTCCGACATCTTCTGCAGTTGATCCTTCATCTTGTCGAGCTGCTTGGCGAGTTTTTCCTTCTCGGCGGCGTCAAGATCCTTGTCTTGCAGCTTCTTCTCCAATTCGCGGAGCTGCTTGGCGGCTTCCTTGAAATCCCCCTTCTTAAGCGCGTCCGCAAGATCTTTTGCGGGACCCTCGCCGGGATCGGACAGCTTATTCAAGCTTCGGCGGATCTGGTCCACCGCGTTGAGTTCCTTCTGCTTCTCTTCCACCGTTTTGGCTAGGTCGCTTAGCTTGAGCACCGCCTCTTTGGGTGTCAGATCCTTGTCGCCGGCGATTTCCTTGGTGGCCTTTTCGATCTTGGTCGTCAATGCCGCCAATTCCTCGTCGAGCTTGCCGTCCGCGAGTTCCTGCTTTCGTTCCGCCAACTTTTTTTCGAGAACGGTCGCCTGTTCGACTATCCGCTCGCGGTCTTGTTGGGAAGGGGCCTTGGCGTTGGCCTGCTGGAACCAAGGCGTTGGTCCGACGAAGACGCCGATCAGAATCGCCGCCGCCAAAGGTAGCGCAGGTACCCAGGCACGGCGTGGCAAGCGGACCGGGATCTTTTCACCAACCGCCATTTTCTCCGCGCGTTTTTCCACGTCGGCGGCGAGCGCGAGTCCCGCGGGGTGCGTTTCCGCCTCTTCACCTAGCGAGAGCAACGTGCTGACCCGCTCCTTGAGATGAAAGGCATGGTCCAGCGCGATAGCCGCGGAAAGGTCGTCATGCCGAGTACGCCACGTCCACGCAATCGCGCCGATAAGTCCGACGGAAAAGCCGATGGCCAACACCAGCCAGGTTTCGGCGGGAAGGGAAAAGAGCCGAGCCGCCAGCAGGACCAGCGCGCCCGCCGCGAAGCAACCGGTGAGGCTGGCGACGAACGTTCTAAGAAAACGCTGGGCGTTTAAACGCCGACGCGCCTCTTGAATCTTGACGATGACCGTGCTTGGCATGGCGAGACTCCAAGAGTTCAGGTGACAACAACACCGTTGTTATTCTACTTCGAAGGAAAAGGGGTGGATACGCGAATCTTTGGCCGTGAAACATTTGGCGTTTGGAGCCGCCGGAGTTGCCGGGTCGATTCTCGGTGGTGCGAAGGGATTGCTCTTGTCGGGTGTACTTTGTGCTCGACGGGAATCTTCCGTCGCATAGAAAGACGAAATCCGCGACACAACCAATCCAGGGGTGCAATGATGCGCGTCAACACGGCCAAGCAGCGGCTCAAAGAGGGGAAACCCGCGGTGGGTACGTGGCTGTCCCTGTGCAGTCCGATCGCCGCCCGGTTCCTGCCGCGTACGGGCCTTCACTGGTTGACGGTGGACATGGAGCATTCGCCGTACAACTGGGAGACGGCGTCCCTCATGTTCGGGGCGATAGCCGACGCCGGCGGCATCTTTGGCCCGCGTACCCGCGGGAAACCACGATCACATCAAGCGAGTCCTCGACAGCGGCGCCTTTGGCGTGATCGTTCCGATGGTCATGGACCGAGAGCAAGCGCTTGCCTGCGTTGCCGCCGCTAAGTATCCGCCGACGGGAAACCGCAGCGTGGGTGGCTCCTTGCACGCATTCAATTTCGCCGCCAGCCCGGCGACTTATTACGCCGAGGCGAACGACCGCTTACTCGTGGTTCTGCAGTGTGAACACATCGCCGCCGCCGATCGAGCCGACGAGATATTCTCGGTTCCGGGCATCGACGCGATATTCGTCGGCCCCAACGATCTCGCCGCCAGCATGCGTGATGTATCCGGTCGCGAGCCAAGCCCCGAGGCCTTCGAAAACGCCCTGCAAAAGATTCTCGCCGCCTGCAAGCGGCATGGAGTGGCGGCGGGCGTTCATTGTTTCTCCGCTGCCGAGGTCCAAAAACGCATCGACGAAGGTTGGCAGTTCCTGGCTTTGGGGAGCGACCTGTCGCTGATGATGCAGGCGACGAAAAGGGACCTGCAAGTGCTCAATTTTGAGGCCAAGGGGGAACTGGCAAATTACTGACCATGGATGGTGATTTTCGGGTCCTCCTCGCGGGTCCAAAACGCACCCTGAAAAGTTTGGCCGAGGCAAGCTGGAAAAGGTTTGCCGTCGAATCCGTATTGTTCCAGGGCGGTTTGTTGAGGCGGGGAATCGGGGCCGGAAATCTGGATTTAGAAAAAATCGCCCCGTCGCTGCTGGTGTCTTAAGGTATTGCCTTAAAAATGCTTAAAAAAACTGGTCGGGACTTTGTGAAAAAATGCACGATGGGGGGTGTACCTTGCAGCGCACTCCGTATACTCCAGATACATGCGCGATTCTCTTTGGATGGTCGCTGGCAGCCTGTTCTGTTAGCGGGTCGCGTTGTTTCCCGCCCGTGGTTGTCTCCACACGGAGCCTGACGGAAATCATCGAGAGCAAGCCATGACAGAAGAAGCAGAATCCCCGGAAGCAGGCTCGGAGCCCGCGGCCAAGCCAGTGCCCAAAAAGCCGGTGGCGAAAAAGCCGGTACCCGCGAAAGCGGATGCCGACGCCAAGTCGGATGGCGAAGCGGCTGCCCCGGCGGTGAAGAAAGCCCCCGTCAAGCCTCCCGCGAAGCCGGCGGCTCCTGCCGCCAAGGCCAAAAAAGGGGACGAACGCCGGTTCTTCCTTTTGGACATTCTTGGGGCTGCCTGGGCCATGTTCGCGCTCGCCACGCTCTCCATGATTCTCGGCGTGGTCCGGTTCATGTTCCCCAACGTGCTCGCGGAACCCCCTAGCCAATTCAATACCGGGCTCGCCAAGGATCAGTTTGACCCTGGCGCGGTCAACGAGCGTTGGAAAACGGATTTCCAAGTCTGGATCGTCAATCTCTCCTCCGAGCAAAAGCTGGTGGCGCTTTCGACGGTCTGCACGCACCTGGGGTGCACGCCGAGTTGGCTCGAACAAGAGCAGAAATTCAAATGCCCTTGTCACGGTAGCGGTTTCTACAAGGACGGCATCAATTTCGAAGGGCCGGCCCCTCGGCCGCTCGAGCGGTTCGCCATCTACGAAGTCGATGGCGTGGTCGTGGTCGACAAGAGCAAGAAATTCCAATTCGAGCTCGGTCAGTGGGACGACCCGCAGTCGTTCGTCAGGGTTTAGTTCGGCTCGGACGCGGGGCCATCTTCGGGGCCTCGCGACGGTGACGGTGTCTCTCGGGGAACTTTCAGTACTTTCGGATCGGGACGACTATGGCGCTTGCCGACGAAATTAAGAACTCACAGATCTGGAAGAGCATCTTTCGCCACGCGGCCCCCGTCGATCGGCGTAACCGCATCGTCGTGATGCTCACGAACTTCTTCCTTCACCTTCACCCCGTTTCGGTGCGCAAAAGCGGTATCGCGCTCAGTTACACCTGGTGCATGGGTGGAATTACGTTCTTCCTGTTCCTGGTCGAGACGGTGACCGGCGTTCTGCTCATGTTTTATTACCGTCCGACGCTCGAGCACGCGTTCAACGACATTTTGAATCTCCGCGACGTGACCACCTTGGGCATACTTCGCGAACTCCATCGTTGGGGGGCCCACGCGATGGTGATCACGATCTGGCTCCACATGTATCGCGTGTTCCTCACGGGGAGCTACAAGCCGCCACGCGAGTTTAATTGGGTCATCGGCGTCATCTTGCTCGTGCTCACCTTGCTGTTGAGCTTCACGGGCTACCTGCTTCCCTGGGACCAGTTGGCGATCTGGGCCATCACGGTCGGAAGCAACATGGCTCGGGCCACCCCTTTGTTGGGTTATGAAGGTCCGGGATCGAAATTGATAGCGATCGGGGACACTTATTTGATTCATTCGGGGGGCGATGCGCGCTTCCTGTTGCTCGCCGGCCGGAGCGTCGGCGAGGGGACTTTGTTGCGGTTTTACGTGTTGCATTGCGTCGCCATTCCGCTCGTGGTGGCCACGTTGATAGCCATTCATTTCTGGCGGATCCGCAAGGACGGCAATATCAGCGGGCCGCTGTGATGCGAAGTTGGGCCCAGGGGTTTCATGTGGTCCAGGGGAAAGGATAGCGTCCGTGAGCCATGGTTCGGAACTAAGCGAAGGCGTTGCCAACGGTCTCGGCCATTATTTTCTCGTCCTCGCATTGATGAACGTCTACTACGCGATTCGTCAATTCCGCGTGGAGAAGAACAATGTCCGGGGTGGGATTTGGCTGCTCATCTGCGTGTTGTTGTTTGGAACGTCGTTCGAGTTCTACCGGGGGCACGGCGTGACGTTGCCCCAGGGGTTCCGCGACGCGATGGATGCGTTCATGGGTCCGGTCACGTACTTCATGCTCTCCGTGGCCGCGTTCTTTGCCTTGATCATGTGCCGCAAGATCTTCGTGCAGCCGTTCACGGGGTGGATCCTGCTCAACGGTTCGCTTCTGCTCATCGGTCTCAGCATGACCGACAAGGATTTCCGCGACATCGTCGCCAAGCCGGACAACGTCCCGATCTCGATGTTAATCTACTCCGTCGGATTCACGACCTGGCTCGCGATGCGGCAGGCGGTGGACAACGATGAACGGATCGAGGCGGGGGGCAAGCCACTGGAATCGGACGGCTCCGGCAAGGTGCTCACCTGGCCGGACCTGGTCTACACCGAGCTGATGGCGATGGTGCTGTTCACCATCTTCCTTCTGGTCTGGTCGATCCTTTTGAAGGCGCCCCTGGAGCCACCGGCGTCGACGACGAAGATTCCCAATCCGTCGAAGGCTCCCTGGTACTTCCTCGGCTTGCAGGAAATGCTGGTGTACTTCGATCCCTGGCTCGCGGGCGTGGTGCTGCCGACCTACATCATCATCGGTCTTTGCGCCATTCCCTATATCGACGTGAACAAGAAGGGGAACGGTTACTACACTTTCAATGAACGGAAGTTCGCTATCATTACGTTCCTTTTCGGTTTCCTGGTGCTGTGGGTGGTACTCATCGTTTTGGGTACGTTTCTGCGAGGACCGAACTGGAACTTCTTCGGGTTTTACGAGGAGTGGACGCCGTACAAGACCGAGGCGCTCAATAACGTCAATCTTTCGGATTGGATCTGGATCGACATCCTGGGGAAAGCTCGACCTCAAGGTTGGTTTGCCCGAGAGTGGCCGGGGATTCTATTAGTCTTGGGGTATTTGCTGGTGACGCCGATGTTGATGGCGCGGACGTTCTTCCGCGAGTACTACATCAAGATGGGGCTGATCCGCTACATGACGATGGCGAACATTCTTCTGATGATGGCGTTTCTGCCGTTGAAGATGGTGCTTCGCTGGAGCTTCAACTTGAAGTACATCGTCAATATCCCGGAATACTTCTTCAACATCTGACGAAGAAACGTCCTTCGGGACCATGGAACTCCGAAGGAAAAGAAAGGCACAAGAGACGCGACCATGCCTGCAAGTGAAGACTTCTATCGTGACCTAAAGAAGCTGCACGTGGTTTTCCTCGTCTCGTCGCTGCTGCTTTTTGCCGCGACGATCTGGATGTTGGCCGCCGACCACATCAAGGAATGGAAGAACTACCAGCGCGACTTCCGCACGGTGAACTCGGAGTTCATTAGCGAAGAAATTCGCGAAAAGCAGCGGCTTTTGGATCAGGCTAAGTTGGATGACATTCAGCGTCGCCTGACGACGGCGGAGGAAAGCCTCAAGGCCAAGGGGGACGCCATTGCCCAGGCGGACGAAAAGCTCAACGAGCTCGATCCTCTTCTCGTCAGTGCCGAGAATGTTGAGAAGTTCGCCAAGGCCGATCAGGCGGCTCTGATGAGCCAGTTCGACCTGATCACCAAGCAACTCGAAGGGTTCGAACAGAAATCCGATCCGAAGCGTTTCGAACGTCTCGACAAGCAACTCAAGAAGGTCCAGAAGGACCTGACGCAGAAGGACGAGCAGATCAAGGCCGCGGCCGCCGAAGTCGAGAAGGTCAAGCAGCAGATCAAGGAGCAAAAGGCGTTCAAGGAAGACGTGAACAAGGAGGTCGCCGCGGTCAAACGCGAGCAGGAGGAACTCTTTGCCAGTTTGAACACCCTGCAGAACTCCCTGGCGTCGAACAAATTTGGTCTGGGCGAAACCATCCGCGCCCTGCCGGTCATCGACGGCTTCGAGTCGCCGCTGAAGATCAAGCAGGTGGTGCTCGAGGACCTGACGCTCGACTACAACTTCAAGCAAGTCACCCGCTATGACCGCTGCATGACCTGCCATCTGGGAATTGAGAAGGCGGGGTTCACGCCGCAGAATGGCATCGAGCAGCCGTTCTGCCAGCATCCGAACCTGGAACTCTTCGTCGACGAGAAGAGCCCGCACCCGGTGTCGAAATTCGGCTGTACGGTATGTCACCAAGGGCAGGGGACGGCGACATCGTTCGATTGGGCTTCCCATACCCCCAAAGACGCCAAGCAGCGGGCGGAATGGGAGAAAGAATACGGTTGGTTCTTCAACCACTTCCATGAGCTACCGATGTATCCCAAGCGATTCATCGAAGCGAGCTGTCTGAAATGCCACCACGATCCGTACGAGATTCCCCAAGCAAATAAGTTGATGCTCGGGTACAACACCATCCGCACGATGGGTTGCTACGGTTGCCACGAGATCAACGGTTATAAGGATGACGGCACGCGAATCGGTCCCAATCTTCGTCTCGCGGCGGCCAATGACAGCGAGGAAGTCAGGGCGCGGGCCGAGCGCAAAGTGGGCCCCAGCCTCAACCGGGTGGTCCAAAAGTTGGATTCAAACTTCGTCGCGAAGTGGATTCGAAGCCCGGTCGCGTTCAGTCCGAACACTCGGATGCCGCAGTTTTACAACCAGCTCGACAAGGAGACAGGTTTCTACGAAAGCGAAGGTCCCAAGGCAGAATTCGATTTCGTCATCGACGGCGAGAAGCCGAAAGAAGGGGAGAAGAAGCCGGAGCAGGATCCCCATGCGCATAGCTCTCGAAGGTTTGGCGGTCACGGAGATCCACGCCATCACGACCTACTTGATGGACAAGAGCCGGCAGTATGTCGAGCAGGATTCCACGCCGAAAATTCCGGAGATCGCCGCGCAAGGAGACGCCGCCCGGGGCAAGGATCTTTTCAGCACCAAGGGATGCGTCGCTTGCCACAATCACAAGGATCATCCTTCGCTGAAGGCGCGTTCGTTCGGCCCGGATCTCTCGAACGTGGCGATCAAGTTCGATTCCCCGGAACACAAGAAGTGGCTGGTCGCTTGGATCAAGGATCCCGCGTTCTTCAACCCGAAGACCTTCATGCCCAGCCTGCAACTCTCCGATCAAGACTCGGCCGACCTCGCGGCGTACCTTGTGTCCGTCAAGGGGACGTGGGCCCAGGAGGTCGCGTTACCCGCGGTCGACGACGTCGCGTTGACTGACCTGGTCATGAGCATCCAGCTCAAGGGGAAGACCAGCGCGCAGGCAAAGGCGGATGTCGACAAGATGTCGCAGGAAGAAAAGCTCTTCTTCCTTGGCGAGAAGACGATCGGCCGACTCGGCTGCTTTGGCTGCCATGACATTCCCGGCTTCGAGAATGCCAAGGGGATCGGCGTGCCGCTCGCGGACTGGGGCAAGAAAGACCCCCATAAGCTGGCGTTCGAGAACATCGTCGAGTACATCGAGAAGAAGCTGGGCGGCTTGGACGAGAAGGCCCGCGCGGAGCATTTCTACACCAAGAACGACTACTACCTGTGGGCTCTCGGTCATCATCAGCGGGAAGGCTTCTTGATGCAAAAGCTTCGCGAGCCGCGGAGCTACGACTACAAGAAGATTCGCCGTTGGGAAGACCGTGCTCGGATGCCGCAGTTCAATCTGACGGACGAAGAGCGTGACGCGGTCGCGACCTTCGTGCTCGGTCTGGTTTCGGAAGAGGTGAACCGGAATTACGTATTCACCCCTTCCCCGGAAAGGCAGGCGGCGATCACGGGTCGCAATTTGCTCGACCGGTACAATTGCACCGCCTGCCACGTGATCAAGCCGGGCGAGTACCGCTTTACTCCTTCAGAGGAAGACGCGGAAAGTATCGCGGCACTCGGCAAGAAGGAGTTGGACGCGGACTACAAGTTCGATCATTCGGCTTGGGGGATTCCCCCCGCAGCGGTGAACCAGGGTCGGAACATGGTCATTCTTGGTTTGCCGGATGGTGCCGAGGATCCGGATTCCGCGGAGAACCCGGACGATCCGAAATCGTTCGTGAAGCTGTGGTCGGCGACTTCGGTAAATGGCCAGGTGATTCCCGCGGGACTGAAGCTGGGCATTCCCAAGTCTCAGTTAACTCCCGCGAACGTGACTCCGGCCCAAGGGGGCGTTTTCGCGGAACAGCTTGTCGACTTCCTGCTCGCGAAGTCGCCCGATGCCGCCAACCCCGCCGAGCGAGACAAGGCTTGGGGCAAGGTTCCGCCTCCCCTGATTCGCGAGGGGGAAAAGGTGCAGACGCCGTGGCTGTACCGGTTCTTGAGGGATCCGGTCTCGATTCGGCCGGCGGCGGTTCTGCGAATGCCGAAGTTCAATTATCGGGATGGAGACGTCGAAACGTTGGCGAATTATTTCGCGGCTGCGGATGGCGTTCCTTATCCCTACATCGAGATTCCCGAACGACAGTCGAGTTATCTGGACGCCAAAAATCAGGCGCATCCCGAGTATCTCGAGCAAGCGTTTCGTTTGATCACCAATAAGGATTTGTGCATCAAGTGCCATCCTGTCGGCGGGTATAAACCACTGGGCAAGCCCGAGGAACTGGGTCCATCGCTCGCCCGGGCCCCCGAGCGTTTGCGGCCCGGTTGGATGCTCCACTGGATCGCGAATCCGAAACGGCTGCTCCCCTACACGGGCATGCCCATCAATTTCCCGCCCGACAAGGAACAATTCCAGGAGATCTTCAAGGGATCTGGCATGGATCAGATCACTGCGGCGCGAGATGCCTTGATCAACTACAATCTAGTGGTTGACGACATCATGAACCGTGAACAGGCCGCGAAAACCGCCTCTGTAGAGAAGAAGGGGGACAACCAATGAGTCTTCGTATCTGGTCCCAAACGCTGATTGCAGGTTTTTTGACGTTCGGCCTGGTGGGATGCGGCGATGAGCCGCGCCATCGCCTGGCGACCTTGTCGGACGAAGTAGCGCCCGCGGGCAGCGAACCGTCGGAGACCACGGAGGCGGAAGGAGAGCAAGTCGCGCTCGCTGCTCCTAAAGCGAAGTCTGGCGGGGGAGCCTCGGGCTGGGGAACCATCAAGGGTAAGATCGTTTGGGGAGGCGCGTCGCTTCCCGCCGCCAGGGAACTCGCGGTGACCAAGGATCAAGAGTGGTGCGGCGGTGCCGGCCCGATTCCGGACGAGACGCTTGTCGTCGATAAGGATACCAAGGGGGTGCTCAACGTCCTTGCGTATCTCGTCAAGCCGAAGGCTATTCACGAAAGCTATCCGCAGGACGCCAAGGGGGTCAAGGAAGCGGACGCGAAGAGATTCGCCGAGCTGAATGGTGGTCTCGAGTTCACTGCCGAGGCGATCAGTGCCGCGATCTCGGGAGGCAAGGCCGAGGTCAAGAATCTGAAGGCCGACGCCTTGATTGACCAGATTCGTTGCCGATACGTTCCTCACGCGATCGCGGTTCGGGAAGGGCAGCAGTTGCTTGTCCTCAATCCGGAGCCGATCGCTCACAATGTGAAGGTCGCCAGTGTTTCGGGCAAGAACGACGCGAATCCGAACATGCCGCCCGGATCGGTTCAAGTCTTCAAGTGGGTCACGGACACCTCGCCGCTGTCGCTGGAATGCAGCATTCACGGCTGGATGAAGATGTACGGCATGGTCTTCGATCATCCCTACTTTGCCGTGACCGGCAAGGACGGTTCCTTTGAACTCAAGAACGTACCAGCGGGCGACGTGGCGCTGGTTCTTCGAAATCCAAAGTTCATTCCGGTCAAAAAGGGTGGAAAAATGACGGCGCGCGGTGAGAAGATTACCGTCAAGCCGGGGGAAACGGTCGACTTGGGAGAGATCGTCGTTACCGAGTAGTTTCGCAACAGGGGTCGCGAGCGAGAAAGTCCTACCCGGCGCCGGGTGGTGCTTTTCGTCGGGAGGCTATTGGAAATGAATCGTGGGATCGTCGGTTGGCTCAGCCTTGTGGCCGTGGTTGGCGCGGGGTGCGGCGTCAACTACCCGGACAACTATCCCTCCGCGGAGTACACCCGCAAGCAATTGCTCGGCGCCCAGGAGCCGGAGGAGAAGGTCGAAGTGCCGCCGGAAATTCAGCGGCACATCAACCAGTTACTCTATTCGATCTTTGGCAAGCCGTCGGATCCGAAGATGGCCGGCAAGTATTTCACGACGAATACCGAAGCCGACAACATCTACGCCGGCAGCCGTCTTTACCAGACTCACTGCATCCATTGCCACGGCATGGCGGGTGGAGGGGATGGTCCGACGGCGGCGTTCCTGTTCCCCCGGCCGCGTGACTATCGGCGTGGGACCTTCAAGTGGAAATCCACCGAGCGGAATTCCAAGCCGACCCGCGAGGACCTCGTGCGCATTATCCAGAACGGCGCGATCGGCACGTCGATGCCTCCGTTTCGGCTCATGCCGCAGCAAGACATCAATGAACTGGTCGACTACGTCATCTATTTGAGTAAGCGTGGCGAACTGGAACGCCGGCTCCTGCAGTTCTACCTCGATCAAGGATATTCCGCGGAAGAACTCAAGAAGCCTGAGACCTTGGAAGAGATCAAGGAACTCGACGGCACCGCCGAGGAGTCCATGCAGGAAATCCGCGAATCGTGGGCGAGTGCGAACGAATCGTTCTCGAGCCGGAGTCCGCGGTCGCGAATCTTCCGGAAGATTCGCCGGAGTATCAGGCGTCGCTCGAACGAGGAAAGGCCGTCCTCGGCGACAAGGCGGCGTGCTACAAGTGCCATAACAAGGATGGCCGCGCCGATCCGACGAAGATGGCGGAAGAAGAGAAGAAGAAAATGTTCGACGATTGGGGCTTCATCAACTATCCCCGAAATCTTCGGCTGGGCATGTATCGCGGTGGCCGACGGCCCGTCGACATTTTCCGTCGGATTCACCAAGGAATCGCGGGGGCCAGCATGCCGGAAGGTGGCAAGGCTCTCAAGCCGGAAGAGATCTGGGATCTCGTCAATTTCGTGCGGGCGATTCCCTACCAGCCCGAACTTCTTCCTCTCGACGAGCCGAAGAAGGACGCCCACGGCCATGGCCATGACGAACATTCAAAGCCCGAGGGGGAGCACGGCGGATAACCGTCCCGTACGGGGGCGAACGATTCCGTACATTCGCGGGCGTTCGTCCCGGTCGGCGGGGATTGGCCGGTAGTGGATTCTCAAAGAGTCGTCCCGCATAGGCGAAAGGGAGACGATCCGTGTCCAAGTGGAGTTTGTTTTTCCTGCTCATTCCGGTGTTAGGCGTGGGCATTTTCGCGATCGCGCCCTGGGTCGGCTGGGATCTCCCGGAGAACACGTCGACTTTCGGCAAACAGATCGACCTTCTGTATTACGGCATCCTGTATCTGACGGGCGCCGTATTCATTCTGACGCAGGCGTTCCTGGTCTATATCGTCTATCGGTTCGGAAAGTCGAAGTATGCCGAGCGGCGCGCGACCTACACGCATGGCTCGCATTCGCTCGAGGTTATCTGGACGGTGATCCCCGCCGCCGTGCTCATGTTCATCGCTCTCTTCCAGATGCCGACCTACGTGCAAATTCGCTTTCCAAGCTCGAAGCCGAACATTCCGACCAGCGCTCGGGTCGTGGCTCGGCAATTCGAGTGGCGCATGATTTACCCGGGTCCCGACGGACAAATGGACACGGTGGACGACATCCACGTTCCGAACGAGCTTCACATCGTCGAAGGACGCCGCGTGCTGATCGATCTCCGATCGATGGACGTTCTGCACAGCTTCTTCTTGCCGAACATGCGGATCAAGCAAGACGCGGTTCCCGGACTTGCCATCCCGGTATGGTTCGACGCGACGAAATCGACGCGCGAATTTCAGGCCGAGAGAAATACGCTCGAATATGCGGACTTCCGCGATCTTGGCGGACTGGCGCTCAAGCTACGCGAGGGGAAGACGCCCCTGTGTTCGCATCTGCGGACCCTTTTCACCGCGGATGACCAACCGCTGCGGGAGTTGCTCGCCAACTACAACGGTGAATACCAACCCAAGGGTGAACTTCGCGCAGGACTAGTCGGCTTCTTTAATCGGGTCGTCAATTCCGGCAAGCCGCTTTACGATCCCGCCCTCTTCGAGGGAATCCAGCTTTCGTCGGAGACCCAGGCGAATCTCAATCTCAATCCATCCGGGATCTTTTTGAACTTGCTCAATCGCCAGCTCCTTCGCGACGCCTTCCCCACGGAAGTGAAGGATAATCGTCATCACTTTGACATCGTCTGTGCCGAGCTTTGCGGCTGGGGCCATTACAAAATGAAGGGTCGGCTGTACGTCCACGAGACGCAACAAGATCTCGATCGATGGCTGGCGGAACGGCGGACGGAAGAGGAGGCGTCGAAATGAGTGTCGCTGGTTCCATCGATCACGGGCACGAACATGCCCATGGTCACCACCACGAGATGAGCTTCATTTCGAAGTACATCTTCTCGCTGGACCACAAGATCATCGGGCTTCAGTTTCTCTTTAGCGGCCTGGCCTGGCTGTTCATCGGCGGCATGCTCGCGCTCGCCGTCCGCTGGCAACTCGCGTGGCCATGGTCGAACATGCCGATTGTCGGGCCGATGCTCTTCTCGAAAGAGGGGGGAGCGATTTCGCCCGAATTTTACACCATGCTCTTCACGATGCACGCGTCGGTGATGATCTTTCTCGTGATCATTCCCTTCCTGTTGGGCGCGTTCGCCAATTACTTGATCCCGTTGCAAATCGGGTACAAGGACATGGCGTTCCCGGTGCTCAATATGCTCTCTTACTGGTTCATGTGGCCTGGCTTCTTCTGCTTCGCGTTGAGTTTCTTCGTGGAAGGGGGAGCGGCGGCCGCGGGTTGGACTTCCTATCCGCTGTTGTCGGTATTGATCGGCGATCCGGGGACTCACGCTGGCCTGGCGGCCCCGGGAAGCGGGCAGGGACAAAACCTCTGCTGCTCGGCGTCACGTTCGTCGGTACTTCGTCGATGATGCCGGGGTCGGTGAACTACATGACCACGATCATCAACTGCCGGGCTCCAGGCATGACCTTCTACCGGATGCTGCTATCGGTCTGGGCGCTGCTGTTCATCACGGCGATTCTCCAGGCTTATGCACTCCCCGTGTTGACGGCGGCGGTTTCATGCTCCTCTTCGATCGCCTGCGGGCACGAGCGCCTTCGTCGTCGCCGGCGGTCAGTACGTCAACGGCAAAGGAATTCGGCCGTCGAAGGGTACACCGCCCTCTGGCAGCACTTGTTCGCTCTATTCTGCACCCTGCGTACATCATGCTGCTCCCCGCCATGGGGATTGTCTCCGAAGTTCTCTCCTGCTTCAGCCGCAAGCCGATCTTCGGTTATCGGCCCATGATCTATTCGATCGCGGGAATCGCGGGCCTTGGGTTCGTCGTCTGGGGACACCACATGTTCACCAGCGGCATGAACTCTTCGCTTCCGCCATGACTTCACGGCACGGACCATCCTCGGCCGTCATCGCCAATAACATTGCTCAACTGGCTGGGGACGATGGCGCACCATCAGCACCACGTCGACGTTGCACGCGATCGGCTTTGTCTCCTTGTTCATCATCGGCGGTCTTAGCGGCATCTTCATGGCGGCGACCCCGGTCGACCTTTACATTCACGATACCTACTTCGTGGTCGCTCACTTCCACTACGTGCTCGCGGGCGGAAGCCTTTTCGGCATCTTCTGCGGCATCACGTTCTGGTTCCCGAAGATGTTCGGCCGCATGCTCAATGAGTTCTGGGGCCGGGTCCACTTCGTCTCGTCGTTCCTTTTCATGAACGGAACGTTTTTCACCATGCACCAATTAGGCGCTGCGGGCATGCCGCGGCGGGTGGCCAATCCGTACGACTACGATTATCTGTCCCACTTGCTGCCGCTCAATCAGTTCATGACGATCTGTGCGATCGGCATGGGGCTGTCACAGTTGATCCTGCTCGGCAACATGGCATACAGCATCTTCTGGGGTCCGAAGGCGAGCCGGAATCCGTGGCGGGCCAATGGTCTGGAGTGGCTGGCCTCGTCGCCTCCTCCGCATGGAAACTTTGAAGAGGTTCCGACGGTGTATCGTGGCCCGCATGAGTACAGTTCACCGTTGACCAAGACCGACTTCCTGCCGCAGTGGATCGCGCCCGACAAGATCGAGCAGTTCGATCGGGAGGTCGCGGAGGGTCTGTATCCGCCGCCGCCGGAACAGAGCGGTCATGGGGCCCATCATCACGCATAGTTCGAGGTAACGCTCGGGGCCCGGTATCCCCGAGCGGTGGCTCTCGGGCGGCTGGTCGCCCGAGGGAGGAGTTGCTGGTGTCCGACGTTCGTGGCGAAAGTCACTGGTGCCTGCGTGATCGCGGACTTAACATCCTCGCGGTGTTGACGGCGGTCTGTACGTTTCCATTGCTTTTCGTGGGCGGATTGGTGACCAGCTACGACGTCGGCATGGCGGTTCCCGACTGGCCCACCACCTTCGAAGAGAACATGTTCACGTACTCCTGGCTGGAAGCTCCCTTGGGGGTGCAGATCGAGCACAGTCACCGTCTGCTCGGTTCCCTGGTGGGATTTCTGGGGATCCTCTTGGTTGTAGGTTCGTTCGTATTGCGTTCGCCGGGTTGGCTGAAGAAATTGTCGATAGCCGCGTTGTTGGCCATCATTCTGCAAGGGGTGCTTGGCGGACTTCGCGTGATCCTCAATGCGAATGTTGGCCGCGAACTGGCCGCGGTGCATGGCGCGTTCGGTCAGGCGACCTTCGCATTGCTGGTGGCGATCGGCGTCTTTACCTCCCGCAGCTTTCGAGAGGCCGTTCCCGTGGCGCATGGCGAGGCCCGGCAAGTCCAGTGGACCACGCTGCTCATGGCGGTGCTAGTGTACCTGCAGATCGTGCTCGGCGCGGGGGTTCGGCACTTGGGCGCCGGTTTCGTTTTGCATTTGGTGCTGGCCGGTGGATTGACGCTGTTGTTGTTCTGGACCGTGTTCGTCGTTGCCTTGCACGGGCCGGTGCGCGAGAAGTTGATCGTTCCGGTCGCGTTGTTCGTGGGGCTTTTTGTCATTCAGGTGTTTCTCGGTGTCGGGGCTATGTATTTGACGGGCCTGACTCCTCCTGGATTCGGCACGCAGCCAAAGAACGCGGAAGCGATCGTGGCGACGCTCCACCAAACGATCGGTTCCTTGTTGCTCGCGATCGCGGTGATCTTGGTGCTTAATGCCTTTCGTCGGCTCACGCCGGAAGGAAAAGTCTCGGAGTCGGTCGCGGCGACGCCCGCTTCCCAAGGCCATTCGGTGGCGGGAGCGGCGGGATGAAGTCGACGAACGCTGTCGTCCTTCCGGGCGAACGCTCGGTTCTGGCGGAACGCATGCTCGATTATTTGGAATTGACCAAGCCGCGGATCGCGGTGTTGGTGTTGTTGACGGTCTGGGCCGGGGGATACGCGGCGTCGCGCGGGACGGCGAACCCCTTGCTGTTGCTCCACGCCGTGATTGGGACGGCGTTGGTTGCCGCCGGCTCGAGCGTCCTGAATCAGCTTAGCGAGCAGGACGTGGACAAACGGATGCGGCGGACGGCGGATCGGCCTCTGCCCAGCGGCCGTGTATCCGCGAGCGAGGCGCGATTGTTCGCGGGTCTTCTCGCGATCTCGGGCAGCGTCTACCTGGCGGTACTCGTGAATTACCAGGCGATGTTTTTGGCTATTGTGAGCCTGGTGCTTTACGCGTGGGTGTACACGCCGATGAAGCGGTACACGACGCTGAACACCGCCGTCGGGGCGATTCCCGGAGCGCTTCCTCCGCTCATTGGATGGTCGGCGGCGGGCATGCCGCTTGACCTGGAGGCATGGAGTCTGTTTGGCATTGTGTACTGTTGGCAGTTCCCGCATTTTTACGCGATTGCTTGGTTGCACCGCGAGGACTATGAGCGGGCTGGTTTGCAGATGTTGCCGACCAGTGAACTGGGACGGCGACTCACGGGATTGCAGGTGGTCAGTCATGGTCTCCTGCTGTTGCCCGTCAGCTTGGCGCCGAGTTATTTCGGCCTAACGGGAACGATCTATTTTTGGGGAACGCTAGTTCTTGGCCTGCAGTTCGTCGGCTATGGAATCTGGTTTTTACTTGAACAAACGGACGCGCGGGCGCGCTTGCTCCTCTGGGCATCGCTGGTGTATTTGCCCGTGGTATTCGGACTTTTGACGCTGGATCTGGCTTAATACGGTCAGTGGGGTTTTGACGATGGCACACGCGGTGGCGCCGAGGATAAAGTCCAGCCGGGCTTGCCGATCTCGAACGGCAAATTGGCCATGTGGCTGTTCCTCGGCACGGAAATCATGTTCTTCACGGGTCTGTTGGGCGCATACATCGTGTTGCGGATATCGCAGGGTTCCGCCTGGCCGCACCACCATGAAGTGCTTACCGAATGGGCGGGGGCCATCAACACGGTCGTGCTCATCGTTAGTAGTATCTTCGTCGTCATGGCGCATGAAGCGATCGCCAAGGACGAAGCGAAGAAGGCACACATGTATCTCTGGGTCACGATGGTTCTCGGCATCGTCTTCATGGGGATCAAGATGTGGGAGTACAGCCAGAAGATCGAACACAATCTTCTTCCTTGGCAAACTCAGGGAGCCCAAGGGCTCTGGTCGGGAACGTACTTCATCCTGACCGGTTTCCATGCCATACACGTGCTCGTGGGTCTGATTGCCTGGGGAGTTGTCCTGATGATCGCCATGATGGGCAAGCTATCTCGGAAGCACGAAGGTTTGATCGAGAACTGCGGCCTCTACTGGCACTTTGTTGACCTCGTCTGGATTTTCCTCTTCCCGATGCTCTATTTGATGTGATTCATTCGCGGCGAGGGGTTGGGGTTTTTTAGAACGATACGCTCGAAGGGAGAGCGACTGATGGCGCACGAAACACACGCGGCTGGCGAAGTGGCCCACGACGATTCTCATGAGATGAGTTTGCTCACGATCGGTGGTTACCTGCTTGCCCTGACGATCGCGACTTCCGCGACGTTGCTGGTGCAGGGGACCGGATTTTGGACCGTGATGACGAACATCTTGTTCGTGCTCATGATCTCGACGGCCAAGGCCGCGCTCGTCGTCGGGTTCTTCATGCACCTGAAGTTTGAGAAGGGGTGGAAGTACGTGGTTTGCGTTCCCCCCTGCATTCTGGGGGTCGCGTTGATTTTCGCCTTGTTGCCGGACGTCGCATTCAAGTGCTGGCCGGTGACGTTCCAGCCCTATTGAGTTTGACGCGATCCTGCCGACTCAAGTTTCGCAATCCCCCTCGTAGTGGGTGGCGAGCACAGCGTACTGGGCGAGGGGACCGCGTGGCTCCACTTGGCGGAGAATGGGGAATAGCTAAGGAACATGCTGGTGGAGCGCATGGTGACACCGGCGATACACATTTCGAGATTGTCCCATTCTTTTGGCAATCGAGCCGCGCTCGTGGACTTGGACCTCACCGTTTCTCGTGGTGAGGTTTTCGGCCTTCTTGGCCCCAACGGCGGCGGCAAAACAACTCTCTTTCGCATTCTGACCACTTATTATCCGATCCAGGCCGGCCAGGTTCGGGTCTTGGGGTTCGATCCCGCGGTCGATCCGCTGGCGGTGCGTGAAAGGATCGGCGTCGTCTTTCAATATCCCAGTCTCGATAAGAAACTCTCGGTTGAGGAGAATTTGAAACATCACGCCCGGCTTTACGGAATGTCCGCGTCGGAGGGGAAGCGGCGGACCGCGGAAATGCTCGGGCAACTCGGCATCGCCGATCGCCGTCGCGAGCGCGTGGAGACTCTCTCCGGCGGTTTGGCCCGGCGCGTGGAACTTGCCAAGGGTTTACTGCACGAGCCGGAACTGTTGATTCTCGACGAGCCGAGCACGGGACTGGATCCAGGAGCGCGCCGGGATCTTTGGCAGTATCTGGGGTCTCTCCAGGATCAAGGCGTTACGGTCCTGGTGACCACGCACTTGATGGAGGAGGCGGAACGCTGTCACCGCATTGGAATACTTGACCGAGGCCGTTTGATCGCGGAAGGGACGCCGGAACGGCTTCGCTCGGAGATCGGCGGCGAGGTTATCACTCTCGAGGTTCATGAACCCGAGCGCCTGGCCGAGCGATTGCGTGTGGAGTTAAAACTCGACGCCACAGTCCTGGAGGGGCGCGTTCGAATCGAACACCGTGGAGGGCACGCGGTCTTGGCGCGCGTGGCGGAGTTCGCGGGCCCCGCCGTGGAATCGATGGCGATGGCCAAGCCAACGCTTGAGGACGTGTTCATTCGGCGGACGGGGCACCGGTTTTGGACGGAGGCGGAGCATGGCTAACGCCTCGATTTCTTCGGCAGGGAAAGTTGTCCCGGGCGTGACGCGAAAGAGTTCCTCCGCCTGGCTCGCGGCGGCGACCTTGGCGGAGCGGGAACTTGTTCGATTTTTTCGCCAACGAAACCGTGTGGTCGGAGCGCTCGGGCAACCGTTGATCTTCTGGGTTCTCTTTGGCGCGGGACTGCGTTCTTCCTTCAAGCCGGAAGGGGGCAACGTCCCTTACGAGGAATACTTCTTTCCCGGCGTGCTGGTGTTGATTCTCCTCTTTACCGCGATTTTTGCCACGATCTCGATCATTGAAGATCGCAAGGAGGGGTTTCTGCAAGAGGTGTTGATCGCGCCGGTTCCGCGAAGCATGGTGGTCCTGGGTAAAGTACTCGGCGGGACCGCGCTCGCGATGATTCAGGCGTGGATCTTTTTGTTCGCGGCGCCGTTTGCGGGAATCTCGATTTCCGTGATGACGGTTCTGTTGGCGAGCGTGCATCTTTTCGTTGTCGGGTTCGCGCTCACCAGTCTTGGCGTTTGTATCGCTTGGCGGATGGATTCGACGCAAGGCTTTCATGCGATCATGAGCGTGTTCCTGATGCCGATGTGGTTGCTCTCGGGCGCATTTTTTCCGGCTGGGGGCGCGCCCGCCTGGCTGGAATGGACGATTCGGCTCAATCCGTTGACCTACGGCGTGGCAGGACTTCGTAGAATTCTTTATTGGAACTCGGAGGGGCGCGGGATCGGCGCGGATGTGCCCAGTCTGGCGTCGTGCGTCGTCGTCACGTTTTTGTTCGCGATGGTGACGTTTGTACTCGCGACCCGTTTAGCGTCCCGGCGAGGAGCAGAAGGAAGTTGAGCGACGTCGAGACTCAAGGCATTGATGGACACTTTGCGGGGGGGGAAACGCCACCACCACGGCCGTCGTCCGCGCGCCTCTTCTTCGTCGGTACCTCCTTGGTGCTTGGACTCTGCGTGCTATTCGCATTCTCGCTTGGCTTCGTACTGCGCGAGGGCCCCGCGGAAAGCGCGACGCAGACGGCGACTTCAAACATTCCCCGAGGGGCGATTGTCCTGCCCGACTTCAGTTTGACGGAACGGTCGGGCAAAACCGTTACCAAGACGGATTTACTCGGGAAGGTGTGGGTTGCGGGATTCATCTTCACGCGATGCCATGAAACGTGTCCGATGGTGACCGGCGTCATGGCTCAGTTACGCGCGGAACTCCCCGGCGATGTTCGATTCGTTAGCTTCTCCGTCGATCCGCGCTACGATCGGCCGGACGTCTTGGTCCAATACGCTCAGACGCATCACGCCGACGCGGAGAATTGGTGGTTTCTCACGGGGGAGCAGCCGGCGATGTATGAATTGATTCAGCAGGGTTTCAAACTCTCGGTATCCGAAAACCCCGACACCAAGGTGTTGCCTGGAGAGCGAATCGAACACACGACCCGACTTGCCGTGGTGGACCGCGGGGGGAACGTTCGCGGGTATTTCGACAGTGCCGACCAATCGCGCGTCCGCGCTCTGGTGAGCAAGGTGAACGCCCTGCGGGAGGAAACGGATTGATTGACTCGTTGCCTTTGGTGAATGCGTGTCTGAATGGCTTGGCGGCTTTGCTTTTGGTGGCGGGCTACATTGCCATTAAACAGGGGAAGGTGCCGGCGCACAAGGCTTGTATGATCGCGGCATTCGTCGTGTCGGCGTTGTTCCTCGCCTGCTACCTTACCTATCACATAGGCAGGCATCAGATTCACGGTTCCAGTTCGCAGCCTTTTCCAGGCAAGGGGATTTGGCGGCCCATCTATTTCTCGATCCTCATCCCCCATATCCTGCTCGCGATCGGCATGCTTCCCATGATCTTCCTCACCTTTTGGCGCGCCTTCCGAGGCGACTTTGCGCGCCATCGACGCATTGCCCGTTGGACGCTTCCGATCTGGATCTACGTCTCTGTCACCGGGGTTCTCGTCTATTTGATGCTTTATCAGATGGACTGGAGTTAGACGCAAGTCTTTTCGTTTAAATGGATTGTGGTTTCCGGTGGCGAGCGGCGGCACGTGTGCTCGCTTCCTTCTCCCGTTGACTATTTTCACCGATTGGACATAAGGCGCCCCGTGCGCTGACGGAGATCACGATCCTAGGCGTGCCGCCAAGATTTCCACCATTGATTCCGCATCCATGAGGCTTGGTTGTGACCCACGCAGGGGCCCGGCTCGAAGCCGCGCTCCGAAGTTGAAGTTTTGGGAGAGCCGTCCCCTCACCCCGACCCTCTCCCCAAGGAGTGGGTGATTATGGCGGAGAGGGTGGCGAGCGCAGCGAGCCGGGTGGAGTGTTTCTCAATTTGCACGGGTATTGCTGCTCGCTGTTTTTCTGGATTGCAGGTTGAAAGGGAAGGGGGGAGTTTTCCCTCTCACGGAACCGTGGCGGGAATCACGTTATGATCTCAATCGTCATTCCGGTTTTTAACGAAGAAGAAAACCTTCCGGCGCTCTATGAACGATTGACGGCGGCGGCCGCGGCATGGGAGGACCCGGACTACGAAGTGATTGTCGTCGATGATGGGTCCAAGGATCGTTCGTTCGTCGCCTTGGCGGACATTCATCGGAAGGATCCGCGCTGGAAGGTGCTCTCTTTCTCGCGTAATTTTGGCCATCAGTCCGCGATTTCCGCGGGCATTCACTATACCACCGGCGACGTGGTCGTCGTGATGGATGCGGATCTGCAGGATCCTCCGGAAGAGTTGGAGCGATTTCTCGCCAAGTGGCGCGAAGGCTATCACGTCGTCTACGCCATCCGCACCAAGCGGAAAGAGAACATCTTCAAACGGACGGCATACGCGGCGTTTTACCGCATTCTCAGAAAGGTTTCCTCGATCGAAATCCCGCTCGATAGTGGCGATTTCTGCGTCATGGATCGGCATGTCGTGGACGTGCTCCGCGCGATGCCCGAGCGTAGTCGATTCGTTCGCGGACTTCGGAGTTGGTCGGGGTTTCGGCAGGTTGGCGTTGCCTATGAGCGTCAGGCGCGCCACGCGGGGGAAGTGAAATACACCTTCTCGAAGCTGGTCCGACTGGCATTCGATGGGATCTTCTCTTTTAGCAATGTTCCGCTGCGCATGTCGAACTGGCTGGGAGTGAGTCTCTGCGCCGCAGCCGCTTGCGTCATCCTGATGCTCACCGCGTGGTGGGGAACGGATGTCGAGATCTTCGGCATGCGTCCTCGACAGGCGGCGGGCTGGACCAGTCTTTGTTCCCTGATTCTGCTTCTCTCGGGTCTTCAGTTTCTGGTGCTTGGGGTCATGGGCGAATATCTGGCTCGGATGTTTGAGGAAGCCAAGGCTCGTCCGCCGTGGATCATCGGTAACGCACTGGGGATACTGCCCGCCAAGGATCATTCCCCCGTCGGCTGGTTCGTCGAAACGCCTGCCTTTTCGAAGTCGGGGGATCGTCAGGCACCCTATCGTCGCGCGGGATGAGACGCTCCGCCCGCAAGGTCCATGGAGCGAAGGAGTTTTGCTTATCCGCGTCATCGAAGCTTGGCCTTAACGGAATATTCATCACCCCTTTCGCTCGCCTCCCCCTTCCGCGCCGTTGCCGGCCCAAGGGGGAATAGCTAGGATTTGTATAGCCGACGGATCGTGTGCCGAGGGAATGAGAATCCGCAAGTGATTTCTCTGTAGTAGTTTCTGGCTGGAGGCTGGTGGAAGCTGCCGCCTCTTTGGTCTTGGCGGCCGCTCCTGGGGGACCGTGATATCAGAAATTTTTAGGCGACTTCTAGGGGCGGGAAGGTGAAATGACAGGGCAGATTTGCTCGTCCATTCCACGTTCCACTTGATTTCGCCGGGCAATCTTCAGCCTCGCCGTCGACGTCGCAGACACGTCGCGTTTCTTTCACCTAACTCACCGGGCCGATGATCGGCTCCATCGAAGCCCACTGTGGTCGAGCCGCCGATACGCGGCAAACGCGACATCCATACGGAAAGGAAGCAACCATGAGTGCGCAAAAACCAAGAATGGCGATTCTCGTTGGCGGCGGGCCGGCGCCGGGAATCAACGGCGTCATCAGTGCCGCGACCATCGAAGCACACAATAATGGCATCGAGGTGGTTGGTTTCTACGAGGGCTTCAAGTTCCTCATGGAAGGAGATGCCTCCAAGCATGCCGTGCTCGCCATCGAGGACGTTTCGCGAATCCATTTCATGGGTGGGTCCATTCTGCGCACGAGCCGGGCAAACCCGACCAAGAAGCCGGAATCGATGCAAAATGTGCTGCGCTGTCTCAAGGAGCAGAACATTCGATATGTCGTGACTATTGGCGGAGATGACACGGCATACTCGTCGAGCCAACTCGCGATCGCTTCCGCCGGGACACTGGCCGTCGCTCACGTGCCGAAGACGATCGACAATGACTTGCCCCTGCCGCCAAGCATTCCGACGTTCGGTTTTCAGACGGCGCGCCATACGGGCGTTCAGATCGTCAAGAATCTGATGGCGGACGCCAAGACCGCGCCGCGCTGGTACATCGTGGTCGCGATGGGGCGCAAGGCGGGGCATCTGGCGCTCGGCATCGGGAAAGCGGCGGCAGCGCCCTTGACGCTCATCCCCGAAGAGTTCGCCGGCCGTACCGTCACCTTCAAGGAGATTTGCGACATCGTCGAAGGCGCGATCTACAAGCGGCAAGTCTACGGTCGTGACCATGGCGTAATCATTCTCGCCGAGGGGTTGGTCGAGCACATGAGTCCCGATGAGAGGGATGAAGTGTTTGGCAACGAAGATATCGAGCGGGACGAGCATGGGCACATCAAGCTCGATGACGTCGAGTTCGGCAAGGCGGTTCGGGACGAACTACGTCGCCGTTTCAAATCGCGCGGCAAGAAGATCACCGTCACCAATAAGAACCTCGGTTATGAACTCCGCTGCGCCGATCAGATTCAACACGACTGGCAGTACACACGCGATCTCTCGGCTTCGGTGCCGTCCAGTTCCTGATGAACGGGGGAAGCGGCGCGGTAATCACTTTCCATGGCGGCATCATGAAGCCAATGTCGTTCGACGAGCTTCGTGATCCGGCGACCGGCCGACCGTTCCGCGCAGTGGACATCTCCGGCGAATCGTTCCAGGTCGCGCTCCGTTACATGATTCGCCTGGAAGCGAAGGACAAGAAGAACCCCGAGCAGATGTGGTGGCCGAGGTGGCGAAGATGACTCCCGAAGCGTTTCTCGAACGCTTTGGGTATATCATCGTCGGCCGACCAGCGGCGCGTGCGTCGCGCGCCCGCTGTATCGAATTCCAGTCCGACCATGGTCCCTTTGGTGGCGGAACTGCGGGATCTGAAAAAGCGCTACGACCTCGGCGAAGTCATCGTCGAGGCACTACGCCGGCGTGAATCTCGCGTTCGAAAAAGAGGATTACGTCGCCATCATGGGAGCGTCCGGGTCGGGAAAGTCGACCTTGCTCAATCTACTCGGCTGTTTGGATCGTCCCACCTCGGGACAATACATACTCGGCGGGGAAGATGTCGCCCTTCTCGACGATGACGATCTCTCCCGGATCAGAGGCCAACACATCGGCTTCATTTTCCAGTCCTACAATCTCATTCAACAGTTGACGGTCGTGGAGAACATCGAGGTTCCCCTCTATTACCAGGGAAACCTCACGCCAGAGACGCGAAGACGGTGCATCGATCTGGCCATGATGGTCGGTTTGGGGGAACGGTTGGATCATCGGCCGACGCAGCTATCCGGCGGACAGCAGCAGCGCGTCGCCATTGCTCGGTCGCTCGTTAACGATCCCTACATCATTCTCGCGGACGAAGCGACGGGTAATCTCGACAGCAAGACCAGCGACGAAATCATGGAACTGCTCGCCCAACTCAACAAGAATGGCAAGACCATCATCATGGTCACGCATGAAGAAGACATTGCTCGACATGCCCGGCGCGTCATTCGCATGCGCGACGGCCAGGTACTCGAAGACACGGCTCCCGTCCCCCTTTCTCAAAACTGATTCCCTTCCCCAGCGACGAAGATTACGGCCCCTATTTCCCGGGTGAACTTACTCCATCTCTCATACGCTTATTTTTCCGTTCGATTTCCAATGGCAACAAGCGCAACCGACGTTTCGACGAGGGAAGCGCCTAGGGGGTGTCGACGCTCGCGCGGACGGAGCTTGACGGTTTTTGGCCCGTGATTTGCACTCGGTTGCCGGTGGTTCGGCGAACGGATTCGACCGGCGGCAGAGTCGCTCGTTGGTTTTTTAGTGCGTTGGTTGGCTTGAGGTTGCGTACCGCGGGCGGGCATGGAGCGTGATGCGAATTATGAATTCGCCGGTTCCATGGGAGATGTTCAACCTTACGTGGCGTTGGGGGTAGGCTTAAAGAAGCGGGGTCACGAAGTCGTGTTGGCAACGCACCATTCCGATTTCGAGCCTCGTCACCGAACAAGGGCTCAATTTCTTCCTCATGTGGAAGCGGACGGCGGCAAGGAGCTCTGTGCCGATGAAGGTGGCGATCGGATGATCCGCTCGGAAGCAATCCGTTCACGTTTCTGCGCGAGTTCACGAAGATGCGTCGCCCGATGCTACGGGAGCGGTTGCGGCGATGTTGGCAGGCCTGCCGAAGGCGCGACGTCATCCCCTTTCGACCAACACCGAATTCACTGCTCGCGGAAGCCGTCGCCGAGAGGAGCGTCTCCCCGTCATTTGGTCCTCGTTACAACCCGTCGCGCCGAGTCAGTATCGTCCCAGTTGCCTGTTTCCCCGCTCCCAGATGTCCCCGGAAAGCGTGTCTACAACTTCGCGACCCATGCATTGACCGGTTGGAGCATGTGGCTTCCGCTGCGCGAAGGAACTGAACCGGGCTCGTCGGGAAGTTCTCGGATTGCCTCCACTACCCTTGTATGGTCCCGCCTCCTCGTTCCTGACTCCCCGTTTGAGTCTTAACGCCTACAGCGCTTACGTGGCGCTTCTACCGAGACTTATCGCCGCATCACCATGTCACCGGGTTCTGGTTCCTGAATCCCGATGTTCCCTGGACGCCGCCGGAGAGTTTGCAGAAGTTTCTATCGGCGCTCTCGCGTTTTTGTATTGGCTTCAGTAGCATGCACGATCACAGCCCGCATGACCGAGATGGTGGCGGAGGCAGCGGAGCGAACGGGTCAACGCGCGTTCATCACCAGTGGGGCAGGCTCGAACTCGCGAATCTCGGATCGGCTTTTCCCCTTCCGTCCGCGCCCCCGCCGCGCTCTTTTCCGCGAATGGCGGGAGTCATTCATCACGGCGGAGCAGGAACGGCGGCTGCTGGTTTGCGGGCCGGCGTGCCATCTTCTTTGCCCGTTCATGGCCGATCAGCCTTTCTGGGGGCCGCCGGAGTCCGGGAACTCCCCGCGTCGATTCGAAACCCATTCCGCATCACAAACTCAACGCGGACAATCTCGCCTGTGCCATCGAAAAGATGGTGAGCAGCGCGCCGGATGCGCGGCTCGTGCCGCGGAGCTGGGGAGAGAATCCGAGGGGAAGATGGCGTTGGTCGTGCCGTCGAACTTGTCGAGCAACACCTGCTGTTGGGGAACGCGTTCGTTCCGCGGGCAACCTCTGGACGGCGCTTACTTTCCTTTTGGACTCGTCCAGTGCGTCGTCTGGGTCCTGGAATGTCGCCGAGCCGAAAGGTCGCCTGAGAACGCGAGATTACAACGCCGACGACTTCGTGGACGCGCCGATCGACGACCTGCCGCAATGCTCGGCCCTCCATGGGCGTATAGGCACGCCGATACTCAGGGCTTTTAACGGAATCAGTGCCCCAAAACAGGCGGAGATGGAGATTCGACGGAGAAATACGGGTTCCGAGCATCCGAAGTGCATGTCGGGCCGATTGCCTGCCCCGACATCGAAGAGGAAGATCAGCGAGCCGCCACGGCGCGGGGCGCTGTGGCCTCTTGGTTGGTATTAACGGTGGCGCTGGCCGCCAACGCCGGTTGCAGGTCAAAGTTTACGTGGCCCGTGTCGATCTGGTCGCCCCTGGCAACCAGGAATTTGACTGCCGCCGCGTCCCGATGCGTATCCCGCAGAACGTAGAGCACGGCATCCTGATCGACCATCTTGTACTTGTCCATGCCGACGAGCACGTCACCGACTTCCCAGCCCGCCCGATCCGCGACGCTGCCCGGTCGCACTTGGGCCAATCAGCATGCCCCGTTGGAACTTCCCTTCGAGCAGGGGAAGCGGGCCGCATGCGCTTGCCGAGTTGGGTGAAGATCTCCTGGGAGTCGGCGAGTTCGACGATCACGACCTTTCGATTGAGAATGGCGATCAACCGGTCGACGGGAACCATGTAGCCCGTGTCTTTTTGAGCGGAAGATTTCCGCGACGATTAATGCCGAGTAGTTCGCCGGTTTCCAGGTCGAAGGTACCTCCGCCGGAGATTTCCTTTGACGATGGCGCCCTCGACGGCATGTAACGGGGCGCGTTGCCCATCCCCAGCTGACGGGGCGGGTTCCCAGGATGCCACGGACGATGCTTTGTCCCATGCCGAACTTGGATTACCGATAACGACCGCGTTCGTCCCGGCGCGAACCGCTTGGCAGCGAAGAACGGCGACTTCCAAGGGGCTGGCTCGGCTGGACCCTTCAAAGCCAGATCGTAAATCGTCTTCCACCATGACCAACGTGGCTTCAGATTCTCGCCGTGCACCGTGGTCACGGACATTGTGAATCCCTTTGACCACGTGATTGGCAGTCAGAATATAACCGGACGCGGAGACGACGACTCCGGCACCGTTGGATGTCACGCGGCGCGCCCCTTGGATGGACTGGGCCTTGATCTTTACCGTCGAGGCATTCGCGCGAGCGATGATCTCGGTCTGATTGAAGGCGGAATTGCGGGTCGGTGATTCGTGGGGTGGCGCCGTGGCGATGGCTCGGGGGGACGTGGCCACGAAAAACATCATGCTGACCAGGACCCGAAAGGTCCGGCGAATCATGCGGCGACGACGGGCTCGGGGACTCATAGCTGTTTTTCCTATCCCAGGTCGAGCGTTAGGTTCGAAAGTCCGTCCGAGAGAAAGCGTGGTATGGTTTCACTCGGCTCGACGACGGCAGCCTCGCGCGAAGCATGCATGGGGACAGGTTGGTGCGGTGAGCGGACGGATGCCTGACGGTGTGCACGCGAAAACGGCGAAATTCTCGCGGAAGTCAAACCCTTCGGCAACCTGGCAATCCAACCTAGGGACCCATGGCTTTGCGTCCCGGCCTCGCGACCGGTTTGCTCTTTTCGCGGGATACTCCCGTCCAAACAAACAATAGCATTCTTTTTCAAAGACCGGACAGGTTTTTGCCACTTCACGCGAAAAAGTTCGAATCCCCTCGGCGGAATGGACCTTCGAAACCACAAGACGGTTTTTCCAAGCGGCAAAAGGACTTCACTCTTCGTCCTCGTCGAAGTCGTCGAAATGCTCGTCTTCTTCTTCCTCTTCGCCAATCCACTTGAGCCCGACGAACGTCAATTGGTCGGTCTGCAACCGCAAAGAGACGACGACAGCTTCATAAATTCCGTCTTCAACCGCGACGGTGACCTCTAAGCCTTCCTCAAGTCCCTCGGGTACCTCGCAAACCAAGCCGAGACCACCGTAGGATTCATTGGCGACTTCCGCCCGGATTTTCGTCCCCGCGGGTGTCTTGATCCACACCTCAGGTACATCCGGGCGAAATCGAGAATAGCGGCGACGATAGGACATGATGGCGGAATCTCCACTTCGGGGAATCCGATTGATACCGATTGAAGTCGGCCGATGGCAATCGACATTGGCCAATAGGCTATGTCTGCGCGACAGGCTCGATGCGCAAGGCGCGATGGATTTGCCGAACCGCTTGCCGGAGCCGTTGTTCGTTTTCCACCAACGCGAGGCGGAGAAAGCCTTCGCCCGACGGTCCAAAACCACGGCCGGGGCTGACCGCGACTTCCGCATCTTCAAGCAATTTCATGGCGAAGTCGATGGTTCCCATCTTGTTGCGCCAGTATTCGGGAACTTTGGCCCAGACGAACATGCCCGCTTTGGGAGACACGATCTCCCAACCTCCGCGTCGGAGCCCTTCCACTAACACGTCGCGTCGGTTCTGGTATTCCTTTGCCATTGCTAGCCGGGCTTCTTCCGCGTGCCGAAGCGCTATGATCGACGCGATCTGAATCGCTTGGAAAATACCGTAATCGTAGTACCCCTTGATGGTTGCGAGTGCTTTCACCATCTCCGCGTTGCCGGCGCAGAAGCCGATGCGCCAACCCGCCATGTTGTATCCCTTGCTCATCGTGGTGAACTCGACCCCCACGTCCTTGGCGCCGGGCACGCTGAGGAAACTGGGAGCCTCGTAACCGTCAAAACAGATATCGGAGTAGGCGAAATCGCTGATTACCATGAAGCCGAAGCGTTTCGCCAACGCCACCAGTTCGACGTAAAAATCTTTCTCCACCACGGTGCTCGAAGGGTTGTGGGGAAAATTGACGATCACCAGCTTAGGCTTGGGGTACAGGATCTCGCACGTGTGCGCGGTCGCTTCGAGGAACTTTGCAGGGTCGGTGACCTCTAATTGCAGCACGTTTGCCGATGCGAGGACGGCGGAGTAGACGTGAATCGGGAAGGACGGCGCGGGAACGATGCACGTGTCGCCGGGGCCGAGGAGGGCGAGACACATGTGGCTGAAGCCTTCCTTGGAACCGATGGTGGCAATGACCTCCGTTCCCGGATCGAGGTTGACTCCGTACCGTCGCTCATACTTGATCGCCACTTCGCGTCGCAGGTTGTAAATGCCTGCAGAGGCAGAGTATCGGTGATTTCGCGGGTCGGCGACCGCCTCCGTTAGTTTCGCGACGATCCGCTCGTCGGGTGGGTCCGTGGGATTCCCCATGCCAAGGTCAATGATGTCGACCCCCGCGCGCCGTTTGCGGTATTTCAGGTCGTTGATCTTGCCAAAGAGGTAAGGGGGGAGCCGGGTTACCCGCTCCGAAACGGGGATCTTGAATTGATGGAGTTGGTCAAGGCGGTCTACTTCGTCGCGTTGGTCCATGTCGGCAGTTTCACTCGGTAAAAATCGTCGTTGTGTCCAAATGTATCATCATACCCGAGGGGGACTGGACGAAAAAGGTTCGTCCCCTGGGAATGTCGGGAGTCGGGATCGGCATAAACGAAAAAGACTTCCTCGCGTTATCCGACATCCATCCCATCCACGGCCGGTTAGCCGAAAAGACGCTGCATCGGCCCGGTTCGCGTTATTGAATGCTTTTCCGCGACCATTGGCACGTCCCCTTGCCAAAGGTACGATTGGGTTAACATGGCCGCTTAGAATTGAAATCTCGTGGGTCGAACCGCTTTCCACCAAGACCCTCCAATCGACCGGCTTTGCGTATCGACATTTCTTTTCTGATGCTCCATGGGAAACGTTCCGGACAGCAAACCATAAGGAACACAATATGTCGCAGGAAGAGATGGATTGGGAAGAACGATACGTCGTCCAGGAAACGCCATGGGACAGTGGAGAACCGTCCAAGGAATTGCAGCGAATTCTTGCCGAGCGTTCCATTCCTCCCAGCCGAGTTTTGGAGCTCGGCTGCGGCACGGGGACGAACGCGGTATTCCTGGCGAAAATGGGTTTTGATGTGACCGCGGTCGATTTATCGGCTACCGCAATCGAACAAGCACGTCGCAGGGCGGAGAAGGGGGGAGTCCAGGTCGGTTTCCTCGTCGGGAATCTGCTGGAACTCCCCGATTTGGGCGAGCCTTTTCCTTTCGTGTTTGACCGCGGTGTGTTTCACGTTCTTCGGCGAGTGAACTTGGAAGGTTTTCGGGAGACGCTTCGCATCAATTCACGTCCGGGCTCGTTGTATCTGACGCTTGCGGGGAATGCGAATGAACAGGACCGGGAAGAAAAAGGGCCGCCGCGAGTTAGTGCGGCCGAAATGGTCACGGACCTTGAGCCGTTGTTTCAGGTCGTTCAACTCCGCGAATTCCAGTTTCACGGTGTGGTAATCGACGGACGACGAGTTTCACCCCTTGCGTGGTCCGGCCTGTTCAGACGCGTTTGAGGGAGTTGCGGGAATAATTCTTCCCGGCACGTTGGCTCGCCGACCGTCGAAAACATCAAAACCCTTCGAAAAACCGTTCGCGATGGAACCTTTTCGCGGGTTTTCCGGGCCACTCTTGGGGAAAAACCCCCTCGGGAGGGCTGAAGTTGGCTTGCACAACCGGGCAGGTATGAAGACCATGTGAAAGACTGGTGCGGAAGTTGCCCGAGGGGTAATCGAAAGGACCGATCCAGAAAGCCGAGAAATGAATTCAACTACTCCCCAACCTTCCAAAGGAACCGATCCGGAAGGTGATGTTGCCGCCATCTCGAACGGCCCCAGGGAATCTCTTGTCGATTGGCTGGAGAGGTTTCGATGCGAAATGGGGGGGCGCACCGCGGGTGTTTGGAAGCTCCAAGGGATTCATCTGGTGAATCTGGGACATTCCTTCGCCCCGGACGTCGACGAAGTAGTTTCGAGCGCCTTTCGCCTGCAGACGGCGGTTGTTCGGCTGAGCCGTTGGGACCTCGCCATCGTCGCGGCGGTGATCGCCAAGGACACGGTTTCCGCCACGGTTACCGGACCACTCGAGGGATCGGGGCAATGGCTGGAACGCCTCGGCGCCGAACGTTCCTTCGCCACGGCCATTTTGGGCGAGAGAACCATTCTCGGCGTGCTTGGGATCTCGTTCACCGACGATGTCAGGGACGATCACAAAATGCGCGAACAACTGGAACGGTGGGCGGGGGAGGGGATTCGCCACATAACTTCCCCGGCTTGAACGTGACGGGAACACGCGGTCACCGGTCACGATTGCCGCTTAGGGAAGTGATGTCGGAGGCCGGTGTTTTTACGCCAATGCTGTCCAAGCGACCGGGCGGGGCAACACGTCACTTCCTTTTTGAAGATCAATTTCCTATTGCAGGTAGACGCGCGGGGTGGTTGCCTTGATTTGTTGTTGGTGAATCAACGGGTAATATTCGGGCGCGCCCGTCTTCGGGTTGGCGACCTCAAAAAATGAGACCGGGCCCACCACTTCCAGCCATTGACCTTTGGAGTTCCATTTCGGGTCCACGCTTCCCAATACCGTGACTCCGACGGGAGTAGCATCGGCGACGCAGCAGGTCAACTTGATGCGCATCAGCCGGTAGCGATCGGTATATCGGCTGTCCGGAACGAGTTCGCCGGCGATCTTTGCTCGCACGGGATTTTTGGTGCTCTCCCAATATTCGCGCCGGTCGGGTTGGCTCGCCGCCTGCTGGAGTTCGGCGGCGTCGACGGAGACAACCTTGCCGTCCGGGGATCGGCCCGGCGGCAACTTGACGTCTTTGATCGCCGCGATCGCTTCCCGTTGGCCACGCGACATTCGATTCTCCAGGTTCCCCGCGCTGATGCCGTCCGGCGAGAGTCCCATCACGATGATCATGAGCGGAAAGGCGAGCACGATGTACCGCCATAATGACACGGAGCCATGGCCGTGATCGTGGTCATGCGCATGACCGTGATCATGTTCATGGCCGTGGTCATGATCGTGCGAATGTCCCGTGCCCGGAATCGCGAGGGCGCGGATTTTTAGCAACACGACCGCGCCGAGCAACACCCCCCCGATGATCACGAGGACCTCGAATTTTTGGTCGGCGAGATACCATTTCAGGCGATCGCGCACCACCAGATCGATCATCGACCAACTGAAGAGCGCGCCTGCGGTGACGGCAAAGACGCGGGCCAATAATTGTGTCGTCGGGTCCATTACCGGCTCCCTCCCAACTTTGGTTCCAGCGCCAGATCCTTGGCCGGTGATTTGTCCAGGTTCGGAGAATCGAAGGCGATTCCTCGCTGGTCTTGGTCCGTCGCGGGTGTCCTCAGTGCACTTTTGGTTTGGGGTGAACTTCGGATTTTTACGCTCACCAAATTCACGGCCGTGCTCAACACGAAGATTACGGTGACGAGAACGGTAATGATGGTCCAAACCGCCCGTTTGGTGAATACCCAGCGGTACATGATGAATAACTTGATGTCGAGCATCGGCCCGAGGACGAGAAAGGCGAGCTTGGAGCCCGTGCCGAGGGATGTGAAATTGGCTGCGACGAACGCGTCCGCCTCGCTGCAGAGCGAGAGGACGAATGCCAACGCCATCATGCCCGCGACGGAACCGACGCGATACTCCGCCAGATCGTCCAGTCGATCGCGGGAGAAGGTTGTGTTGACCGCGGCGGCCAAGGCGGCGCCAATCACGAGAAAGGCAGCGATGTCCAAGAAGTCGCCGAGCGCGATGTCCGCGATGGCCGTCAGCCGGTCGAGAAGCGATCGTTTCCGCGGCACGCCCGGACCTGACTCGTGTGCATGGTCATGCGCGTGCTCGTGACCACATTCGGCGTGGTTGTGGTGCTCGTGACCACAACCGGAATGATCGTGGTGCTCGTGGTCGCCATGGGCGTGATCTTGATGCTCGTGCTCGCAATGCTCGTCATGAACGTGTTCGTCGGCGTCTGCCATGACGCGATCTTCTTCGAGCAGGCGTAGGCTTTCGGCGCTCTCGATGAGTCGGGCGCGGCTAACATGTTCCACGATGATCGGCACGTTGTTGCGCGCCAGCCGCTCGATGACGACCCCCACGGTGACGGCAGTGGCGAACGCCATTCCACCTCGCATCAACACCATGCCAAGACCCGGCACTCCCCAAAGATTGTACGTTCCCCAAAAGGCCAGGCCGGTGCTCGCCAATACGATGGGATTGATCACGGGAGCGGTGAGCATGTACGTGATGGCGCAGCTCGCGGGAACTCCCTTGCTCAAGAGCCGACGCATCACCGGAACGATGCCGCATTCGCACATCGGCAGCGCCAATCCGAGGAAGCTGCTGAGCACGATTGCGAGAAATCGGTTCTTAGGTAACCATCGTTGAAAGAACGTTTGAGGCAATAACTCTTCCAAGGCGCCCGAGACGATCGCGCCAATCACAATAAATGGCATCGCCTCGAATATGATGCTCATGAACGTGACGAGGTAGGTTCCGAAATCAAAGTTCACGGCAATTCTCGCATCCCTGTAACGAATCGGCGGTCCACGGTGTCGCAATTTGCGATGGCGGTTACCCCGTTCAAGGCCTCTTCCCCTTGGCAATGGGGGCAGGTGACATTCATGGACGGTTTCCCAGCTTGGATCCATTCAAGAGCATGGATGCCCTCGAATCGATCCGCCATGCGAACGCAATGACGGTCGCGAAAATCAGGAAACCCTACAAGCTATTGTTTTACGAGCGAAGACACCGGACGGTTCGTTCTCGCCCCTCTCGAACATGGTAGTCGCTTCCGCGACCGATTTCGAACATTCCCCCGTCGGCATTGTTGGGAGTTTCCAAGTGCATTCGGTTGAAGGATTTGAGGAACGGCGATACGCCCGCTCGCGGGGAAGGACGCGGGCCCGAACCGTGGCGATCCAGGCGGGTGCAAAGTTTTGTGATGCATGGACCGGAAACCATCGCCGACGTTGGCTTTCGAAAGGCAAGCCTCTGTAGAATAACGGACTCCAGAGGTCGTTTTACGTAGGCATGTGACGGACCGAATCGAGCGAGTTTTCATGACGGTTGTTCAGATCCGGGATGTGAAGAAAGTGCTCCGCAGCGCGCTGACGACGCAGGAGCCGACAACGGCGTTTTTCATGGAGGAGTTCTCGGTTCGGGAGGGAGAGAAAGTCGCTTTGGTGGGGCCCAGCGGGAGTGGAAAATCAACCCTCCTCAATCTCATTGCCGGCATCATTCGGCCGGACCATGGTTCGGTCGAGGTACTTGGCCAGCGGATTGACCAGATGCCGACCGGCGTCGTCGACCGATTTCGCGGTCAGAACATCGGTTACATCTTTCAAGAGTTCAATCTCGTGCCGGCGCTGACGGCCATGGAGAACGTCTTGCTGGGTCTTCGTTTTGGTCGAGGGGTGCCACGGATTCAATGGCGCGCCCGCGCGAGGGAGATGCTTGACCGGGTCGGGCTGGGACATCGGCGAAACGTTCGACCCGATCGACTCTCCGTCGGCGAGCGACAACGCGTGGCGATCGCGCGGGCCCTCGCCAATCATCCGCCGATGATCCTTGCCGACGAGCCAACGGGCAGTTTGGACCCTTCGACCGGGTCCCAGGTCTTTCAAGTCTTACTCGAGGTCGCGACCGAAGGAACGCACACCTTGATTGTCGTAACTCACGACTCGATGATCTCCAGCCGATTGGAGCGGCAATTGGATTGCACCCACTTGATACATGAGAGCGACGGTCATCAATGAGTCTGCTGAATCTGGCGCTCGCGTACATCTGGCATCGGCGGCTGGTGACGGCTTTGACGGTCGCGAGCATTGCCTTGTCTTCCGCGTTGATCCTGGCGGTGATCCATTTGCATCGGGCGGCGACAGAAAGTTTTCGCAGCCAGTCCCGCGGTTTCGATCTCATTGCCGGCGCCGCGGGAAGTGAAACCGCATTGGTTTTTTCCACTCTCTTTCTCGCAGACTCCGCGCGAGGCAATATCCCCTACCGAGACTTCTTTGACATTCAGCGCGAGCCTGGCGTCAAGGCCGCCTTTCCATGGAGCCTCGGGGATCAAGCCAAAGGGTTTCGCGTTGTCGGCACCAACCGCGCGTTCTTGGAACAGAAGGGAGACGGGGCGACGCCACTCTTTCCTCTGTTCCAAGGACGCCTGTTTGACAAGGATCTCGAATTGGTCGCCGGATCTGAGGCGGCGACGAGACTTGGATTGGAAGTCGGTGGGAGAGTCGTGACCTCCCACGGCGCCGGAACGGAACATGGCGATTACCCCTACCAAGTCGTCGGCGTGCTTCAGTCCACGGGAACCGCGCTTGACCGAGGGCTCTTCACCAATCTAGGGAGCTATTGGAAAGTCCATGGCTTGCCGAATGGAGACAATCCGTCAACGAATGCTCCCAGCGAGGGATTTGGGAACGCCGAACCGGAGATCACCGCCGTCTTGATCCGAGTCTCGCGGCCGAAGATCTTCCAGGTTCAGGCCGACCTTTCTCAACGGCTCGGTCTCATGGTCGTTCAGCCCACGCAGGTGCTGCAGCGCATGTTCGAGAATGTGCTCAATCCGATCGAACGGGTGCTCTTGCTCTACGGCTATGCCATCGCCATCGTCGCCGCCAGTTCCGTGTTGACTTCTCTCTACCTCGCGACGCTGGTGCGCCGGCATGATTTGGCCATTTTACGCGCGCTCGGCGCATCGCCGCGTGAGGTGATGTCTCTTGTCTTCCTCGAAGCCGGTTCTCTATTGGTGTTGGGATGCGGCTTGGGCGTGCTCGTCAGTCAGTTCGGCGCTCTGGGACTTCGCCAAGGACTGGAAGGGAGATTTGGGCTGGAGATGCACGCATTTCAATTCACCCCCGCCGAGGTCCTCTCGCTGCTCGGCGTCGCCGCACTCGGCATGATCGCCGCCATTCTCCCCGCAATGCTTGCCTACCGCAGCGACGTTTCCTGGGGACTTCGTAGAGGTTAGAAATCGTATTTCGGTGGAACGGCTGCTTTCGAAAACAACGAGAGATTCTGCCAGCCAGAGTCAGTGGTCTAGTGGCGAATATCTAAATCGCAAGCGGACTTGCCGTTTCGGTGATGGGGATCTTGGTCAACGCCCAGGGTGGCTTCTTCGGCGACGTGGGCTCCTTGGGCGGGACGGGTGGCGAAAAGGTGAGGACGAATTCCGGTGGCAAGCTCGTACTTTTTGGACATTTGAGACAAGATGGCGTCGGACCGGTCCGCTTGAACCAGGCTGACGGTGCAACCGCCGAACCCTCCCCCCGTCATGCGCGAGCCATACACGCCCCCTTCGAGGCCGATACAGTGGGCGATCGCGACCATGACGTTAAGCTCGTCACAACTCACCTCGTAGTCGTCGCGCAAGGAGGCGTGACTGGCGAACATCATCTGCCCGAGTCCAATCCAATCCCGCGCGCGAATGGCCTTCGAGGCATGAACAGTGCGCGAGATTTCGCCAACCACGTGGGCGGCTCGCTTCCGTTCAACCTCGCTGAGCAACGCGGTGCGCTCCTGGAGTCCCTTGGCGGTAATTTCTCGCCAGGACGAAATACCCAACGCACTAGCCGCGCTGTCGCATTGCGAACGGCGCGCGGCATACTCGCCCCCGGTCAACTCATGCTTGACGTTGGTGTTCGCCACCACGATGGCGAGGTCCGGCGCGTTAAAGGGGATCTGTTCGATGGATCGTGATTGACAATCGATGAGCATCAAGTGATCGGCTCGTCCGAAGACGCTGCTGAATTGATCCATGATGCCGCAAGGAACCCCCGCGAATGTGTGCTCCGCTTTCTGGCAGAGCAATGCTTTGTCTTCCGGCGAAAGCCTCGCTCCGGACATGGCCTCCAAAAGAGTTGCCGTCGCGACCTCCAAGGCGGCGCTGCTCGACAAACCTGACCCGCGAGGTACCGTCGAGTCGATGACGGCGTCGAAGGACGGGAGGCGAAAGCCGTGCTGTTCAAAAAGGGCGCACACTCCCGCGGGATAGGCCGCCCAACCCGCCGCCGCGGAGGGCGTTAATGATCCCCGGGACAAACGAGTCGACTCCCCCATTTCCATGCTGTGAAAATGGAAAGAGTCCTCCGATCGAGATAGATCCGCGGCGATGGCGACATACCGGTCGATCGCCATCGGCAACACGAACCCGTCGTTGTAATCGATGTGCTCTCCGATCAGATTCACTCTTCCGGGCGCCGCGACAATCCAGCGTGGTTTGCGTTCATGGAGTTTAACGAAACGATTGCGCACGCGATCGACCAGGCTTGGAAGGTCATGGCATTCCGAGGGTTCGCGTAGCCTTTGCATCGGGCTAGTCCGTGGGGTTGTCGTTCGATGGCATGGCGGAGTGTTGTCAGGGATCTCCAGGGGACATTCCAATCGCCGGGCCCGCGACTTCGTTCGTCGTTGGTCGAGGTGGAATTGTTGAGGTACGGGCCGCCGTCACCGCTGCTGTCGACTTTTCATTCGAGCGCTTCTCGCACCAGCGCATCACGGTTCCAATGCCGCGGTCGCCGGAAAGTAACGTGTGCTTCCACGCTGTCTAGTTTAAGTCCACTCGGGGATTTGTCCTATGAGAACTCTCGTCAATGAACTTTGATCCTTTGTCAGGGTAGGGGCGTTATTGAGCATCGGTAGAATCGTTTCTGTCAACAAGGGAGTGAGGTACCACGCTGGCGGAACTCGCCGGGGGTCTGGCCCACTTCACGTCGGAACATGACGTGTAAGTATTCGGGATTCTCAAATCCGCAAAGCTCCGCGATTCGGTGAACGGTGAGGTCCGACGTCAGCAGGAGTTCCTTGGCACGTTTGATCTGCATCAGGCGAATCTCCTGTTGCGGCGAACGGCCGAGCGTCTGTCTCATGCGGCGTTCGAGCGTGCTCCTGGACCTGCCGACTTGCTTGACGACGTCGTTGACGGTGATTCCTTGGCACGCGGATTCGCGAATAAACCTAAGGGCGGCGGCCACAGCCGTGTCCTCGATCGCGACGATGTCGGAGGATTGGCGGGTGGCGATCCCGATCGGCGGTAAGAGATGGTCTCGCGCGATGGTCCCAGGGCTTCCGTTCATGGCGCGGGCGAGAAGTTCCGCTGCCTGGTAGCCAATGGCCTTCACATCGGGAATCACGCTGGAAAGGGGCGGGTTGGAGAGTCTGCAGAGGATCTCGTCGTTGTCGACGCCGATGACGGCAACCTCTTCCGGCACTGCGAGTCCCAGGTGCGTGCAGGCGTCGAGGATTTGCCGCCCGCGAATGTCGTTGCAGGTCATGATTCCGACGGGCAGGGGTAAACTCTTCAGCCATCGGGCAAGGCGCTTGCTCTCCTCCTCCCAACTCAAGGTCTTGGATCCATGCCAAGAGGACGAGTAGACGGCGACCGGTGCTCGATCCTCGCGGATCGAATGGCGAAAGCCGATAAGTCTCCGCTCCGACCACGCCTCGTTCAAATAGCCGCAGTAGCCGAAATGCCGAAACCCGCGGTCAAGGAGATGTTCGGCGGCGAGCCGGCCGATCGCGTCGTCGTCCGAACGCACATGCGCGGGCACCCGCTCCGTATGGCGGTCCGTAAGCTCGATCAGGGGTATCCGATTCCGTTGCGCCGCTTTCGCCAACGCACGGGTCGTCGATCTTGAAATGATGCCGTCTCCGTCCCAGTTAGCCAGCCAGGCCGGAGGACGGCGCTTTAAGATCTCGTTGTTCGAGAAATACCGACCAATTCCGCTCTTGTTGCAGATACATTTCGGTGATGCCGGCGAGGAGGCCTCGGCCGTGAGTAGCAAAGTCTCGATGATCAACGCGACGCGTCGGCGAACGGTCTTTGGCGCCATCGATCTCTCGCTCCCTGTTGCGGGGTGCGCGTGAATACTATGTCTCCTGCCAGCTATCACTCCCAGGGAGAGCGGTCGTCGCACTCAAAGCGGAGGGTGAGGAATCTTGATCCAAGCAAGGCTCCCTTTCGCCGTCCCTATGCCCCTCACCCCAACCCGCGACGCGAGGCAGTTCGTTTTAACCGTAGTGGCGGCTTCGCCAAAAAATAGGCACGCATTCCCGCTGCATCGTTCTCTGGCCCGCCGGTTGACAAAAATTCACAACTCCCTGACGATTCATCACATTGTCCGAGAAGACGGGAATCGATCCAATAGAGAGCATCAGAAAGCCGGCGTATTCCGCGGCGGTCGCTTGGAGAGCCTTGTCGCTAGCCGCGAGTAGCGGCGTCCATGGATTAGCACCGAGGCCCAGCATTATTTTCTGAGCGGCAATATACGTTCTGCCACGTTTTGTTCCCACGCGAATGTCGGACGGACGCAGAATCGCATGGTCTCGTAATTGTTAAAGAGTTGCCAAGAAAACGTGAAAGCGGGGAAAGCATTGATGGCCAGCATGTGGGCATCGGAATCGGTGACTTGTTTTCGCAGGATCGCGATGCTCGGCTTCATCGCCTTGGTATCGTGGTCGAATTTCGCCGACGCGCGCGAACGATGGACGGTCGAGCAGGCGAACGACTGGCAAAAGCGATCCGGTTGGCTGGTTGGCTGCAACTACGCGCCCCGCACCGCCATCAATCAATTGGAGATGTGGCAGGCCGATACCTTCGATCCGAAAACGATCGACCAGGAACTCTCTTGGGCCGAAGATCTTGGCTTCAACTCGCTGCGCGTCTTCCTCCATCACCTCGCGTGGGAGCAGGACCGGGAGGGATTCCTGAGCCGCGTCGATCAGTTTCTGGAGATCGCAAACAAACATAAGATCGGCGTGATGTTCGTGTTGTTCGACGGCGTCTGGGATCCCTTCCCCGTCGTTGGCAAGCAGCGCGAACCCAAGCCGCATGTGCACAACTCCGGCTGGGTGCAAAGCCCCGGCGCCGACATTCTCCGCGACGATGCGCGGATCGATGGACTCAAGCCCTACGTCGTTAGCGTCCTGTCACGCTACAAATCCGATCCACGCGTTCAGGTCTGGGATCTGTTCAACGAACCGGATAATCCGAATACGAACAGCTACGGCAAGGTCGAGTTGAAAGACAAGGCCGAAAGGGCGGAGATCTTGACGAAAAAATGTTTTGATTGGGCACGTGAGGTCGATCCCTCGGCTCCACTCACCGCTGGCGTCTGGCGCGGGGATTGGGCCAGTGACGACAAAATGGCCTCCATCGATCGGCTGATGACGAGTCAGTCCGACGTGATTTCCTTTCACACCTATGATCCGTTGCCCGTCGCCATCCCGCGGATCGAGAGCCTGAAACGATTTCACCGTCCCCTTATTTGCACGGAGTTCATGGCTCGGGGGAATGGGAGCACGTTCGATCCGAAACTGGCCTTCTTCAAAAAGCAGGGGATCGGCGCTTATTGC
>JAXMAQ010000061.1:0-43549 GCA_046350335.1 Planctomycetota bacterium
ATTGGAATGGTGGCGGATATTGGAATAACTGTTCCATCGGCTCGGGGGGGTGGGGATTCGGAATCGGATACGTGCTAGGAAGTCTACTGTCGCAGAATTGGTATGGAGGATATGGCATCGGCGGCTATGGTTACTCGTGGCCGTATTACACCTATTCGAGCTCCACGGCATATCCCGTCTATGTCGATAGTTCGCTTCCCTTGACGGCCGCGGACGCCGTTCTGGTCCCACCCGTGGATGCGCCCGAAGTTGCTCCGACGGTGGACGTGACGGATCAGCCGGACGAGATAGCAGCGGGGGATTTTGCCGCGTCAGGCGAAGAAGCGTTTAAGGCAAGCAATTACCCGGCGGCAACGCGTGCTTGGAGGCATGCATTGCTCGACGAGCCTGAAAACGGCACACTCGTCCTGATGTTGTCTCAATCGTTGTTCGCGGACGGTAAGTTTGATGAAGCTGCCGGCGCGTTACAGCAGGCTTTGTCGATGCTGCCCAAAGATCAATGGGGTGTGGTCGTAAAAAACTACAAGCAGTTGTACGGCCAAAACGGCGATTATGCAGCGCAGATACGTGCCCTCGAAAAAGCGCGTTCGGAGAATCCCAAATCGCCGGCGCTTCGGTTCTTGTTGGGTTACCACTACGGGTTTTTGAACTATCCCGGCAACGCCGTCGAGGAGTTAAAGGAAGCGGCGGCGTTGGCGCCGCAAGACTCGCTTGCCAAACAACTCCTGGACATGTTTTCGAAGAAGAATTGAGCTTCAGGGCGTGAATGTCGCGAGCAGATGAAACGACATTCGATCCCTGAGACGAACTTGCCACGGCGGAACCGGTTGACCCACGTTTAACCGTGGCGATTTTGTTGCTTTAGGAAGAAACACGTCGTCGGTCCCTGGGGGACGCGTTGGAGAGAGATTCTTTGCCGACAGGCATTTCCGTCATCGAGAAAATGCACTCGTAAAGGGCTCGCGATTCGGTCGTTCGATCCCGGGGGCAATTCATCGCCGATGTCGGGCGGGAGATCGGCGTCGCCTACCGTTGGGTGCGATTCCCGGCAGCGTCTTTCGTGGTCGCAAAAGGACGCTATACCTGCTCAAATCGACGTCAATGGAACTCGATCGCATTACGACCGCACGTGGAACGCTCTAGAATTCCTCGTCCAAATCGCCCGTGTCGCCGAGTTGGCTGTCATCCACCGTCTGCACGACGCCGGAAGTATCGAGATAGATCTTGTCTTGCATGATTTCCGCGACCACGATGGCCATCTTGTCGTTGGTGCGCAGATCGACAAGCGGCCGGGCGCCCGCGTTCAAGGCGATCAATCGCTTCTGAATCAGCGTGGACAATTTGAATCGCCCGCCCACTTTGTTGACGATTTCTTCTTCGCGAAGTTCATCGAGCATGCTTCAACCCTCGTTGGTACAGTAGTCCCCACAATAGCGTCTTCATGGTCCGAACCGCTTGAGGCACGGACTCATTGACAATCTGAAAGTCATAGTCGGCGGCTTGCGCCAATTCCTGCTCCGCATGGGCGACTCTCCGGGCGATGGTTTCCGGGGAATCAGTGCCCCGCTCCTTCAGGCGTTGTTCGTATCCTTTCGCCGAAGGCGTTCGAACGAAAAAACTGACCGCCTCGGGCATGACCCGTTTGACCTGCTGGTGGCCTTGCACGTCGATTTCGAGTAAAACCCATTGCCCCTGTGCCAGCTGGCGCCGTACCGGTTCGGCGGGCGTGCCGTAGAGGTTTCCGTGCACTTCCGCGTGTTCGAGGAACTCGCCTCGACCGCGCATTTCCTCGAATCGAGCGCGGGTGAGAAAGCAATATTGTTTCCCATCGATCTCGCCGGCGCGGGGCGCGCGGCTGGTCGCGGAGACTGAAAAGGCGATCGGAAATTCTCCCGAGGCCAACAATTCGCCCACCAGGGTCGACTTTCCGCTACCGCTCGGGCCGGAAACGATCAATAACATCCCGGGCATCATGCCTGGGGAAGAGGAATGATCCACCGGCTGATTACTCCACGTTCTGAATGATCTCGCGGATCCGTTCCACGTTGCTCTTGAGCTCGACCACGAGTTTTGCGATCTCGACGTCGGACGCTTTCGACCCGATCGTGTTCGATTCCCGGTACATTTCCTGGCTTAAAAACTCGAGTTTTCGCCCAAAGCTTTCCCCCTCGCCGAGCGTTTCGTCAAACTGCGCCAAGTGGCTCTTGAGCCTCGTGATTTCCTCGGCGATATCGGCCCGTTCCGCGAAAATCGAAACTTCACGCACCAGGTCCGCCGCGCTCACGGAGACTCCGTAATCGTCGAGAATGTTCCGCAGTCGTTCGTGCAGTCGATCGCGGTAGCCGATCACCGTGGTGGGCGCGATTCCTTCAATTTGTCGGACCAAATCCGCCATGATCCTGGAGCAGGAGCTCAACTCTTGTTGCATGGCCGCCCCTTCGTCGCGGCGCATGCGCTCCATGTCCTCGATCGAGTGAAGGAGGCATTCGCGAATCGTGGGCCAATCGGTCATGGGGTCCGCGACCGATGTCGTCTCCTCCACTACGCCCGGCAGCGACAGCAGATGTCCTGCAAGATTCGAGTCTTCGGGGACCACACCCTCAAGCTGTTGCAGGTAATCGTGCAGGACTCGAGTATTGACGCGATAATGGGCCTGGGCGCGGGATTTCGCAATTTTTACCACGATGGAGACCGTCCCGCGGCGAATCCGGTCGCGGATCGTCTTTTCAATTTCCCGCTCCAGGGAAGTATGCGAATCCGGCAGGCGGGTGCTCAACTTCAGATACCGGTTGTTGACCGAGCGAACTCGACGCTGCAGCTCAGCTCGTCGTTTTCTCGTTGGGCAACACCAAACCCGGTCATGCTCAGCAGCACCAGTGAACCCTCGGCAACGCGTCGGTTGACATCCAAACAGGCAAGAATTGCCTGGTTCGCTTGTTCCCTCACCCCGGACGTTATCGTGGAGACTTATCGAGAATGCCGATTAGCTCCCGTTCGCATCTTGGGGCGGGCGTTTCCGCCGGTGAAATCCGATTCCCCTTCACGCTGGGGAACCAACCTACTTCCGAAATCACAGGAACCACCAAGCGATTCGGCTTGGTGGATATCCTCGTTATTGCGGCTTTTCTTCCGCTTTCGGCGCCGGCTCGGAGGCCTTCGGTTCATCAGCCTTTGGCGTTTCCGTCGCCCCTTTGGGCTCTTCCGCCGGTTTGGCCGATTCCGCCTTCGGTTCCTCGACTTTGGGTTCTTCTCCCTTTTCCGTCGAGGCTTCGGGAGCTGCGGGCGCGGTATCCGCGGGTGGCGGTTGTTGGGTAGCGGGAGGAGCGGTGTCAGCGGTCGGGGCGCCTGCCGGGCCAGCCGGCGGCTGGGCGGCACCGAGATCCGGTGTGGCGGAAGCCGCAGCACCACCGGAGTAAACTTCCGAGCGTTTCATCATGGGAACTAGGGATATGCCGAGTAACAGCCAGACGACGAACACTCCCACGGTGATCTTGGTGAACAGATCGCCCGCCCGAGTGCCGAACGCGCTCGAACCGCCGACGCCACCAAACGCGCCCGCCAGGCCGCCTCCCTTTCCTCGCTGTATCAAAACGACGACGATCAGGAACAACGAGGTAAGCAACCACAAGATGTTGATCAAAATGACCAAAGTTCAAGTCCTCTCTTCCATTGGGGACCGATCCGACTGGCGTGCCGTCGAACCTTTGAGCAAGTCCCGCTGGTTCGTCTCGCTCAATTTAACGAAGCCTCTTTTGGGGCGAACGGCCTGGGATGAGCCGCTGGTCCGACCATTGCGCGTACGCACTGCTTCTGGCAAGTCAGTCTATCGGTTCCATGGGGCACCGGACAGTGTGAATTGTCGACCAGCACAAGGTTTATGTGCGGCCGCCCGACATCGTTGGTGGATGGCGGTGGTGAGCCCGCTAGTGGGATGCCTGGACGCCCGCGCGAACGATATCGGAAAAATCATCCACTTTCAGGCTTGCGCCGCCGACTAACGCACCATCCACGTTCGGTTTGGTGAGCAGGCCGAGTGCGTTATCCCCCTTGACGCTTCCGCCGTACTGGATGCGAATATCTTGCGCCAGGTCGTTCCCATACATTTTCGTGAGCGACTCCCGGATGAATGCATGGACATCTTCCGCCTGCTCCGGCGTTGCGACTTTCCCGGTTCCGATCGCCCATACTGGTTCGTAGGCGATCGTTACGTCGCGCATTTGTTCGATGGCGACGCCGACGAGTCCGTGGCGGAGTTGGTTCCCGACGACTTCGTTGGTCTTGTTTGCTTCCCGCTGTTCAAGAAGCTCGCCGACGCAAAAGATGGGCTTGAGTCCGGAGCGAAGGGTCGCGGTCAATTTGCGGTTGATCACCTCGTCCGTTTCGCAGAGCACGTGCCGTCGTTCGCTGTGCCCCAGAATGACGTACTTGCACCCGACGTCAGCGAGCATTTCGTTGGAAACCTCACCCGTGAACGCCCCTGATTTTTCGAAATAGGCATTTTGGGCGCCGAGCTGAAGTCGGCTTCCGGAAATCGCATCATGCACGTCGCAAAGGTAAGGAAAAGGGGGACAGACCGCGATATCCACGTCCGTGACATCGGCGAGGCGTTGCGCCAACCCGCTGGCAAGCTGATGGGCTGAAGCTCGATTCAAATTCATCTTCCAATTGCCAGCAATGAATTTCCGCCGTCGGGTCATGGAAGGCTCCTTACGTGGCGTAACCGATGTGTTGTCCCATTACCTCGGCAATGCGTTTGATCTGCGACATGACATCGTCGAATTGAGCCGGGAGCAAGGCCTGAGGTCCGTCGGAGAGCGCCTTCTCCGGGCAGGAATGCACCTCGATGTGAATGCCGTCGGCGCCTGCAGCGACCGAGGCGCGCGCCATCGAAGGAATTAAGTCTGGACGACCGGTCGCGTGGCTCGGATCCACGATGATCGGCAAGTGGCATTGCCCCTTGACGTTCGGGACCGCGCTGATGTCGAGCATGTTTCGTGTGGAGTCCTCAAAGCTGCGAACGCCACGTTCGCAGAGGATCACTTCCAGGTTTCCCTTGGATAGGACGTACTCCGCGGACATGATCATGTCCTTGACCGTCGAGCCCATGCCGCGTTTCAAGAGGACCGGTTTGCGCGTCTGTCCCACTTCGCTGAGCAAGTTAAAGTTCTGCATGTTCCGCGCGCCGATCTGGAAGATGTCGGAATACTTCTCGATCAGCGGCACTTGCCGAGGATCCATGACTTCGGTGACCACGGGCATGCCGAACCGGTCACCGACCTCGCGAAGGATCTTGAGTCCGTCTTCGCCGAGCCCCTGGAAGCTATACGGGCTGGTTCGCGGCTTGAAGGCTCCTCCGCGAAGAATGTTCGCGCCTGCCGCCCGGACTCTTTGAGCAATCTCGACGAGGATTTCCTCGCTTTCGATGGCGCACGGGCCGGCGATGATCATGAGATTGCCACCGCCAACTTTGACGCCCTTGATGTCGATGACCGTTTCTTCGCGGTGTTTTTCCCGGCTGGCCAGTTTGAAAGGTTTGAGGACCGGGATCACTCGTTCGACCCCAGGGATGGCCTGAAGCGGTTCGGCGCGGAGTTTGGACTCGTCGCCAATCACGCCGATGATCGTGCGCTCGGTTCCCTTGCTCACGTGCGGAACGAGCTCAAGCTCCTTGACGCGGGCCAGCAGATGCTCCATCTGCTCGGGGGTGGTATCGGGTTTCAAAACGATGATCATGGCTGCAGGCTCCCGCGCGTGGCAGACTGGTTTTGGGGGACGCCAACCGGTCCCTCTTAACAATTATTCGTAACAGGTTCCCCGAGGAAACGTTCCCAAAACCACGATTTTCTGGCACTTTCGCTCCAGGGCCGCGAGGGTTCGTTTCACGCGTACCTCGCTGGCATGACCGGCGATGTCCACGAAGAATACATACTCCTGCGCATTGCCGTCGTTCTTGGCGGGGAACGATTCGATCCAAGACATGTTCACGCGATTTTTCTTGAACAAGGCGAGCGCGTCGCAGAGAGTACCCGGGCGGTCGCTGATCTGCAACATGATCGAAGTTTTGTCGTTGCCCGAACGTTCCGCCATGTGGTGACCGATGACCGCGAATCGTGTAATGTTGTTTTCTCGATCCTCGATGTCGGCGCAGACGATGTTAAGACCGTAAGCCGTGGCTGCCTGACGGCTGGCGATGGCGGCGGCGTTGGGTTCCTGGAGTGCAAGTTGGACCGCGGTCGTCGTGCTCGCCACTTCTTTGTGCTGCGCGTTGGGCACGTTGGTCGTGAGCCAATGCCGGCACTGCGAAAGCGCCTGCGGCTTGCTGTATACCCGGCGAACCTCGGATTGGGGACACATTGCCAGTAAGTTGTGATGAATCCGCAGCGAGACTTCCGCACAGATCTTCAGCGGCAAGCGAGTGAACATGTCCAGCGTGTCGGCGATGCGGCCGTCCGTCGAGTTCTCAATCGGGACCAGACCGAGATCCGCCTGGCGGCGATTGACGATCTCAAACACTGCCGAAATGCTCCCGACCGGAACATACTCGACCGAGGAACCAAATTTCTCCAGGGCTGCCAAGTGGCTGAAGCTGTATTCCGGACCTAAGTACGCGATCCGAAGCCGGCGCTGAAGCGATCGGCTGCCACTCATCAATTCTCGGAAGACGGCCCGAATGGATCGCTCATCCAGCGGACCCTTGTTTGCATCGAGAACTCGCTTGACCACTTCGTCTTCGCGGGCCGGCGAGAAGACTTCGACGCCATCGTCGCTCTTCACTTGGCCGATTTGAACCGCGAGCTTGGCTCTATCGTTAATGAGCTTAAGCAGTTGGAGATCGAGCTTGTCGATTTGGCTGCGAAGCGATTGCAGGTTGGGCGATTTCCTGGTCGGCTTCGGCGGGTTCTTCTGCGACATTCTGCATCCATGAAGCTAAAGTGACACGCGGTCGCTGTTTTTTACTGGCGTTGCTTCGTAAACTACGGACGCTCGGAAACAGAGTCAAGAACCTAAAGAGCCACGGGACTTGAATTTCGAAACAGGTACGAGAAAAAAGCGATGCCAATTTGGCATGGGGCTTTCCGTTGGGTTCAGGAATATGCAGAATTGGCAGTCAACGCTTTCGTTCAAGATTCGTTTGGGTGGGGGTATTTTATTGTAAATATAATTGTGTCAATGTTTTGCGTTTCTGTTAGTTGGGGGTTTGCGGCAGTGGCATGTGAATTGCTTTCGGAACGGTTGCCGATTCCGTCGCTTTGATGGTTCTCAGGTCAGGGCGACTTTGAAATAAGGAGACAAACCATGGCGGAAGGTGAAAAGATCATCGGGATCGACCTGGGTACCACCAACTCGGTTGTCGCGGTGATGGAAGGTAAAGAGGTCAAGGTGATTCCCAATCAAGAGGGAAATCGCCTGACTCCTAGTGTGGTAGCGTTCACGGACAAGGGGGAGCGGCCGGTGGGGGAACCTGCCAAGCGACAGGCCGTCACCAATGCCAAGCGAACGATCTATAGCATCAAGCGGTTCATGGGCCGTCGGCACAACGAGGTCCAGAACGAAGAGAAAATGGTTCCGTATACGATTGTCGGGGGGCCGGACGAACTGGTGAAGGTGCGGGTCGACAATCACGACTACACCCCGCCAGAAATCTCAGCGATGGTCCTGCGCAAACTGAAAGAGGCAGCCGAAGCCTATCTCGGCCACAAGGTCAAGAAAGCGGTCATCACGGTTCCCGCTTACTTCAACGATAGTCAACGTCAGGCGACGAAGGATGCCGGGCAGATTGCCGGTCTGGAGGTGATGCGCATCATCAACGAGCCGACGGCGGCCTCGTTGGCCTACGGCCTGGAGAAGAAAAAGAACGAGAAGATCGCGGTCTTCGACCTTGGCGGTGGTACGTTCGACGTCTCGATCTTGGACATCGCCGAAGGCGTGTTCGACGTTCTCTCGACGAACGGCGACACCCATTTGGGTGGCGACGACTTCGACGAGGCGCTTGTTAACTTCATTGCCGAGGAGTTCAAGAAGGAGCACGGCATCGATTTGCGCAAGGACACGATGGCGCTGCAGCGACTGCAGGAGGCTGCCGAGCGTGCCAAGAAGGAACTCTCGAGCCAGATGCAGACCGACATCAGCCTGCCGTTCATCACGGCGGACGCGTCGGGTCCGAAGCACCTGCAGATGTCGATCACGCGGGCGAAGTTCGAGCAGTTGACCGACCCGCTGATCCAGCGCTGCCGCAAGCCCTGTTTGCAGGCGCTTCAGGATGCGAAGTTGACGCCGGCCCAAATCGACGAAGTCGTTTTGGTTGGCGGCTCCACCCGCATCCCGAAGGTTCAGGCTCTCGTGAAGGAGCTTTTCGGCAAGGAACCTCACAAGGGCGTGAATCCGGACGAGGTAGTGGCAATTGGCGCCGCCATTCAAGGTGGCGTGCTCGCGGGGGACGTCTCGGAAGTTCTCTTGCTCGACGTCACGCCCCTCTCCCTCGGTATCGAAACCTTGGGTGGAGTCATGACGAAGTTGATCGAACGCAATACGACCATTCCAACTGATAAGAAGCAGACCTTCTCGACGGCGGAAGATGGTCAGACGGCGGTTGACATTCATGTGCTGCAAGGGGAACGAGAGTTCGCCAAGGACAATCGCACGCTTGGCAAGTTCCGGCTCGACGGCATTCCGCCGGCGCCGCGAGGAATGCCGCAGGTCGAAGTGACCTTCAGTCTCGATGCCAACGGCATCCTTAGCGTGTCGGCGAAGGACTTGGGTACCGGCAAGGAGCAGACGGTCAAGATCGAAAGCTCCAGCGGTCTATCCCAAGGAGACGTCGAGCGGATGCGTAAGGAGGCGGAAAGCCATGCTGCGGACGACAAGCAACGTCGCGAGCTGGTTGATGCCCGAAACATCGCCGATAGCACCTGCTACGAGGCGGAAAAGCAGCTGAAGGAGATGGGTGACAAGCTCACCGACACCGACAAGCAGCCAATCCAAAACGCCATCAGCCAGGTCAAGGAGGCGGCCAAGGGTGAAAATACCGCGGCAATCACGTCGTCGGTCGAAGCACTTCGCCAGGCGTTGATGGCGATGGGGTCGGCGGTCTACGGGAGAGCGGCCGGTGGTTCTGGCGGAGCGGGAGGTCCAACGGAGTCTCGCGCTTCTGCGGGAGCCCCACCACAAGACGACACCATTGACGTCGAGTACAAGGAAAAGAGCTAATCGAGAAGGCTTCTGGGCGAAAAAGGTCCGGAAGCCTGGAGAGGAATCTCTTGGTCTAACAATGACAGGCAGGCCCTTGGGTCTGCCTGTCGTCGCGCGCAGAGCCACGATTGGACCCATTTCCCATGAGCTTCGAAGTCGTCGTTGTTGGTGCCAGTGTTCGCGCCTTGGCGCAATCCGTGATTCGTGCGGGTGGTCGACCAATCCCCTGCGATCTTTTCGCCGATGGGGATCTCCGGCGGCTTGCGGCGACGGAAGTGATCGGTAGGGAAGGTTATCCGGAGGATTTCGAGCCGTTCCTTCGCCGTCATGCCGGGATCCCTTGGATGTACACGGGGGGATTGGAGAATGCCCCGAAGCTCCTTTCTCGATGGGCGGAGATTTCTCCTCTTTGGGGAAACACGGGTGAGGTCGTGCAAGAAGCACGCAGTCCCGAACGAATGGTCGAATTCCTCCGCAAGGAGGGACTGGCGACTTTGGAGGTCACGCGCGATCCGCGCGAAATTCCCGCGGATGGTTCATGGATGATCAAGCCGATTCATGGCACGGGGGGAATGGGCGTTCGTCCTTGGTGGGGAGAGTCGGCGGAAAAAAAGTTCGAGCCGCTGCGGCAATCGGCGTCGGTCACGCATTATTGGCAACGCCGCGCTCGTGGAACGCCGCATTCCGCGATCTACGTGGGGCGCGAAGACGGCGTTGATCTGGTGGGTGTTACACGGCAGAGAATTGGTGAAGCGTTTCTCCACGCTCAACCGTTTCGCTATGCGGGGAGCACCGGGCCCATAGCGTTATTGGAACGCCAGCAAGGCATGTTACGCGCGATCGGCCGATGTTTTGGGGAACGAATGGGATTACGAGGAGTGTTCGGAGTCGACTTTCTGCTCACGGAGGACGGCAACGTTTTTCCCGTCGAAATCAATCCACGCTACACCGCGTCCGTCGAGGTTCTCGAATGGGGACTGGGAGTTGCCGTTATCGAATTGCATCGGCAAGTATTTTCCAACCTTGGTTGCCCGTCCCCCATAGGGCGAACCCCCGTTCCGTTCGTCGACAAGGGCATATTGTTCGCCCGTCAATCGTGCCGGATTCGGCGAAGCGCGCCATGCTACCGTGACGATGGGAATGACTTCGGGATTCAGTATGCCGACATTCCGGAGCCGGACAGCAAGTTCGCGGCGGGAGACCCGATACTATCGCTATTGGCTTTCGGTGACTCGTTGGACGAGGTGTCGCGAAAACTGTCGCAGGTGGTGGAGCATTTCTACCATGATTCACTCGAACCGATCTAGCGTCGATAGACGCTGAATCAAGGGTGAGCCAGCGAGAAGCATTTGGCGGCGTCGCCAAGGATCTCGTGCCCACCTCCATAGAATAGCGGGAAACGGACAGGGGTATGGGAACCAAGCGAAATGAAGCCGAATATTGTGGAAGCCAAGGTGCGCGACAACAGCTTTTGGACCCTCTTTTGGAATGCATTTAAGCTCCGATGCCCGGTGTGCAAGGAAGGCATGATCTTTCGTGGGTGGTTCGGGATTCGAGAGAAATGCACGGCCTGTCAATCGCCGGTCGAGCGCGAAGCAGGTTTTTTTCTCGGTTCGATTTATTTCAACTACGGCATGACCTGCTCGATCGCGCTATTCGTCTTTGTCGTCGGTTTTTTCATTCTTGATGTTCCGCCGTGGTACCTATATCCGCCCTTGACGGTGTTCGCGATCGTTTTTCCGCTTTGGTTTTTGCGCTACGCGCGGGCAAGTTGGGCGGTTTTCGATCAGTATTTTCAGCCGCGAGTGCCGCCGGACTGGCCCACTGCCTCGAATGAGATATCGGGTTGACTTCGGCTCGCGAGGTTGCGGTCAGCAATTTCGGACGGCGCCGACGGCGTGAAGCCAGGTCATGAGTTCTTGAAGTTCCTCGGGAGAGATGGGGATCTTGGTTTTGTCCTCCAACTCCCGTCGAAGGATGTCGAGAGAGGCCGTGTTGCCGTTTTGGCACTCCAGCATTCGTTGAAGCGGCCCGAGCAAGGAGGAGTGATCGATCAGGAACCGCGCGTCGTCGAGGTTTCTGCAGAAATGCACCAGTTTTCGAGCATGCTCAGCCGAGTATCGATCCCGCATGGTCTTCCCGTGAATTGTGGCGTTTCTCGAATGCTCCGATTGCCGTTCAGAAAAGTAAAGTTGGGGCCTGCCGCCGATTCTTGGACGCCGCGAATCGAGGCTGGCGTCAAGGCTCTCCGAGTGACCGGGCAGGGCATTCTGGCATAGTTTTTCCGGTGCTCAAAAATACCGCTCGAAAACGGAGAAGACTTTTTCCCGGATTGTTCGCCGTTTGTCTTTGGCCGATCGCTTCTGTCTTGGTCGAGTCAACATTCACCTCGTTTTGTCTTACTCAAGTTAACAAGGTCAAGGAATCCTGCAACCACAAGTGGCATTCGAACGGAAAAAGTCTACGGAGCGCCGGCGCGTGAAGGGAAGAGTTCGAGACCTGGCCATGTCGTCCCTCCTTCAGGCCAGGAGCGCAATTTCCGTCGCCGGACATTATGATCATTTGCCATGAAGTGGACGGACTCGACAATCGGAACTCGATGGGTGCCCTTGCTCGTAACGGCGGCGGTCCTGGCTTGGCATGGTTCGCTCTGCTGGGAAATGATCGGCGGTCGGGCAGGGGTCGAAACTCCTTACCCATTCGTCACGGATGATCATTCCTTCAATTACTACTATGCCGTCCTGACCCGTGACTTTCTGCGCCAGCACGCGAGCACCGCGGGATACGATCCCCATTTCATGGCGGGATACGCCAAGTCCATACTGTTTCCAAGCAGTTCAACGTTGGCGGAAGTCGTCGTTTTTCTCGCGGGGGGTGAGCGGCCGGAACGGGTGTACAAACTCTATGTCGCGGTCGCTGCTTTTTTGTCCCCACTATTGGTGTGGTTGGCGGCGAGAATTTGGTGGCGCCACGCGGGAAAGCCGGTTCCGGTCATCGCCTTCTATCTGTGGTACTTCTGGTTTGGGGTTGGATCGTACTACGTCTACGTCGGCATGGTTCCCTTCGTTCTGGGAGCGACCTTGGCGCTATTGGCGACGGCTCTCTTCTTCCGATGGCTCTCTCATCATCCCCTCGTGCCCGACCGGTGGTCGCGGCTACAAGGCATCGTCTGGTGGGCCTTATGGGTGTTTGTCGGCGCCGCGGCCCCTTTGGTCCACTTGACGACACCCATCGTCTGCGCGCCCGCGTGGTTGACGATGGTGACACAAAAGGGGCGTTGGAAACAACCGGCATGGGTTGCATCCTTCCTTGTCGGCCTCGTCCTCATGGCGGTCGCGAACGCCTTTTGGTTGCTGCCCGGATTGCTGCTCTGGGAAACGAAAGGGAGGACCGATTCGGGATTCATCAATCCGAACGTGCTCGAGCGGTTTTGGGAGCTCGCGCGTGGTGATTTTCCCTGGGAATTGGCGATTCTCGTGCTGATTCCGGTCGGACTTCTCGTTTGGCGGCGAGAAGAACGTGGCGCGGATTTGGGAATGGCCGTCGTGCTCGGTTGGACGTTTTTCTTGGGGTATCTCGCCGGTTGGATTCGGCAGCTCGATGTGCTGCAGCCGGGACGATACACGCTTTATTTTTTCACGTTTGGATCACTTCCCGCGGGGCTGGTGGTTTGGCGCGTCTGGCGGTTGGTGATGGACTGGCTCAAACGCTGGCGTTTGGCTGGCGTTAGCGGCGTGGCGCTGGCCGGCGTCGCGGCGCTCCTTTTCCCCACCACCTGGCACTCGCTCGACCCGATCCTTCGTTCCCTGCCGCCACGTCTGCATGCGACGTTACCCGGGTATTTGGAAGAGGTGATTCGCGAGATCAAGCGGCAGACCAAGCCGGGGGATCGAATCCTGTTCGAGGAACGGAATCGCGGAGCCTTTTTGAATGGAAGGCAACTAGTGGATCCCTTCGGGCCGATTCGTCTTTCCCCTCTCGTCCCCCTGCTTACGAACCGGGAGGTCGTGGGTGGACCCTATCTTTACACCCACCTCAAGACCAACTTCTCGCAAGTGGGTGACGGGCGGTTGTTCAAAAAAGAAGGATGGGATGCCGAACGGTTTGAGAAATACGTCGATGCTTACGATCTTGATTGGATCGTTTGCTGGTCCCCCGCCGCGCGCCGATTTTGCACTTCTCATCCGAAGTTGGTGGAAGTGGTTAAAGTCCTGGGGCCCCCCCCCGCCCCGATTCTGTTGGGCAGGATTCTTCGCCAAAAACGAGGAGCGGTGGTTGGGTCGGCCTCGATCCAGGCGTCGTCGGGGCGCATTGACGTTAGGGACGCGCGCCCCGAGAACGGCGTGCTCGTGCTTCCCTACCATTGGACCCCGCTGTTGAAGAGCGATCCGCCACTAAAGATAGTCCCCTTCGCCGTGGGGGAGGATCCCGTGGGACTGATTCAAGTCACCGATCCGCCGCCGCAGTTTTCCCTCTGGTTGGATCCGTGGGGACGCTGACCATCCGGCTGTTATGCTCAATCTTGCTTACCGCGGATGAATCCAATTGAGAATGCTCATGCGACTGGGGATCATTCAATTTCCTTTGCGTGTCGATTCGCGGGTGCGCTAAGATGAAACGCCGGGGACTATTGTCCTCGCGCGGGATTGGAAATGCTGTCTTCTCGCATCGACCGTCGACGGGACGCACCAGGGAAACTGTTTCTCATCACGACGCGAGAATGAGTTGCTTGAAGCGGATTCAACGAACCGATGTTAAGGGAACTAAAGTGAAGTATTCGTCGATTGCATTGCTCCTATTGGGAATGACGTTTTGCATCTGCCGGGGCCTGGAGGGGGCGGAGCTCGGGGAGGATGGCTATGCGGATTCCGAAGGGGTCAAGATCCACTACGTGACCATGGGAGAAGGTCCGCTCGTCATCATGATTCACGGCTTTCCGGACTATTGGTACACCTGGCGGAACCAGATGCCGGAATTGGCGAAGAAGTACCAGGTCGTCGCAATCGACCAGCGCGCGTTCAACCTCAGCGACAAGCCCGAGGGGGTCGAAAACTACACCATGGACAAGCTGGTCAATGACGTCAAAAACGTGATCAAGCATTTGGGAAAGGAAAAGGCGATCGTCGTCGGCCACGACTGGGGCGGCATGGTTGCCTGGATGTTCGCGATGAACCACCCGGACTTGACCGAGAAGCTGATCATCTTGAACCTGCCGCACCCGAGGGGATTGATGCGCGAGTTGGCGAACAACCCCGAGCAACAAAAGAACAGCGGCTATGCCCGCCGATTTCAACAGCCGGACGCCGCGAAGAAGACTCCGGTCCCCCTATTGGCTCTCTGGGTCAAGGACCCCGAGGCACGCAAGAAGTATTTGGAAGCGCTCAACCGTTCCTCCATGGAGGGGATGCTCAACTACTACAAGGCCAACTATCCCCGCGAACCCTACACGGAGACGACTCAGGAGTTTCCCAAGGTCAAATGTCCGGTCCTCGTGATTCACGGCCTGAAGGACTCGGCCCTTCTGCCGGGCGCCTTGAGCGGAACCTGGGATTGGATCGACAATGAACTCACGTTGGTCACGATTCCTTCCGCCGGTCATTTTGTCCAACAGGATGCCTCCGACGTTGTGACGAAGAAAATGGTTGGTTGGTTGAACGCGGACTAAGCAGATGGGCGGGCGACGTCTCGCCAACTCCCGCCGTCATTCGCGGGAGTTGGCGCATGGAAATGTTTGCTTAACGAAGTTTATTGCCGTTGAGAAAAGTATTGCCGCTCGGAAAAGTAACTTCGGGGCTCGGCTCGCTTTTCACCATGGCCCACCAAGTGACCGAGCCGTGAAACACGCCATTACTTTTCTGAGGCGAGAAAGGAAACGGGGAACTCGAATGAAACGAACGTCCTGGTTGTTGCTCGGAGTTTTGACTACGAGTTTGTGTGTTGTTTCGGCCCGTGCCGCGGACGAGTCCGGCAGCAAGAAGGATACCCCCTTTCCCAAGAAAGTGCTCAAGACCGAGAAACGCAAATCGCCGCGCCAAGACAAGATTCTTAGCGAGGCCAAGGCGAACCCCGCGATGAAGCCGATCCAGGACGAGCCGGGGCTCCCCAGGGTGCTCCTCATCGGAGATTCCATCTCCATCGGCTATACGCTGCCCACCCGAGAGCTACTCAAAGGGAAAGCGAACGTACACCGGATTCCCGTGAACGGCGGCACTTCTCAGCGCGGCGTCGAATCCCTCGCCGATTGGCTCGGCGAAGGGCCATGGGACCTCGTCCATTTCAATTTTGGATTACATGACCTCAAGATCATGCCCGACGGCAAACAGCAGATTTCTCTCGAACAGTATTCCAAGAACCTCGAGAAGGTGGTCGAAGGGCTCAAAAAATCGGGAGCGGTATTGGTTTGGGCGAGCACCACTCCGGTGCCGGAAGGGGAGCTGAATCCGGGACGCTCGAACAAGGATGTCGAAGCGTATAACGCGGCTGCCCTTGAAGTCATGAAGCGGCAGGGAGTGCTCGTCGACGATCTCTACGCGTTCGCCAAGCCGAAGCTCGCGGAGATTCAACTTCCCAACAACGTTCATTTTTCCAAAGAAGGAAGCGCGGTTCTCGCCCAAGAGGTCAGTAACGCAATCCTAGCGCACTTGCCCAAATCGGCTGGGGATAAGAAGGACGCAGCCAAGGATTCCGACGACAAGGACACCAAGATGCCGACCGGATTTCTCGAACGTGAATTCAAGGATGAAGAGGGGACGCACAAGTACGTCCTATTCGTTCCCTCCGGTTACACGCCGGACAAGAAGTGGCCCTTGATCCTCTTCTTGCACGGCGCGGGGGAGCGGGGGACGGACAACAAGGCTCAAGTCGCCACCGGCCTCGGCCCGGCGGTCAAAAAACGCGCAAAGGATTTTCCCTTCCTCGTGATCTTTCCCCAGTGCGGCAATCAGAAGGTTCCCCCGGTGATGGGATGGTCGCCGGAAGGTGACGATGGGAAACGGGCGCTCGAAATTCTCGACGCGGTGGAAAAGGAGTACAGCACGGACAAGGATCGGACGTATCTGACCGGGCTGTCGATGGGTGGTTTTGGGACCTGGGCGTTCGCGGCGAAATTTCCCGATCGCTGGGCCGCCATCGCTCCCGTCTGTGGCGGCGGAAGTCCCGATATCGCGGCTAAAATCAAACACATTCCCGTCTGGGCGTTCCACGGCGACCAGGACCGCGCCGTCGCCGTCGTCTTCTCGCGCAATCTCGTGGACGCTTTGAAAAAAAACGGCGCCGAGCCTCGTTACACCGAATACCCCGGCGTCGGCCACAACTCCTGGGACAATGCCTACAACACCGATGAACTCTACGACTGGTTCCTTGAACATCCGAGGAAAAGCAAATCATCGGAGTGACTGCTTCCCGTTCACTCATGCGTCTCTTTTTTACCGATTGAATCCAATGGTGAGGTGAAGCTTTTTGGTTATGCTTTCGCGACGCGATTTCTGCAAAACTTCACTGACAGCACTCGGGGCCGATTGGCTGACGTCGACTAGCTTTGCCGGGACTAAAGAGGTTTCGGGTCCCATCATCGACACGCATATGCACGTGTGGGGAAACGATTCCAAGAGGTATCCATTCCCACACCCGTACATCGAGAATTATGCCGGGCCCGAGCACGAGGGAACGGTGGAGATGTTGCTCGAAGACATGGATGCCCATGGATGCACTCACGCCGTGCTCGTGCAGGTCATCTTTCACGGCTGGGACAACACGTATATCGCGGATGCAGCGCGCCGCTATCCCAAGCGGTTGAAATCGCATGGTCTCATCGACCCCACGGACCCCAAAGTGGCGGACAAGCTGGAATATTGGGTGCGTGAGCAGGGGCTCGCCGGCATGCGCTTCAGCCCGATTTACTACCTGAACGGCGCGCACGGCGGGGATGGCTGGCTCGATGCCGACGAGACGCATACGGTCTGGAAAAAGGCCGCGGCACTCGACGCCATTTTCAATTACTTCATCGCCGGAGCAATTACCTCGATTGGCGCGGATGGCAGCCTTGCATCCGGGACGTACGGATCATCGTCGATCATCTCGGTCACGTGAACCTTACCAAGCCAGATCCCGAAGGGGATCTGCGGCAAAAACTTCTTACCTTGGCCAAGCTCCCCAACATCTGGGTGAAGGTTTCGGAATTGAGCTCCATGTCGCCGAAAGGGAGTTATCCCTTCGCGGAAACCTATCCTTACGTGAAGCGCGTGTATGAATCGTTCGGTCCCGATCGGCTTTTGTTCGGGACCGGTTATCCCGGCAGCGCGCGAGCCGCCTATCACCGCCCCACGCTTCGCCAGGAGATCGATCTGATCGGAGCCGGGCTCCCTTTTCTTGCCCCGGACGACCGCGCGAAGATTCTCGGGAACAACGCCGCCAAACTCTGGGGGTTTCAAACCAGGACATGAACTCTGGTTCCCTCTTTGAGCAAGCGACGTGCGTTATCGACGACGGTGTAGTCCGAAAACTCGATGAAATCATGCGTGTTATTGGGACGAAATCCTGCCGATCTCACGAAGCCGGTGAAGGTGCGCTTCGATTTGTCGAGCGGCCAAGGGATAGACCTTCGGCGACGCGTCGCTGTAGACGATGGGTAGCATGGCCGCGATATCGGTGATCCCCGAGTCCCAGCATTCGATGACCTTGGCTTCGCGCGCCAGACGATGTTTGATGTAGGTTTCAAGCGTCTCCAGCGCGTTGGCGATGACCGGGCCGTGACTGGGGAACAAGGTTCGCGGCTGGAACTCGGCGAGCAAAGCGAGTGAAGCCAGATAGTCGGTCATGTTCCCCTCGGGGGGATCGATGATGACCGTTCCCGTGCCCGCTACCAGATCGCCGGCGATAACGGAGCCAGCGTGTTCTTCCAGAAACGCAAGATGTCCCGCCGCATGACCCGGCGTATGCAGCACGCGCACGCTGACCGGTGGATTGCCCGCTAGCAGAATTCTTTCTCCACCGCGGAAGTAGGCGTCGACGTGAATACCACGCTCGGCAAGACGGTCAGCGGTATCCGGGTGCGCGACCACGGGAACATTCAACACTTTTCGCATCTGTTCCACTCCCCCCACGTGGTCGGGGTGATGGTGGGTAAGCCAGATGGCGGATACCTTGCGGTTCATCTCTTCCTGAATGATGGCGAGCGATCGCTGCAGGCGATCGAGTTCGGAGGGAAAGTGTGTTCCGACATCGATGAGGACCGCTTCGTCCGCGCCGAGCAGAAACGACGTGGTGGCGTTGGCGGGCGGCAAGGTGGGCGTGACCAGGGGGAGGAGAATGACTCCCGGGCGAGGTTCGAGGAACCGCCGCAAGGCGTCATGCCCTCCCACCGGTTCGGTCTGTAGTCTGGGTAATCCTCCTTTGGGGCCCGCTTCCGCGAGGATGTCGAGGATGTATAGGGTTGGTGGAGCCGCGAGCACCTCACGACGCCGCCAGGCTTCCATCGCGTCCGCCGGGCGGATCCATTCCCCCGACTCCAACTCGCCTGGGATTACCTTCGGCTGGATCGGGCTTTCTACGTCCCACTCCAGAAGGAAAAAGCGATTGTCGAATCGCATGGGGGAAATCGAAGGAGTGATCCATCGACCGGCATAGACGAGGGAAGAGGCGTCCGCGACGAGCTGATGGGCGCGCAGCAGGTCCTGGAACGACTGCTTCTCCGCCAGCAGGTCGGCTCGAAGTGGGGCCAAGAGATCGTTGGGGAGGGGAGCGTTTCCCGACGAGTAGCCGCTCGCCAGCAAGAGCCCGGTTTCTTCGAACAATTCGCGAATGGCGCCCGCAAGCAGTCCGGGGATCATAGTCGGTCCTAATCGTTCGTCGCGAAGGTAACGCGAGCCGAACGGAGTGCCCCCTGGGCCGATGTCTCCCAGGGCCACCGGATCGCCGAGCACGCGCACCTCAATGTCGGATTTGGCGATGCCGCCTCCCGGAAACGCATGCCAACCACCAAGCACGCCTAATTCTCGCGATCGCTTGACCCAGTAAACTTCGAGGCGGCCGTCGGACGTCATTCGCCAAGGGACGATGGAGGCCGAAGCGCGTGGTGGGCGTGTCGGCGGCTCCTTCGCCTGCGCGAGAAACAACGCCAAGGCCTGTTCGTAGAAGCTGCTTTCTCCCACGACGAGCTCCCTTCCACTCCTTGATGCGGCCGTGCCGCCTTACCTTTCTGGCGTACTATCTTCCTCGCTCTTCACCTCTCTACGAAGCCGGGCCACGAATTTCGCGAGGTCGGAAGGGAGCCCCATTTCGAAACGCATCGTTTCTCCCGAAATGGGATGCACGAACACCAACTCCGTCGAATGAAGCGCCAGTCTCGGCGCGCCGCTCGCGTCCTTGATCTTCGGGCGAAACAATGGCTGAACATAGAGCTTGTCGCCACACACCGGAAAACCTTTTTCCGAAAGGTGGATTCGGATCTGATGCGTTCGTCCCGTTTCCAATCGGCATTCGACAAGCGTGTAGTTTCCCAATCGCTCGATCGGTTTGACGTGCGTGATCGCGAGTTTGCCTGCGTCGGGAAGATCCGTGCTCCCTCGATAGCCGTCGCCGCGGTCGCGCACCAATCGGGATTCAATGGTCTGGGCCTCGGGAGCGCCATGCACGACCGCCAGGTATCGCCGCTCCGTCGTGTGTTGACGAAACTGTTGAACGAGATTTTTTTCCGCGGGCGCGGTCCGCGCGTAGACCATGATCCCGCTGGTATCACGATCGAGCCGATGCACGGGGCGAACGCGAGGTGGACTGTGCCGAAAAAGGGGCGAAACGGGGGGACGTTTTCCCTTCGGGGAGGGAGGACGTCGTTTGGCGTCCCGGTCGGCGACGACCCGCGTGAGTAATTCATCCAAGGTCGGCTGCAGGGACTTGCGTTTCTTGTTCCAGTCCTTCTCCTCTTCGTGGCGATTGGAGGTGATTCCCGCGGGCTTTTCCACCACGACGATGTGCGTGTCGACGAAGCGGAGAACTAGATTCTCCTTCGACGGAGGCGGAGCCGCGGAATCCTTGAGAACGTGGACGACTTCCTTTTCCTTCAGCCGACGAGCACCGTCCCGACAGAGATTGCCATTCACGCGGATTTGTCTGCGGGCGACCAGGTTCTTCACTTGTCCCCAGGACTTTCCCGGCAGCATCGCGCGCAGGAATGCAATCAAGGTTTGCCCCGTTTGATCGGCACGCACATGGAGTATTTCGTTCGCCCGCTCCGCCATTCATTCCCCTCACTTCGAACTGGTGAGGAGTGTTATACGTAGCGGCGGGATGGCGTCCCCAGGGTGTTGGCGAAGCTCGCCATTCGACGCCTGGTAACCTTCGGGCAAACGTGACCTTGAACGCGCGGTTAGCGCGTTTCCTTCTAAGAGTCCACGATCGACGATGGCGTTACCCGTTGATGACGCGGAGGAAGAATTGCAGCGAATCCTTGACGCTCACGCCCATGAGGTCCGAAACGGGAAGCGGTCCGCCGATCGCGATCCGATCGAGAGCGTCCACCGGCGTATCGAGCGCGACGGCCAACTGGGATTGCCAATCGCGGGGCCAGCCGGCGACCTGATATTCGAACGCGGACTTCTCGGAGTCTTCGCCGTTCTTGGCCATGACGCTGGTGACGGTCATGTAGGCCATCTGCCGCGCCGCGTCCGTGACTCTCCCTTCGGAAAGGGCGAGTCGCAGAAGGAAGACGACCTGCGGAACGAGGTTGTCGTCGCATAGAGTCGTCACGATCCGGAGTGTGTCGCTTAGTTGGCAGCGGAGATGACTCGCGGGCCGATGTCCGGACCAGATCCGTTCGATGGTCGCGCGGTATGCCTTGTGGAGTCGACCGTCCTTGTCAATGACAAAGTACCGAAGCTGCATGTCGTTGTCCTGCCATCCTTTGCGGTCGTTGTCCGGCGTCCTTCAAGGAACGCCTCAGGCCACCGGAGCATCCTTCCCCGGACCATCGGACATGCGGAGCCTTCGCCGCCTTTCGCCCGATGATACTTGGCCGAGCGTAGAAGTACCCTGGATCCAACAACGAGTCAAAGGGACTTTTCGTGGAGAACTTCCACTCCGCTAATCCCTGGCCCAGCTGGTAGTAAGGACATGGAGGGGAAGAATCCTGGGGGGAAAAACCGGCGGATCCTAGGGACAAAAATGTGCCAGATGCGCACGCTCCTTGCCCCGCGACATTTCGTGGGTAGGCTGACGGATCGTCGGTCCCGGGCATTCCATCACCTTGGATTCGGAGCATCGGTCATGCAGAGCACCAAAGGAAATCGGCGAGAGTTTCTGGTCAGTCCGCGGCGATCGGAGCCTTGGCGGCTTCGCCCCGGGAGCGCGTCTTGAGCGCCGACGAGCGGATCGAGATCGCGGTGATCGGCGTGGGAGGAATGGGAGGCGGACATCTCGGCGGACTCGTGGGGCGCAGCAGCAGGACAACGTCGATGTCGTCGCGGTCGACGTCTACCAACGTCGGCTCGCCCAGGCCGCCGCGGGCGCGCGGAAGGTTACATCGATATCGGCGGATCCTCGATCGCAAGGATGTCGATGCCGTTCTTACCACGCCGGGATCATTGGCACGGCAAGATCTCCATCGACGCGATGGAAGCCGGCAAGCATGTCTATGTGGAGAAGCCGATGACGCATACCGTCAGGCCCTTGCACCGTTCGCGACACCGTTCGAAAGACCGGCAAGATTCTTCAGGTGGGTCCGCAGGCGACCGGCGACGACGGCTATTGGAAGGCGCGGGAAGCGATCGGGCAGGATCGGATCGGCAAAGTGACCTTGGCCCAAGGCGGCCTTTAAATCGCAACGCGCGTCCTGTCTTTTCAACGAACATCAAAAGATCGATCCGACGGCCGGACCGGGTAAAACGGGGGACGATTTCGTCGATTGGGACGGCTAGGGCATGAATATGGCCTGGCGAAGATCAATTGGAATCCAGAGCATTTCTTCCGTTTCCGAAAATACTGGCCGTACAACGGCGGGGTAGCGACCGACTTGCTCTATCACAAGCTCGCGCCCTTGCTCCTGGCGATCGCGGGACCCAACGGCGAATACCCCGCGCGCGTCAACGCATGCGGGGGCCAATACATCGAGAAGGATGGCAGGGACATTCCGGATACATTCCTGCTCACGATCGATTATCCGAGCGAGTTCTCCGTGCTCTTGGTGAGCACGCTGACGAATGACACGCAACTTCCGGATCGCATCTGCGGCAAGATGGGAACGATGGACCTAGGGGGGGACCCCGTCCTTCGCGTCAACGGCGACTTCGCGGAAGAGTTCAAAGCCAAGAATGGCGGGAAGACCGAGGCGACGTTGGCCCGGTCCAGTCGCAAGGACATGGTCGGCAATTTCCTGGATTGCATCCGCGGCAACGGCACATTGCATTGCAACGCCGAACTCGGTGCCGCCACCATGGTCGCCATCAAACTCGGCGTCGAGTCCTACCGGCAAAGCCGCACCATGCGCTGGGACGGTCAAAAGGAGACGGTCGCTAGCTAGGGGAATCCAGATCGGGTGAACACTTGGCCGGATGAGCTCCTCTACTTCTGCGTCCATTCGACCGGCTGTGGGGCGATTTCTGGGGTGGGAAGATGGCCGGCGTCCTTGCGGCCGCTTCCCTCGAGCCGGCTAATCGCGCGGACCGTCATGTCCCCGTCGCAGAGGATTTGGCAGCTGAGACGAACGCCCGACAAGCCGCGTGCGGCCAGAGTATTCTTTTCCGCGACGGTCATTTTCGTCGGTTCGCCGGCAACGAACTCGACGCGGCAGGTGGTGCAGCGGGAGTTGCCGCCACACGCGTGAAGCTGATCGATCCCCGCGTCCTCAACCAGCGCGAGCACCAGTCGCTTTCCTTCGGGAACTTCGAAACAGCCCACGTTTTCGACGGTTAGGTTTGGCATGCTCGTACTCCCTTGTTTCCTTGAGTTGAAGAATCGCGTTTCAAATACTTATCTCGATGCCGCGCGCCACCGTGAGTCCGCTGCATCTGAAATCTTGCATGGCGTTTTTTCGAGCGGCCATGCGATCACCCACCTTGAAGCTTTCTGGTGAGGATCTCGTTGACCATGGCGGGAGGAAACTTGCCCCCGGACCGCTTCATCACCTGGCCGACGAGCGCGCCGATTGCCTTCATGTTGCCGGCACGAACATCGGCGGCCGCCTTGGCCATGTCTTGAATCACCTGGTCCGCGATCGCTTCAATCGCGCCGGTGTCCGCGACTACTTCGAGCCCCATCTCTTTGGCGATGACCTCGGCGGAGCGGCCACTGACGATCATCTCGGGAAGCACCTTTTCCCGGGCGTCGTTTAGATTGAGCTTCTTGGATCCCACCATGAGGATGAGTTCCGAGAGGGCAACTGGATCGATGGCGAGGTCGGAGATTACTTTGATTCTGCCCACGGTGTGGGCGAGAACGTCGTTGATAAGCCAGTTCGCCGCCGATTTCGGATCGATTTTCAATCGAAGGAGTTCGTCGAAGTAGTCGGCGACCGCCCGTCCCTTGTCGACAAGTACGTTAGCGTTGTATTCGGAGAGACCATAGTCCTTTTGATACCGGAGCTTTCGTTCCGCCGACGATTCGCGAAAGGTCTTTCGGACTTTTTCCAAAAGGACGTCGTCGACGGTGACGGGAACCAGGTCCGGTTCGGGAAAATAGCGGTAGTCGGACGCTTCTTCTTTTTCCCGCTGGGCTTTGGTGATGCCGCGAATGTCGTCCCATCCGCGCGTCTGCTTGGGGGAACTTCCCATCACGCGGCCATCCTGGAGCCACGCCTCATACTGTCGCTGGGCCTCGTGGGAGATGGCCCGCTCGACCGCGCTGATGCTGTTCATGTTCTTGATTTCAACGACGGGAGTCTTGTAGACCTTGCCGTCCTTGGTGACGTGCACGTTGACATTCGCGTCGCAGCGGAGACTTCCCTCTTGCATTTCGCAGTCCGAGACGTCGAGATCGAGCAGCAAGGTGCGCAAGGTCTCGAGATAGGCCTTCGCCTCCGCCGGCTCGGTCATGTCAGGTTCGCTGACGATCTCAAGCAGGGGCGTTCCCGCGCGGTTGAGGTCGACGAGCGAATCCCCTCCACTTTCCGAATGCGTGTTTTTGCCGGCATCCTCTTCCAAATGAACCCGAATCAAGCGGATGTGTTTTTTGCCCGCCTCGGTTTCAATCTCGACACCACCACCAACCGCGAATGGTAGATCGTACTGGCTGATCTGATAGGCTTTCGGCAAGTCGGGATAATAGTAGTTCTTGCGGTCCCATTTCGTGTAGGTTGCGATCCGTGAGTTCAGCGAAAGCGCTGCCTTGAGCGCCAATTCGAACGCCCGCTTGTTCATCACCGGCAAAACGCCAGGCATGCCGATACAGACCGGGCAGGTTTGCGAATTGGGAGGCGCGCCGAACTTCGTCTTGCAGCCGCAAAATAACTTCGTTTCGGTCAGGAGTTGAACGTGGACCTCCAGGCCGATGAGGATCTTGTACGGAAGGCTCATCTTAATTCTCCTGGAGTGCGGGCCGACGTTCGTGCCAATCGGTGTGACTTTGGAGCATGTGGCCGACGCGAAGCAGCGTCTCTTCGCCGAAGGAACCGGCTTGTAGATGCAATCCGATGGGCAACCCAGACTTGGTGAAGCCGCAGGGGACGCTGATTCCCGGATTGCCCGCGAGGTTCGTGCTCACCGTGTAAATGTCGCTGAGATACATGGCGAGAGGATCGTCCACCTTTTCGCCAAGCTTGAAGGCCGGCGTTGGCGCTACGGGGCCGGCGATCACGTCCACTTTTTCAAACGCGCGGTCGAAGTCTTCCTTGATCAGCCGGCGCACTTGAAGGGCTTTGACGTAATACGCGTCGCGATAACCGGCGGAAAGCACGAAGGTGCCCAGCATGATGCGGCGTTTAACCTCCGCCCCAAAACCTTCGCCTCGCGTGCGCGAGTACATGTCCACCATGTCGGAAAACTCGAGCGAACGCCAACCGTAATGGACGCCGTCGTAACGAGCCAGATTGCTCGAAGCTTCCGCGGTCGCGACGATGTAATAGGTCGCGATGGCGTACTTCGCGCGGGGCAACGCGACCTCGACGATCTTGGCACCTTGTTTCTTGAGCACGTCGATCGCGGACTTGACCGCGGACTCGACTTGAGGATCCAGGCCGGAACCGAAGAACTCCGGCACGATGCCGATCTTCAGACCCTCGATCGGCGTCCGGACGGTCTTGGAATACTCGGGCACCTCGCGCGACGCGCAGGTCGCGTCCCGGGGATCGTGACCCGCGAGCACTTCCAGGAGAATGGCGGCGTCCTCCACGGTCCAGGCCATCGGGCCGATCTGGTCCAGCGAACTGGCGAACGCGACGAGACCGTAGCGCGAGACACGGCCGTACGTCGGTTTCATGCCGACGACGCCACAGTAGCCCGCGGGCTGGCGCACGCTTCCACCGGTATCGGTGCCAATCGACAACGGTGCCATGCTCGCGGCGACGGCGGCGGCGGAACCGCCGCTTGAACCGCCCGGGATCCGTTCCAGGTCCCAAGGATTTCGCGTCTTGGCGTAGGCGCTATTCTCGGTCGAGGAGCCCATGGCGAACTCGTCCATGTTCACCCGTCCCAGCAGGACGGCGTCCTCGTCGCGGAGCCGCGAGATCACATGTGCGTCGTAGGGAGGGAGGAAGTCCTGGAGGATCTTGCTGCCACAACTCGTTCGTTCGCCCCGAGTACACAAGACGTCCTTGACGGCGACGGGTAGACCAGCGAGCTTGCCGAGTTTATGTCCGGCTCGACGCTTGGCGTCGACGGCCGCCGCCTGTTCCAGGGCCCGCCGGGGATCAAAATGCAAAAATGCTTGAACCCGTGAATCCTGGGCTTCGATCCGGTCGCAGTATGCTTTGGTCACCTGCTCGGAGGTGACGTCTCCGGCGGCCAGATGCCTGAGGAGTTCCGCAGCGGTCTTGTCGATTAGCGACATCGGTGGCCTGCTCTCCTAGCGGATGGATCAGTCGAGGATCGGTGGAACGGAATAGAAATCCCCACTCCGTTTGGGTGCGTTCGCGAGTGCTTCGTCGACGGGCAGGGAGGGTCGAACCTCATCTTCGCGAAAGATGTTCTGAATAGGTAGGCAATGCGCCAGGGGTTCGATCCCTGACGTGTCCACCTCGTTGAGTTGATCGACGTATTCCAGAATGGCACCAAGATCGTGGCTCATCCGGCCAGTCTCCTCCTCGGTCAGATGCAAGCGAGCAAGACTGGCAACCTTGGCAACTTGTTCTCGGCTAAACATGTTGGCTCACTTTGTATTCCAGGAGGCCCATCCGAGGACAAAGGGGAAGGTGCTCCCCATGCGTCCATTGTAAGCGATGCCGGAGCGCGAGGTGTCGCTCGGCTTGCCCGAGACTCCCGCACGCGCGAATCCTGCCCGCAAGAGAAAGGTGGGATGCTTCCAAGCTAAATGCGAACGAGTGACGCCGCGCGACTATCCACGTGAAAAGGGCAAGTTGCCCACTCCGCCTAGACGGATCGGATGGTGAACGGCTTTTGAATCGTTGGCCGCTGGATCACCCCGCTTCGGATGCACTGCGTGCAAACTCGCTTGCGGGTGACGGCACCCTTGACGACGACCTGGATCCGCTGCAGGTTCGGCTTGAACTGCCTGCGGGTGATTCCGGTGATTTTTCGGCCGACGCCGCCAAGGTACTTCGCCTTTCCGCGCCGAGAAATGCTCTTTCCATAGCTGACGGTCTTACCGCAAACTTCGCAATGCATGGCCATGGGGCCGGCTCCCAATCTTAATGCCGCTGATATTTCGTTGCCGCTGTTTTCTTTTCCGTTTCGACGCGCCAAGGAACGGCTCACCGCCGAAACCCTTACCCTCTACGTAACGATTACAAACGGAGTTGCCGTTACGCGGGACGCGGACGCAATCCTTGATTCGTAGCCGTCAGTATATGGTTAGAAGGCCGGCTTACAAGATGTACTTGCTCAGGTCCTCGTTGGCACTAATCTTGCCAAGCTTTTCCCGAACGTAGGCTGCGTCAATTTGCAACTTCTTTCCGGAACTGTCTGGAGCATCAAAGCTTGCGTCTTCCAGTAGCCGCTCCAGGATGGTATGCAGTCGACGCGCGCCGATATTCTGTGTGGTCCGGTTCACTTCATAGGCGATTTCCGCAATTGCGTCGATGGCATCCTCTGTGAAACTAAGCCCAAGTCCCTCTGTGGAAAGCATTTCGGTGTATTGTCTTACCAGTGAACCTTTCGGCTCACGCAGAATCCGGACGAAGTCGTTTTGTCCCAAGTCTTTGAGTTCGACGCGGATTGGAAATCGTCCTTGGAGCTCGGGCATCAAGTCCGAGGGCTTGCTCAAGTGAAAAGCGCCGGCGGCGATGAACAGGATATGTTCCGTGTGAACCGTGCCGTACCGGGTTTGGACCGCCGTCCCTTCGACGATCGGCAAAAGGTCGCGCTGAACCCCTTGCCGGGAAACGTCCGGGCCGTGACCGGCGGAGGTGCCGCAGATCTTGTCGATTTCGTCGATGAAGACGATGCCACTTTCTTCCGTCAGTCGAACCGCGTTCTCGCCGACCGCCTCGCGATCGATTAATTGTTCTACCTCTTGGTCCACAAGAATCCTTCGCGCCTCACGAACGGTCACCTCTCTACTCTTGCTCGCCTTGGGCATGACCCGATCAAACATGTTTTGCAGGTCGACGTCCATCTGTTCCATGCCCAGGTTCGAAAAAATCTGAACCGGGATATGCTTTTGCTCGGTTCGAAGCTGGATCTTTCGATCCTCGAGTTCGCCGGCGACAAGCTTGGCTCGCATCCGCTCCCTGGCTCGTTTGTGTTTCTCCGCCTGTTCGTGATGACTCTGCACCACTAGCGTGGAGGTAGAGTGAGAGTCCGCCTCTTCTCCTTCCCCCATTCCCTCTTCGCCCGGGGAGGGGAAGAGTAGATCGAGCAATCGATTCTCCGTTCGTTGCTCGGCTTCCGCCTGGAAGTTCTGTCGCTCCTTGTCCCGGACCATTCGCCAGGCAACATCGGTCAGTTCTCGAATCACGCTTTCAACATCGCGGCCGTGGTAGCCCACTTCGGTGTATTTGGTCGCCTCGACCTTGCAGAAGGGTGCTTGCACCAAGGCAGCCAGGCGGCGCGCGATCTCGGTTTTACCGACGCCGGTGGGTCCGATCATGATGATATTCTTGGGCGTAACCTCCGCGCGCATTTCTTCGGAAAGCCGCTGCCGTCGCCAACGATTGCGAATCGCGATCGCGACGGCGCGCTTGGCGTCCTGTTGACCAACGATGTGCCGGTCGAGCAAATCGACAATTTGTCTCGGCGTCAGGTCGTCCAATCGAGTTCCTCCACGGTCAAATTCGAATTGCTGTAGATGCAGATCTCGCTGGCGATCATCAATCCCTCGCGAACGATCTCCGGAGCGGTAAGGGTCGAGTGTCGAACCAGGGCGCGGGCGGCGGCGATCGCGTAGGCCCCGCCGGAACCGATGCCCACGATGCCGTCCGAGGGGGCCACCACGTCGCCCGTTCCACTAATCAACAGGAGGTTCGAAGAATCGACGGCGACCAGGATGGCTTCCAGTCGGCGCAGTGCTCGGTCCGTTCGCCAATCTTTGGCAAGTTGCGTCGCTGCTCGCGGAACATTGCCTTGGAAATCCGAGAGCTTTCCCTCGAATCGTTCGAGCAATGCAAATGCGTCCGCGGTCGCGCCGGCGAAACCGACCAATACCTTCTCGCCATGAAGTTTTCGAATCTTGACGGCGTCCGACTTCATGATCGTGTCGCCAAGGGTGACCTGGCCGTCCCCGCCCAATGCGATTTTCCCTCGGTGCCGGACCGCAAGAATCGTTGTTCCATGAAGCTTCATGTATGCAGTCACTCCGCCAATTATCTGAGTCCGGCCGATTTCCGGGAAGCTTATTGCTGCTCAGGATTGATCAATCCCGCCATCCCCTGAATTTATCTTCCACGTTGGGGGTGTTCCTCGTCGGTTTTGAACAGATTGTCGTAGCAACCTTTTCCGTGGATTTCCAGTGTCAACCGTCGGAGGTGTTTTCCCGAGGGTATTGAAGATTGCCCGCGTCCGCGCAAGCACGGACGGCGCCACTTAAGGACCGGCCGGAAGACCATTGGACACCTTTTCTCCAGTCATCGCGGCCGCGACCAACGATGCTCGCATCGCAGGTGGCAACGGGCGAACGTTCCGTCAACTCCCATGTCGTGAGAACCGTCGCGGTCTTCGGCGTCGTTAGCCTGTTGACCTTGAGAAAAGTAATGGCGTACACCCCCGGCCCGGTTGCTTGGAGGGTCTTGCGCAAGCCGCGCCGGGTCCCGACCTTGCTCGTCCCGGCGGTAAAAGAACCGGCGATCACTGGGTCGAAGCGGCTTCTTTCGGCTCGACGAGATGTTTATCGAAGAACTCCCAGACCTTGGGATACTGTTCCATGATTCCCGGCCAGTAGGTGTGGCCACCCCCTTTTTGCACGATTAACTCGACAGGTAGGCCGGTCTCTTCGTACTTCGTTTTCAGGATCTTCGATTGCTGCACGGGAACCGTGAGATCCCGATCTCCGTGTATCAGCAAGAGGGGTGGATCGTCGGTGGAGACGAAATAGATTGGCGAGATCGAACGAAGCTGTTCTTCAATATTCGTGATCTTGCCGAAGATTTCCGGGAAAAGGGTAGGACGAAGTTTCTCGATCGTCTTGTAGCCGTTCGGCGACATCCAATTGATGAGGTCGGTGGGTGGAAACCAAGCAACCACGGCTTGGACTCGGCTGCTTCCCCGCTCGATCGGATCCGAAGCGTCCGGCTTACCGTCATCCCCGGTCATTCCCACCATCAACGACAGATGCCCGCCGGAGGAACCGCTGGTGATTCCCAGTCGATCGGGATCGATGCCGTAATCGGCGCCGCGCAAATGCACGAACCGGACCGAACGGCGAATATCTTCGACCATCTCGGGAACGAAGTACCGTGGCGCACTTCCATGCCGGGCAACGAAAAGCGTGTAACCTCCTTGAAGCAGGCCTTGCACCCAATGCTCTTCTTCCAGCCTCTTTTTGTGCTTCTCGGGGACATCGGACTTGTCCGAACGCCAACCGCCGCTGGATACGAGGACGAGGCCCAACCCCTTGGGATTCTTCGTCGGCTTGACGACGTCGAGCGTCAAGGCCATGCCATCCTTATGTCCGTAAACCACGTCTTCGATCATGGTGTAAGGGACAACTTGAATCTCGTCTTTCTCGTCCGCCGCCGCGACGTTGCCGATGAGGGAAACGAAAACAGCGACTATCAAGGATGCTTGGAATCGATTCGATATTTGCATGGATCGGCTTTCTCAATGTTGGATATCCATCTGCCGCCGACGCGGGCGTGGCGCGAGATCGACGCTCGGCACATCATGGCGAGAGGGCTCCTAACATTATACCGATTTGATCCGTGAAGAGTTTCCGGCAGTGGAAGATTTGTCCGCCTATCGCGTGCGCCCATCGAGAAGTAGGATCGGCGTGAAAAATGGAGGAAGGCCCCCGTGGGCCGGGAGCCGTTCGTGATTTGCCGTTCTCCTGCGTTCAAGGCGTCCATGAGAAACCATGGAGCCAACCGTCGGTATCGCGCCTAGGCGGCGCGGGCCAACGTGGGATCTCCGAGGGACGCCGCAGGGGGCGTGCGCCGGCGCGGATGCCCATGGCGAAAGAGTAGAAAGGCCCCGATGATCAGTGGAATAGCGCAGTGGAGCAACTGTGAATTGAGAGGCCTTTTCGAGAAGAAAAGACAGATCATGAGTTTGCCCGTTCCCGGGGCGTAAGGATACTCCACGTTGATGTGGAATAGTCCCGCGAGGAAGGCGAAAAGCAAACAAGCGGTCGCGGGCCAAAGCCAACTTCTTCCGCTCATGGATCCCCATCGGCACGTAAGCATCGTCACCAACAACGGTGGCACGATCGGGGCCGCGAAAACGAACGCCATTTGTGCCCACAAGACATAAGCGGGCCATTCGGCGAACGGCTTCCCTTCGATGCGAAACCAATCGCCTCCCAAAAACACTGCCACGCAGCCCACGAGGTACCCCGTGAAAAAGTAAAGGATCCAGGCGACGACGGTGAGCGGAATCGGCGCCAACAGGAACGTGAGCACGGGATGCCGTCCCGCGAACGTTCGTTTTCGAAACTCCTTTACCGCGGTATCTACGAGCGTTGGTTCATCGCCAACGCGATGGTGCGCCAAGCAGATCTTTTCGGCTTCCATGCCGTGACCTCCTTCTTGAGATACGACCAGATCGTCCACGTGATCCTGCCATTCCTCGATCAGGCGTTCGACGTATTCCGCGGGCAAGCCACGACGTCGAAGTTCGCGCGCCAGTCGATCAGGCGAGAGCGGGCCGTTCATGTTCCTCTCCTCGCAAGACTTTTTCGACGGCGGCGACGATCGCGCGCCAATGGTTTTCCGATTGGACAAGTTTCTTCTTGCCCGCGGGGGTGACGCGGTAGACGACCCGGCTTCGGCCCCCCACCAGTTCCCTGCGACTCGCAAGCGAGCCACCCGCCTCCAATCGGTGCAATACCGGATAGATGCACCCCTCGCCAAACTCCAAGGCCTGCTCCGTCGATTCCTCGATGGCTCGAACGATTTCGTAGCCATACATGGGCCGGCGGGACAGCAAGTGTAAGATCAACAGCTCGGGCACGCCGTTCAGATAGTCCGGATTCGTTCGTGTGCGACTCATGTCCCTGGAATACCTCGAACCAAAAGGTATTGCAAGCCCAAGTGATCCTTTAGAATAGTGCCACGCGGCGTCGGACCCGCCGAACCGGCGAGAATCAGGACGTTCCGCCGATCAGGAAACCCCCGATTCGCGAGGCCCCTTTTGACGAACACTTCTCCGCTAGGCGATACACCGGTCACGGCCATTTTCTTCGATTTCGACGGCGTCATCCTTGATTCCGTCTTGCTCAAGGAACAGGTGTTCCGGGACATGGTCGCGCGCGAATGGCCCGAGCACCTGGAAGCCTGCATGGAGTATTTTCTCTCGCACGGGGGGACGTCCCGAATCCAGAAGTTTCGCTGGATCTGGACCAATATTCTCGGACGGGAAATGGACGAGTCGGCGATCGACGGGCTCGGTAGGGAGTTCAGCGAGCGGGTCTACGAACAGGTCGTAAAGTGCGCGTACATCCCGGGCGCGGACCGGTTCCTTGATGCATTTTCGGACCGGGTGCCTAGCTTCGTGATTTCGGGAACGCCGGAACCGGAACTTCGAGGAATCGTTCGCGATCGCGGTATGGCCGTGTTTTTTCGCGGCGTCTATGGCTCTCCGCCGACGAAAGTGCAGATCGGGGAACGAATTCTCGCGGAGCAGGGCTACTCCCGCGACGGAGTCTGGTTCATCGGCGACGCGACGACCGATCGCGACGCCGCCCGCGCGCTCGGCGTTCGCTTCGTCGGCATCTCCGGTCCGCACCTTTCTCCCTATGTCGATGGCAACGAAATCATGATCGACGATCTTCGCCAGTTGGCCGGCGTCCTCGGCCTGGCATAGAGGAAAAAGCAAACGTCGAGCATCGTGTCATAATTATGACACAAAGTGCAATGTTCCTTATTGTGTCCCCTAGGACAACGAAAGCGGGAAATCCGCAACGATCACAACCTCTCCCTCTGGAAAAGCCACTCTTAACTCCCTCTCCCCCTGGGAGAAGCTTGGGGTGAGGGTCTTTTTTCGCGACAAATATGCTTGCGTCTTGCGCCCTAACAACGTTAGTTCACCTCGACGTTCCGCGGTGTAATGAGAACAAGAAGGAACTTGTTGTCACCGACGGCGTGGCTGGGGGCCACCAATAGTGTCTCGCCATCCTGGAGCTTGTGGGAAAAGTCGATTTGATGGCGCCGGGCCCGCGGTTCACGCATGGTTTCCTCGTTATCCTCTAGGGTCAGATTTCGCGGCCGATCTTCGTCGACGATTTTGAGTTCGAGACTTCCCTCAAGCAATATCGTTTGGCCGTCGTTGCTTTGCGTGGCGCGCCAATTCAAGTTTAGGCTTTCGACTCTCCGCTGACGTTTATTCGAAGCACGTTTATTGCCGCTCAGAAATGAATCGTGACGGCCCAATGCGCTTAGCGCCAAGGCCCTCCACGCGTAAGGGCCAGGTGTTGCGAAATCACTTTTCTGCCGCTCGGCAACGACATTGGGCACGTGTTGAATCGAGCATTTTTGGCCATTGAACGTCGTTATCCTCGGGCTCAGCGTAAACGCCGTGTTTTTCGTCCTCTGGGTCGCGGTGAGAAGTAAAGCCGCGTCTCTTTTCGTCAACGTGGCAAAGCCGGCGTAGGTTGATCTGGCAGGTTATTCTTTGGCTTCAATTCAGGTCGGTTTCTCTGGGATTGTTTCGGAAGTTCCGGTTCGTCAACCACCGTGAATCCCGCCAGTACATCAAAGTCAACTCCCATGCGTTCGAAGAACTGCTCCGTGCTCGTTATCAATCGAGCTTCCGTGCAAACTTGTCCCAGGCCACTGGCTTCCCAAGTCGCGAGGATCCTCGAAATCTCCGCGTGAACGTTCGCAGTTGCCTCGATGACGAGTTCGGAGCCATCCAATTGGATCGCCTGGTTCGCCGCCTCGTCACTCACCTCTTGGTATCCGGAAATGTGCCGAAACATGTGCGTGACCGTCTGTTCCAGCAGGGTCCTCGATTGGTCCGGCGAGTGCTTGCCCGTCCCGATCCGCGCGAGGATCTTCTCTACGTCGTAGGTTCGAGACTCGACATCAACGTTGTCGCTAGGTACTGATCTCTCGACTGGCGCGTTGATCGAAGGGTTTGGTTCCCTTCGCGTCGGTCAGTCCGGCAATGGCGACGAGGCCTACAAGAGAAGCGACGCCCCGTTTTTGCCATCGGCTACGTTCGACGGGCTCCGCATGAGCACCTGTAGCCGGTTGAGAAGGGCCCGTTTACGGAACGCATGGGGCAGAAAACCAAGCATCGATGCGGGCAGGCGAATGCTCCAGGAGGACCAGGCCTGCCGCTCGGCGAGTCAAAATCAACTCGCGGTACTCGCGGTTCAGATGAACTCAGATGCCGAATGGCAAAAGCATCGCATGCCTGCTCGCGATACCCAGAAAACCGGGCAACCGCGAGCCAGCAGATCGGATTGCGCAGTGAAGAGCTGGCCAGCGACGACAAGCAACCAATTCACCGCGATGTCCCCTTGGCGGACATGCACGGCAGTTCGTGGAGCATGACCATGCGCGGCACTGTTGGTCATGCCATTGGTCGACATGGGAAGGCAACAACAAGTTGGCCGGAAAAGCCCCGGACGGCTGGTTGCAGAACCCTGTCGGTACGAACGATGAGGTTCATTTCGTCGCGTGCGATCTTTCGCGGCGCCGCTTCAAGCAGCAAATGCTGGCTGGCCCTTGTCCCGTAGCGAAGCGGCGTGACGAAGCCAAGCCGTGAATCGCCAAGGTTCGAAGCAGAGGCTAACGACGACGCCCGACATCCGATGAGCCGAAAAAATTCTTAGAATGAATTCGATGTCGAGCAGGCGGTCAACAACCGTGGTGATTTACCGATGATCGGTTTCGAATCTGGCCTTTCGATGGAAAAGTCGAAATCTGGACCGGGAGCGTTTTTATGGCGGTTGGTTGTTTCATCGGCGAAACGGGGGCTTCGTGCGTGGTTGCCGGGACCCAGGCGGTAGGACGCAGATTCTGCAGGCTGAACATGCTAGCAGGGCCGGCGGGAATCATCAGTCGAAGCAAAACGACGCTCTTGCTGTGTGCGGCCTTTGCGCAGCGGTGAGCAACGTGGAGCCAGTCCTTCGATAACGACGACGACCGCCCGGCGAAGCAGCGCGCCAAAGCCCGCGTCGAGCACCAGTCGAAAGCCATATTCCGACCAGTTCAAGACAGGAGAACTCGCGAACGTAATTCCATCCATGGTTACGATTCCTGTTCATCGAGGATTCGCCGTAGTTCTTTAATCTCGTCCGGCGACAATTTGGAGCTTCGAAGAAAGAGATGCGCGGCAACGGCAAGGACTCACCATCGAACACGGTTTCCAGGATGACCTGCTCGCTTGCGGGCAATCAGCGCGTCATTGATCTCGCCCGATAGACATACCGATTGCCGTCCTGCTCATACGTCAGGACGTTCTTTTGATAAACGGTGGAGCATGAATTAGCATGGTGCGCGGGCCTTTAATTGGCGTGTCCTTCCAGCCTGGCGATCGCTTCCTGCGCCCCCAACGGCTGCTCGTCCCAGATGACGTTCATCACCTGCCATTCCGCATCGGAAATCGAGACCATTGGCACGTACGAGTCCTCCCCGATTCGATTACGTTTGTAAATAACTGCATATGTAATCGTTGTCGAAAACTCATGCAAGGCAACGCCCAAATCGTCCAGTTTGCGACCCTGCGAACGACCCGGCAGCCAGATGGCGAACGACCGTCGCGGATGTCGCGCGAGCGATGCGTCGAGCGCATTCGGCGGCAATCACTGGCCGGTCTTAGCCTGGCATTAATGCCGGGGTACACAAAACCCCCCTTTTTTCAGCCCGCTTCAGCGGCAGCGCGGTCGTTGATGGTAACATGTGCGAGATACTGTCAAAAAACAGCACCGCGAATGGAGCCCAACGCGATGACGCGAAATTATTACAGCGAAATCCATTTACACATGGTTTGGCACACAAAGTGGCGCGCACTGTTGACGCCGGAAGGTGGAAGCCGTGCTTTCCGATCCCTCAGGAAAATTGTCCAACGGCCGAGGGCATTCGTGCACGCGGCTCCGGAGGAACAGAAAACCATATTCACCTTTCGGTGACTGTCGTGCCAACGGTTCCGATTAGCGATTTCATTGGGCAGCTCAAAGGGTTCTCGTCCCACGCGGCGAACCATTGTCTCGGCGGAAGCCGGAAGCACCTCCAATGGCAATCGGGTTACGGCGTGGTGTCTTTTGGCACGAAGAACCTGCCGTGGGTCAACGCCTATGTGCTCCATCAAAAGGTGCACCATGCACGATGCGAAATCGTCCGCCTTGAACGATCGGAACAGCCGCGGCTCCCTAAAGGGAGCTAAAGAACGTGGTGGCAATGACCAGGTAACCCGCCGTGAACGACGGGCCTAAGACCCAGAGCCAAGCGGCCACGAAGGCCGCTCCATACGCATCGGCTAGCATCCCATGGCACGTTGGCGGACGTAGTCACGCCGAATCATGCAGGACTGTTCCATCTCGGCTCGTCATTAGCGAGAACGACGCTGCGAACGACCCTGCGAACGACCCTACCCGAACGACCCTGCGAACGACCCGGCAAACGACCCTGCGAACGACCCTGCGAACGACGCTGCGAACGACCCGGCTTAAACGACCCGGCAAAAGCGCGCCCGTTACGAAACGGCAACTCAAGATGGCAACGACCGTCGCGGATGTCGCGCGGTAGCGATACGTCCCGAGCCGCATTCATGCGGCTTGTCCTGAAAACGGTCTTAACCCTAGCATTGATGCCAGGGTACGCAAACCCCCCATTTTTTCAGCCCGCTTCAGCCTGGCGGGCGTCGCGGTAGGCCAGGTGGTAGGATATTCGATGGAACGTCGCTCGAATCGCGCGGAATGCGACAAGAGCACACATGATTCGCCGACTTTGCGACATCGTTTTCGCCGCCAGCCTATTCTCCCTATCCGTTGCCGCCGACCCCACGCAGGAGGCCAAGTCCGCGGTCAATGGGCCGAACGCTCAAAGATCCCGACAGGTGAAACGTTGGCAAGCCCGCGGACGCGCTCACGCGGATGGGGCCGGACATCCCGCCACTCGCGATTTAATTGATGCACTCGAAGACCAGGATGTTGTTGTCATCGTTCAATCGATGGCTACGTAACGGAATTGGGAAACCCGCGGTGTCGCGACTGATCGAAACGCTCCGAGCTGAGTATGGCGATAAAGAAAAGGCGAACCGTCGAAGCGAAAGTAAGGCACCGGTCCTCATGTGTTTCTCGCCGCCGACATACGCGCTGGGCCTCATTGGAGCGGATGCAAAGAAGCAATTCCTTTGCTCGTGGAGACGCTGACCCGTCGTGGCAATCTAGTCGCTATCGATGCATTAAAACGGATCGGCCATCGGCGATTCCGGCGGCTCGTGGATTCTATTCGCAGAGATGATCCAGAACGGCGGATTCATGGAATATCCGTTGGAGAATCCAGTAAACGCTCTTTCCGCCCAAGGGCCGCCGGCCGTGTCGGCGATGAAGGAACTTTTCGAAGCATTCCCCAGAAAGAGTTACGCCGTATGATCGAGCGAATTTCCTGAGAGCTTTCGGTCGAATGGGAAAAGAGGGAATTGCCGTAAACGTGCCATTTCTGGATGACCCAAATGCAGAACTACGTGGCGCGGCGTTTGAAGCCATTTGTAATGGAGGTGAGGATGGTAGCAAATTGCTCAGTCCGCGAATCGCCCATCTCCGACGAGAGCTAATCCATGCACTCAATACTCGCGATGATCAGCGATTGGTCGAACTAGTTTCGGAGGAGGATGTCGAGGTCATCTTGCAAAGCGGCGTACTGCTTACCAATGACTCGTTCTGGGGCCCGTTCAAATCCGTTGAACAATTGCGAATCGACGCAACCAAGCCAAAGACGATTCCGAAGGGAATCCAAAAGGTGGATTAAGAACCTGTGCGATCGAACCTTGCGACGAGCCGTCGGAATTACGTCTCCTTCCGAACGTCCGATACGGCGTTTCAATCATCGATTCGGGTCGATGGCAATTATTGGATATCAATGGAAAATCGTGTTCCAGCGGCTACTCACTTTTTCTGTTAGAATTCGAATGGGGGCGACATCCGACTCGAGCGCATCATATTGCCTTGCGACCCTACTGCCTGGGCACAGTTGCATAATCCGCCATCGTACACAGCCATGGGAAAGGAGATAGCCAGAGGATATTCCAGTCCCAAGTTCTACGGAGCGAGTTTCAGGCTTCCGAAACGGGTTGTGATCTCTGGATGCTGGGCGCCCTGGCTCGATGCGGTGCACAGTAATAAGTTATTCATCGCAAAGACCGCGGCAGAAATTGAACAAGCGAAGATTCAGTGGAAACGGTCTCTTGAGGAAGAAGAGGATTCCTTCTATACGCCGTTTCGTTCACTGTGGGAACAATTGGAACAGAACCGAATGCGCGCCTTGGTCGCGAACGCGAATGGACGGACCGAAGTTGAAATAGAACGCTGGAAAGACATGATCCGGATCGGGAAAAAAATCCAGCCTAGCGCTTGGCAGCTACAACGAACGGGACGTGGCGGCTTCGCTTTGCATCGCCGGTTGGAACGCGATCATCAAAGCAGGATCGCATTTTCGCTAGTCAATCAGAGCTTGCGCTTGTTGGCGGCATGCCAGCGAGCGAATGCCATGGAACTCGCGGACCAGTCCATTTATCTCCAGGGTATGCGTGGGATCGATTGCCAAGGAACGATGGAGATCGAGGGAACCTGGTTTCGCGCAAAATCATTCGACTCGTGCTTCTTGATGTCCGGGGATGGCACCGACCTGAACATCCGACGGCGGGCGATCCATGACGCGTTGGGATTGGCAACGGATTCTTTCGGCATATCGGATGCGTTTTCGACAAGGGAAAACGCTCTTGTCATTCTTTTTCGAACGTCTCGCATTGTACGTTAAGTATCGCCGACTCGCCGCGCGTAGGCAAAATGACCTTTGGTCCGAACTTGCCGCATTTCACGAGCACATAGCCTATCTCCAATGGCTCTATGACCGCGACCGGTTCGGAGCCTTCTGGCCTACTTATCCCATGGGGAAATGAATCTTAAAGGTGCCTTCCTCCTTGCGGCTCGCGGGAGAAGAACGCCGACAGTTTTGTGGAGGCGAAGTTCCCTTGGCCAATCCGCCGAGGGAACCGGAACCGCTGTTGCCCAAGGAAGAAGCGGAGATCTTCGGTCTGCCGTACAATCTTTTGTTGCCGTAAGCCATGGATAAAGTCCTCGGCTTGAATCACGGCTGATGGTCACGCGGAAAACGGTTCCCGTTGCGAAGGGGCATGTCGGCACGGCGGCTCCTTGGCTGGATTGGCGAACCGCGATGATTCATGAGACCCTGGGTCGATCTGCCGGCTTCGTCGCGATGGTCACGGAACCACGCCGGTACATTTCCCATCGACTTGTTCCTTTCTTACGATGGGCGTGATTAAATGACGGGGACGAATCTCTTGTTCCCGTCCACGCACCAGGGAGCCCTGAAGTCCTCGGTATTCTTCCGACGCCGTACTTTGACGGAGAACGGAAGTGAAGGCGAGTTCGCGAATGTCTCGGATCACGACAACCTCCTCCTTGGGATTTTGAGATCGCATGCGGTGATTGTGTGGAGCATGGAAGCCGACGGTCGGTCCCGATTGCTTCAAGCCGAACCCCTCTGAATCATTCCCCATGTCGCCGGTTGACACCTCGGCGGGAGATCCTATTACCGTACATTCACGTGGAAGATCGAGAGGAATACGAGTCGCGGCGAAAGCGAGCGATCCAGAAACGCATGCCCTTCGCGCGGGTGTATCGCGTGGGACTATTCACGGTGAGTACCGACTTTACTTCGACAAGGAAGCCGAATTTCTCCGAGGACGGCCGTTACCTCGGTCACGAAGGTGTAGCCGTCGATATCACCGATTGCCCGGAAGAGCGACGAATCGCGGCCAATGAAGGCAGCCCACGTGGCGAGTTGGGATTGGGATATTCGCGCGGGGATAGCTGAGCTTGGGTCCGAGGAAATGGAGCGGCTCTTCGGTTACGAACCGGGAACGTTTCAAGGCATACGCCGACTTCATGAATCAAGTTCACTTGCCCGGAGGATCGAGTCTCCGTGGAGGAAACGCTCGAGATCGCGCCGGGACCAAGGCGTATATCATCAAAGGTTTCGCATTCTGCTCTTGAATGGAAACCAGCGATGGATCGCTTCCAACGGGCAATTCTTCTACGACGAGGATGGGCATGCCGTCCGGATGAGGGGAATCAGCCTCGATATCACGGACCAGGTGCGTGCGGAGACGCAGCGGCGTGTGTTGGCGGACCGTTTTCGGCTGGTCGCGTTGGCGACGAACGGCCGCGCCATCCGGGTTGGGACCTCGTGACCAATCAGGTGTGGTGGAACGAAGGAATCCGCACGTTGTTTGGTTACCCCTTGGAAGAAGTGGGCCCGGATTCGAACTGGTGGTCGAAAAATATTCATCCGGATCATTTCGCGAGAGTCACCTCGTCCATACACGCGGCCATCGAATCCGGTGGTGAGCAATGGAAGGATGAGTATCCCTTCCGGCGTCATGATGGCACCTATATTTTCGTGGAGGATCGAGGCCACATCGTGCGGGATGCTTGCGGCAAGGGAGTCCGCATGGTCGGCGCGATGATCGATATCACAAATCGAAGGCGCGCGGAGGAGGAACGTCGAAAACTCGAATCGCAGATTCAACATGCCCAAAAGCTCGAGAGCCTCGGGATTCTTGCCGGTGGGATTGCCCACGATTTCAACAATCTGCTCACCGGCATGCTTGGAAACGCCAGTTTGGCGCTGGCGGAATTGCGCCCCGATTCCCCCGCGCGCGAATCCGTGCGACAAATCGAGATCACTGCTGTCCGCGCCGCAGAACTGACTCGGCAAATGCTCGCCTACTCCGGCAAGGGTCGATTTCTGGTCGAGCCCTTGAACCTCTCGCATCTCGTGGAGGAAATGGCCCATCTGCTCGGGACGGTGATTTCCAAACGGGCGATCCTCCGGTTCGACTTCATGCCGAATCTTCCCTTGATCAAGGCGGACGCCACGCAGATTCGGCAAGTATTCATGAATCTGATCACGAATGCGTCGGACGCGATTGGGGACAAAAGCGGGATCATCGCCGTCCGCACCGGTGTCATGCACACGGATGACTCGTATATGTCATCCACGACAACCGACGACGAATTGACGCCCGGCTTTTATGTTTTCGCGGAAATCTCGGACACCGGATGCGGCATGGACGAAGCAACCGTCAGCAAGATTTTCGACCCGTTCTTTACGACCAAATTCACGGGCCGGGGACTCGGACTGGCGGCGGTGCTCGGGATCGTTCGCGGTCACCGAGGAGCCATTAAAGTGTACAGTGAACCGGGACGAGGCACGACCTTCAAGGTGCTCTTCCCGTGCGCGGAGGGAGAGACGGTCAAGGAAGAATGTTCCGTTCACTCGATGGGCCCTTGGAATGGGTCGGGGACCATCCTCGTCGTGGACGACGACGAGTCGGTGCGCGCGGTCGCCCGCAAAACGCTGGAGCAACGCGGATTTCGGGTGCTGATCGCCCCTGACGGCATGGAGGGCGTCGAAATGTTCGCCGAGCATCAAGAGAACATCGTTGCCGTGCTGCTCGATCTCACCATGCCAAGAATGGGAGGAGTGGAGGCGTTTCGGGAACTTCGCCGCATTCGCCCCGACGTGCGCACCGTCCTGATGAGCGGCTATAACGAGGAAGAAGTTGCGAACCAATTCCTGGGCAAAGGGCTCGCAGGGTTCTTGCAGAAACCATTTCGAGCCACGGAGCTGATTCGAGTCATTCGTCAAGCCATTGAGAAATAGCCGAGAGGCGCTGCGGACGTCGGCGGGGTGTCGGAGTGCTTGGATGTCGGAATGCTTTGACCCGTCATGGTTCGGCCGTTAGGCTCGTAGTCCCGTTCCCCTGCTAGCGGGTCGATCGCGGGAATGACGGGAACGCGACGTTTCTTGTCCAACAGGGACGCGGCGGTGTCCGCAAGTCACGAGAGTAGGGATACATTCATGAAGTCATGCCAGGCGGCCGTTGCATTTCAGAAGAATAATGGCGTGTTTCCCGGCCCGGACGCTTCGGGGCGCGAATTGCAAAGCACGCCGGCTTCTGTCAGCACGTTTTTTGGGTGGAGGAAGCGCGGCGCGCGAATGTTTGTCGTGCCAATGGAAGCCCCCCACCGCGACGCTCTCCCGTTGGGAGTTCATTGCGAGCATGCCGGCTTGATTTTCTGAGCGGCATTCGAAGTTGTTTCGCCTCGATCTTCCTCCTTTCTTGCCTGACCGCGGCGGAGGCAGTCGCCAAGGATTCCGCCCCAGCTAACGTGATTGTCATCCTCGCCGACGATCTCGGTTTCGGGGACTTGGCGTGCTATGGACATCCCAAGTTCAAAACACCACGACTGGACAAGATGGCCGCGGAAGGCTTTCGATTCACACAGTTTCGCACTCCGATGCCGTTCTGCGCGCCGACGCGTGCCTCGTTGCTTACGGGGCGTTATCCATCGCGGTGCGGCATGCCTTCCAATCCGGCGCCGGACGGTGGTCCCCTTACTGATACTATTGCCCTTCCACTAAGCGAGATCCTGCTTCCAGAGTTATTCAGAAAGGTGGGCTACGCCACGGGCATGGTCGGCAAGTGGCATCTCGGGCATCGCAAGCCAGAAAGCCTGCCGACGAACCGTGGGTTCGATGAATACCTCGGCATTCTCTACAGCAACGACATGCGGCCGGTACAGCTCATCGAGGGGGAAAAGGTCGTCGAATACCCACTCGTCCAGGCGACGTTGACGCAAAGGTACACCGAACGCGCTCTCTCCTTTATCGAGCGAAACCAGGCGAAACCCTTTTTTCTGTACGTGGCGCACGCGATGCCGCACAAGCCGCTCGCATGCTCGGAACGGTTCTACAAGAAGAGCGGCGCGGGACTGTACGGCGACGTGATGGCGGAACTCGACTGGAGCGTCGGCGAAATCCTGGACAAGGTTCGCGAGCTCGGCTTGGACGAACGGACCCTCGTCATTTTCACGAGCGACAATGGCGCTTGGTTCGGAGGCAGCACGGGAGGACTGCGGGGCATGAAGAGCACGATCTGGGAAGGAGGCTACCGCGTTCCTTGCATCGCGCGTTGGCCGGGCGTCATTCCAAAAGGAAATGTCTCCGGCGAGCTCGCCGTCACCATGGATCTCTTTGCCACAACGTTGGCAGCGGCGAAGCTCGACCTACCCAAAGATCGCGTCATCGACGGCAAGGACCTGCTTGCCGTGATGACGAAAGGGGAGGCGAGCCCTCATGAGTTCATCTTCGGTCAGCAGGGAGCAAAGCTCGCGACCGTTCGCGACAAGCGGTGGAAGTTATACTTCGAGCCATTTCGCGATCGTTGGCTGGAGATAAAACGCCCTTGGATCGATCCCCGCGGTCCGGACGGGGTTACCATACTAGCTCCCTATGAACAATATTCTCCGAGCGACTATCCAGGCTCGCGCGCCGGCGTCGAGACGCGCGCCATGGCCCTATACGATTTGGAAAATGACCCCGCGGAACAACAGGACGTGGCGGGCGAGAATCCCG
>JAXMAQ010000062.1:0-43171 GCA_046350335.1 Planctomycetota bacterium
AGCCGGGACCGGCGGCGCAGAGCATGCCAAGCACGCCCGCCCAAACCGTTCGATGGCACCTCTTTACCCAATCCAAAGCAACGCTCCTCCGAATTTCGTCTAGATCCGACCGCTTATCGAGCATCAGAACAGTAACAAGAACTAATTCCAGTCTCCGGTCATGATCTCCTGACCATCGCGAGAACCCAGCGACCACCAGATTTCCTTGGCGATGCCGTCCTTGATCCAATGAACGCTTCCATCTCCCATGAGGACATGCACGCCCCCGGGATGATTGCTCGTCGCGGTGAACAGCATGTTGCCGTCATTTTCCCCGCCGTGCAGCATCGAGTGCATGGTGTTGGGGGGATGAACGTGCATGTAGGTTGGCGCCGTCAAGGTCCAGCCGGAAATCCAGGCCCGGCCGACATAGGGCGCGTAAAGCACGCCGGTCGCGTCGACGTTGATGTTGTTTTTCGCCTCGTCGATGAGCTGCTGTTGCGTTCGGAACGTGCTGTCCGCATTGGAACAGCCGTAGGTCGACTGCGAGATTCGAATCAGATCGTCCCGGTTATCCGTGGGATTGATCAGTCGCTCGGCGACGAGGGCGGTGTATTGCAAGCCGTCGGAGACGTCCTTGTTCCGAACGCCCCGCTTGGGATGCCAAGGAATATTGACGGTCCGATTGGGATTGGCGACGCTGATGATGCCGTTGTAAGGGTAGAATGATTGTCCGGTCACGGGGTCCGTGCTTTTCTGCCTCTGGCCGTGTATGCCCGTCGAATTGGAGGGCCAACCCATGTTCGCGGCATAATTGTCCGGCGCGGGCCCCGCCGTTCCCATGAGCGTGATGGGTGTGGTGATGCCGTCGGAGGGACAGAGAAAAACGCTGATCACTTTCGCGGCAACGGTCGCGTTGGGGTGATCGACGTTGATCCTTCCTCCCATGAACGTGGTGGCCTTGCAACTTTCCCCCATGCCAACAGAGAAATCGATCTGCTCGTAAATCCCCCGCTGGTCGAGGTGCGGAAGAATAAAGGCGCGCCAGCTATAAAAGCCCGTGAAACAGCGGCCGGTGGGATTGGTCCCACCACTATCGGTCATCGTCAACGGGTAAACGCCAACGGCGTCATGGTAATTTTGAATCGCGATCCCAATCTGTTTGAGATTCCCCTGACAGGAGATTCGACGTGACGCCTCGCGCGCCTGCTGAATCGCGGGCAACAGAAGCGCGAGCAGGATACCGATGATCGCGATGACGACAAGCAACTCAATCAACGTGAATGCCCGCCGACAACCGCGAGATTTCGCCTCCCGCGCCCGCGACATTCGGTCGTCTGGTTCGCCAATCATGGATTCACCCAACCTTTGCCACGCAGGAATCATGAAGTCGAATGTTCACTCTTATTGGCGCTCAGAAAAATAATGTCGGGGCCCGGTACCAATTCATGGACGCCGCGAATCGATTGCGCCAAGGCTCTCCAAGCGACCGGGCCGGGAAATACGACATTCATCTTCTGATGCTCATTAACAGGATCCGTGCAGGCATTTGGTTTCCGTTCACAAGTCGCGTGGGGCGTTCCTCACGCGAGATCGACACGCGCGGTCAGTTCGGCTCCTCCGATGTCCGGCGTCAGATCCACGCCAAACTCGTAAAGGAACCAATCCGTGTCCCCTTCGCCAAACAACTGATCGACCTCGTCGTCGTTGATCGTGTTGACGGCCGGGACTAGAAAGTAATCATTGTTGCTCCTCGGCCCTACGCCGACACCCTTGATGTTGGCGACGCGATCGCTGAAGGAACGCGCGGAGATCCATTCACTTTGAATGGCGGACAGGGCATTCTCGTCGGGCGCGAGATAGATGCTCGCCAAAACGAGATCTTCTCCCGCTCCACCTCGAAGCGTGTCGGCACCGACGCCACCGATCAGGATGTCGTTGCCATCGCCGCCCGACAGACTATCATTCGCCCCCTCGGCACCGTCGCCACCGAGAAGAATGTCGTTACCGTTTCCACCGTCGGCCGTGTCCTTGCCATCGCCGGTATCAATGAAGTCGTCCCCCTCTTCGCCCTGGACGACGTCGTTCATTCCCTCGGCGCCGTCCGCGACGATATGGTCATTGCCCGACCCACCGTAAATGGTGTCGGCTCCCCCCTCCGCGCCGTCGCCGATGATGGTGTCGTTCCCGTCGCCGCCGTAGATCAGGTCGGGGTCCCCTTCCCCTCCATCGGTGTCGCCATAGATGACGTCGTCGGCATGCCCGCCATAAATCGTGTCCTTGCCGTAGCCGCCGAAGAGAAGGCCCGCATGGGTCGACAATGCCGACGCATCGACGACATCGTTCCCTTTTCTCGCGTACGCGACGACCTTTCCCGTGACGCCGTTGACGACGACGGGGACCGGTGATTCGACGTCGACGCCGTTGAACTTGGTGACCGTGAACAACACCGTCGTGGCGCCGGACTCGGTGAAAATCACGGAGTCATCGCCATCGGACCCACCCCAAACCAGGTTCACGAGCGAAGGATTCTGCTCGTCCGCCTGCACGGCCCAATCGGAAACGACCACGCCGTGGCTCACGACCGTGTCAGTGCCCCCGTCCTTGTCGGTCGCCTTGATCTTCACGGTCACCGGGGATCCACCGCCGAAGAGATGCTCGATCCGCGTTCCCGCGGGTCCGTCAATGGTTTGAAGCCCAGGCCGTGCCGTTGCCGTCCCAGTCGATTTGAAAACGAAATCCGGCGGCTTGATCCACGCTCGAAGGATCCGAGGCGCCAAGCGTGAAGGTTCTCGGCTGCCCCACCACGGGCAACGGAAGGTCCGGAAATGCTCGCGGACCGGAGCGGCGTTCGCCACGGTCACGATGGCGGTGTCCGTCGCGATCCCCGACGAGCCCGTGACGCGTAACCGGACCGTGTAGACGCCGGAATCCGCTGGGTTGAAGGAGACGGACTGCTCCGACGGCGTCGTCATACTGCCCGTCGTTGTCCAGGTCCCATTCATAGAGGGAGATCGTGCCGCTTCCTCCACCGGCCAAGGTGATGGAGGTTCCCTCGGTCCCGCTATAAGGTCCACCCGCGTCGGCGGTCGGCGAAGCGAACGCGGCGACGGCAACGTCGAACAGCGTCTCCGATAGACCGTAGTTGTACACCAGCCAAAATCGGGGGAAGCAGCGATTCCCACGCGACTCGTCAAAACTGCAAATGAACCGCGTAGGTCGCCCGTCACGGCATTGGTCCGACCAACGGGTGCACGTGCATCGTGCCGCCTGACGCGACGGTTCCGTAGTTCGCGGCCTTGTTCCCCGCTCGTCGACGTCACGGAAGGACCGCTGGGAATGATCATCTGGTAGACGGCACTCTCGGCGTCCACGAAGCTCGACCCATCGCATACACCAACGCCGAGCACCTGTACCCGATGACGTCACCCTGAATGAGATGCGTCGGCTGGTTGATGTACGACATGTCCGAAAGGGAAGGCTCGACCGAGAAACCGCTCAGCGTATCGAACGTGCCGGTGAACACCATGCTGCCGCGGAAGGCTCAACGACGGCATTGTCCCGGTAATGATCAGAATGGCCAGATCCGATCCGTCAAGGGCATAACGATCTTCGAGACATTCGACGGCGAACCGCGACGTCGCACCCAGACGGGACCGATCATTCTTGATCCATCCCATCGTTCCGGTTCCACGCAACCAAGACACCACATTCCACGTCAGCCGGGACATTCGTGAACTCCCTACGATCTCGTTCCCTCGTCACCGCCCTGAAACCAGGCGACACGCTCGGCAAAACGGGTTTTCCCGTTGCCGACCTGCTCAACAAAAACGGACAAAGGCACTTCAGGCAGCGGGACAAGAACGCCTTGACTCTATGAACGAGAACTGGCGACTCCGCGAAGAATCGTGGTTCACCACGCTTCTATCGCGCACGCGCTCATCAATAAACGAAACTATCGACACGGGTGACAGCCAAGCGCACCGCAACAGTGAACGAACCATCCTGAACGCCGAACCGAAAAAACGATTTCCGGCGAGCAGCAAGTTCTCACGCGAAACGCTTGAAAGAAGAATCAGACGGGAGGAGCACGAGCGGACTGAGACCAGCAGGCTCCAAGGACAGGATGTGGCTTCGGCGGCGGATTCGACCCACGAAGTAACGCGAACGAATTGAACCGGAGGCTTTACCAACACTTCCGAAAGGGCTGACCCAGAAATCCACGGACGGGACAGGGATGTTGCTCCCCGGAAGAATGGTGAACGGAGGCTTCGCTTCTCGACGGTTTCTCAACGGGACAGTAGGAGCAGGCGGGGCAGTCAGACTCCTCAATCTTGCAGCACGATGCGACTTCCTCGCCTTGTCCGTTCGATCGGCACGTACAAAGTGACGCCGCCAGCTGAAACTCGCAGGACCCGCGACCACGGGAGCCGCGAGCAGGAGAACGCCAAAAATTTTTAAAAGACGTCGTGTCAATGCAGTGCCTTCACTTGAGACTGTCTGCATTATCATACCAATTGCAGAGCGCCGGTTTCAATTCAAGTTAATTCGAATGCAGATGCCAGCAAGTGAGTGCAAAATGTCGCATCCCTGTCAGTGAAAACGATATGTACCCACGGGCCCGCTCAGAATAGCTCGGCAATGGGCTGGCCGCCGTCCATTACGATCGGAATCGGCCGGCTCTTGGCGTTGACCAATGGGATGACAGATCGATGCCGAGGAACCGAAACGTCGTCGCCGCCAGATCCGCGGCCGAATGGGACGTTCCTTGATCTCGCCCCCTCGACGGCCCGTAGCCCCGATCACCTGACCATGTCGGTGACCTCGCCCGCCATCAGCATGGACATCAAAGCACCCACCGCCCGCGACCATGCGTCGGCGTCATGACGGGGAACGGCCAACTCGCCAAGCATGAGAATCAACGTCGAGTCCAAGAGTCCCCGTTCTTCCAAATCGTGAATCAACGCGCATGACTCGCGTCCACCTGAGGCAGCAAGGGAGTGAGCCCTTTCTTAATGCCGCCCCATTTGACTTCGTCGCCGTGATGGTCGCAAAGCCAGCCCTGATGCGCCGCTCACCAAAACAAAAGAGACACCCGCTTCGACGAGCCGTCGCGCCAATAGTGCTTTCTCGCCAAGACTCTCTCTGCCGTACAGATCCCGGAATCCGGTCGGGTTCGCGATGAATTTCGAATGCCTGTCGGGTTTGATTGGAAACGAGCATGTCCATGGCCATCTGGTTGTAGCGATCCACCCCCGCCATCAGGTCACTGGAGTCGAGCGTCCGCTGCAATCGGTCGAATTGCTGCCTGAGCCGATCGTGATCGGCGAGCCTTGGCACGTCGATTCCCTTGGCGAGCCGCAAGTCGCCCTGAAATGCGCTCCCCTGAACCGGCTTGTACGTCGTTCCCATGTGCCCCGCCCCAGACGTCCGCACCCACGAATCCGCCAAGCCAATGAAGCCTGGGATTCCCGGCCGATTCGCCCCTCGAAACTTCGCGACGATCGAGCCCATGGAAGGATAACCTTGGCCATCCTTGCCGTCGTCCGTCCTGCGGGCTTGAGCGTTGCCCGCCTGCATGGTAATGGGCGTATGGTTGCTCGCGGAACAATCGACGGACCGGAGGATGCTCATTTTGTCCGCGAGCTTCGCCTGAGCGGCAAATGCTCGCAAAATCGAACGCCGGGAATCGACGTCTCCATGGAGGAGTAAGGTCCGCGGATTCCCGGCGGAGCCCCTGGGCTTGGGGTCCCACACATGTCCAACTGGCTTGGTCCGCCGGAAAGCCAAAGCATGATGACCGATTTCGGGGCCCGAGCGGCGACGGTGCTGGCGACTCCCCGTTGCTTCAGCAGGTCCGCGGCCGTCACTCCCCCAAGACCCGCCAGTCCGGTTTGCAAAAACCACCGGCGCGAGCCGATTCGGATCAGGTCACGTTGGCGGGAACATCGGGGTTTCCGTGCATCCTTCGAGGTGCTGGGCTGGTTGGCAGGGTTCGTGCGCGGGTCTGGCATGATGCACTCCTCGAATCTCGGCGGGTCGATCTAGCAGCTTTGGGCACCTGATCTTACGGAATATCGGCGGCGGTGCAATCACAAGATGCTCGAGTTGCAAATAGTCGGAGGGGAATTCCGGCCGAATCCCGCCGGCCGCCATGGTCCACGGTTGCCGTGGGCAGATTATGGGCCCCCTTCGTTGCATGCTCGATACGCACGCCACCGGAAATGCCACGCGTCACGAAGCGCCGGCCAGCCCCCGCGAATCCCTCGGCTCCGAAGGGCCAATACGGTGCCGAAGTGCGCAGCCCTGGTGGTGATTCCCCCCCGAACATCTTCCACCACCCCGGAGGGCACATGGCGTTCTCGACACGGCCGTTGGGAACGGGATTGCCGTGCGGGCATGACGATACTCGATAGCTCATCGTGGTTCGCGGACCGATTGTATCCCCCTTCCAGGGATAATACCGCTTCGCGGCGAAGCCCCATCAATGGGGCTGGAATAGACGTGCGCCGTTGCGGTAGTAAAACATCCGCCCTCGCCGACGGTCATGCACCACGCTTTCTTTCTCCATGCGTTTCCGCCGGAGCCATGCTCGATTCACGCCAAGCTTGGCCCCTGCGAGTTCGGTCGAAACGAGTGACGATCTCTCCGAGTGAGGACCGATCATTGCCGCCGAGCACGCGAGGACGAGCCAATCCAGAAGCAAGGATCAACCGCAGAATTGCAAGATTAAACAGATGGGAAGACAAGCGATGAACCGACCATTTCGCTCTTCATATGCGAAATCCCGGAATCCGCGGCCAATCATTCCTCTTCGAGCGCACAGAGCCCTGAAGGTTTGGTCGCGGATGTCTCGGCGAGCACGTATACCCCGCCCGACTTATCACTTTTTCTTCGTGTGTTTGGTGTCTTTCGTGGTTCAATTCATTCCATCTTCCCTACACCCGGAGCCGGCGGCCACGATTGCCAGGGCATGCGATGACCATGGATCGACACTGGGCGGAAGGCGATCGAATCAGGCGTCGGAGGAAACGACGACGTGGTCTTGAGGCGGATGGCGGACCGCCTGGAGCGATTGATTCGCGGCCGTGGCTCCAAATCGATCGGACGTTTTGCCCGCGAGAAGTTCCAATTGGCCGAGGCTCTCTTCCCGTCCCGATCTCTGCGAGAATCTTGTACGCTTGCACGCGGACGCTCGTCGATGGATGGTCGAGGTAACGAAGCACCTCGGGCTCCGCCTTCGGACCAAGTCGAATCAGCTCGGCAGACGCAGGCGTCGCGAACGCGATGACGGGATTCGTCGTCCACTCGGCCAGCGGCGATCGCTTCCGGGCCAGGACCGGACTGACGGCTTGAATAATGTCGTTCGATAAAGTCCGGTCGCGTTCTCGAATCTCTTTACCAACGCGTACGCTCGACTCCGTTCCCCATTTCGCCGTAGCCGCCTGGACGATCTGTTCGCAAATCGCCTGGTCCTCGTGAGCCGACAGCTGAGCGACCAAGGCATTGCAACCTCCGCGGATCTGCTCGTGAACCTCGAATTTCAAGATCGCGCCGACCATCCTTAATCTTTTGAGGGATCACTGGCCTCGATCGCGCGAATGGCATCTCCGACGGAGTTGATCACGCCAGGAACCGTGGGCGAATCTTTGGGCTGCATGGCAGGGGGATCGCCAGCCACATCGGCATCGGTCGATAGTGGCGACCATCACTAGCGACCGCCTCTTGATTCCTTGCCGTCGCCGCCGAGGTCGCGGCCTCGCTGAGCCCACGAATCCCGCCGCTGGAAAGATTGCCGAAGTCAACTCGATCACGTTCGAGACGCCACGGACGGACTTCGCCTGCCACCGTTCCTTCCATTTCCAGCCAGCGCGGTAGGGAAGCCGGGTGTGGTCATTGCCGTCGGTGGTACGTCCATGGGTCCAGGGTCAACGCCTTGGGTTCGATCATCGTTTGCCTCGCGGCGGTCGAACGGTACCATCTCGACCGGCGACCACCCAGTAGTATTTCCCTGGGGGAAGCGAATGAAGCTGTTCGTAATCGACGCAAAAGTCCAGCCGAAGCATGGTCCCACCGCGGCCATCCATGCGTCCCTTTTGATCGATAAAACAGCCGAACACGATTTTCACCGAGGCTTGGGCAGATGCCCTCGATTCGACTGACGTTCCCTCCCCCGCCATGGGTGGCAGCAAGTCCGGGACGTCACTCTTCGAGCCCGCGAGCCGAATCTCCCCCCAGATCGAACGATAGGTCGCGACCTCGCGGAACTTGTCCATCGACTGGTTCGCCGAGGCATAACCGATGCCGCAACTGGACGTGAGGAAAAGAAGGAGCAGACCCCAGATAGAAGCGGACCAGGCGTAACCCTTGATCCCTTCGTCCCTGCCGAGATTGAAGCAAGCCGCAGCTCCCCCCGACGCGACGAGCAGAAACCCCACGTTCAACCCGAGCCTGCAGAGGCGAAAGAACAACGCGACGCGGTGGTCCATCATGAGAGAGAGGGTCTCGTGCAGGTTCCAAATGCCATCGAAGACCAGGAAGGCGAACGGAATCCCCAACAAAACGCGAAAGATGGTCCACGCGGAATCGAGGGCAAGATCGTCCCCGCTGGATTCCTGCCCAAACTCGTCCTCGACAAGTTCATATTGCCAAGAAGGGGGAGTAGTTCGCGAGGTTCTCGGCGAAGGAGCAAGCGGGATGTCGTCAGCGTCCGTCGGTCCAGCGATCACCCGGCGGGCCGCGTCGAGTTGAATCACGCCGTCACATAACGGACAACGAAGCCAGCGTCGGCTGTCCCGCAAGTTGAGGATCTTGAGATTCTTTCTGCAATTCGGGCATCGAATACGAAGTTCGGGCATGGCGAGTTACACTCCGCGAGTCTGGGCGAACGCAGCTCTCGGTCGATCCTCATCGGGCGAAAGAACCGATCAGGGAACGTCGGGCTTCGATCCTTGAAAAATCAAAAACTACCACTTCAGCATCCCGGAGTCATGCTCCACGGTTGCCGTGGGCATGATTAGGGGGCCCCCTTCGTGGCATGCTCGATACGCAGGCCACAAGTAATGCAACACGTCACAGCGCCGGCCAGCCCCCGCGAATCCCTCGGCCCGAAGGGCCATAACATGGAAGCGAAGGGCGCAGCCCTGGTGGTGATTCCCCCCCGAACACTTTCCACCACCCCGGAGGGGTGGCACATGGCGTTCTCGACACGGCCGTTGGGAACGGGAATGCCGCGCGGCCACGATTCTCGATATCTCATCGTGGTTCGCGGACCGTTCGTGTCCCCCTTCCAGGGCTCTGGATGGTTTTTGCCGGTCTTCCTAGGGCGTTGCCCTAGGCTCACATCTTCTGCCCCTCCGGGGCGTCGAAGACAGCGTCCATCGCAAACTCCACATCGAGTCTCCCACCATCGCCGTGGGAATGCGCTTCCGCCGGCCAAGGAACCACGCAAATGCGGACGATCGATCATGGCAGCTGTTTTTCCACCTTGCTGTTTTTCATGCGAAATTGCACGGTCTGCAATGCCTGGCGTGCCGCGTTGATCGTCAGCCGATCCTTGGATTTGGATACCGCGGACATCAAAGGCCGAACGCTCTGCTGTGTTCCAATCTCTGCTAGAACGAGGCACGCATTGCCTCGTACGTTCGCGGACGGGTGATTTAAATATTTCAAAACCTCCGCCTCGGCGATCGCGCCATGCGCCACGAGTCCCTTCATTGCCGCCTCGCGCACGGGCGCGTCGTCATGCACCATCCATTTGGCAAGCTGCCGCGATGGCTGCGGGATCCTTGTAGTGGGCAGCGACAACCTCGACGATTTCATCCTTGTCGAAGTGGAATGCATCTTCGACGGTACCGGCCAGTGCCGGGATGGAGTCCGCAGATCCCCATTTTAGAGCGATGATGGCGTCTTTTTTTGAGAAGGAATCGTCGCCGGATCGCAATCTCTCGTCCGTAAGCAACTTCGCGACCTCTTCCCGCCGCCCTCCTCAACGTCAAGAATTGTGAATGCCTTGAATCCCTCGCGACGTTCGGCGAAATCCCTCTCGGATCGCGTTGATGGCGTCGTCGATGGTCATCTTCGCCGCGGGCTTGTCCCACTCCGGATTGGCGTTTTCTTGAAGCTTACGTCGAACCTCTTCATGAATCGCCGCCGACCTTTCGCGGGCAATCGATTTCTGCTTTTCGACCTCCTCCAGGACGGCCGCCCGCTCCTTCGCCGCCTCCGTGAGTTGCAGAAATCTTTCTGACGGCGTCATGCGATCGACCTGGTTCATGGTAACGATGTTCGACACGCGCTGAGCGGTACCGTCCGTCGTCTCCAGCCAAGTTTCAATAGGACCTTCAAGCGCCTTTCCGTCCGCGGTGGGAGCGAGCTTCGTTTGGACGCCACCAAAATCGCCGGTGGGCAAAATCATGAGCTCCGTCTTCCCCGCGGGGGTCGAGACGATCCATCGGTACCGATCGGAAAACGAAGTCGGCTCCTTTTCGAATTCGACACGGAACTCGACAAGCTTCTGCTTCGGAAAATGCCTCTGGTGAGGAGGCGCCGTCGCGGGATCAAACTCGCTTTCAATGAACTGACCATTGGAAAGAACGTACGCTTGACCCGCGGGAGACGGGTCGCCAGCCTTGCCCGCGATCAGCGCGCGTTGAAGCGCGCCGGCATTCGGACGATTCCCGGGAAAGCCTGGAATTGTTACGTTCGTTCGGCGCATATATTCCATGGCAAATTCCTCGAACTCGCCCATGCGATGCGGCACGCCCCGCATTGCAATTAAGAAATTCGCGCCAATCGACCCGAAGTAGAATAACGTTCCCACGATGACGCATAACCATCCAATGTTGCGAATCTCATGATCGCGACGATAATTAAAGCCGACGATGACGAATCCGATGCAATACACGAGCGACGCAATGACCGCAACGAGGCCCGCCATTCGAATATCCCGCCCGAAGCGTGCATCGAAAAACATGCCCCAGGTGCGGAACGTTTCGACGGAGTTGAACACAAATCGAATTGCAAACCAAACGGCAACGATGGTCCAAATCACGTTACCCGGGGTAAGATGCGTGACAACCTTTCTCCAGGCTGGCTTCTCTATCTTTTTCCTTCGCCGGGGGCGCTCCAGAACTTCGTCTTCCTCGTCCTCTTCCTCCAAGGGAGCGCGTTGCGAAGTAGGGGCCCGCCGAGTCGCGGACGACGAAAGCCGAAAGTCGCCCGAGCTACTCCCCGAACTCGATTTCTTCTTAATGGAAATGACTTCATCGCAGAAGGGACAGCGTACGGAGGTCGCGTCCGCGCGCAGGTTCATGATCTTCAGTTTCTTTTCACACGACGGGCAACTGATGCGCAATTCGGGCATTGCGAGCGGGCACTCCCTACTTCGAGCGATTCTTCGGCCATCCACTCGCGGAACAACCGGGCCGAGCCAGGATAAAGCCGGTTGACGTCAGGCGGATCGAATCAAAATGCTTCCTGGATCACGCAGAAACGAAACGACTCCCTACCAGGGGCCGATCGCCGACGCTCTCGCCAGCAACAAATGGCCCCCTTCGACGCCGGTTTCTCTCGGCATCCAAGCGGAGTGAAAACGTCCGCCGCCGCCGAAACCCCGAAGGTCGATCCGAGATTCCCACGGCCATGAGTCTGCTTCTGCCTTCATAGTAAGGACAACTCGGATTCCGTTCCACGGTTTTTCCCAATCCCGTTTCAACCGTGCGGCCTCCCAGAATGAAACGCCACTTCGTGGCCATCCCCCAGTCATCCGCGACGAGGGCCTCGCCATAGCTGACGGTAAGGGATTCGATGCCGCCCGACGATTCTTGGCGGGATGGATCTTGGATCTGGAAACGTGTCTTGGGAAGGTCGATCAACCACTCGATGCAGCGGATTTGCGGGCCTGTTCCTCGATCGACTGGCTGATATGCAGTCCCACGATGCGGGCGACGAGCACAACCAGGTAAATCTGCCCCAAGAGCCCCTCGAGAATGGCGAGCGCGCGAGCATTGGGATTGACCGGCGCGCAATCGCCGTACCCGATGGTCGTGAGGGTCGTGTAACTGAAATAGAGCAGCATGGAGAATTTCTGGCCTTGGGTCTCGATCTTGTCGGTGTCCGGCCACTCGAAGGAACCGGGATGGATCTCTTCGATCATGGAGAAAAGGAGGGCAAACACCGCGCCAATCATGAGATAGACGCATAGCGAACCGGAAATGGTGTGGAAGGAGATCCGTTCCTCGCGCGCGACGCGCCAGCAAATGGCGATCGCCGCGTAGAGAAAGACCGCGGCGCCAAGCGATTGGCGCGCCAGGTACACCGAGGTGTTTTCACCCTCCAACGCCACCCATTCGATCGCCAGGAAAGCGGCGGCGAATAGCGTCATGTTCAAAAGATGTCTACGGTGCAGCCCGACGGAACAAAATGCGATGAGCAGAAGAATGAAGAAGCGCGCGTCGACCAGGCCATAATCCTTGAGCATGCCTCCCACGAAGGGATACGCGATGAAAAGCGAAAGGATGGCGACGAAAAGGAGGGTCTGATTCCCTCGCAAGAGATGCGCGTAGGTGCGACGAAATTGGGGAACTGACATCATTTCCTCAAAATCAGACTCTCCGCCGAACGTTATCTGCGGAATCCGCCGCGATCGGAAAACAAGCCGCCGAGCGTATAGTCGGTCCTCGGAATCCTGGCAAGGGGAGATCGATGGGGAACGAAGTCACAACCCGGGGTATTTCCACAATCGAAATTGCCGTCCCGGTGGATATAGTGGCGGTACCAATCGAGGCGGTAACTGAATTGAAGCCGGGACACTTGGGAAGCTTGCCTGAAGGAGACGGGAACATGCGTTTTGCAGGAATTGGGTCGCGATGTCGTTTATTTGCTGGGAGGCCTTTTTGGACCCTCGGCTGCGGCGAGTCGGCTCCCCCGTCGCCTCCTTGCCGCCCCCCCCCCCCGTCACCGTGAGCAAACCGATCGTGCGCACGATCGTGGACTACGATCAGTACGAAGGGGCGCATCGAGGCGGTGGAAAAGGTCGATATAAGGGCGCGGGTTCGCGGTTATTTGACCAAAGTGATTTCGAAGACGGCCAACTCGTGAAGGAAGGGGATCTGCTTTCGAAATCGATCCTCGGCCGTACCAGGCGACGCTCGATCAATACCAAGCGCAAGCCGACCAGCATGAGGCGGGCGTCAAGCTTGCGGAAGTCGAGTTCCAGCGTTACGAACAACTCCTCAAAACGAAATCCGCAAGCAAATCCGACTACGACAAGGCACTGGGATTGAAAGACGAGGCCATCGCGGGACTGGCGGCGGCCAAGGCGTCCATCGAGCAGGCAAAACTCGATCTCGGATTCACGCGGATCGCCGCTCCCATTTCCGGCAAGGTGGGACGAAGACTCCTCGATGTCGGCAACCTCATCGATCCCACCACCGCGGACACGCCGTTGACCACCCTCGTTTCCGTCGATCCCATTTACGTCCTCTTCAACGTCGATGAGCGATCGATGATGCGATACCGAACCAACAAACGGGACATTCCACGCGCCGACAACGAAGTCCCCACGATCAAGGATTTGAAGATCCCGGTATACGTCGGCCTCGATGGCGAAGAAGGTTTTCCCCACGAAGGGATGCTCGACTTCACGGACAACAAGGTCAATCCGAGCACGGGCACCATCCCGTGCGTGGCATGCTGCCCAATCCCAAACGGATTCTCGACGACGGCATGCGCGCCCGCGTACGGGTTCCTGTAAGCGAGCCCCGTGAAGCGATACAAGTTACCGAACGCGCGATCGGCACCGACCAGGGGCTCAAGTTCGTCTACGTCGTCAATGACAAAAACGTCGTGGAACGGCGGGACGTCAAGCTCGGCCGGGTGGTGGACGGACTCCAGGTTGTGGAATCAGGGATCGGCCCAAACGACCGAATCGTCGTCAACGGCATTCAGCGCGTTCGCGACGCGATGACCGTCCAACCCATGGAAGCCCCCATGCCGGACACGGACGGTTTGAGCCCGGGCGCCCCCGTTGCCCAAAAACAAGAGAAACGCCGCCAAGCCCGCCGATTCTGGGGCCGCCGAGCCAAAGCCCGCCGAGCCGGAAGGCGCCAAGCCGAGTGAAAAGGGAAGGTTTTCAGCCCGTCGGAACGCCCGAACGGGTCCATTGACGGCACGACCGAGGTCCAGGGAAAGGAAGTAATCCAGCCGTGTTTGCTCGTTTCTTCGTCGACCGTCCGATCTTCGCAACCGTGCTCTCGGTCGTCATCGTGCTCGTGGGGAGGCGTACGCCTGCTCCGCCTGCCGATCGCCCAGTACCCCGAGGTCACGCCCCCCACCGTTTCGGTGACGGCGAGTTACCTGGGTTGCCAATGCCTCGGTGGTCGCGGAAACGGTCGCAACACCGATCGAACAGGAAATCAATGGCGTCGAGAACATGCTCTACATGTCCTCGCGCTGCACCAACGACGGCCAGATGACGCTCGATGTCACCTTTCGGCTCGAACCAACCTGGACACCGCGCAGATGCTGGTGCAGAACCGCGTGGCCATCGCCGAGGCCAAGCTCCCGGAAGAAGTGAAGCGTCAGGGCGACGACCAAGAAGAAATCGCCGAGCGCATCCTTCTGTGCGTCAACTTGATCTCTCGAAAACAGAAGGATCCCCAGACCGGTGCCGAGACCTACAAATACGATCAGTTGTTTGAGCAATTACGCGACGATCAACGTCAAGGACGTGTTGGCGCGCATTCCCGGCGTGGGGGACGTGCAATTCCTGGGACCGCGCGATTACAGCATGCGCATCTGGCTGGACCCGACGAAGCTCGCCGCCAAGAGCATGACCGCCAACGACGTGGTTGCCGCCGTCCAGGAACAGAACATTCAGGTCGCCGCCGGCCGACTGGGACAACCTCCCGCCCCCCCGGGAATCAATCTGCAATTGACCTTGAACACGCTTGGACGCCTGAAGTCCGAGAAGGAATTTGGCAACATCGTGGTGAAGACCGACACGGACGGCAGTGTCGTCTACCTTCGACGTCACGATCGAGGATCGCAAGGACCGGCAAGGGGATCGAACTGGGGGCGAAGAATTACGACGTCAACAGCTACCTGGACGGCCAGCCCTCCGTCACGATCGCCATGTTCCAACTTCCCGGTTCCAATGCGCTCGAAACCGCGAACGCGATCCGCGCGTCCATGAACGCGCTCGCCGAGCGATTTCCCGATGGCATCGAACATCGCATCGTCTACGACACCACGGTGTTCATCGACGAATCGGTGCACGAGGTGTACAAGACGCTCTTTGAAGCATTCATACTCGTCTTCATCGTGGTTCTGGTTTTCCTCCAGGATTGGCGGGCGACCCTCTTGCCGATGATCGACGTTCCGGTCTCTCTCATCGGCACGTTCGCGGTCATGGCGCTACTCGGCTTTTCACTGAACAACCTCTCGCTCTTCGGTCTCGTGCTCGCGATCGGGATCGTCGTCGACGACGCGATCGTCGTGGTGGAGAACATCGAACGATGGATGTCGAAGGGGCTCCCGCCGCGCGAAGCCACCATCAAGGCGATGGACGAGATCACGGGCCCGGTCATCGCCATCACGCTCGTGCTCTGCTCGGTCTTCATTCCGACGGCGTTCCTTGCGGGGATCAGCGGCCAGTTTTATCGGCAGTTCGCGCTCACGATCGCCGCCTCGACCATGATCTCGGCCATCAATGCCATGACCATGGCGCCCGCCCGAGCGGTGGCGTTAATCAAACCCCATGGCGCGGGGCACGGCGAGAAGCGCGAGGCCCTCCCCAGGCCTGCGTTCGCGTTCCTGATCGGCCTGTTCGTCTATTGGTTGGTCGGCGCGACGGTCGAAGGTTGGTTCGGCATCCATCCCACCGGGCATGGCGAGACTCCCCAAGAGGGGGTGACTGTCAAACTCTGGAGCATTCGCATCGCGTTGGTCGCGATTGGGTCCGCCGTCGGTTGGCCCATCGCCCCGGCTCTTAACGCCGTTTTCGTCCGTTTCTTTCAGGGTTTCAATTGGTTTTTTGACCGGCTCGCCAATGGATATGGCACGACCGTCCGCATGCTCCTTCGCATGAGCTTCCTGATGCTTGTCGTCTATGGCGGCTTGCTCTTTTTGACTTACCTGGGATTCCAAAGAGTCCCCCAGGGCTTCATCCCCCAGCAGGACAAGGGATACCTCGTCGCCAACGCCCAACTTCCGGACGCTGCGTCCCTCGAACGAACGGACGACGTTGTCATCCGCATGACACGGATCGCGCTCGACACGCCAGGCGTCGTGCACGTGGTTGGGGTTCCCGGCTATTCCGTGCTCACGTCGACGAATATTTCCAACGTCGGCGGCATGTTCATCATTCTGGCCCCCTTTGAAGAACGGATCGGACGTGAGGAACTCACCGCCGATGCGATCACCGCAGAATTGCGCAAGAAGTTCTACCAGATCCAGGAGGCGAATGTCGCCGTCTTCGGCGCGCCCCCCGTGGACGGCCTTGGCACGACCGGCGGCTTCAAAATGCAGGTCCAGGACCGCGGCGCCCTCGGTTTCCGCGCGCTCGAGGGAGCCGTTGCCAACGTTATCACCAAGGGGAACGCGCAACCAGGACTCGTCGGGCTCTTCAGCAGCTTCAGCGCCAACCAACCGCAGCTCTTCATCGACGTCGATCGCATCAAGGCGAAACGGGAGGGGGTCTCCCTGACCGAGGTCTTCAGCACGCTGCAAACCTATCTCGGCTCCGCCTACGTCAACGACATCACGTTGTTCAACCGCAATTGGCAGGTCAACGTTCAGTCCGATGCGGAATTCCGGCTACGTCCGGAGGAAATCGGACGACTGAAGGTTCGCAACAATAAAGGCGAAATGGTTCCCTTGGAAACCATGATTACCGTTCGCGACACCACCGGGCCGGCGATCGTCAACCATTACAACCTCTATCCCTCCGCGGAAATCAACGGTAATACCGCTCCGGGATTCAGTTCTGGAGAGTCGATCCAGCTCATGGACGAGATCGCGAAACAGGAGTTGCCGAACTCCATGGGCTTCGAATGGACCGATTTGACCTTCCAGCAGATCGAGGCGGCCAAGGACGTGCTCTCGAAGTTCATTTTCCCACTCGCCGTCACTTTCGTTTTCCTGGTGCTGTCGGCTCAATACGAGAGTTGGTCGCTTCCTTTCGCCATCATCTTGATCGTGCCGATGTGCCTACTTTCCGCGGTAACGGGACTGATCATCACGGGTCGGGACAACAATATATTCACGCAGATCGGCCTGGTCGTGCTCATCGGACTGGCGGCGAAAAACGCCATTCTCGTCGTCGAGTTCGCCAAACAAAGAGAAGATGAGGGGGTCGACCGACTAGAGGCCACGGTCGAGGCGGCCAAGACCCGGCTCCGGCCGATCTTGATGACCTCGTTCGCCTTCATTCTCGGCGTCGTGCCCCTCGTCGTCGCGGAGGGGGCCGGCGCGGAAATGCGCACGGCTTTGGGAACCGCCGTCTTTAACGGCATGATCGGAGTCACCCTCTTCGGAATCGCTTTCACGCCGATCTTTTATTACGTCATCCGGCGGTTTACCGCGAAACCAAAGAACAATCACGCGGAGGAAACGACTCATTCGGCTTGAGCCCAAGCATAGGAACCATTCGCCCCGTGCATGGAACGAACTAATGACGCCTTGGAAGTCACGGACCCTTGGAATCGAACGCCCGGCTCGCTATAGACGATGTGCTTATCCTTTCGATCGGTCGCAATCTTTTGGGATAAACGGGGAGCCAGTTGCCATGAATGGTCCACTTTCCGACGACCTACTCCGCAAGATGGACGCCTATTGGCGCGCGGCGAATTACCTCTCGGTCGGGCAGATCTACTTGCTCGACAATCCGCTTCTGGAAAAGCCGCTCGAATTAAGCCACGTCAAGCCGCGGCTGCTCGGTCACTGGGGAACGACTCCGGGGCTGAACTTCATCTACGTCCACATGAACCGGGTGATCAAAGCGCACGATTTAAGCGTCGTGTACATTGCCGGTCCTGGACACGGAGGACCGGGCCTGGTCGCGAACACTTATTTGGAAGGGAGCTACAGCGAGGTATATCCAAACATTTCGCAGGACCGCGCGGGGATGAAGCGGCTCTTCAAACAATTCTCCTTCCCCGGCGGGATTCCCAGCCACGTCGCTCCCGAGACCCCTGGTTCGATTCACGAGGGAGGCGAACTGGGATACGCGGTGTCGCATGCCTATGGGGCGGTGTTTGACAACCCCGACCTGATCGCCTGCTGCGTAGTGGGCGACGGCGAGGCGGAAACGGGCCCCTTGGCGACGAGTTGGCACTCAAACAAGTTTCTCAACCCCGTACATGACGGCGCGGTTCTGCCGATCCTGCATCTCAATGGCTATAAGATCGCCGGCCCCACCGTCCTTGCGCGTCTCGATCACGACGAGCTGGATCAACTTTTCCGCGGCTATGGCTACTCACCCTATTTCGTCGAAGGGGAAGAACCGGAGGCAATGCATCAATGCATGGCCGCCACGATGGACAAAGTGATCTCCGAGATTCGCCACTTCCAATCCGATGCCCGAACCAACGGGTACAAAGCTCGGCCTCGTTGGCCGATGATCATATTCCGGACCCCCAAGGGTTGGACTGGGCCGAAGGAAGTGGATGGCATTCTCGTTGAGAACACGTTTCGCTCGCACCAGGTTCCGCTCTCCGGCCTGGCGGACAATCCCAAGCACTTGACGATGCTCGAGAAATGGATGAAGAGTTATCGCCCGCAGGAGCTGTTCGATTCGAACGGCAAGCTCGTCGCGGAACTCGCGGATCTTGCCCCTCGGGGAGATCGCCGGATGGGCGCCAATCCTCATGCCAATGGGGGAGTATTGCTCCGCGATCTTCGCATGCCGGACTTTCGCGACTATGCCGTCGATGTTCCCCGTCCCGCAAGCGCTACGTCGGCGGAGGCGACGCGCGTTCAAGGAAGTTCATTCGCGATATTCTCAAGGAAAACCTCGCCAGCAAGAACGCCCTGATCTTTTTTAGTCCCGACGAAACCGCGAGCAATCGTTGGGGATGTCTTCCAGATCACCAATCGCGTGTCGACCGCCCAGATCCTCCCCATCGACGATCACGTTTCGCCCGACGGCAGGGTCATGGAAATGCTCAGCGAACACCAATGCCAAGGCTGGCTGGAGGGATATCTACTCACCGGCCGGCATGGATTCTTTTCCTGTTACGAAGCCTTCATTCACATCATCGATTCGATGTTTAATCAACACGCCAAGTGGCTGAAGGTGACCCGACACATTCCCTGGCGCAGGCCGATTGCCTCCCTCAACTACTTGCTCACCAGCCACGTATGGCGGCAGGACCATAACGGCTTTAGCCATCAGGATCCGGGATTCATCGACCACGTGGTCAACAAAAAGGCGGACATCATCCGGGTTTATCTCCCGCCAGACGCGAACACGCTTTTATCGGTAACCAATCACTGCCTGCGCAGTCGCAATTACGTCAACGTGATCGTCGCGGGAAAACAGCCCGCGCCTCAATGGTTGGACATGGACGCGGCCATCAAGCATTGCACGGCGGGAATCGGGATCTGGGAATGGGCGAGCAATGATCGCGGCAGCGAGCCCGACGTGGTCATGGCGTGCGCCGGCGACGTTCCCACGCTGGAAACGCTCGCCGCCGTCGACTTGCTACGCCGATATATTCCAGACCTCAAGGTCCGGGTCATCAACGTCGTCGACCTCATGACGCTGCAGCCGTCGAGCGAACATCCGCATGGCCTTTCCGACGCGGAATTCGACGTTCTTTTCACCAAGGATAAGCCGATCATCTTCGCGTTCCACGGCTATCCTTGGCTCATCCATCGATTGACCTATCGACGGACGAACCATCGTAATCTCCACGTTCGCGGCTACAAGGAAGAAGGAACCACGACCACGCCATTCGACATGGTGGTGCTCAACGATCTGGACCGATTTCATCTCTTCGAAGATGTGATTGACCGCGTGCCTCACCTCGGTTCGAGCGCGGCTTACGCCAAACAGGCAATCCGCGACAAGCTCATCGAACACAAGCAGTACATCCACAAGCACGGCGAGGACATGCCGGAGATCCGCGATTGGCAATGGCCTTACGATTGACGGGCCGCGCGGAGCCCATAGCCGCCAGGACGAGAAATGTCGTGGACCGGGCCGCCGTCATTGACGCCCGCGGAATAGGTTAGCGTCAAGGCCTTTCGAACGACAGGCTCTTTACGGATGACATGATGTCGTCAGGAGGCGAGACTGAACCACGCGCAGCAAGCCAACTAACCCTGTCCCAGCAGGACGGAGTGTACAGGCACCTTCCCGAGTCGGCGGAGAGAAACGTCGCCTCGTCGCAATACCTCGCGTCCAAGAAGCGATATAATCCGACTTGCTCGGCTCTTGAGGCAACCGCTGGCGCGTGCCGGCCACCGGTCAACGCCACGACAAGGGAATTGGATACGGCTTTGGGAAGCAACTGCGCATGAAGTCGCGAGAACATGTACGAAGCGTCCTGGCCATCGATCTTGGTAGTGGGGGGCCGAAAGCAGCGGTCGTGACCGAAGAGGGAGAGATCCTCGGACGAGGACGTGCAAGCATCGGCATGCAGCTGCTCCCCAATGGTGGCGTCGAGCAGGTACCCGAAGAGTGGTGGCGAGCCATCGTTGCCGCCGTGGGAGAGGCGCTTCGCGCCTGTTCACGGTCCAAAGAATGTATCGTCGCCATCGCCTGCACCAGTCAATGGTCAGTCACGACGCCCGTCGATCGGGATGGGAATGCGCTCATGCCCGCGATCCACTGGATGGACGCACGCGGGGCCGCGCATAGCCAGAAAGTCACCGACGGCATTCTCAAGATCGAAGGATACGGCGTTCGCTCGCTTTGGCATTGGATTCGGCTGACGGGTGGCATTCCTCCACATTCTGGGGCCGACTGCCTGTCTCACATTTTGTTCATCAAGAACGAACGCCCCGAGGTGTACGATCGGACCCATAAGTTCCTGGAGCCGTCCGACTACATCAATCTGCGCTTGACCGGCCGGGCCGTGTCGTCGGCGGCAACCGCGTTCCCGCTTTTGCTGACCGACAATCGAAACGCGAACGACATCCACTATTCCGAGTTCCTCATCCGCAAATCGGGCATTGACCGGGACAAGTTGCCGGACATTCTTCCCGTTGGATCGGTCGTGGGGCCCCTCCTCCCCTCGATCGCGGAAGAATGGGGACTTTCACCCTCGGTCCAGGTCGTCACGGGCACGGGGGACAGCCAGGCGGCGGTCCTCGGCTCGGGAGCGGTCGCGGACTACGAAGCCCATTTGTGCATCGGAACCTCCTCTTGGCTCACGTGCCACGTGCCGTTCAAAAAGACGGACGTTTTTCATTCCTTGGCCACGATGCCGGCGGCGCTTCCCGGGCGAAACATGGTCGTCGCCGAGCAAGGTCCCGCGGGCAAATGTCTCGACTGCATCGTGGACCGCTGGCTCGCGCCGAAGGAAGATTTCGGCCAGACCAAGGCGGGGCCAAACGCTCATGACAGGCTGCTCGCAGAAGCCGCGAAAGTCCCACCGGGAAGCGAAGGGCTCCTTTTTCTCCCTTGGCTTAATGGCGCGGGGCCGCCGACCGGAGACAGTAACATGCGTGGCGGTTTTCTCAACCAATGCCTCCACACGGGAAGAGAACATGCCGTTCGGGCGGTCTTGGAAGGGGTCGGTTTCAATCTGCGTTGGCTCGCTCACCACGTCGAGCGATTCATCGGCCGCAAAATCGACGCGATGAATTTCATCGGCGGAGGCGCGCGATCGGAACTCTGGTGCCAGATTCTCGCCGATATCCTGCAGCGAGAACTCCGCCAGGTGAACGAACCTAGTTTCACCATAGCGCGCGGCGCTGCCTTTTACGCCCTGCTCGCCCTCGGAATCCTCGGCCCCAACGACTTGGCCCGGAAAGTAAAAATCGCCAAGGCGTTCACGCCGAATCCCGAGAATCGCCTGGTCTATGCCGGACTCCACGACGAATTCCTGCGCGCGTATCGGGCCAATCGCAAAACCTTCGCCCGAATGGCCAAGTACAGGACCGCCGACCGGAGAGGTTGAATACAATAACCGAGATCTTTCCTAACCGCATTCAGGAGGGTGAACGACGTGGCTACCGATTCCGCGACCGAAGATCTCGGTCTGCTTACCCCCATCGACCGGATGATGCACCCTTACCGCGGTAAATACGCGCAACAGGATCGTTTACCGTCTCAAGGCCGATCCAGGGATGAGATTCTTCGCGAACTCGAAGAATTGCGCCAGACCGAAGAAAAACGTTGGAAGGAGGGATTCGCGTCCGGCTCGGTGTACCATGGCGACGAGAAACACATCGAGTTCATCACCAAGGCATACGCGATTCATTCCCAGGCCAATCAATTGCACTCGGACCTTTGGCCAAGCGCCGCGAAGTTCGAGGCCGAGATCGTCGCGATGACCGCGCACATGCTGGGCGCGGGGGAAACAATCGCTCCGTTCGGATCGGAAGACGGGATTTGCGGGTCCGTGACTTCGGGGGGCTCGGAAAGCATACTCTTGGCGATGAAGAGTTATCGCGACTGGGCCCGACAAACGAAAGGCATTACCGCACCGGAAATTGTCGTCCCGATCTCGGCCCACGCCGCGTTTCACAAAGCGGGCCAGTATTTCAACATTCAAGTCAAAGTCGTCCCCTTGGACGGCGATTTTCGCGCGAACGTCAACGCCGTCGAAGCCGCCATCAACGACAATACCATCGCGCTTGTCGCCTCGGCCATCAACTTTCCTTACGGCACCATCGACCCGATCGATCAGATTGGCGAACTCGCGAGGCAAAAGGAAATCGGCTGTCACGTGGATGGATGTCTCGGCGGATTTTTTCTCCCTTGGGCGGAAAAACTGGGGTGTCCCGTTCCCCCATTCGATTTCCGCGTTCCGGGTGTCACCTCGATGTCCTGCGACACGCACAAGTATGGCTACGCACCCAAAGGAACCTCGGTGATACTCTACCGAGGCAAGGAGCTTCGACGGCACCAGTACTTCACGATCGCGGATTGGCCGGGCGGTCTATACTACTCGCCGACATTCACCGGCAGCCGACCTGGCGGACTCAGCGCGGCCTGTTGGGCATCCTTGGTCTCGCTGGGAGAATCGGGCTACCTGGCCGCCACCAGGCAGATCCTCGACGCGATCGCCGTCGTCAAACGTGGCGTTGCCGAGATTGAAGAACTGAGAATCCTCGGCCAGCCGATTGGCCCCTTTGCCATCGCGTCCGATTCCCTCGACATGTACCAGGTGCTCGACCAGATGTCCGCGCGGCATTGGGCGCTTACGGGACTGCAAAAACCGCCCGCCATCCACGTGAGTCCGACCTTGCGACACGCGCAGCCCGGAGTCGCCGAGAGATTCGTCAAGGATCTCAAGGAGTCGGTGGCCCACGTGCGCGACCATGGCCCCAATGACGGAGGCATGGCACCCATCTATGGCCTCGCGGCCTCAATTCCGGACCGGAGCATCGTCCATGACATGCTTCGACAAGTCATGGACGTTTACTATCGGCTGTAAGGAAACCTGCGAGTCGCGTGGTCCTGGAAAGATAACGTCAATTGGGACCAATCTCCGGTCGCCGACGCGGCCGACGTTTCCCCGATCCGTCGGCGACGTCGTGAAAAAAATGCCTTTCTCCAAACCGAGCGTTTGGAGAAAGGCATTTTCGCTTGCTGGATGGACCTTGCCGGCTTACCCGCGCGACGGCGTCGCATGCCCGTCGCCAGCGGTCATTTCCCTTCAATCGGCGCCCCCGGAAGAACTTGCGGGCGGTGTCGCGAAGGGATCGTTCGGCGCCGGAGGTGGATTGGAGCCGGGATTGCCCTGGTCTTTCGGCGGATCCAAACGGACCAGAAACCAGTTTTGGGTGGTCCCGGTCCCGAAGTGGACGAGCACCGGCGTTTCGTTCTGCGTCAAGTTATAGATGCCGGTGTCGAAGACCGTGTTCTTATTGTCGCCCACCGTCCAAGCGGCCCGTTGCGTTAACCGATCGACCTTCCCCTGAATCGCGAGTGTCTGATCGGTCTGGGTGTTGAAGTAAGTACCGGCGATAACGCCGTCCTTACTCACGGCAAGTTGCATCATCTTGGTGGGCGCCGCCTCGCCTCCATCCGAAGACAAGGCAAAGACGCCCAGCGGCATCCACATGCTGGAGTCTTGCTGCGGCGAATTCTGGTCTTGAGAATCGGGGGGCGGCTGCTGGTACTGCTCGTCGCTGTTGAGCATCTGATTGCCGGAGTCCGCCAAATCCATGGCCTGCTGGGCATATTCTTCCTGCGTACCAACGTCCTCGCCGTTGACATAAACGCTGTTATCCTCGTAGACGACGTTGCCGCCAGATCCGTAGTCGTAAAAGAGAGGCGCCGCCCACGCGCCCGCAATAAATCCGGTAACGCCCGCCCAACTCGCCCATCCCCACCAATGGTAAGGATAGCCATGATTCCAATACCAATTGCGAGGGTACGGATGATTGTTCCACCAGTTGTGCGAGAACCAGTCATTGCGACGGTCCTGCCATTCGTTGCGCCATTCGTTGCGGATATTGTTGCCGCGTTCCTGCCAGTTCTGCCGCCGATCTTGCCGATCGTTTAGTCGATCTTGACGGTCGCCAACCCGATCCTGGCGATTGTCAACCCGATCTTGTCGATCTCCGACCCTATCCTGACGATTTTCCGCGCGATTCTGTGGATTGCCGTCGAAAGGACCACGACCATCTTGCCGGCCCGGGAATTCGCCCCGCTGCCCCGGTTCGATGGGTCGATCGCCAACATTGGGGCGTTCGGGCCCGAGGTTCAGGAAGCTTTGCAGATCACGCTCGGAGGGTCGTTGCTGGGCGCCAAATTGATTGAAATCCGGTCGATTCGCAACGCCGGGCCTCTCGCCGACGCCGGGTCGGTTCTCCATTCCCGGCCGATTGCCAAAATCCGATCTCCCAGCCTCGGGACGGTTAAAGGATCCTGGTCGGCTCATGGATGGACTTCGGTTCACCGGCGACTGTGGTCGATACCCACCCCCCGAAGGAGCCCGATTTCCGCCACCCGACGGCGCGCGAAATCCTCCGCCTCCTCCTCCGCCACGAAAGCCGCCGCCACCTCCACCTCCACGAAATCCGCCGCCGCCACCGCGAGCCATGACCTCACTACTCGTAAAGGCTGACAAGGTTAATGCCGCCACCATCATGCGAAATGTCTTGTTCATCAATTGCCTCGGTTCTCAGCGCAACTTCTTTTTTTCAGGCACGAACGAAATGGTCGGCGCAAACCCATCGGGAACTCATTCGCCCGTCGAATTTCGAACGATGGTAACCGGATCGAGATTCGGCAACATTTCTCCCCCTACCTCTCTGCCAACCGACTGAAAAGTGAACCGGTTGTCGTCGATTCGGGTCATGATGTTGATGGACGTTGCCTTGCGGCCGTCCGGCAACGTGCCCGACTGGCGGACGATCCATCGATTCCCCTTACGGGCCCACGTTCCCTCGGCGAACCCGCCGTCCGAGTCGAACACCCAGGAGCGAATCTTGCCGGTGCTCGGATCGAAGCCGATCACCTGCGTCCCGTGCAAATCGACGGTTTCCCCCACGAGGATCGTGAACGAGCGGACGAGAAAGCTATGGTTTTCCGTCCAAGCACAGGTCGTGCGAACGGTCGCGTTGTCATCCTGGTCGACCCATTCGCCGACGAGCCACTGGAGATCGTTCAGCGAAACGTCGTTACTCCCTGCGGAAGGCGCGGCCGTTTCTCGCACGCTATCCATTTTCCACTTGCCGTCCCGCTTGACGTGGACCGCCATGTAATCCGTTTCGTTGGCTGGTTGACCTGGAGCAATCACGCGGGCCCGACCCTCTTCGATGGCAACGTCCGGGGTCACGAATCGAATCTCGGGCGGGGGCACTTCCAGGCGAATGCCCGGACTAACGGCGAACACCTGACGAAAGGAATTGGCGATCGCATCTCGACCCCGCAAATGCTCACCCAATGGACTGAAATATTCGGCCCCCTCGCTCCAGTGTTCCGCGAGTTTCGCCGCGTCGCCACGATTGAACGCATCCACGTAAGAAGCGATCGTCGCACGGAGGACGGCCTCTTCCGCTCCTTCCGTTTTCTTCGACCCGTTTTCCACGGGAGCGCCCGCGGGCTTGGGAGGATCGTTCGCGGCGATCGGTATCATCCATCCGCCAAACATCCCGACTAGCAAGAAATGCTTCGCCCACGTCCGTAAGTCCATGCTCTTTCACTCCATGACCATGCCAGGATTCCTGCCTTGCAAAGATTCGCCGGAACCTTGGGCAACTTCCAATTCGCGGAAAAGTTCAACGGGCTCGTCGTTTCTCTCCGCAACCACCGCTCGCGATTACTTTCGACACATGTTTCGACGATCGAAGTCGAACCGCCGGCGGGACGGGTTTGGCAATCCGCGAGCCTTCTCGAAGGTATGCGGTCCAGCGGGTTCATGCAAATGAAATCGACGCGCCCGTTGGCGGCGAATGCCACGGACTTGACATCGGCAACGCGGGTATGGCGCGGATCCAGCACGCCCACAAGAACTGATCGAGTCGAGGTAAAGCAGGGCTTATAGATCGGTGTCGAGTTCGCCGGCTTGCAGGTCGAGAACAATGTCCTCGCCGAAATCGGAGAAGAACCAGTCGAGATCATCAATCCCGCCGATCAGCGTATCGACTTCGTCATCGTCAAAGAGGGTGCTCGATACTTGAAGGTAGCTGTTTCCGTTGAGCAACGGCTCCATGCCCACGCCGGTCAAATTGAAGATGCGCGTATAATAATTTCTACTCGAACGCCACTCGTTCAACACGCCGAAGATTGAATCGAGGGTATCGCTGACAAGATCGAAGTCGCCGGCGACGAGAATGTCTTGGGCCGTGCCGCCATCCAAGACGTCCGCGCCCTGACCTCCGACGAGTATGTCGCGTTGTCCCAGGCCGTAAAGGAGGTCGTTTCCGCCCAATCCCATGAGCAGGTTCGTTCTGCCATTTCCGTAGATCAGATCGTTACCATTGGTTCCCACGACGATCTCTAAAGCATCCGTTGAACTGAGCGACAGGCGCAGGTTGGGACTAATGTTTTGCAACCCGGTCGTCCCCAAATTCACGGAGATCGATTCGGAAAAACCTCCAAAGTAGAGAATGTCGTAGAGGTCATTTTGCGTTCCCGTCCCTTCGACAATCGTGTCCGTGCCCAGATCGGCGGGCTGCGACGAGTTGGCGTGGACGAAAGAATACATGTCATTTCCGCTGCCCCCTTCAAGAGTATCGTCCCCCGCTTCGCCGAAGAGCATGTCACTTCCCGTCTCGCCGCGCAGCGTGTCGTTGCCCTCGCCTCCCAAGAGTAAATCGTCGCCGTCCCCTCCGGCCATCAGGTCGTTACCCGCGCCGCCATGGATGATGTTGGTGATCGAATTGCCGGTCAACACGTCATTGTAAGCAGAGCCGAACGCGGCCTCGAAATGGAGCGGCTCGTTAAGTTGCACCGTCAGGCTTCCGTGCACTAATTGCGGCAAATTGGAGTCAAGACGCGCGGTTACGCCAGCATTGAAGCTTGAAAAGTCGAGGATGTCGAACTCGTTGCTCGCGTTGCTCGCCTCTTCGCTCAGACGGTCGGTCCCGAGGTTTTCCGAACCGTAACGAGAGAACTTATATAAGTCCCCGCCACTTCCGCCAACGAGCGAATCATCCCCCCTTCGACCATCAAGAATGTCGCTACCGGCGCCCCCCTCCAGGGTATCGTTTCCATTGCCCCCCGTGAGCGTATCGTCACCCCCCATGCCCTGCAATACGGTCGCCAATGAACTCGCGGTAAGTCGATCGTTGAATGGGCTCCCCGTCACTGACTCGATGGCCGTGGCGTCGGCGAAGGATACGTTTAACCCGCTACTCGACGCGGTCCCCGCGGACAAGTTGACGGTGACGCCCTGGTTGTAGTTGGCGAAATTCAAGCGATCGTTGCCATATCCGACGGGCTCGGCGATGACGTCGTTGCCCGAATCATTCTCCGCGTAGTCGTAAACATCGTCCCCGCCGAGACCATTGAGCGTGTCGTTCCCGCCGAGACCTCTCAAGATATTCGCGCTACCATTTCCGGTGAGCAGGTCGGCATAGTTGCTGCCGATGATCCCTTCGATTCGCGTGGAGCTGGGAAGTACAATCGTGGTTCCCGCCGCCACAGTTTGCGTGGCGTTGCCGAGATTAAAGGTAACTCCCGTCGCGAACTTGGCGAACGAGATGTAGTCCAGCTCGCCGGCTTCATCGATTAACTGGTCCGTTCCCTGCGACGATCCGGAAAAAGCATAGGTATCGTTGTCCGCCCCCCCATCGAGGATGTCGTCGCCAGCACCGCCGTCCAAGCTATCGTTCCCCGCGCCCGCCGACAGCGTATCATTGAGATTCCCGCCAATCAGCGTGTCATTACCTCCCCCGCCCGTCAATGACGCCGCGAGGTTGGTAACCGACTGAGCCGAGATCAGGTCGTTCCCCATGCCCCCATCCGCCGAGAGCGGGCCGACGACGCCGGCGAAATATCTCGAGGAATTCAATGTCACGCCCGCGACACGCGATAAGTCGACTCGAAGAATGTCATTGGCCAAGGAAACGAACGAAACCGCGTCATCTCCGTAACTGCCGACGAAATAAGAACGCCGGACGTTGGGATCAAATACAAGTTCGGAGACCGAACTCATGCCGCTAACGCTGGTCGCGCGGAATCGAAGGGTGGTGGTACCGCCCGCGGCGAACATGCGCGTCACGATAAGGAAATTCGCCCCTTGAGTGCTTTGGTCGTAGACACCGTCACCGTTCCAATCAATGTCGTAGGTGAACGAGGTTCCTCCGTAAGCAACGTCGACGGCCGCGAACGTAAAGGAGAATTGCCGGGCGAGGGTCGAAGGGCCGGCGACGATTGCCGTCGCAGGTGGCGGAACGACGTGCACCACCACCTGCAACTGCATTAAAACCACGCCGTTTCTCACGATGCTCACCAGCCCGGACGTTTCGGTCGGAGCGCTAAAGTAGGAACCGTCGACCGTCGCATTGACCGTCGCTAGGGCTTGAGGCTGCGTCGTGCCGCTACCTCCGGAACTGAACGACAACCAGGGTACATTGGAAGACAATGTCCAACTAAGCGCCGTTTGCGAAACATTGTAGAAGGTGAAGTTCAAAGAACGGGATTGGCCATAAGCGATGGTGACGTCGAGCACGCGGAGCGGTGCTTCCACCAGGTTCGCCGTCTTCACGCCGGCAAATTGCGTCGCAAAGTTGGTGACGCTGTTGCCGATCATGAGCACGTTCTGACCCGAACCGGTCTCGACCCCCTTGGAGCCGGTCAAGGTTGCGGTCCCGCGCGTCACCGTATTGTTGAGCAAAAGTAGGCCATCAATTCGCGGCATGGAGCTCGACGTGCTGTAATTGAACGTTCTGGCGACATCCAGATCGATTCCAATTGGCGCATTCTTCAGCACATTGGATTCGAAAACATTACTGGCGACCGTCTGGTTGCTGGACCACTCCTGGAACGTGGAAAAGTGCGCGACTTCGAAGCCAACATCGATGGCCGTGGTCACGCTATTGGCCCGCAGGACATTCCCGATAAGCGTGCGATTCTCGGCTTGCGCGGTCGGCGCGTTCGCGGATGTGGAGTCAGCCACCGCCGTGAAGAGCCCGAGGGCTCGCCGAGAATTGTTGATCGTGTTGCGGACGATCAAATTGAAATTCGAAGGCTGCAACAATTGGATCGGCTGGTTCGCCACGCCAAACGCTTCATTCCTCGACATGGACCAGATCGAGACTGCGAGACGAGTGGACGTGATGGTGTTTCCATCGACGATTACGTTGTTCGACCCACCGAACATCATAATCCCCGCCGATCCGTTTCGATTGACGCGATCGACGTTCTCTTGAATGCCCGTGATGCTGTTCTTGAACACCACGATCCGTTCGGAGGGATTCATGATCGAAATCTTGCTGGTCACGTCCGGAATGACGTTCCAAGCGGAATCCAACGCGAACGTGAAAGTGGCTGCGTCGAAGGATGCGATGCGTCGCATCTGGCCGACGCCGGTGCCGCTGACGATGGATGCGTAGTGAAAGCCGTCATTGAACGACCCGTAACTGCTCGACGGTACGGAACTGAAGTCGCCCAAGGTGATCGTGCCGGCGGTCGCCGAGGTCGCGTAACCGATGTATTGCGAGAGGTTGCCCTCCCAGAGTAGCGCCTCGCCAACGTTATTGCTGTAATTCGGATCCGAAGTGGGTCTCACGCCCAATTTGCTTATGCCGTTGAATGCAAAATATTGCTCTCTTGTTCCCGAGATACTGCTGGTGTTCGTGAAGAATCGCTGGCCCCATCCGGCCCCTTTGCTCGGGTCAGAATCATTCAAACTGCTGGCGGTGCAATAGGAGACGCTGAGTCCCTGGCCGCCGGAATTGTAGATGGCGTACGGGGCGTCATTGGTTCCCCAGAAGGTGGTCCCGGAGAGGAACACTTGATTGCCGAGGATGATCGTGTTGCCGCGCGATATAACCTGGCAATTGTTGAGGAACCAGCGGCTCGCGGAAAGAACGGTGGCATTGCCAAAGGTGAAAGCCTCGCCCGCGGGAGAATAGAGGCGCACGTTGGTGAAACGATTGTCCGATTGATCCTTGCAATAGATCAAGGAAGTGATGCCGCCGACATAGGCGGTTCCGTCCGCGCTGAGGGTTGCGCCACTGTCGATCGTGAGGTCGCGTATCTCGATGTTGTTGGTGGCGCGGGAACCATCATTGTAGATGAGGTATTTGGAAAACGATTCGCTGGCGACCCCCTTGAGCGTGGTGGCGTCCATGCCGGCCCCCTTCAACCGCACGTTGGCGGGAACCGTGAGCCGCTGACTGATGAGCAAGGTACCGGCAGGGAGTTGTACGGTGGAATAGGGAACCGCCGCCGCCGCGCTGAGAGCGGCTTGAACCGCGAGAGTGTCGTCGATGCCGTCGTTGGCAATGGCGCCAAAGGAGGTTACTTGGAACGTGGGTCCCGTCCACCCCGTGCCATTGTCCTGGGCACTACGAACGGTGAATTCCTGAGGCTGTCCCCAACCGTAGGCTCCGCCATGCCCATTGTGAACCCACGCGCGGTAATTGCCATTGGCCAACCCGGTGGGAACGACAAAATCGACGCGATAGGGATCGACGGCGACGACCGTGGCCCATTGCCCGACGCCGGTGGTGACGGATTCGACCCATACGGAGGCCGGCGCGCTGCCGGCATCGCCCACTTTCCAGCTGCTTCCTGTCCTTGAAAGATTCTGGCCGTAGACGCCGATCGTTTCTCCCGCCGCCGTCGCGTTCGGGCCGATCCACCAAGTCTCCGTTTGGTTGATGGCGACGGGGGCACTGACGCCGTCGTTGTTTTGTACCCAGATCAAGAACATCGACCCCGACGGAACCGACGGCGGAATCGTGACGATCAATTCGCTGTCGCCGGCCAAATGCTGAATGTTGGCGGCAACATAAGTACCATTTCCGGAAGTGGTCTGTGCATAGACCCAGATCTGGGTGTCCGCGCCGGCGGCGCTATCCGTCCATCGGGTAAACTGGTCGCCCGTGAGCACCACCGACTCGCCTGGCCCGGCCGTTCGAGTCCACTCCGAAATCACGGGAGCAGCGGAACTGGGAGCGGTGGTCGCGAAGCTCGGAGCGAAAACATCCACGTTGGCGGGCAGTTGCGGCGCTCCCACGGGGAGCGCGTAAGCAGGAAGTGCGATCGCAGGCACGCTACGATCCTCGAGCAGCTCAACCTTCGGCTGCAATTCATTCGTGGAATGGACCGGTCCAGCGACGCGTAACTCGCCTTTCCGGACCAATCTTCCGTGACCCATCAGATTACTTCTCTCTGTTGACGCTGGCATCAAAATTCGCCAGCTCGGATTAAACGTGAAATTGCAACGAATTTGTTCGCGCCGGCGTGGCGCGAAATTCCCCCCGGTACCTTTACCCCGCGGAGACACCGCGGTTTCGATTCTTTGGACTTTTTGAGAGGCGAGAGGTTCGCGAAAAACCTTACCCAAAATACCCCGTTGCCCTACGGACAAATCCGCTCGTACACACCAATCGGCGACAGCCCAAGGGCGTGCGTCGAACCAAATTCAATGGACTTGCCTGACGATCGATCCCAGTGAACCGGTCGCCAATCAGAAAAGCATTGCCGGGACCAGGCGTCCAACACTGGGACGCTGCGAATCGCGGCTCGCGCCAAGGCCCACCAAGCGATCGGCCCTGGAAATTCGCCATCACTCTTCTGATGCCCAAAAGGCACAATTCCAGGCGAAAACAAGGACGGGTAAATGTAGTCACAAAACGGAGGACGAGAACCAACCCTGCAACTATCTAAGGCCCGATTTCCGTTTTTGCAATCGAAATCATCCTTAGATTCGTAAGATCGTCACATCGTCGGAACCATGGACTTGCATTTCTACACCGACGAGAACGATGGGTCGTGACATGACGGGTTATTGAAGTAACTCTACGTCACGAATTCCGCTTCGTCGGCCAATTCATTTATTTTGGTATCACAACAATTCGCGGAATCTAACTCTCCCGTATTGCGCGTGAATTCATCGTGGCGTTTTCGATTCCGTTTTTGCGGCGAGATGTTGGTGAAGCAGCGTTCGGACCTCGGCGTCCGAATCGGTTTCCGACATCACCAATAGCCGGGTGCGCAGACGCGGGTCGCTCGATTCCAACGCGACTCGAACCGCCGAGATGCGCACCAGCGGCGAAGAATCTTCACTGAGCGTTAACAACAGCGGCACAGGATTGATCTCTGGCATCTTCGCAAGAGAGCCGGCGACCGTCGCCCGTTGCCGTGGATCCGGATCCTTGAGCAATCGCGCGAGGCTCAGCCGAGACTCACCTACCCCACATGCCTGAAGAAGGCGCGTGGTGGCGGCGACGACTTCCGGATCAGGATCCTGAAGAAAATCCATCAGCCTCATTTTGTGCGACGAGGTCAGACTATCCGCCGCCGACTCACAGAGCGCCAGAAGGCCGGCCTTTCGAACCGAGGCGACGTCGTCTTCGAGCAAGGCGATCAACGCGGCGTCAGACTCGTGGTAGGGCGAGCCACTCACCGCCTTCGCCGCCGCCGCCCGAATGGCGGGCGCCGCACTCGTCAATTGCAAGCTCGCGCGATCGTAACAACCCCGTTTCCACTCCTCCACCAGACCATGCGCAACATTGTCCGCGCCATCCCAAGTCCAGATTTCCGTCATCGACCGTAGCGAATACTCTTTCACTTGCGCCGACGGATCGGCCAAACCGAGAAGTAGTACCTTACCTCCCGTTTCCAAAGCCGTGGGCACGTTTGGCGACCATGCCGCCAGATGCTGCCTGAGCACCTGCATTGCCAAAGAGATGGATGCGATGCGGCCCGGCTCCGATAGCTGTTCGAATCTTGCATGCAGCGAAGCGGAAATCGCCAACGAGAGATAGGACTGTTCCGGGTCGGTTGGATCCCCGTTGCTCGCGAGAACATCACGAAGGAAACAAGCGCACGCTCGCACCGGTTTTCGTCCGAGCCCGCGAGCAGTTCAATGATCACGGGCACCGCGAGCAACTTGCGTTCCTTTAGCCATTTCTCGGATTCGCTGGCCCCATCCCTTTTCTCCACCAATCGGTAGGAGTGCACGTATACGAGGAATTGATCACGCTGCGCGTACGCGACGCATCCAATCACGGTCAGAATCAAGAGAGAAACGCGCTGGCGAGAAAGAGAGTCCCCAGCTTCCGCTCTTTGCCCTTCATGGCCTGCTTCGATCCTCTCTATTGAGCTCCAGGTTTCAAATGACGGGCCGGAAAGCCACCAGAATCCTGAGAGCTGTAGGAGCAGCCGTGACCGCGCGCCATCCTGATTAAAAAGGTCGCGCCACGGAACCTCCGGACTTGCAATCATGGTTCCGATCGCCCGTGCGGGCATTGGCCCCAATCACCGCCGCCCCTATACCGGCCGACTGTTTTCCCCGCAAGTACAAGCTGCGAATGCCATGACGTGGAAAATGGCAGCTGCGTAAATGGCGGGTTGCTCACCTATTCCGCGATGGGTTCACCCGGATGGGACTGGCTTGTTTCAGGGAAGATCCACCGTTTGCATCCACATGGCTGCAAAACAGCCATTCCTCCCGTTGCGAATCCTCTCGATTTCAGATGCGCCCGCCGATCGCCGTCGTTTCGCGAAGAATCTCCGGAAAGGGAACGAAAGGCGGAGGGTATTGCCTCCCCACCCTCCAGGAATGTTCAGGAAAGACTTGGAGATGCCCGAAAACACGTCGTCGCGCGTCAGGAAACAGTGTTTCTCTTCTGCCTGACTTCCCAACCTCAACCTGTCAACCGTGTCAATCTGGTGAATCTGGTGGATATTTGGGGATTGCTGGCAAATTCGGAGAATTCGTCATGATTGACAGTTTCGGACGGCGATAAAGGAATGGGGAAGTCTGCTGATTTTCATCCCGCAATTGGCAAGAGAGTGTCGGCCAATGAAGCAATGTCTGATGAGTCTGGTTGTTTTTGGTCTGTTGTCGGCTCGCCCTGCGCAGGCAAACGACCCGCAGGCATCGACGGAAACGAGCGACCATTCGCGAGCGTTAGCGCGGCTGCCGCTGGATTCCATTCAGGGACCGCACCGCGAGCGGGTCTTGGAAATCCTCAAGACTCCCGTCTTATACCGACGTGGACCGGTGGAAGCCTATCCATGTCATCCACAGCTGCTCGAATGGTTGATGAATCATCCCGTGGCGGTCGCCGAGTTTTGGCGGCAGCTCGGCATGCTCCTGAGCGAAGTGGAAACCATTGAAGGCGGTTACCAATGCCGCGAGGGAAACACGGCTCTCGTGAAGTTTTATCAGATACACGCCGTGCCGAATCTGCGAATCGTCTATTGCACGGGCGAAGCCTCCAGGCCGCCGTTGCCTGGCAAACTTCGGGCGGAAATCGTCTATGTCTACCGCTACCATTTCGCGAAACAGCCCGATGGTCAATACTTCGTGATCCAGCAGATCGAAAGCTATTCGACGGCTCCCGGCGCGACTCTCAAGGCGGTGATGAAACTCACTCGGGCGGCGACGAATCGGCTGGTCGATCAGAGCATGCAGGACATGACGATTTACTTTTCACTGATGTGCCGGGTCATGCAATTGCGGCCCCGCTGGACGCTGGAGGCGTTACCCGTCGTCCAAGCGAAGTTGCCAGACGACGAATGGTCCGAACTTTCCAAAATCCTGGGAGACATCGTCGCCAAGCCCGTGGAACGCCCACCGCTCGTCGAGCGAGTTGCCGAACATCGCGTTGACGCCACCGATTCGCGGATGAAGTGATCACTCCCGGACAGCGGCCCGGGAGTTCAGTCACTCCCGGACAGCGGCCCGGGAGTTCAGTCACTCACGGCCGGCGAGCCAGGAGTACAGGCTGGACGCGACAAACCACGCCGAGATCAGCAAAACAGTGGTCGCGCCAGTCGCGGAATTAAACGCATCGGAGACGAGAAGCCCGCCGACCGCGCTCGTCACCGCGATCGCGCCCCCCCACCAGAAGAGAGAGCCCGCGGAATGGGCCAGGTTCCGCGCGGCGGCAGCGGGGATCACCAACATGGCCGTCACCAACAACACTCCCACCGCCTTGATGCTGAACGTAACCACCAACGCGAGGAGCACCGCGAAACCGTATTCGTACAGCCACACGTGGACGCCGCGCGTCTCGGCAAGCGACGCGTTGATGCCAATGAACAAGAGCCGGTTGTAGGCGAAAAACTGGAAACCGATCGCGATTACGAAAAAACCGAAGAGAACCACGATCTCGTCCGCGCGAATCGTCAGGATGTTTCCCATGAGAAAATTGAAGACCTGACTACCGCCGCCCCTGAGTCGATTGCTGTTGATCAGATGCGTGATCACGCATAAGCCGAGCGCAATCACCATCGAGGAAAAGACACCGATCACGGTATCGCTCGCAAGGCCCGATCGCCGACGGTAGAAGGTGATGACGACCGCCACCAGAATGCCAAACCCAATCATCGACCCCAATTCGACATGCGAAAGACCCGAAAGGGACGCGAGCAGAAACCCGAGCGCGATTCCCGTGAATGCCGAGTGACCGATCGCCTCCGCGAAAAAGGCGAGTCGAAAGTTGACGACCTGGATCCCCACCGTCGAGCACAGGGGAGCGAGCAACAAGAGCCCGATAAACGCCCGGTGCATGAACGAAAAACGGGGATCGCGCAGCGGCTCGTAGGGAATCCACGAGACGAGTTGAAAACAGATCCGGTCGACGACGTTTTCGATGACTCGGCTCCTGGTTAGGCGGTTCCCTTGGGTGGATGCGGATGGTGATGATGCGAATGGTCGTGCGCGTGATGCGGATGGCCGTGACTGACGGCTCCTTGGTGGTCGTAAAGCCCCGCGTGCGGCCCATACATTGCCGCGAGATTCTTGGCGTTCAACACCGCCGGCGCGGTCCCTTCACACTCCAGGCGGCGATTGATGCAAAGTACGTGGGTCGCGTGCTGGGAAACCACCGACAAATCGTGACTAACCATCACCATCGTTAAATGCGATTGCTGCTGTACCTCTTCAAGCAGGTCGCAAAACAGACGCTCTCCCGCGATATCCACCCCCGCGACCGGTTCGTCAAGAAACAGGATTTCTGGGTCCAGTTGCAGCGCCATCGCCAGTTGCGCACGCTGTAATTCCCCGCCGGAAAGCTTGCCCAGTGGCCGATTCAACAGGTGAATGCCGCGTACCCGATCGAGTTTCTCCTCGGCGAGCCGCTTGGCTTTCTTCGTGATCCCGAACCAGAGGGGGATCCGTTGCGTTCCCATCGCGAGAAAGTCCGCGACCGTAATGGGGGTCCCGCGATCGAAATCGAGCCTTTGGGGAACGTAACCGATTTTGGGCCGGCGAACTTTCCCTTGGATCGCGATATTCCCCTCGTAGGGGATAAGGCGGAGCATCGCCTTGAGCAACGTCGTTTTGCCCGCGCCGTTGGGCCCGATGACGGCGGTCACCCCATGCCGCGGAATTGTCGCCGTTATCCCTTCCAGGATTCGGTTTCCGTTCCGAGTCACGGACACGTTGTCAAGCCGGATGGCAGCTGTCACGAGCGGGGTTCCCTGAAAGCAGATTCGGGAGTTCTGCCGAAAATGCACTACGGTGTTATACGGGATCTCGGAAAGAAAGGTCCAAATCGGATGGCAGAAACCAATCGATTTCATAGAATAGGACGCTTGCGGACAGATCAAGGTAAATCGGGTCGGTTGACGGGGACGATTTGGATCTCTCCGACGGGTGCGTGTCGGCCCAGTTCTTCTTGAAATCGACGGCCGAAAAGGCCGGGGGTGGGAACGGAAGAATTGGTGGTAACCCGAGAAGATTTCTCGGTCTACCGCTTGCCCGCGAGCGAGCGTAACCGTAATTTACCTTTTTACTTGCCAGAGGCATCCAAGCCTAGGGTACGCATACAGGGCGGAAATCATGAAAGTAAGAAGTAGTGTCAAAAGGATTTGCGAAAATTGCAAACTCGTGCGCCGCAAGGGGACGGTGTACGTGATTTGCACGAATCCTCGGCACAAGCAAAGGCAGGGTTAGAAGATGCCTCGTTTGCTGGGTATCGACATTCCGAACGAAAAACGGACCGAGATCTCGCTTCAATATCTGTACGGGGTGGGCCCGACGATCGCCAAGGAGATCTGCGCGCGAGCGAACATCAACCCGGACAAACGTGCCCGGGAGTTGACGGACGATGAGTTGGCGCGCATCGCCAACTTGTTGGACAACGACTACACGGTGGAAGGTCAGCTCCGCCGTACAGTGCAGCAAAGCATCAATCGCCTCAAGGACATCGGTTGCTACCGTGGCCTTCGGCATCGTCGCGGGCTGCCGGTCCGCGGCCAGCGTACGCGAACGAATGCACGCACCCGCAAGGGACCGCGCAAGACGGTCGCGGGCAAGAAGGGCGTCAAGGACCTTCGTTAACGCGGGTTTGATCGGACACTGCGTCCTGCCGCGCGGCACCCTGGCCGGCGCGGCATGAAGGTCGCGGGATTCTCGGAACATCCAACATCGAGAGAGTATTGCCGTGTCGAAGAGCAAAAAGAAGAAGGTTCGACGAAACGTCACGCACGGGATCGTCCACATCGCCAGCACGTTCAACAACACGATCGTGACGGTGACGGATCGAAACGGCGACGTCCTGACGTGGGCGTCCTCGGGTACGGTGGGCTTCAAGGGAAGCCGCAAAAGCACGCCGTTCGCGGCTCAGCGCGCCGCGGAAGTCTGTGCCGAACGTGCCCAGAAATTCGGTCTGCGGGAAGTGGACGTACGGGTCACGGGTCCAGGAAGCGGCCGTGAGTCCGCGATTCAGGCGTTGCACCAGGCGGGGCTCGCCATTCGCGCCATTGAAGACGTGACTCCGCTCCCCCACAACGGCTGCCGCCCGCGCAAGAAACGCCGCGTTTAACGCTTTCGTCTCGGCCGTTCGGCTTCCGTTGCTGCCGCCTGTTTGGCGGTCGCGGATACGGGGCGACGAGCGCCGAGGCGTGTCGATGCTACTTCACGAAACAAGCAACCGACCTGTTTTCTGGCTTGGGAGATAGACAACCATGCGAATTCGCTGGCGCGGCCTGGAACTTCCGAACAAGATCGTGGCCGACCGGGACACGCTCACGGACTCCTACGGCCGCTTCACCGTTGAGCCTTTCGAACGGGGCTTCGGTACGACGATCGGCAATAGCCTGCGGCGGGTGCTCCTCTCCAGTCTTGAAGGTAGCGCCGTTACCCGCGTCAAGATCCGCGGTGTACAACACGAGTTCAGCACCATTCCCGGCGTCGTCGAGGACGTCACGGAAATCATCCTCAACATCAAGAGCCTGGTGCTGAAGAATCACACCAACGAGCTCAAAACCATTCGCATCGATCGCCAGGAGGCCGGCCTCGTGACCGCCGCCGACATCATCCACGATGAGTCGGTCGAAGTCGTGAACCCCGATCACGTCATCGCCACCATGACTGATGACGTCCATTTCGCGGTGGAAATGACGGTCGAGAACGGTCGTGGTTACGTCCCCACCGAGGCACGCGAGGAGACCGAGCAGGAGATCGGCGTAATTCCGGTCGACGCGGTCTACTCACCCGTGCTCCGCGTGACTTATCGCACGGAAGAAGCCCGCATCGGCCAACGAACCAACTACGATCGTTTGGTGATGGAAATCTGGACGAACGGCACGGTGACGCCGGAAATGGCGCTGGTCGAAGCCGCCAAGATCCTGCGCAAACATCTCAATCCGTTCGTGCAGTACTCGTCCCCCGGTCCGGAAGTTCCGATGGACGCCATGGCTCCCGACTTCGGCAGCTCGCGCGATTCGCACGATCCGGAGATTGAAACCAAGCTCAATATGAGCCTGGCGGAACTCGAGTTGTCCGTCCGCGCCACCAATTGCCTGGAGTCCGAGGGGATTACAACGGTCCGGGAATTGGTCAGCCGAGACGACGAAGCCCTTCTACAGGTCCGGAACTTCGGCGAGACGACGCTCCGCGAGGTAAAGGAGAAACTGAAGAAATTCGGCCTACACCTCGGCATGAAGATTCCCGAAGGATTTGCAAACTGAAAACAGCTGCCGGGTGCCGGCAAGTCCGCGTTTGACATGAGGTACGAGCAAACATGAAACACTTAATCAAAGGTCGCCGGCTTAACCGGAGCCCCACGCACCGCGAGGCGCTCAAGCGAAACCTGGCCGCGCAACTCTTCGCGCACGAGCGAATCATTACCACCGTCGCCAAGGCGAAGGAGCTTCGGCCTTTCGCCGAGCGTCTCATCACCATCGCCCGCAAGGCGCCGGCGCAGGGAGACGAGTCGGGCAAGGTCGCTTCGCTCGCCGTTCGCCGGCGTTTGATCCAGGCGCTCGGCGGCAAGAAGTTCGTCGAGGTCAAGAACGAGCGGATCAACGTTATCGACAAGTTGATCAATGACATTGGCCCACGGTTCCGCGTCCGACCGGGCGGTTACACGCGGATCATCAAGCGGGCGCAACGCCGCCTCGGGGATGCCGGAGAAACCGCATTCATCGAAATGCTTCCCGCCCACGAAGGGACCGGCGACAAGGCGTAACATTGTCGTTGGCCGCGGGATTGAATCGAAGATTCGAGAGACGGAGTAAGCCAACCTGGTTTGCTCCGTCTTTCTTTTTTGTCCGTGCGACGGTCACCATCCACGTTATTGCCGCGTTGCTAGTCTCTTCGCGTTGATAACGCCCGTCCCTTTCCTTCACGCTTCGCAAACACGACCGTTGCTTTGTGTCAAGCCCCATCTCGAATGGAACGCGAATCATCTGGATGATCTCGCATGCTATGCTTGATCAGAGTGACAATCCGGTTATGATCGGATGCGAAATCCGTCGGCGGCCGGAGGGCAACTCCCGCGACATGTAACGGAGTTACCGGCGTCGCCGATTGCACGTTGGCCGGAGATCACGGCTCGGGTGTTCCTCGATTCCTCGCACGATGGGAATGGAACATCACGATCGTCGAGGCAAGGAAAAAATGGCAAATCGAGTCCCGGTGGAGCCGGTGTTGCGATTGACGCGCGAGGCATTGACGCGCGCGGGGGAACGAGGCGTTTTTCGCGTCGTTGGCGCGCGACAACCCGTTCGTTGTGTCACGGAAGAACCGACGTCCGTACTCTGCATGCCCGAAGTTTCCGGACCGTTTCACTTCACTCGTTTCATGTCGATTCTCTGCAACGACATCACTCGACGGATGGACGTCTTCCGGCACATCGACATGCAGCGGATCCTGGTCACGTTCGTGCGCAGCCGTAATCCGCGCATCCATGGCCTGCAAGCAAAGCTGGTTCCCCTTCGTTGCAGAAACGGCGCGCTGACCGAGGAACGGCGGGGGTACGAATACAAAGTGCAACGCTTCTTCGTCGGCGAGGTCGAACTGCACTATGTCCTCTCCTTTTACCTGCCTCGTTTTTTGAATCAAAGCTTCGACGAAAAGATGATCACCATCTTTCATGAGCTGTACCACGTCGGACCAAACTTTTGCGGCGATATTCGCCGTTTCGACGGCACGCGATCCGTGCATAATCGGTCGCAGCGTGAATACGATCGGCATATGGCGGAACTCGTGAAGATGTACCTCGCCTGCAAACCGCCGCGAATGCTGTACGACTTCCTCAAGCTGAACTTCCAGGATCTGCAGCGTCGCTATGGCGAAGTGGTCGGGGTCAGTGTCCCATCGCCGAAACTGATTCCGGTTTCGAAAATCACCAAACCCGCCTCGTAACGCTGACGAACAGCTACTTTCGGTCTCGGGTAACGGGCGTACAAGGAATGGACAGCGCCACCCGAGCCGTTCGCCTTCGACCCAGGAAAAAGGGAGGGGTCAGAAGTCCGGGCGCGAACACTTCATCTCAATGGCGATCGTCGGCCTGACCATCGGCGAACCGCCGAGAAAGACCGCCTCGGCTCCCGCGTTGAAAAAGTCGGCGGCATCGTTCGCGTTGAAGACCCCCCCAACACCGGCGACGACGAGAGGGAGGGAATCCTTGCGAATCCAATCGACCGCATCGGCGACAAGCCGCACGCCATCGGCATGAATCGCGCGTCCCAGAATGCCAGCTCGTTCATGGGGACCAAACGCCGGCGTGCCGTCCGGCCGAAGTACGCGCCGTTGGATGCCATTTACCAGAACCACGCCGTCCGCGCTTTCCGCGACGGCATGGAGAAACGGACGAACTTGTTCGTTTTGACCGAAGTTGCCGGTCTTGATCAGCAGAGGACAGCGGCCGATGGCCTGTCGCATTCGTTCGCTTACCAAACTCGCGGCATGGATGTCCTGATAGATTTGTCCTTCCGCGGAACAGACATTGGGACAGGAAAAGTTTGCCTCGACGATATCTGCGCCGCTTTCTCGCGCCCAGGCGGCACAACGCGCGAAGTCGTCGGCGAGGTCCTGGAGACTTCCCTCCGCCGGCGGCGTGCCCACCACGCTCACCAACAGCAGTTGCCCTTCCCTTAGATGAGATTTCGCATCGCGAATATCCTGACGCCAGACTTCGGGCGCCATCGACGGCATTCCGAAACAGACCGACCACGAAACATCGTCGCCACGCACGACCGGCGGATCGATCGTATAAACGGGTTCATCAGGATCGTTGGGCAAGCCACGAGAAAGGTCGACGCGCACCCAATTGGGAAGCGGATAACAGGGACGGTGGGAACTTCGCACCGTTTTATACGTCAATAAGTCGAAGCCCAACCTGGCGTAACACTCCACCCACTTGGCGTTCAAAAGCAGACCAGCGGATACACCGAGGCGTGAACGGACCGGCAGCCCAAGAAACAGCTTACTGGGAGTTGCCGGAACCGATGGAAAGGGCCCAGAGAACGCGGGCCCCGCGGCATAGTTTCGTTCGTAGGTTTCGTCGACGCGGTAGGTAGGCAGGTATTCGGTTTCCATGGCGGGGTTATTATAGTGAAGGTCGATGCCACCCGGCAGGTGGTTGGACCCCGAGGAGATGCGGCGATCTTGCAAAAGGGAACCTTCATTGAAGCAGGATAAACAGAGGGATGAGCCGGCCTACCTCGTCTTCGACGTCGAGACGATTCCTGACGGTGAGTTGATTCGGCGGGTCAAGTACGCCCATGAGGACATGAGCACGGACGAAGCCGTCCAGCGGGCTCGCGAGGAAGCTCTTGAAAAATCGGAAGGGCACTCGGATTTCCTCGCGCCCAGTTTCTGCTACCCAATCGCGATCTGCGTGGCACGAGTGGCCGCGGATTTCACGTTGCAATCGATCACTTGTCTCGACACGCCAAAATTTCGATCGCGGGAAATGGTCGCCGACTTCTGGAAGGGGATGGCGCATTATCACGCCACGCTCGTCTCGTTCAACGGCCGCGGATTCGACCTGCCCGTGTTGGAGCTAGCCGCGTTTCGGTTCGGCATTTCCGCCCGCGGCCATTTCGACGACCGGTTCGGCCGCCGCTACCGTTTTGGCACCGCACATCTCGATTTGAATGACTGGTTGAGCAACCACGGCGCTTGCCCCATCACGGGTGGTCTCA
>JAXMAQ010000063.1:0-43037 GCA_046350335.1 Planctomycetota bacterium
TCGGCAAACTCCGACAGACGTGACAGCCCATCGATGCAGAGCTTGCGCTGTTCCTCCTTGGAACCGCGGCTGGCCGCGTTCACTCGGATGGAATGGCAGCCAAGCATTTTGGCGGCCTCCACCCACTTATGATGATTTTCCACCGCCTTGATCCGTCTCTCTTCGTCCGGATCGCCGAGATTGCCTTCCCCGTCGATCATGATCAAGACTTGCTTTACGCCCAGATCTCCCGCCCGTTGATTCAATTCCTTGAGGTAGGAATCATCGGTCGCCTTGTCTTTGAAGAACTGATTGACATACTCGATCGCGTTGATGCCGCATTGCTCCTTGGCGAACTTGGCAAACTCCAAGTTCGAGAGTTTCTTCGCGAAAAGGGCTTTATGGAGTGACCACTCCGCCAAAGAGATTTCGAAGCCCTTCTTGTCGTCGGCCCTTAGCGAACCGACCCCCAATCCCGCCGCAGCCAACGCGCAACTCGATTTCAAGAACTCCCGCCGCGTCCTCAACATCGTTCCTTCTCCGTGATTCCAAATCCAGGTGACCAGTCGCATCCCCTAAGAGATACACGATTATGCGCGGGAGTTATCGCGGTTGCGATAACCGAACCCATTTTTTTAAGCTCCTCTTTTCGAGGCATGACGGCAAGGAAATGCTCCGCCCATGCTCGAACGTCCTTGATCCAACGTGGTTATTTGCACGATCGAACACGGACGTTTAGAATGAGTTCCCGACGTTCGTATTCCAATATCGCTGGTCCTCGGCCTGATTTACAAGGGATCGCGTGAACGCTCCCCACAATGCGCCAATCGCCGTTGGCAGAAATGAATCAATCCTGTTCTGGACGCTGCTCCTGGCGACCCTGGTCGTCGGCGTTGCCATGCGCTTACCCGCGTTTCTTCCCTCGCCGATGAACTACCATCTGGTGCGTCAATACGCGGGAATCGTCAATGCGCGCGTCGTGCAATTGTATTGGCAGGGAGTGGAACCGAGGTCCACCCAGGCCGCGTGGTTCGAGGAAAACCGTAAGTCCCTGGTCGAGCCGCCGATTCTCGAGCTCTCCATGCTTGCGATCGGTTCCTGGGACGGGGAATCTTGGCCGCGTTGGGGATGCGTGCTCTCCAGCCTGTTTTGGCTTGCGGGCGGGTTCTTTCTGTTCGACCTCGTATTGGGGCTGGTTTCCAGCCGCGTCGCTGCCCTCGGCGCCGTGACCTATTTCCTCCTCTGCCCGTTTTCGATCGTTATCAGCCAGAGCTTCCAGCCGGAAGGCTTGATGATCCTCGCGTTCCTGATTTCCCTTTGGTTCCTTGTCCGTTTTCTCGACGACAGATGGTCACGCGTGGTTGCCACGGGAATGATTCATGGCCTGGCGGTCGCCGTCAAGCCGGGGATCCTGCTCTTTCCACTCCTCGGCGGCTACCTGGGCTTTCGAGCGTCTCGCGACGGATGGAAAAGGTCGATACTCGATCCGAGAACCTATGCCCATGGGCTTTTGTTGATTCTTCCGAGTCTCCTGTACGCGGCGTTTTTCCTGCGAGAACATTTTGGAACGAAGATCGTTCCCCACCTTTTGCTGTCGACGGAGTTCTACGTCCTCTGGGGCACCAATCTTCGCGCGACCGTGGCCTGGATTCCGCTCGCCTGTTCCCTCGTCGGCGTATTCATTCTCGCGCGGGACTTCCGATCCTTTCTCGGCGTCGGGTTGACGCTGGGCTATATTCTCTACGCGCTGGTCTTCAGTTGGCACACCGCGACCCACGACTACTATCAGGCACCGCTCGTCCCCATCGTCGCGCTCGGCATTGGTGGACTTTTGGCGAAAGTACTCCATAGCGCCCGTTGACGAACTCCCCAAACCAGCCTTGGTCGTCATTTTGGTTGCCCTGCTTTTCAGCATCGCCTCGTATAGCCGCGACGCCATCAAGACAATCTCCCCGAGCGTTCGCGTCGATCTCGAGAAGATCTGCGACTATCCCGGCCTGCGAACGCACGTTCCGCCTGGCACTCGAACACTCTGTCTCGATGGCCTCTATGGATTGGCGATGGCATACCACGGCTGGGGACTGGCGGAATACTGGCCGACAGGACCGGATTACATCGGCGAGTTCCAGCAAACCGGCATGGTGGTTCCTCTCCCCGAGCGGTTTCGCAACATGCTCGCGGAACACAAACCAACGCGATTCGTGATCACCAGCAAGCCCCATTTGGCGCTGGATCAGGAGTTGGGCGAACGGCTGAAAACGTTCACCCTCCAGAAGTCGCGATTGCCCGAGGAACTACAGCGGCCCGAATGGGACATTCTTCTATTCCTGCGACAGAACTTTCCCCGCGTTGCCGAGTCGCCGAACTGGATCGTCTACGACCTCACGCGGACGAAAACCCAATGAATAGTCCCATTCGGTCAAATCCTGCGGGGATGGAGATTCCCCGTAACTTGCAGTCGACCCTTTGGGTACTTACCATGACAACCAATGATGGCTGCGATATCGATTTCCTCAACGGCTTCATTCCACGTGCAGGATCGATAGGTCCAGAAGGCACTTCGCCATGACGACGGCGATGGCTTGACGGATTTTCGACTTTTCAGGGCAGTTATCTCGAGCATGACGAGGAACAGCACATGACGAACGGGTTGACCGCATTCTCCAGGCGAACGGCGATCGGATTGCTGAGCATTCTTCTCTTGGGACTTCAAACGGAGATGATCCTGGCCGATCATACGGTCACCATAACGGCGGGGCAGGAGAACGAGGGGCCGAGTCCGGTTACCGTTCCCCTTCCCGCGGATCTTGCGGGAAAATCCGTCCGGGTCATGGACAAAACGACCGGGGAGCCGGTCGTCTCCCAGGCGGACGAGCTTGACGGCAAGCCGGCCATCACCTGGATGCTTCCTGCATGCAAGGGGGGTGAGAGTAGAGTCTATACCCTCGCGGAAGGAACTCCCGCAGCCGTCCCCGCCAACCAAGGAGTCGAACTCAAGAAGACTGACGCGGGGCTCGACATTCTCATCGACGGCGAGCTATTCACCACCTACACCATCGGGAATTTCAAGCCCTACTGCTGGCCGATGATCGGCCCGACCGGCAAGCCCATCACCCGCGCCTATCCCATGAAGTTCGGCGTCAAGGGAGAGTCGCCGGACCATCATCATCACCGCTCATTCTGGTTCACGCATGGCTCGGTCAATGGGACCGACTTCTGGTCCGAAACTCCCGCCGCGGGCAAGACCGTTCACCGGGAGTTCAACAAGACCACCAGTGGCCCCGTCTTCGGAGAATTGGTGACAACCGTCGATTGGATCGACCGCAAGGGCAAAAAGGTCTGCGACGACGTCCGCCGAATGCGCGTTTACCGTTTTCCCCAAGGTCGATTGTTCGACTATGACATCGTCGTCAAGGCCGCCGATGAGCCAGTGGTGTTCGGCGATACCAAGGAAGGCATGTTCGGTTTCCGGGTCGCCGGCAGCATGAACGTCCAACAGATGGTCAAGGGGCGAGAGAAAGGACACTTGATCAACTCGGCAGGCGACAAGGACAAAGAGGCGTGGGGCAAACGGGCCGCGTGGTGCGATTATTACGGCTTGCTCGAAGGAGAAACCGTCGGCATCGCCATGTTCGACAAGCCCACCAATTTCCGTCATCCCACCTATTGGCATGCCCGCGATTACGGCCTCTTCTGCGCCAATCCCTTCGGCATCGGGGATTTCACCGGCGACAAAAAGAACGACGGCACGCACACCCTACCGGCAAACGAAAAGCTCCGCTTCGAATATCGAATTTACATGCACAAGGGTGACGCCGACGCCGCCAAGGTTGCGGAGTTTTACACCCCCTATGCCAACCCACCCAAGGTTGTGGTCGAATAGCCAGGCACGCTTTCGGATGAGCGGCAATAGCGCCGCTCACTGAAACGGACCGCCATCGCGGACTCTTCGCTCGTCGCCAGTTACGATTCGCCGCAACGTCGGGTCGTCCTCCAATCCGAGACCACCGAAATGAGGCCCTTTTCGTTGGGCGGCAGGGGTTCGCTACTCGGCTTAACGCTGCAGTAGGCGACGAATCTTTACCGCCAGGCATGGCATCCGCTTGGCTTCATTCGTCGGTTCAAGAAGAGGGGAAACAACCTTCGTTCGTGCAGGGCTCAGCCGGACGCAAGCCGCTCGAAAGGGGTGCGATCGGTAAGGATTTCGACCCCGTTGGAAGTGATGGCCAAGGTGTGTTCGACGTGGACGCTCGGCTGGCGATCCACCGTTTCGACAGTCCAGTTGTCGCTAAGAACGCGGACCTTTTTCGAGCCCATGTTCACCATCGGCTCGACCGCGATAACCAGTCCTTCGTCCAGCCAAAAGTCATGCTTGAGCCAGTTGCGGGCGAGGAAGTTGGGAACCTGCGGCTCCTCGTGCATCGTGCGACCGATGCCGTGGCCGACGAACTGCTCCACGACGGAATAGCCGTGGGAATGCACGTAATCCTGCATGCGGACCGCCACCTGCGACCATTTCCGCTGCCGGCCCATCTCTTCGATGGCGAGCTTTAGCGTCCCCTCGGCACAATCCCAAAGACGCTGTTTTTCCGGAGAGATCTTTCCGACGCCAATGGTCATCGCGGAATCACCGCACCAGCCGCCGAGACTGCAGCCGGTATCGATGCTCACCAGGTCCCCCTCTTGAAGCACTCGGCTGCCCGGAATGCCGTGCACCACTTCTTCATTCACGGAGATACAGGTAACGGCGGGAAAGGGAGTCTTACCCCGATACCCCTTGAACAGGGAAATCGCGTTACGCTCGATGAAAAGCTGTTCGATGATCGCGTCGAGCTCGGCTGTGGTGACGCCTGGCCGAACGGCTTGGCGGACGCGAACGAGGGCTTCCGCGACCAGCCGACCCGCCGGCCGCATTGCCTCGATCATCTCCGGCGTCTTTAGTTCGACTCGTTGCCTGAGCACAACCCGGCTCCGCTACTTCGTGTTCGAGCCCAAGAGGCTATCGTAATTCCGCATGATCAAGTGGCTGTCGATCTTCTGCACCAAATCGAGCGCGACGCTGATGATGATGAGCAGGCCGGTGCCGCCGAAAAAGCTGGCCACCTGATAGCTCACTCCGAGGGAGTTGGAAACCATGCTCGGAATAATGGCGACCATCGCAAGGAACGCCGCTCCCACGTACGTGATGCGAAGCATGACCCGCACGAGATAGTCGGCGGTTCGTTTACCAGGCCGGTAGCCAGGAATAAAGCTGCCGTAATCCTTCAGGTTATTCGCCATGTCCTTGGGATTGAACGTGATCGCGGTCCAGAAGTAGCAGAAGAAGTAAATGAGTCCGACGTAGGAAATGACGTAGATATAACCCGCGTGACTCCGGAACGATTGCAGCGCCATGTCCACCCAGCGCCAACCGGTCAGATTAAAGATCCAGCCCAGCAAGATCGGGGGAACATGAGCAGACTGCTGGCGAAAATGATCGGCATGACGCCCGCTTGATTGACGCGAAGGGGCAAGTACTGGCGATTCCCGCCAAACACTCGCCGGCCACGCACGTGCTTGGCGGACTGCGCGTCGGAATCCGGCGTTGTCCTTGCGTGATCAAGGTCACGACGAAAATAACGCCGATGAAGAGTCCGACCATCAAGATCAGGCTTTCGACCTCCAAACTGTTCTGCGGAACGATCGTCAACCCCCCGCCTTTTCCACTTCCCGGTAAACGCTCACCAAGGCGGCGGGAATGCGGCCGATGATGCCGGACATGATGATGAGGTTGATTCCGTTGCCGATTCCGTATTCGTCGATCTGTTCGCCGACCCACATCAGGAAGATCGTCCCGGCGGTCATGGCGACGACCACGACCATGCCGTAAAAGAACGATTGATATTCCGGCGAGACGACGGGCACGGCCCCCTGTGATTGGCTCATGAGATATCGAACCCAGAAGGGCGCTCTGCAGAAGGCAGATGCCGACCGTCGCGTAGCGGGTATACTGTTGATTCTTTGCGGCCGACTTCACCTTCCTTTGTAGCTTTTCGAGCGCGGGCACGACACTCGCCAAAAGCTGGAAGATAATCGACGCGGAAATGTAGGGCATGATCCCCAAGCCGAAGATCGTGCTGGTTCCCAGGTCCGTTCCGCTGAAGAGGTCGAGGTTCTTGAGCAGACTATTCCACTCGCCGCCGTAGACCTGCTGAGCCCAGTTCTTCAGACCCTCTTGATCCACGATCGGCAAGGGAACCCAGAAGCCCAAGCGATAAATGGCAAGCAGGCCCAAAGTGAAGAGGATCTTGGTGCGGAGTTCGGGGATCTTGAAAACGACGAGAAGCTTTTCCATCCGAATGCCTCTGGCTAATGGGAATCCTACGGCTTCGAGCCTCGGAAGACTGGCTGTCCCTGGCAGCCGTCCAAGCGCGCCAAGGTCCACGAAACTCACCATGCATCATGGAGAACTGGCGCAATCATGTCAACCTGTACCCAGGGACACCGTTCGCCGCTGGCGATGGTCAAGTCTCCACGCATCGGGATTTTCCAAGACGCGAGGCGCGAAAATCGCGTTGAACCGGCCCCGTGCGGTCGTTTTCTGGAATGCGTCCCAGCACCGGACGGAAAAAGGGACAGGGAGGGGTTGGGGGCATCCGGAACTCGACCACCCCGTCATTCGACGGGGGTTTTCGGCTTCCGTGGTCGCATTTTATTGCGAACTTTGGGACCGGTGTGCGGCGAAGGAATCACGACGCACTTTCCGCCCGCCTTTTCTATCTTCTCCTGGGCAATCTTGCTGAAGCTATGCGCGTGAACTTCCAGCTTGATGCTCAACTCGCCATCGCCGAGAATCTTGATCCGATCGTGCGGCGCCTTGGCGAGGCCAATCTTATCGAGAGTCTCGGGGTTCACCACCGCTCCCGCTTCGAAGTTGCCCAGGTCGACAACATTGACGACCGCATAATTGAGCCGCCATTTGTTATTGAAGCCGCGCTTGGGCAGTCGGCGGAAGAGCTGCATCTGGCCACCTTCCTTGAGAAGCGCCATTTGCACGCCCGAACGCGACCGTTGCCCCTTGGTACCCTTGGTCGCAGTCCGTCCGCGCTTGCTTCCGGGCCCACGGCCGATCCGCTTCTTGCGTTTGTGCTTGTGAATGCCTTCGTGTACGGTTTTCAGATCCATTAGAGGGTCACCCCGCGGAGTTCGGCGACCTGTTCGCGGGTTCGCAACTTATTGAGCCCCGCGATCGTAGCCTTGACCACATTGATCGGATTGGTGCTGCCAATGCACTTGGTCAACACATCGGTGACGCCCGCGGCCACCATGACGTCGCGCACGCCACGCCCGGCGATAACCCCGGTACCCGGCGCCGCGGGCAACAGGATGACGCGAGCCGAGCCATACCGGCCGATGACGCGGTGCGGGAGCGTGGTGCCACGCAGCGAAATCTTGTTCATTCGCTTGTGTGCCCGCTTGACCGCCTTGTCAACCGCCGGCGGAACTTCCTTCGCCTTAGCGTAGCCGATCCCGACCGAGCCCCGTTTATCGCCGACGATCACCAAGGCATTGAAGCTGAAGCGACGGCCACCCTTGACCACGGCAGCGCAGCGTTTGATCTGCACGACCGATTCGAACATATCGGACTCGGCACGGCCTTCCCCTTTTTCCCGGGCGCCCCTGCCGCGCTTTTCCTGTGCCACGCTGACCTCGCATACCCCGCGATCCTTGTCGGACCGCGCGGAAAACTAGAACTGCAATCCACCTTCCCTGGCGCCCGTCGCCAAGGCGGCCACACGGCCGTGATACTTGTAGTGTCCTCGATCGAAAGCGACGAGGTTTACGCCCGCCTCCTTGGCGCGTCCCGCGAGCACCGCCCCCACCTTCTGAGCCGCTTCCCGGCTGCTGGTGGACTTCAGCCCCTCGACGACTTCCTTTTGCAGGGTGGAAGCCGCTGCCAGCGTCTTGCCCTGTTCGTCGTCGATAATCTGAGCCGAGATATGGCGATTGCTTCGATACACGCTCAACCGGGGCCGAACCGTCGTTCCCCGAATGATCCGCCGAGTATGACCCCGACGGCGAGCCCTTTGAAGTTCGATCGTTCTATGCTTGTCCATGACCTTGTTTCCTGCTCACGTTCGCAGCCTGGATTAACCGCCGCTACCAAAGGCCTTGCCCGCCTTGCGTCGAACGTATTCCCCTTGGTAACGAATGCCAGTCCCCTTGTACGGTTCCGGCTTTCGCGCTTCGCGAACGTGGGCCGCGAACTGACCCACCTTTTGCTTGTCCGCACCGCTGACCACAATGTGCGTTGCGTCGGGAAGAGTAACCGTCACCCCCTCGGGGACCGGCAACTTGACCGGATGGCTATATCCCACCGTCAGACTCAAAGTCTTGCCCGACAGCTGCGCGTTATAGCCGACGCCGACGATCTCCAGCCGCTTCTCAAAACCAGCCGAGACGCCAACCAACATATTTTGAATCAAAGCGCGAACCAGACCATGAAGCGCCCGGCACTCCCTATCGTCCGCCGTCCGTTCGCAAACGATCGTGGCGCCACCTTCGCTCGCGACCTTGATCTTCGGGTGAACGTCCAAGGCGAGCTTGCCCTTCGGACCCTCAGCACGAAACTTCGAGCCAGACACCTCGACCTTCACGCCACTGGGGACGCGGACCGAGCCTACCACCTCTAGACATCGCACCTGACCCCGATTCACGACCATCCCACGCGAAGCATACGCCTTGGGCTCACGGCCGGATTCTTAGTAGACTTCGTAGAGAACCTCGCCACCGACTTAGTGCCCGCGCCTGCCGATCGCTCATCACGCCGCGACTGGTGCTCAGCACCGAGATTCCCAATCCGTCAAGCACTGGCCGAAGATCGCCGCTCTTGCGATACACACGGCAACCTGAGTGCTAATCCGATGAATCCGCTGAATTACCTTTTCCCTTCCGGGCCGTACTTCAACCGGATGCGCAGCGCCTCTGCGGCGGCGTTTCGAGGACCGTGAATTGGACCAGGAAACCTTCCGCCACCAGCACCTTGCAAATCTCGTGCTTCATGCTCGAATACGGCACGTCCACCGAAGGCGCTTCGGTGTGGATCGCATTGCGAATGCGGGTCAGCATGTCGGCAATCGGATCGGTCATCATGGTTATCACCAGCTCGCTTTCTTGACGCCGGGAATCAACCCCTGGCTCGCCAGGTTCCGGAAACAGATCCGGCAGATGCCGAACTTTCTGTAAACCGCGCGTGGACGACCGCAAAGCCGACAACGGCGGTTCAGTCGCGTCGAAAACTTCGGCTTCTGCTGCGACTTCAAAATCTTGGCGAGGCTCGCCATGGGTTTCTCTTCTCCAAGCCAGAGGGCCGACTCGAACCAATCTCTTCCTATCAAACCTGGAAGGGAAGGCCGAAGCTCTTGAGCAACTCCAGCGACTCTTCGTCGGTGGCGTTGTCGACCACGAAAGTAATGTTCATGCCCTGGGTAAACTGCAGTTTATCGAGATCGATCTCCGGGAAAATCGATTGTTCGGTAATTCCCAAAGAGTAATTCCCGTGACCGTCGAGTTTCCGGGTCTTGATTCCGCGAAAGTCGCGACACGAGGCAAGGCAACCGCGATCAAGCGGTCCAAAAACTCATACATACGCTTGCCCCGAAGGGTCACCTTCGCGCTGATCTTCATACCTTCGCGAAGACGAAGCCGGCGACGGAGGTCTTCGCCAGCGTGATGACAGGGCTGGCCGGTAATCTGGCCGAGATGCTTGGCGGCATCCTCCATGCGACCCTTCTCCCCCTGCGTCGCCGCCCGACCAAAACCCATGCTCACGACCACTTCTGCAGACGCGGCAACGCATGCGGATTGGTCCGGACTCGACCTCTTTGGCCAGGGCCGGCAGCAGTTCTTTCTGATATCGTTCCTTCAAACGCGCCATGGCATTACCTGCTACTTAAGATTTCTTTTCTCGTTTCGCCGACCGGAGGATACCCAGTTCCCGACCGGCTCCGGCAGCACAACGAACCCATTTCCGTCCGGGTTGACCCGCCCCGATCCGAACCTAATGACCGAGTTCCGGATTTACCAGGAGCACGTTCGAAACGTGGATCGCGACGATTGAAAGCCGGCCACCCTTCGGGTTCCGCTGATTGGGACGGACGTGTTTGTAGACCTTGTTGACTCCCTCAACGACGATCTTCTTTTCCTTGCGAAGAACGCGGGAGTACTTCGCGATCGTACGCGCTACCCCGACTGCGGTCGTCGCCGGCAATCACTTCCACCAGGTCGCCCTTGCGAATCAACATCACACCACCTCGGGAGCCGTTGTCGATCTTTGCGAAGTTCTTCTCTCCCGCAACTCGCGAGCCATCGCCGAAGATGCGGGTTCCTCTTCGATCTTTGTCGTTGTCGATGATCACCAAGGCGTCTTGTCGAAACGGACGTGGCCAGCGTCCGCGCGACGTGTGACGCTTCGTGCGAACCACCACTCCCTTAACCACGTCACCAAGCTTGACGTCGCCGCTCCGGGAGTGGCCTTGCGAACGCTGGCGATGATAATGTCCCCCACTCCGGCATAGCGGCGACGGGAACCCCGAGCACCTTAATGCACCGGCAAACCTTTAAGCGCCGGTGTTGTCGGCGACATCGAGATACGTTTCGTTGAATCATTCCTCAGCCCCCTCGCGAGTCCTAGACCTTACGTGTCCGATGCTGCCGCGCCCGCGGTGGAGACGACCCGGACCAAACGCCAACGCTTGGTTTTGGACAGGGGGGCGAGTTTCCATGATCTCGACGTTATCGCCGAGAACCGACCTGTTCTTCTCATCGTGAACCACGCAGACCGTCTTGCAGGAGGTATTTCTGCCGTATTTCGGATGCTTGAGCAGCCGAGGCACTTCCACGCGACGCGTCTTGTTCATCTTCGCGCTGGTGACGACGCCCACGAGCGTCTTTCGTCCCTTGCGAATGCCTGTTTCCTCGGTCATCTTCACTACCCTCGCCTGCGAGGAGGCGCCAGAAAATTACCCATGTCTCCACAACCTCAACGGCAGCAAGAACGATCGTTACTTGGCCGCGGCCAATTCACGCCGCGCTGTGCACCGTTCCTTGATCTTCGCGCGATGTCTCGGTGGAGCTGCGCATTCACCGCTGCCGAGCCGTTCGGTCGCCGCCTGGAAACGCAGCTGAAACAGCCGCTTGAACGTGTCGCTGAGCGTGTCCCCCAACTGCTGGTCGCTCATCGACCGAAGTTCATGCATCTTCATGACCCCAAATCTCCCGGTTAAAACGCCACGCCGACCGACCAGCCGGCAACGGAACGGCAACTTGTGCGCGACCCGGCTGAAACACCCACGCAGGCGTCGCGGGGCAGACCCGCGGGATTTCGAACAGCACGGTCCCCGGTCGATTACCGCGGTCAGAACTCCGGTTCACCCTTTCCCTTACCCATTCGAGTCTCGAGCGGGATGAGTGTGACCGACTTATGGAAACACGCGAATGTAGAGCCGACCTTCGCCACGAAACGTGGCCAGCTGCACGCGATACGAGCCGCCTCGATTCCCGCAGACCTCCAGCCACGCGGGCTCCAAGGCCTGCAGCCCCCATTCACCAGCATAACGGTGTCGCCCCGCTGGGCCTCACCTTTACTCTTCCTCTTTGCCGCAAGGAAACTCGACTCGCTTGGGCATCGCGCCGCCATCGGTGTCCTCCGTATCGTAGAAACCCTGATTTACCCACACCTTCACGCCGATGTGGCCCTGAGCGGTCTTCGCTTCCGTAAATCCGTAACTGATTTTCGCACGCAGGGTCGCCAGCGGCACCGAGCCGGCCAACTGCTTCTCCTGCCGAGCCATTTCCGCGCCACCAAGGCGGCCGGAAAGCTGAACGGACCTCAAGGACCAGCATCCATCGACACGCCTGACCGCACGCTTCATCGTGCGGCGGAAACTAGCGCGGCGGGCGAGCTGATCGGCGATATCTTCGCCGACAAGCTGAGCATCAATTTCCGGCCGGCTGATCTCGACGATCTTATCGCTGATCCGGCGACTGGTCAGTTCCTTCCCAGCCTCCTGGAGCTTCGACCTCGGTCCCCTTGCGACCACGATGATGCCCGGCCGAGTCGTGTGCAGCATGACCTTCACTTCGTCACGGGTCCGCTCGATATCGATCCGCGGGATCCCTGCCTTGCCATACTTGCTCGACGAAGTGACGAATCTTGTGATCTTCGATCAAAAGATCCGCGAAATCCTTCTTGCTGGCGTACCAACGCGATCGCCAGTCCTCAAAGATTCCGACCCGAAACCCGGTCGGTCTGATTTTCTGACCCATGACGCTGGTACCCTTCGACCTTCCTCTATGACTCCGGCGGTCGGCTCCCTCGGCCGCGCCGGAACCCCTGATTAACTGGTCCAATCGACACGTGAATATGGCACATCCGCTGGAGAATCTGGAACGCCATCCCACGAGCGTGCGGCTGAATCCGCTTCATCCGTGGCCCTTCATCGACGTGCGCCTCGACGACCCGGAGGTCATCGACGTCGCGGTTCCCCTGGTCCTCGGCGTTCGCCATGCTCTTGAGAACCTTTCAAGCATTCGAGCTCCCGATTAGGGAGGAACTTCAACGACTCCAGGGCGTCGTTGGCGGACTTGCCCGAATGGAGCGTTGCGATGCTGCACCTTGGTCGGTGAAATATCCGCGAACCGATGACTGGCTCGATACGCCATGACCCCAATCCTCTCCAACGGAATCAAAATTCCGGCGGTAAGACCGAACTTTCATGACCTCCAGGTTATGAGCCTGGCGAGCTAACCACCAGCTCCACGCCGGGATCTATGTATTGTTGACTTCGGCGGCTGCCGAACTGGCGGCGGTGGGATTTCCCCGAGCCATGCATCCTAGGGCAACATTTGCATGGCGAGATGCGTAGGTCCTAACATACGCGATCCCGATGGCCCGTCAACCGTGCAAAACCAAGAACTTGGGGAAGAAGATTACTTCTTACCCGCGTGCCCACGGAACGTTCGCGTGGGGGCAAATTCCCCGAGTTTATGGCCGACCATGTCCTCGGTGACGAACACCTTGACGTGCATCCGCCCATTGTGAACCAGGAACGTGTGACCCACGAATTCCGGCACGATGGTGCAGGCTCGCCGCCAAGTCTTGATCGGCTCGCGTCCGGCCACGCCAAGCTTCTCGACTTTCGCCAACAGCTTGGGGTCGACATACGGCCCTTTTTTCAGAGATCTTCCCATATTTCCGGCGTCTGTCTTTTTCTCAATTACATCCAGCCGGCCCAACACCCACCCGCAGCGGCCGTGTTCGTTGCTTAGAGAATTTTCTGACCGTATCGGGCGTTGTTTTTTCGCCGACGAATGATCGCCGAATTCGACGGCTTCCGCGGCGGACGAGCGCGGCCACCCTTCGCCAACACGCCGGTCGGACTGCAAGGATGACGTCCCCCCGAAGAGCGACCTTCACCACCACCCATCGGATGCGAGACCGGGTTCTGGGCCACACCACGAACATGCGGGTTTGGCGACCCAACCAACGCTTCGACCCGCCTTGCCGATCTGTACGTTCATGTGATCGGATTGCCCACCTGGCCGATCGTCGCCTCGGCACTTGGAGTTCACGCGGCGACTTCCCCACTGGGCGTCAACTGGCCCAGTCACCTTCGCGGGTACTCAAAACGCGCTGGTGCCTGCACTCCGCAAATCTGCCCTTGCCCGGATTCATCTCTACGTTGTGAACCACGAGACCCAGGGGAATCGCGGAGAGGGGCATGCAATTACCCAGCTTCGCTTCCACCTGTCACCGCTCACCACCTGGATCCCCCGCCTTCAAACCTTCCGGCGCGAGGATGTAACACTTTTCTCCATCCGGATAGACGATCAAAGCGGATGCGGCAGGATCGGCTGGGGATCGTACTCGATGTGAGTCACGCTCGCCACCTGGTCGTCCTTGCGACGCTTGAAGTCGATCAACCGGTAGCGGCGCTTGTGTCCGCCCCCACGAAATCGGGTCGTGATCACGCCCTGATTGTTTCGCCCACCCGAGCGGCGAAGCGTTACCAGGAGCGACTTTTCCGGTTTCTTCTTGCGGTCCGTGATTTCCGCGAAATCGCTTACGGATCCGCCGCGTCGACCGGCACTCGTCGGTTTAAATTGACGTATTCCCACGCGATGGCCCCCTAGAACATGGCGATGCGGTCAGCCTCGGACAACGTAACGAGCGCCTTCTTCCAGGCACTGGTCTTGCCCACCCGCATGCGATAACGCCGAGTTTTTCCCTTGCGGCTCTGCGTCCGCACCCCTACGACTTGGACGTCGAACAAATGCTCGACGGCACGCTTGATCTGCTCCTTGGTCGCGAGCGGATGAACTTCGAAGGCGTAGGTGTTGTGCCGCTCGACCAAGTGCGTCCCCTTCTCGGAGATCAGCGGACGGACCACGATCTGGTGCGCCTCGAGCTTCGGCCCCTTGCGACGTTCCGCCGGCTTGGCGGGCTTAATGCTTGCCATGGCTTAGCTATTTCCTTCATTGCTGTTGGCCTTCGCGGACGCCCGCAACGCCTCAAGTGCTTGCGTGGTCAGCAACAGTCGCTTACGACGCAAAATCGCGTACGCATTCAGTTCGCCGACCGGCAACACCTCGACCCCATGGATATTTCGGCCGGAGAGATAGACGTTCCGATCGACGCCATTGGTCGTCACCAGACAAGTCTCACCCGACAAACCCAAGGCCTTTAGAACCTTGGTCATATCCTTCGTTTTCGGAGCACCAAGCGACAAGCCGTCCACCACGACCGCTTCCTGGTCCAGCAGCTTGCTGAGCAACGCGCTACGGGTGGCGTTGCGACGCGCCTTCTTCGGCAAGTAGTAGGAATAGTCGCGAGGCTTGGGCCCCCAGGCCACGCCACCACCGCGCCGTTTCGGCGAGCGCTTCTGACCAACGCGGGCATTTCCTGTTCCCTTCTGGCGGAACAGTTTTTTGCCCGAACCGGCAACCTCGCCACGCGTCTTCGTGAAATGCGTCCCGACCCGAAGGTTCGCCTGATGCATGACGACAACGTCGTGAAGAAGCTGCTTGTTGACCGTGCCGCCAAACTCGGCGGGATCAATTTCCACAGTGGAGACCTGAGCCCCCGCCGCATTATGAATGGGTAGCGTAATCATCAACCGTTCCCTACCGCCTTAGCGGATCAAGCCTCAGCGGGCCGACCTACCGACCAACCTTGTTCGTCTGACGCACCATGATGTAGCCGCCATTAGGCCCAGGGACGCCCCCCCGAACCAGCAGCACGTTATTCTCCGTATCCACCCGAACCACGGCCAGATTCCTGACCGTGCTCTTCGTGTTTCCATAGTTGCCGGACATCTTTCGCCCCTTGAGGACGCGACCGGGCGACGTATTGCAGCCGATCGAGCCGCCCGCACGATGCTTTCTTTGCACGCCGTGCGTCGTCTCCAAACCAGCGAACCCGTGACGCTTCATGACGCCCGCGGTCCCGCGCCCCTTCATGGTGCCCGTCACGTCGACCGCTTTAATGTCCTTGAAAATCTCCACCGTGATCATCGCGCCCGGCTCTTCGGAAGCAGCTTCCTGCAGCCGGACCTCGCGCACCAGACGCTTAACCTTGGCATTCGCCTTGGCGGCGTGCCCGCGCTCGGCGGCGTTCACCTTGCGCTCCGGCTTGTCGTCGTAACCCAACTGCAGCGCGGAATACCCGTCCTTCTCCGCCGTCCGAACCTGGAGCACTTGGCAAGGACCGACGCTCAGGACCGTGACCGGATGAATCACGCCACTTTCGTCATAAACCTGGGTCATCCCAACCTTGCGACCCAACAACGCAACCGCCATGAGTAACCCTTTCCCCTCCGGCGTGTCCACCGGCAAACTCGAATTGTCGAGCCGGAAATTTTATGAAACCAAGCCCACCATTCCAGGGGGACCAATTCAACTTCCCGGGAACCGACGAAAACAATTCGCCAACGCCGGCATTACCCCAACCTCGGCAACGGAACAAGGCCCGTTCGACCGGACCCCATTTCCGCCATCAGCCCGAGGAAGCCGAAGCCTTGATTTTGATATCCACGCCCGCAGGCAAGCCGATCTTGTTGAGCGCGTCAATCGTCCGCGCCGTCGGCTGCAGAATGTCGATCAGCCGCTTGTGCGTCCGGATCTCGAACTGCTCACGGCTCTTTTTGTCAATGTGCGGACTTCGATTAACCGTGTACCGACTGATCTGCGTCGGCAACGGAATCGGCCCATGCACGGTCGCACCGGTTCGCTTGGCGGTGTCGACGATCTCATTAGCCGAACTATCGAGAATGGAATGATCATACGCTTCCATTCGAATTCGGATTCGTTCCTTGGCCGCCGTCGTCAACCTAGCACCCCTTGAATTACGTAACTGCCTACAATGAATCAGTTTACGCCGTTTCTCTTTGTCCTTGGAAGAACTATTAGGTTACGAAGGGACTTCCAGCAAGTCAAGCTGGCGTCGGAGGTTTCTTCATCGCTTTTCGATTCGAAGCCAACCCTCATCGTCGTCGCTTGCTTCACTATTTCTTCATGACCGTCCGAACACCTGCCGAAAGATAAGTAGGTCATCTCCACCGGCTTTGCATCGCAAAACCTAGTCGCCGCCTCTATTTCCGTTCGATGGACCATCAATACGCGTGATCGGGTAACGCCATTGGTTCCATTTTCGGGACGACGTCATGTGCTTTTCGCCGCGTCATCTCTTCGAAGGATTGTCAAACGCGTGGCTCTCGCGCGGGGATTGGCAAACGCGTGCCGAACGCCTTGAAGGAAACTTTCCTTTCATGGTTCAACCGAAAACCGAGGGCTCAGCCAATCTTCACCCGGAATCCAGAACGATGATCCATGAAAGGGACCGGCGGATTTCCCCGCCTCGACGGTTTCGTCTCGGGCCTGCCGTGTGGTTCACGCTCACCATGACCGCCGGGATTGCACTTGCTTTCGAGTGGGAACATTACCGCAAACTTCTCCAGTGGCAAAAGTCGGGAGTAACCCTTCTTGAACAAGGGATATTCTTTTGGATTGTCTGGTCGAAGTCGCTTTTCGCCGCATTCCTTCCGTTGTTCATTTGCCAGGCGGCATCAAGTCTGGGCTGGGATCGTTTCGCACGGTTCACCATGGCGGCAAGCAGTAATCTAATCGCGTTTTGGATTCTCCTCGACCTTCGGGTTCGAGACGCCACGGGGAATCATGCAACCGACTACCTGCAATTCCTGGCCTCGCGAGCGACTTGGCAATTCGGTGGCCAACAGGCTAATTACGCCGTCCCCATTCTCGGCCTGCTGTTCGCTACGACCGCAACGACGACGATCCTTTGGCTCGCGTTTGACCGCTGGATGAATCACCACCCGGTCCAGGAGAACTCACGCGTAGCTCCAACCGCGTGCCTAGTGGCGACGGCCGTTTTTTTGGCATTAATGGCGGGCATCGTCCCCGCGAAGGAGGTCGTGGGAAACGGCATATTCGTCGAACGGCTGACCGCGTCCCTTCCGCTCTCCGGGCTACTATTCACCTCCCCCGCCGCGGGGGACAATGACCTGGCACGTTTTCGGGCCGAGTTTCGCCGAGAATCCTCCCGAATCAAGCCGTGCCTCCAATCCATTCTTCAGTCCGCTCAACCGGTGGATGGGAACGCCGTCGTCGACCGGCCTTCCCCGCCAAACGTGATTCTCCTGGTGTTGGAAAGTCTTCGCCACACGGCTTTGGACGCGGAAGTGATGCCAAAACTTCATCGTTGGAGCGGCAACGGCATCCGCTGCAACAATCATTATTCGACGTCGAATTGTTCTCACTTCGGCGTATTCGCCTTGCTGTATGGCAGGCTTCCCTTCGTGTACGACGCCACGCTCGATGCGCGCGTTCCGCCGCAATTCTGCGCCACCATGCGGCGATCCGGTTACGAGTGTCATTGGATCAGCAGCGCGGACGAATCGGACTGGATGCGTATGGGAGAATACTTGAACGAGCGATACTGGGATCGAGTTTCCAGGGATAACGAAGGAGATTGGCCTAGCCGGGACCTCCGGACCGCCGCCCGAATCAAGGAACTTGCAAGCCGGCATTCGGGAAAGCCACAATTCATCGTCGGCTTCTTCATGTCGACGCATTTTGGCTACGAATACCCGCCGGACCGTGAACATTTCAAACCGGCGTCGCCACCCCTCTCATTGCTCGAAGTCAATCGCCGGCGCGATCACGAGGGGATTCTGAATCGTTACAAAAACGCCGCCCGATTTCTGGACGACGAAGTTTCGTCACTCATTGAGTCCTTGGACCCGTCGCGCAACATCATCATCGTCACTGGGGATCACGGCGAATCCATTTTTGAAGACGGAGTCGTTTCGCATTGGTTTCAACTTTCCGACATCGAAACCAAGGTTCCCTTCGTGATGGTGGGACCTGGCGTCCGGCCGGCAGTCATTGACCAGGCGACCACGCACGTGGACGTCTTGCCGACGGTTCTGGGCATGCTCAATGGCAGGCGTACGCGAATCGCCCATAACCACGGCGTGGACATAATCCGGGATTCACTGACGGATCGCGACGTGCTCCTCTACCATCACAGTTTGAACAAGCTGAACGATCAGTGGGTTCTGGTTCGGAGGGACCGGCGACTGAAAATGCGGCTTTTCCGTTCCGAGGGGAACGTGGAAGCGGAATGGTTCTGCATGCCGGACATGACGCCCGACCTGTCGAGCAATCAAGGCCCCCGGGCCGCCGTCGATTGGGTTGAAAGCCTTGGCAAAAAACTTCGGACCTTGTCGAACACTGACGTTCTGGCGGAGGAGATAGTGGATCGGTCCAACACCCGCCGTTGACCGTGAGGCCGGTGGACTGGCCATTCGGGGCAGGCGTTCTGCGGGCACGGATCACATCATTTGTTTGGAGACTTCTTCGGGGGCGGTCTCGTATTGGAGAGGCTCCATGCTGTAGGTCGCGCGTCCTTGGCTCAAACTTCGGAGCATCGTCGAATAGCCGAACATTTCACGCAAGGGAACCCGAGCCGTGATGACGCGAAGGTGACCCCGCATTCCCATGCCCTCGATCATCGCGCGGCGTGAACCCAGGTCCGAAGTGATTTCTCCCAGGTAGTCCTCGGGAGAGACGACTTCGAGTTTCATGATGGGTTCGAGGATATTGGCGCCCGCGGACGCCAAGGCGCTCCGCACGGCTTGAGCGACCGCGAATCGGTAGGCTTGCTCGTTCGATTCCCCCTCGCGATACTCCGCCGACAAGAGCGTCGCTTGAATATCCATCAAGGGATAGCCTGCCAGGCCGCCAGAAAGGCATTCGGCCCGGAGTTCTTCCTCGATGATGGCCATCATCGATTTGGGAATGACGTCGGACGCGAGTGCGTTGACGAAGCGGAACGGAGGCTCCTGCACGCCTTTCTTCATCGCGTAGGACTCGAGTTCGACCTCGGCCTTGGCGAAAAGCGGCGGCGGCGGAGGACGAGAGCACTCGCCCACGGCAGCTTTTCGACCAGATGGTTTCGCGGTAACTGACTCGCGGTTTGCCCGTGCGAATCGCAACTTTGAATTCCCGGCGAATCCGCTCGCACTTCACTTCCAGGTGAAGCTCGCCCATCCCGCTGATCAACATCTCGCCCGTTTCCTCGCTGATCCGCACATGGAACGTGGGATCCTCTTTTTGAAACAAGGCGAGCACGTCGGCGAGTTTCTGCTTGTCCGCGGAGGAATCCGGCTCGATGGACATGCTGATGACGGTCTTGGGGAAAGTGATTTTTTCGAGGATTATGGGGGATTTTTGATCGCAGAGCGTGTCCCCGGTAATCGAGTTCTTGAGGCCGACGACGCCGACGATGTCCCCCGCTTCCGCGAAATCGAGCTTAGTACGACTGTCCGCCTGGATGTGCCAGAGGCGAGTGATGTTTTCCTTTTTGTCGCGCGTCGCATTCAGGACGCGCGTCGAAGGATAAAGAGTTCCCGAGTAAACGCGCACGAAGCCGAGTTCGTCGTGCTGATCCGCCTGGATCTTGAACAAGAGGCCGCAGAAAGGAAGATCTTTATCGGGCGCCCGTGTTTCCGGCTTGCTCTTGAAGGGATTCTCGCCCGTCACCGCCGGGATATCCAAGGGACTGGGAAGGTAATCGGCGACGGCGTCGAGAAGTAATTGCACGCCAACATATTTCAGCGAACTGCCGCAGAAGATCGGGTTCATTCCCAACTCGATCGTCGCCTTGCGGACGACCCTGCGAATTTCCACCTCGGGAATCTCCGCCCCTTCGAGGTAGCGTTCCGCCAACTCGTCATCGACGTCCGCCAGGTGTTCGATCATCCGGTCGCGCCAGAGGGAGACCTCGTCTTCAAGTTCCTCGGGAACTTCCTCGATTCGCACGTCCTTGCCGAACGTTTTTTCGTCGAAATAGTAGGCCTTGCGGGTGATCAGATCGACGACGCCTCGAAAATCCTTTTCGCGTCCGATCGGGAATTGCATGGGAATTGGCTTGGCGTGAAGCCGTTCGATGATTTCGTCGTAGACGCGGGCAAAGTCCGCGCCAATCCGATCGAGCTTGTTGATGAAGCAGAGTCGGGGTACGCGATAGTGGTCCGCCTGATGCCAAACCGTCTCGCTCTGCGCCTCGACACCCTCCACGCCGCTGAAAACGACGATCCCGCCGTCGAGAACGCGAAGGCTTCGCTCGACTTCGGCGGTGAAATCGACGTGGCCTGGGGTATCGATCAGGTTGATGCGAATGTCGCGCCATCGGCAGGAGATGGCGGCGGCGCGGATCGTGATCCCCTTCTCTTGTTCCTGGGGATCGAAGTCGGTGACGGTCGTCCCCTCGTCGACATTCCCCATTTTGTGGCTTTCGCCGGTGTAATAGAGGATCCTCTCGGTGGTGGTGGTTTTCCCCGCGTCAATGTGGGCAATGATGCCGATATTGCGGAGTTTTCGAATATCGAAAGCCGGAGGCATGGTGAACTTCTCCGTCCGCGGCGGAAGGGAAAACGACCGTGGGAAAATAGACAGGGGAGGCCTCGACGCGCGAAGACCTCCCCTGACGAAATCTCAAAAGCAATTAGTGGGCGAAGTGAGCAAATGCCTTGTTCGCGTCCGCCATGCGATGGACCATTTCCCGCTTGTTCATGGCGTCCCCTTCGCGGCGGCTGGCGGCGAGCAGTTCGTCGGCAAGCTTAAGGTGCATGGGGCGTCCTTTCTTCGCGCGGGCGGCCTGCAGGATCCAGCGGATGGCAAGGGCCTGCTGACGCGCAAATTCGACGCGAACCGGGACCTGATACGTCGCACCACCCACGCGCTTCGACTGAATCTCGACGGCAGGCTTAACGTTGTCGATCGCCTGGTTGAAGATGTCGACCGGGCTGCGATCCGCGTCACGGTTTCCCAGCCGGCGAACGATCTCATCCATCGCGCGGTAGAAGACGCGAAGACCGAGGTCGCCTTCTTCCCCTCGTACATCATGCAATTGATGAACTTGCTCACGAGCCGGCTGTTGTAGCGGGCGTCGGGCATCAAAGGTTTTTCTTGCTAGCGGTTAGCTTCTTAGCCATGGATCAGCTTCCCTTTAATTCCAAAGCCGGTTCACGAACAGGGCGCACCTGGCCAGCACCAGATCGACGCCTTACTTGCTTGGCCGATTCGCGGCGGCCAATGCCTATGGCAGATATTACTTCGGCCGCTTAGCGCCGTACTTCGAGCGGGCCTGACGACGATCACCCACCCCTTGGGTGTCGAGGACGCCACGCACGATGTGATAGCGAACGCCCGGCAAGTCGCGAACACGGCCACCGCGGATGAGCACGATGGAGTGTTCTTGAAGGTTATGACCTTCGCCAGGAATGTACGCCGTCACTTCTTTGCCGTTGGAAAGCCGCACTCTGGCGATCTTCCGCAACGCGGAGTTCGGCTTCTTGGGGGTCATGGTCTTCACCTGCAAGCAGACGCCACGCTTTTGAGCGCAGGCCTGGAGCACCGGCGACTTGGTTCGCTTGACCTGTTTGACCCGTGCTTTTTTGCACAACTGATTGATCGTGGGCATAAGGCCCTTTCCTCGCACGACTTTCCCTAAAATCCTGAGCCAAGCAATATAAAAACCGCGAACTCGCTTGGCAAGATGCCGGAACAACGAACTTTCTCCACCCCCGCTCCCAGTACGCCAGGAGAGGAAAAATCCTTGGCAGCCTGGCCTCTGACACCCCAAACAAAAACTGCAATATCTACAAAATAAACGACTTAGGACAATATGCGAGAATCTTGAGATTCTTGCCTACACGGGCCTTGCAATTCTGAAATCTTTGTTCTCTTTCCTTTGCGTTCAAGGGAATCGGTTATTAGGATAAAGCGATATTTCGTGACCATCGGTGTCCGCTGGTCCCGGTTGAGTATCGCTCCGAGCATCCGCTTTCGTCTTTGTTCGATTCTTTCCTCAAGGCCACCAATTGCTCGCAGGCTCGTAGACGGTACCCCGCAAATTGCCCGTTCGTCCATCAAGGGGGAGGAAGCCCACATGATTCGCGCCACCACAAGAATCGTTCTTTTTCCCGCGCTGTATTTGCTCGGTGTCGCCACCGCCGACGCCGCTCCTGTCAATTTTCTGATCGATTCGACGCAGAGCCTGGTGACTATGTCCGGTTCCATGGTGTCGGGCGAAATCCATGATCCTCAACTTACCATAGGCATAAAAAGTCAGGCATTAGGCCCCTATCCGTCGCAGAATCTTTCCAACAGCCTGCAGACGCGGTTGAATAACGAGTACGGCGTGGCCAACTACTTCGAAGGTATCGCGATTCAGTTTCTTGGATCGGACATTCTCGCGAATAACGGCGGCGACTATCGGCCTGGCGCCACGCCCGGCGTTTCCGCAACTTCGCAAGCCCCGGCGAACATTGGAGCGACGGCGCCAATCCCATCCCTGGGCGGGATCGATTTTGCCATTCGCGGGCTGGTTTTCGATATCACCAGCGCCGTAGTACCCTTGAGCGGCCCGACCGGAAACTGGACCTTTCCCGTCAGTGGCCAAGTCCTCAAAATCGAAGCGGGCCGGCTGGATTATGCGGGAACCGGGGCGATCGGAGGAGCGATTGGGACCGGAACCTTTGACCTAGCCGGCCTGAGCGGGATGAACATTGCGTCCGGAAGCGGACAACTTCTCACCGGTACGCCTCTCGGCTTGGAGGCACGGATTCCCATCAGCCTCCGATTTCAAAAGACGATTCTCGGCGGCGACACTCCGACGGCCACGGACGATTTCTTCCTCGACATCTATCTCACGGGCATGGTGGTCGCGTCCGTCCCCGAAGCGAGTTCGCTGACTTTCCTCGGCCTTACCGGCGTCGTCGTGGGGGTGATCGGCTATCGACGCTCTAGGTGCAGCGCTAGATTATCCTGATTCAGCCTTCCTTAAACTGTTTCGTCCGCTTATAGATTGCGTCGGCGCCCGCCACCAAGCGAGGCTTACGGCCATGGGCGGATTCAAATTTCGAAAACGTCAGATTTTCTTGTTGCTGGCGGCCGGTGTAGCCGCCGTCAGCGTTAATCCGGCCGCGGGTTCGGACGTTCTCCTCAACTCGATCGGCATGAAGATGGTGTTAGTCCCCGCCGGCTCGTTTCTCATGGGAAGCGACGAGACGCCGGAACAACTCACGAAACAATTCTCCGGCCTCGAGGTCAAGTGGGTGGATGGAGAACGACCCCGGCATCGCGTCTCCATCAGTAAACCTTTCTTCTTTGGAATCCATGAGGTTACCCGTGGCCAATTCTCGACGTTTTGCGAACGAACGGGGTACCAGACCGACGCGGAAAAGGACGACAAAGGGGGCTGGGGCTGTGACCCCCGTTGGCGAAAACAGGTATTCCAAAAACCGGGCTATTCTTGGAAACGTTGCGGATTCAAACAGGACGAGCACCATCCCGCGGTCAATCTCAGCTGGAACGACGCGGTCGCGTTCTGTGCCTGGCTGACGCAACGCGAGGGAGTCCGTTATCGGCTTCCGACGGAAGCGGAATGGGAATACGCCTGCCGCGCCGGCAGCGAGACGCGGTACATTAACGGCAACGATCCGGAGGGTTTGATTCTCGTCGGCAACGTACGGGACCAGTCGGTTACAGAAACTGTTCCCGCACTGGAAACACCATCTGGCTTCAAGCGACGGCTTTCCCTTCACCGCATGACCGGCGGGAAGCTTTCACCCAATCCGCTAGGCCTTTTTGACATGCACGGCAACGCGTGGGAATGGTGTTCGGATTGGTACGATGCCGACTACTACGCAAAGTCACCGGCCGTCGGCCGGTTGGCCCCGAGTCAGGAACGTAATGGTCTTGCGCGGTGGCTCTTGGTGGCTGCGTCCCGACATTGCCCGCTCGGCATTCCGTTCGTTTTACCCCGAGGAACTATCTGTTGTGACACCGGATTTCGCATCATGCGCGAGCACATCCTCGACGCGAAATCGACGGCGGAGGGCAAATGAATTCGGCCTCTTTCCATTCGTGAGCCTATATTTGTTAGAAACAGCGCGGCCGATGCCCCATCCCTCCTTGTCCGGCTTTGCTGCCCAATCCCCATGTGATCCTGTGGTGCGACTCGCATGACGAGGCCGTGGAAAGGCGGTTATTACTTCGACAGCGTTCAATAGCGATGGCATTCTCGGTTATGCCGTTGCATCGGCGAACGGAAGTTTCCTCCTGACGGTGATACTTCCCTAGTGACGATGCGCGGCCTGGAGGAAATCGATGTCAGTTGCCGCGACATCCTTGGATGTCTCGTTGCCGGCGCGGGAATTGGTGGAACTTGCTTTTCGGGCGCTCGAAGAATGTGATTCGCCCGCGGAAGCAACGTATGTGATTCGATCGCTTCACGAATTGGCGATCGACGAGAAGCAACTTGCGATGGCGTTGGCGGCGCTCAACAAGCCCCGCGCCGTTGAGACGCACGAACGAGAAGTTCGCGTTAGTGCCTAGGCCGAATCGTAAAGAGGGGCAAACGGCCGAAGGCCAGCGACCTTGTTTGGCCACCGGCTCGACCATGCGATCCCAATGCCGCCCCCCGCGTGCCGTAGGCGTGCGCACGTTACGTCACCTCGGGACGAACAGCGACAGAAGCGGCCGGATCGGTACTAATTCTCGACTCCACGAACTGGAATCGGGAAGCAATCGATTCGACGCTTCTGCTGAATTGATTTGCGTGCGTTCCACCAAACGCTGAACGGAGCTTGGGAACGCAGTTTTTTGTTTCGGACGTGCTATTGTACCGCTTCGGATCGGTAAAAGTTAAGCCCGTCTTCGACAATTCGACGAACTTGCGGCTTTATGATCACTTCATGTCAAAGGACGATCCAGCTTTCGCCATCCCACTTGAGCATGACCTCTCGGTCCCCACGAATGGCACAACAGTAATCCCCTGAGAGGCTTACGATCTGGTAGCCGATATCGGCGAGTTGTTTTGCTTTCCAGTCCACGTCTCCGCCCTCCAAAGAAACTGCGAGGCTCTGTTCAAGATCTTCATCCTCTGAACCGTTCAACGGAGTGTTCCCTTGCACCGAGGCCGGCTGGTCGCCACGCGTTGCTCGAAACTTTTCGTTGCCGCAGGGAGAGGTGAACCTTGGATGCCATCCCTTTATCGAGCGTCAGAAAAGTAATGTCGTATTCCCCGGCCCGGTCGCATGGAGAGTCTAACGCAAGGCGCACCGGGCCCGGACATTACTTTTCTGAGCGGCAATTGTTGCTCCACGTCGTTTCCTTGCGTGACTCCCTCAGTCGGTCCGATCCCCCAAACGGGGGAATCTGGAACCAGGAAACCGCTTTTCTTAGTCTCGGCTTGTGAAGCGGATAGCGATCAGTCGATGGTGAAGTTTTCCCCTGCTGGTGACCAGAGTTAAGCCTCGTGTTCCCCATTTCCCTCAATTCTCCAAATCGCGTTAAAAGCCGGCGTCGTCGCGCGAACGGCACGAAACGAACGTTCAAAATGGGAAACCCAGAAAGTTTGCACAAAGAATGTTGGTCGTCGAATCTCTGACGGGGATAACGGATTTTTGGATTCTTCCGAGTTCATCGAATTTATGGCGTCGTTTTGTCGATAAGCGACAAGTAGGAACGTTTGGATTCGGCGCATCCCCGACCAGGACCTGCCGGTCGCATTAACCGACCGGGTGGTTAAGGACACCGGGGGGCCCGGCCCCGAAGTTGACCCGAGGTGTGTTCATGCCAATGCGAAGAGTCCTCTTGGCGATCGGTCTGTGCGGCCTGGCTTGCTCAGCCATGGCTCAGGAGCCGGCGCCGATGTGGTCCCCCGAGGGTCAGTTACCGGCTCCCTATACGGGGGACGAGGTCTATCAGCCGTCGCAGATGCCGGTGGCGGAGAACTCACAGTTTTTCCCCGCGCCGGATCTGTCGCAAGCCCCGCCGATTCCACAATCCTGGCTATCGGGGCTTTGGGACCCGCAGCCATTTTTCGAGGCCCGTTTCGAGTTGATGTTTTTGCGGCCGGACTTGCCCAGTTCCGTCAAGCTCGCGAACACGTACCTGCTCGATCAGGATGGGCTCGCCTATACCGCCTGCCCGGTTCGGATTTCAAACAAAGAGGACTACGTAGCCTCCGGCCGTGCCGTCCTGGAATTTCATCTGAATCCGTACTATTCGATTGAAGCCGGCGGCTTCATCTCCGACGGGCCGGATTGGAATTCTCGGCGGCTCATGGACACGGACGCGCCCTACTACTTAGACGCCAATTCGCCCATCCGCATGTACACCGGATTTCTTTCGAACATTCCCGCGGGCTTCCCTGTAATTGCCGATCAAATGACCATCGATTGGGATTTCGAAGCCTTTGGGGGGGAAACCTCTTTTCTCCGCCATTTCATTATGGCGGAAGGTCCGGCCAGCGACCTCGCGGTCGGCGTGGGTATCCGTTATTTGGGCATCCGTGAAAACCTTCGCCTCACGGTCAATGACTATGCCAACAACCTGACCGGCATCATGGCGGTCAATTCGAAGAACGATCTAATCGGGCCACAGCTTCAAGCGCGCGCCCGTCTGCAAACCCCGTGGAAACGAATGCGGGTCGTCGCCGAGGGCAAAATTGGCCTGATGGGAAACAAGTCCAATAATCAGACCTTCATTTCCCCGGACAGCGGTGGTGAAAGCGGCGCGAACTATGGACGGACGCAATTCGCGCCCCTCTACGAAGGGATTTTCCGCGTCGAGTTCTTCATATTCGAACACTTAACGCTGTTCGGCGGCTTCGACATGCTCTACGTCAGCCGCGTCGATCGGGCGAGTTCGCAATTTACGCAGAATCTCGACGTGTTCGTCCAGGACCACAAGGACTTAAGCCATCTGTTTAGCTTCGGTCCGACCTGCGGCTTTCTCTTCACCTACTAACCTGCGGAAGGTGGAGTCCGACGGTAATTCACAACCTGGAGAACGGATAACCTTAAAAGTATTCAATGTCCGTTCTCCTCCCGCCAAAGCCGAGCCTTCGACTCGACCACCCTTCTCGGGCTTGCCAACGTCCAAACTCCCCTTTCCAAAACTCCCCGACTTGCGGTAGCTTTCACCGAATAGATCAACGTTGCGTGACGGCGAGCACCCCGTCGAGGGGAGAAGTCTGGCATGACTTCGTTTCGTCCACACGCCGTTGCATGCACCAAGGATGGTCAGGATGTTGTGGAGGCAACCATGACACGGAGGTCGGCTCGACGGGCATTTCCTTTACTTCCTCCTCGATGCATCTCAGGGTTGCGTTTTGAAACCTCGGGCGCCACCGGCTCGGGAACGCGGAAAAAAGGGCTTTTTCGCATCTATCCGATTGCGTGCGCCTGCGGCCAACGCGCGCTACGACTTTTTGGTCATCCACCCCGTGAATCGACGGCGCAGCCGACGAAAAAGAAAAAACGCGATTTGAAGTCGGGGGCGGTTTCATGGATATCCCCCAAGCCGAGCGTCCCTGATTTCGCGACGAAACGGGGAGGAAAAGTCGTCGCTGCTCTCGACGCTCCCTACCACGTCGAGTGCCGCTTTTGTGGAAAAACGCATTGCCTCTTCAATCCGGTATTGGACGGATACAACGGCGAGCTTCAGCTCCACACGCATCGAGAACCAATAGGGCCTCCCAAGCCATGGAATTGCCCCCAGTGTGCCGACAGCGTGGGGGAAATCACCCTCGTCTTCGGGTACGGCTATGAACTCGATGACGAATTCGGGGAGTATGACCCCGACTACTTCGATTCTTTAGCCATTCATCTTGCCTGCGCGGGATGCCAAACCTCCACCCGTGTCGTTTTCCATCCCTGCGCATGACCGCAACAACTCCGCCACGCTGCATAAATTTTGACCAGCCAACGATTTGCCTCGTAATGCTTGCCCCGACTATGTTGATAAAAAGGGTTGGCGTGGTTTCCTCCTCCAACGGTGATGTCGCACGGAGACCTTTGGCACGAGGGTAAACGGCTCGATGTGGGATCAGGACTTTCCGACATTGTTTCATCGGGGTGGTCCGGTCAGGTGGCCCCTCTTGGGCCTCTCGATCCTGCTGGTGGCCGTTCTATTCGATCAGGCCGTCGCGTTTTGACGTTCCGTTCCGATCTCGGGGACTTTTAACGCGTATCGGGATCCGAATGCAAAGGCACAGCGATGAGCGCTCTGTGCAAATCCCTTGGCCGTTCGCCTCTCGATCACCCACCGCCGTTTACCTCGATCACTTGGAAACGTCGTCCGCCATTCGCGACGACATCGTGCGAAGAGAGGGAATGATCCTCCTCGATCACAAGGGGCGAAGAGTCCATTGGCTGACGGTCATCGGCCAGCTAAGCCCGATGCTTGGTCTACTCGGAACCGTAACAGGCTTGGTTTCCGCTTTTCACCGCGTGGAAATGATGGGATCTCGAGTTCAGCCGTCCGATCTCGCGTCCGGAATCTGGGAGGCATTGCTCACCACGGTTTTCGGCCTGGTGATCGCCATTCCCGCCCTCGCCGGGAGACATTACTTTCAGCAGAAGCTGGATACCATGGCTCAAGAGTTCGCGCTTTTGATCACGTATTTGGACGAGTGGCGTAGTGTCGTCGATCGCGCGTCCAGCGATCCCCCGAAGGTCGATCCGAGCGCTATCGAAGCCGCGCGAAAGGTGGCGCGCCATGCTTGATTTTCGACCGTCCGGTCGCTCCAGCTCAGCGTTTGAGATGCCCGACATGACACCCATGATCGATTGCGTCTTTCAGCTACTCATCTTCTTTTTGCTCGCGTCGAGTTTCGTAAAGGGTTCGTCCGTGATTTTGGATCTACCCAAGTCGAACGCAACGACCGCGCCAACCGACGAACCGATCGTCGTCTCCATGAACAAACAAGGCATGACGTTTCTGAACGACCAGCCGATCTCCACGGAGCAACTGACCGATTCTGTTCGAACGGCCATGCGGAATGCAACTTCGACCGCCGTCCTGTTTCGGGCGGACAAAACGCTCGCCTACGAATCCGTGCTCGGTGTGATCGTTCGCCTTGAACAAGCGGGGGCAGGCCAGGTCAAGCTGTCCTATGAGCATGAGTAACGACAGTCCGCGATTCTTGATCTTGCTCGGCGCCTCATTCGCGGCTCACCTGGCTCCGCTGTACCACGCCGCCGACACCGTTCAACACCACCTGCACGCACGCGAAGGAGAGGTAAACGTCGAAGTCGTTCTCTCGGCGTCGAGTATTGAATCTTCGCCGAGCCCACCCCCCAGCCACCCCGAGACGGCACAACCGAGTGAGATTCCACCCGAACCGACCGAAGAACAGAAAACTCCCCCTGCTCCCCCGGTAGAAGAATCGCCACCCGAGCCGGAATTGGTCGAGAAGAAAGCCGTCGAGGCTTCGAAGCAAAATTCGCAACCCAAGCCTTCCAGGCCTCCCGGTCCCGCTCTCGACTTGACGCCGGCTTTGCAAAACGCGCGTCGACTCGTCACCGATGTTGCCGGTGCCTGGCGGCGCGTGATCGAAGATGCGAACGAAACCGATCCGCGAACGGATTCCGTAGTCGCGCCGCCTCAACCTGACACCCCGCCCGACAACGCGGTCCCAGCGTCCGTGGTACAGGAAACGCCAAGCGAGATCGCCAAATCCGTAACGGATCCGACGGCGACGGACGCAGTCACTATCGAGGATCCCATGCCCGATGTACCGGAGATTCCTCCGCCCACGGAGGAGAATCCCAGCCGCGAATCCCGTGAAGCAGTGCCCATTAAACCCATGGAAACGGTCGAGAAGAACGAGATTCCACCCAACGAATCGAAAGCGGCCTCCCCTGCCTCGACGGCGTCCCAAGCTGCCCTCCCCAAGCCGGTCGGCGTGAAATCGGAAGCGCGCCTCATTGGCGAGTCGATTCCCGTTTATCCCGACGAGGCCAAAAGACGCGGCATCGAAGGAACCGTGATTCTTCGCCTCCACGTTACCGCCGAGGGGAATGTTGACGTCGCCTTGTTGGAGAAAAGTTCGGGATCGGAATTGCTCGACCATTCCGCGATGGAATTCTCCCGGTCGATTCGTTTTTCGCCCGCGTCCGTGGACCACGTGCCGGTGGCGACCGTCATTCGTCTGCCCATTCGTTACCGCCTGATCCCTTGACAGTTTCCGATCGAGGAATCTTTCGCGAGCTTTAGGTGACGACGAATCGATGCCTTCCGCATTGAAAGAGCTTCAGGACATTGAACATCGCTTTTTGCAGCCGGAAAGCGCGAGGGCATGCCAAGCGTCTACCCGGCTGCAATCCTCAAAATCAAATGTTCAAAGATCTCCCGCGAGGCTAGTTGCCTATGGTCGAAACCGGGACGATGGGGCTCGATGGCCCAGCCCGATAGCCGAATTGGTAGCCGGCGATGAGATACGCCTCACAATAAGGAGAATGACCCGTCGTGCCGAAGAGCGGCGTCATCGTCACGAACGTGCGATTGGTCGGCCGCAGTTGTAGACTGGGCCCGATCCGGAAAGTGTACTCGGCATCTCCGCGGGCGTCATGGACCGAATTGCTACGGACCAGGCACTCCATGCCTCCAAGCAGCTTACGCTCAATCAAGGGAGTGGCCAATGCATGACTCCAGCCAAGTTCCGTTTCCTTCGCCACCCACCTCTTGTTCGAGGATCAAGTTCGACGCGTAAAACAACTTGGGGGTGAACTCCTGGGCAAGCAACAGCTTGAGCTCGTAAACGTCTGGATTTCCGTTGCCGCGTTCAACCCATTCCGCGTAAAAAGTCGGATTCAGAAAGATCCGATTCCAATCCGCGAGGGCCCAGCGAAGTTCGATCTGCACACCCTCGTGATTTGCTTCCTGGCCGTTGAGATCGTTCTCCTTGATGTTCCACCGTTCGTAGATGTCCAACTGAAATCTTCCTGGCAAGCCAATCGCGATCTCTTCGAGCATCCGATATTCTGGCTTACCTTCCCTGCCCCACGTTGGGCGAACCCATTGCTCGACCTGCGCCTGGCCAGGCGGAAGTACATAAACGCGCGAAGCGGCAAACGGTCGTTGTGTAGTCCAAACAGGCTGCCCGTAGGGTCCGACACGATCACTGTCCCGCGTAATAACGTTGGAATTCCAGGGAATGGACCCATCGACGCGAACACCGGAATAACTCTGACCGCTATCGTTCTGCCCGAATTGCGAGACGAATGCTTCCTCCGGAATCTGGGACAATGCATCTTGCTGACCAGGCTGGGGTGCCTGTTCCGGCGTCGCCGGTGTCCTTTCCGCTTCGACGCGGATCTCAGGTAATGCCTGGGTCGGCTCCTGGGCAACCACGCGCGGGGCAGATATGTTTCCCATCAGCGCCGCGAACAGCAAAACGCTGATGCGGACGGCAGGTGCCGTCTTCATTTTGATACTCCTTGTCACCGTACCGGTGCGAGCATCTCTTTGTCACCCATGGAATCGTCGCATTCACGCCACCTTCTCGCATTCGTGATACCCAAAATGGATTGCACGATACTTAAACCGCGTAAAAGAGTAGGAAGACGTAAAATGGGACAACTGAATCACCAGAAAGAATGCGCAACCTGGAAAGCGCGGGAATTTCACTGCGAAATGATCAACCTCGCCACACCAGTCCTTGGAATCACGCTCGGGAATGGAATACTTCGAGACTCACCTTGAAATCGAAGTTTGTGATAACAGGACCGTTCTCAATGAGGGACCCGGGCCGCGAACAAAGGGGACAAGTGGCGGAGGTGGAGACTGACAAAGAGATGACACCAGGTTAAATTACCACGGTATTCATCACTCCACGCTCCGCCACGACTAAGGACATTGCAAACGGCATGCCCCGTTACGTCTGCAGGTTTTGCGGGCTTTTCTCGCTCAAAGGTGGCTCGCTCCGGACAAATACCGACCGAAATGTACAGTTTTTGTTCGTCGATTTCGGCTGACAGCAATTCCGATCGGTTTTCAAAGGAAATTCGGCAATACGTTTAAGCCTGATTGGATCGACGCACTCCGGTCCGGGTAAGCCCCAGAGAAAACGGACACGAAGTCTATGCGACGAATGAACGGAATGCAGAAGGGACGATCCGTGAACGGGAGCGCACAACGAAATAATCCGAACTGGCTGGAGCGCGCGTCGAGACGAACATGGTGCCAACCATGCTCACGAACGCGCTAATGCTCGACTGGTGGTATGAAAGACCGAGGGCTCATGCCGTGCAGCAGCCAAAATCCGAGCTACCAACACCGCGAACCATTCGCCCGCGGGAGTTCCAGCGGACGACGAGGCTCACACTTAGGGCAATATCCGCGACGGACTCTTAGCCCTTGCGATGCCGAATCTGGCTCCGCATCCGTCGTTTCTTGCGGCCGATCTTACGACGACCCTTTCCGCGCCGGCGACTGCCCATGCACTACCCTCTCTCAAGGAACCCCGTACTGAAGACTCAACAAATGAGCCTCCTAATATAGAAGTTCCCGTTACTCCTCACAAGGGAGGCAAAGGGAAATCCTGGGCCAGCTCGTCAGCGCTCCCGTGGACCAGGAAAACTGGGTCAACTTTGCGTTCGGATTTGACCGGCCGGCCGCGTGGTCCCTTCTCAGCGGCAAAAGGTCAGACCGCTCTCCGGTTGGCTCGCGAGGCGCGACCTGGGCGTCGTCCGTGTCGAAAGGAACGAGGCTGCCTCCCTCATTCCTTGTTCGCATGGATCGGAAGCGAATCCAGACCCTTTGTTTTTCAGTGTTTGACATCGGCCTGTCAGTTTTCGACGTTTTCCACGAGCTTCTTCGACCATCCCCTCACAGCCCACCAGAACCCGCAAACCATTGCCTACGAATACCTTACAAAACAACTTTCCGACTCCAGTTTCATGCCGCTTTGGCGTCATGACAAATTCTTCACGGTCTCGAAACGGGTTCCGAAAATAATCATCGAGGGGTTCGAGCTTCATAAAGACTTCATCGCCCAACACTTCGAAAGGGCGCCCCCCTGGTCCGGAAAGGACGTCGATAACTTCGACCGGATTCTTCTTGGACCCGCCGAGAACTCCGCATAACATTTGCCTCACCGAGTGATGAGGTTCGGAAGCGGCACTTTCCCTTTTGCAGAAAAGGGGAGGATCGTTTCACGATTCTGGGAAGGATTTCAAAGGGAGGTTGCGCTCAGTGAATATGCTTGCGCCACGGACTTTGGCGACCTTTGAACAGGCAATCAGGGACTCGATCGGCAAGCCGCGCTACGAGCTTTGGTTTCAGGGAAACACGAAGCTCGTTCTCGAAGAAGAAACTCTGGAGATCGGTGTCCCTAATCGCTTTTACCGGGAATGGCTGGAAAGTCATTTCCAAGAAGAGATAAGAGTCGCCGCCCACAAGGCATTTGGCAATCCCATGTCGATCCGGTTTCGGATCGATCCCAATCTCTTTCGACGGATTCATACCGCGGAGCCTCGCGAGGGGAACGCCATTCCCACGGCCGCCGCGGAAGTATCCAGCACGACCATTTCGACGGAGTTTTGCCCGTCCCGGGGAAGCCAGGGTTCGTTCACGAATTTCGACGCGGGCGCGTCTCCCCCGCTACCGGCGCCGGTGAAGCCGTCGCGGTACTCCCTGAGCCGATTCGTCGCGGGATCTCCGAACCGGGTCGCCCATTCCGCAGCCCTAACGATCGTCGACAATCCCAAGTCCGCCTACAGTCCGCTCTTCATTCACGGAGCCGTCGGCATGGGAAAGACGCATCTGCTCAAGGGAATTGAAGAAGGTCTGAAAATCAGGCACCGGAACTTGAAGGTGCTCGCCATCTCCTGCGAACAGTTCACCAACGAGTTCGTCGAAGCGATGCGGACGAGCAAGCTTGCCGCGTTCCGCAAACGAATGCGTCATTTGGATGTCTTGCTTGTCGACGATGTTCAGTTCCTCAGCAATAAGCGAGCGACACAGGAAGAGTTCTTTCACACGCTCAACGCTCTCGAAACGAGGGGTGCGAAAGTCGTGCTCTCCTGCGACGTCCATCCGCGACGCCTCGCGAAGATTGGCGAAGAGCTAAAATCCCGATTCGTCGCTGGGATGGTCGCGAAGATCGATCCTCCGACGCGAGAAATGCGACGGCAACTCATTCGCGACAAGGCGGCCCAACGAAGCCTGGAACTCCGTGGCTCCGTCGTCGATTTCCTCGCGGAGAAACTTTGCGCCAACATTTGCGAGATTGAAGGGGCCATCAACTATCTGGAACACTATTCCGAAACGTATTCCAAAACGCATTCCACTCCGCTTGACGCCGCGACCGCACAAATCGCTCTCGCGGAAGTGCTTCGGCACGCGGTCCCCGTCCTCCGGGTCCCTGAGGTGAAGCGGAAGTTTTGTGAAATCTTCGAGATCAATCCCCGCATTCTCTCGGAGAAGAGCCGAAGTCGCGCGGTCGCGCACCCGCGAATGATGCTTTTGTATCTCGCGCGCCGATACACGTCGGCGACCTATTGCGAAATCGGCGAACATGTCGGCGGGCTCAATCACAGTACCGTGATTGCAGCCGAAAAACGCGTGAAGCAAGAACTCAAGCAGGACGGTGAAATTGTGCTAGGTGATCGCCCATGGAAAGTTCGCGATGCCATCGAGGCATTCGAACGCGAGCTCGGCAGAGCTCATTCCTGACGAATTCCGCGCACCACGACGGAGAGTGAAATAAACGGTGTATCACCGGCGTTTCCCTCCCCGCCTGATAAGCGGAATGGATTAATGCTCACGACAAACGGGATGGATCAAGGATCGTAATCGGCTCGGTCCGCGAGTAGCCTTCGTCTCGCGACATCGGGAAGTGGTCTCGAATTCCGTCACGTTTTGCAGGTCTGGCGATTCGAAACGACACGTTCCGGTGAAGGGAAAGAGCGAGCCATGCACCGACACCGGCAGAATGCGTGGAGACTCGAACGCCGCGCGCGGTCTAGTAGTACCCTGAAGTCTTGTATCGCGAAGCAAGGCCGATTGCGGTCGGACTTCGCGGGGGATTGGAAGACGAGTCCGATCTCGACTTTGGGCACGGACCGGGCGCGAGCCATGGAAAAATCACCCTAGCACGACAATGCCCCGAGGTGACATCAGGAGGGGGCGACGCAAGGAAGCAGGGGACGACGGATCGTCCCCATCTTTTTTTACCTATCGTAAACAACGGCCCTTGGCAGGCGAACCTCGCTTACGTTCGGGGCAACTGCAGAAGCGTTTGAAACAGATCCTGCGTCGTGGCGATCACCCGGCTGTTGGCTGAAAAGGCAGTCGACGCCGTGAGAAGCTGCACGAAGCTGACTGCGACATCCACATTCCCTAGCTCCAAGGCGCCACTGAGGATCGTGCCGACTCCTTGTCCCGGGGTGGTGGTAAAGGGGAGTCCACTGTTGGGCCCCTGGCGGTAAAGATTGCCGTCCTGGGCCACGAGACCTTGCGGATTGCTGAACCTCGCCAAGGCAATTTGCCCCAGATTTCGCGTCACGCCGTTGTCGAACGCACCGACGATAACCCCCGAAGCATCGATGCCAAAGTCGATCAACGTACCCGGAGGCGAACCGTCCTGACTAACAACCGCTAATTGGCTGGTGGGTACCGAGAGAGCCGACACGCCATCCACGTCGAGGATGAACGTCAAGGGATCGCCGGCACCGGTTAGGTCACGTTGCACGGTCAATTGATTCCCGATCACGGTCTGCAATTGTCCGCGCTGGTCAAAGGTGAGTACGGCGGAGCCAATGGAATTGTCGAAGTTTCCGGCCAACGAGGGATCGATACTCTGATCGGGCGAGTCGAAAAGGAAACGGAAGGTACTGAACTCCGTTCCCAATTGCTCCAGGTAACCAGTAATGTTCACGCGGACGGCGGATCCAAGGGAATCAAAAGCAGAAAACTGCGTGAAGACGCTCTCGCCATTCGCCGTTTGCGCGCGGTTGGGGAAATCGAGATTGATAATGCCGCCACCAGAGACAGAGAAATCGCCGCCATCGATCTGAAAATTACTGAGCTCGCCGAGGTTGCCGGTAATGCTCGCGACTCCGCCGGCGCTAATGGAGAAACCGGGCGTGTTGCCCGCTGGCTGGGTAATTCCGGTATTGATGCCCAGGCTTCCAACGATGAAGTCGCCGAGTTCCTGAAGCGTCGTCCCCGCGGTAAGGGTCAGGGATTCGGGGGGAAGAATCCGGTTCCCTTTCACGGGCGTATAAGTGAGGGTCGCGGGAAAACCTCCGGGTACCATTGCCGTCGTGCCGTTTACCAGGATGTTGCCCAAGGTGGTCGCTCCCGTCGCGGGAGTTACGCCGTCCAGCAACGTCATCGGATCGGATTGCACGATGGTCGCTTGGGTGGCGGCGACGCCTTGGGGATTCAAAGAACCTTCGAGAAACGCGTTGCTGGTCTCTTGGGCCACCTGCAACGAGCCCAGGGGAATCGTTAGATTCACCAAGGCACCTTGCTGAATGTTGAAATTGTCGTCGATGCCGAAACCTTGAACGTTGAAACCTTGGGCGGTCACAAGCTCGGACCGGCTGTTGAGTCGGAACGAGCCATCGCGCGTGTAAACGATCTCCGCTCCCCTCGCCACGGAAAAGAAACCGTTCCCTTGGATGTAGAGATCGCTCGGCACGCCCGTTTGATTCGGGGAACCGGGACGAAAGTCAGTGGACAGCGAGCCGACGTTGGCTCCTTGCCCAATTTGACGGGGATTCGTGCCTGCATTCGCGGTCCCAGGCGCGGAACCGAGTCCCAGCGTGTTGTAAAAGTTATTGACGAACTCGTTGCGAAATGCCTTGAACGAGGTGGTATTCGTGTTCGCGAGGTTATTGCCGATAACGTCCAGGGCACTTTGATTCGCGTTTAGGCCGGACAAAGCCGTGCTCAATGCGCTGCCGAGTGGCATGGTGTTTTCTCCCCGTTGTGCGTCTCATGGTGATTTGAAGCGTGATAAACGTGAACGGCGGAAGTTAGCTAACCTCCGTGATTCCGCCGATGGGTAACTTGATATCGCCGATCATGACGAAGACTTCACCATCCTCGACGACGGCTTTGTCCACGACTCCGGTCACGTCGTTGCTGCCGACCTTCCCGGCCACCGTTTTGCCGATCAGTGCACTCGCCGAACCAAGACTTTGCGACAAACCCAGCGAACCGAGGGTGGAGATCAGTTTGTTGGAAGACTCCAACGAACTAATCGAACTCACCTGGTCGAGCAATTGCCCGTTCTCCATCGGTTCGAGCGGGTTCTGGTTCGTGAGTTGCGCGATGAGGATCTTGACGAAGTCCTCTGTCTTCATGTCGCCGTAACCCTTGGTCGCGGTCTTCTGCGTCGAGGCGCCATTCAGCACACTTGAAACGTCCATATCCGCTCTCCGTTCCTCGCTAACTCTTTGATCGGTATTTCCGATAGACCTAGATCAACCTGTCCATGCCCGGCGCCAAAGCCAAAAGCTCACTTATCGTCAAAGGCTTCCCGTTTTCCCCATCTTCCGCGCTGGTGAACCACTTCAACGGCGTTCCCTCGTGCTGTTGCCTCGGGTGCTGGCCCCCGGAATGCTGGGGATTGTGTCCCCCCGACAGACTCGTGTCGCCGCCCGAAGGGGGCTCCACCTGAACGCGCTGCATCTGAATTCCTTGGTCTCCGAGGTTCCGATCGAGCACGGGCATGTGTTCGAGCAACAAGGCCCTCGCGGACGCGGAATCGGCCTGAATGCGCGCGGTCAACTGGCCGTCGATCTCCATTACTTGCAGGCGGAGTTTTCCCAATGACGGGGGATTAAGCTCCAACTCCACGGATTTTGGGGATTGAGCTTTCGCCCGCTCCAAGGCTTGAGAAATCCGCGAAACGAACTCCACCCGATCCAGTCGCGCCAACACCGTCGCGTTGCGATCTTCGGGAGACACATTGACGGCCGCTTTTTCCGAATCGGTGAGCATTGACGGATTGGTGGTCGCCATCTCCGCCAGTCGCGTTTCCTGAAAACGCCCCAGTACGGACCGAGGGACGTTTAATCGCCCCCCTTTCGCCAGCAGTGAATTGGCAAGAGTGGGATTGTTGGCGACCGCCTTGGCGGAATTTGTCGACAACAACTCGCCGCCGCTCAACAGACCTCGCGAAAGCGACGGGTCCAAACTCTGCAACCCGCTTGGAATCCCCTGCGGCTTTGAAGTCGTCACTTCCGCTGCGTCACCCAATCCCGGAGATGGGACGCCCGTCATGGTGGAGACAAAAAATCCCGCCTGCTCCAATTCTTTGAGCAAGGACTTGGGATTTGCGATTTCTGGTTCCGGCTCCTGAGCGGATGCCGGGAGAATCGGAACCCCTGTTCCGAGGTCTTGGGCGATCACTTGCTGCAGTAGTTCGAGTGGAACCTGGAATTGCAAGTCGCTCGCCGTTTCACCCCACGTCTGGGACAAAGCCAAAGGGGCGACCGGATCATTCGTCACCGGTATCCCGCCGGGAAACGTGTTTTCTCCCAGTAAGGGAAGCTTCTCGACGTCCGCGGCGTCCACCACGAAAAGTGAGCTGGATTGGGATAGTGCGAACAAGTTCGCGTCGATCGTGCCGCCCGGAAGCGGAAAAGCCTTCGTCAGGGTATCCGCCGTCACCGATCCCGTGGGTATTTGGCTGTGACCTTCCAGCAAAGATTGAACGGCCTGAGAGAAGGCGGAGAAGAATTTAACGCCCCCGTCGGACGAGACGAAGCCAGAGAGGCTGCTCGAAGATGAATTTCCTGACGCGTTAGGCGTGTTCACGCCGCTAGGTAGCGCCAAGACGGGTGCTTGCTGCATCACGGTTGCTCATCAGGTTGGCTAGCGCGTCGACACGCCCCCTGCCGAACCCGTTCAAGGAGTCCACATAAAGGTCGTTGCTATGGAGAACCGAGCTTAGGTCCGAGGTGGAACTTTTTCTTTCAGCTTCTGAATCTCGGAACTATCTGGTTCTCCCTGGCCCAATTTGTCGAGCCAGCCGTTCAAACTCTTGACCTCTTGCGGCAGCTTAAACTCCTTGAAGATCTTTGCCGCAACCACATCATCCATTTGTCGAATGATCTCGACCACTTCATTCTCGTCTTTGGCTCCCTGCTCAAGCAAGTAGCTTTTGGCGAGTTTTGGTGGCATGCTCTGGAGGAGCCCGAGTCGCTTTTCGCGGCCCGCCTGGACGGCCGCCGCATCCTTCTCCGCCAGTCCCTTTTCGAGATCAGCCCGTAGCCGCTGCAATTGCTTACTCTTCGCGGTCACCGCCTCTTGTTCGGAGGCCACCGCGCCTCGCAGCGACTCCAGTTCGCGAATCCTCGCCTCGATGATACGAGATTCCAAGGTTCTCTGCTTGAGCAATTCCTCATAAGAGGGCTCCTGCTCCGCAGCTTTTTTCGCGACACTGGACCGCTGATCCAGTCTCTCCGCGGGAGAATCACCGGTAATCAGCGCTTGCCAAACCAAGCTTAGCTCGCGATTTGGAAATCGGCCAAGGAATGCCAACAAAATGCCAAGAAAGAGGATCTGGAACACCAGAAAGGTCGAAATCCTCGCGATCCATTTCACGAAGCCTGCCCCTTAAGCCAAAACCAACAAAGGGTTAGGACTTCCCAAACAATTCCTCCCGGCGGGCAACCGATTGCCGGGCCAACTCGTCCATGTCACTCTGTTCCGCTCGATCAACCGTCTCGTTGTACCGTAACCGCATCCGTTCCTCGAGCTTTTCCAGGATACGGACGTCCCTTTCCGAATGGACCAGCTCTTGCCTGCGAACCTCCACGACCTGCTGCACCTGTTCCAATTGTCGATCCAAATGCCGCCGGTAGTTTCCTAACAATCCGTCGTAGGCACGGCTGCGGATGATGCTGTCGACCATCACTTCCGCATGGGACAGCGTCGTGCGCAAAACCTCTTTTTCCGCCTCCCGCGCGTTTTCAATACTCTGGATTTGCTCCTCGACCTTTTGGCGATACTGTACCGCCTCGGCATGGAGCAGACGCCGGCGTTCGCGAATACGCTCACGCAGTTTCTGCACCCGCTCCAGTCGATACTCAAACCGCTTCACCGGCACTCACTCCCACGAATAGGGGCGTTTCCCTCGCCATCCCAATGGATGGTTAGATCTCCCTTTAATTTTAGCATCCGCAAGTAGATCCCATACCGAAGGCGGTGAAATTGGTCAATGGTGCCCGGCTTCACGGGAGCGATGGAGCAGGATAGCGATCTTTTTGGTCTTAACCCACGAGTCGTCGACGCGAAAATTTACGAAATTTTGTTCATGTAAACCTAATCAGGACAAAAAATTCGGCTCAAGTCTCCTCGACCGGCCCGCGCACCTCTCTCATGCCACCCAACTACCATTGGCAAGCGGACGTAACATTTTTGATTGGAGTTGTCCGCATTGGCGTTCGAGGCCTCTTTCCGAGGGAGTTCACCAATGGCACCGGCACTGTCTCAATCCTTTTCTCGCACGCATTCGTCGGGATCGCGGGCCGCGGTTCTCTCAAGTTTCATCGTTCTCGTCAAGCGCGCTCCCCCCCCGGATCAGGTGATGTTTGCCCAGCAACGCGAACCACCCTCGTAGCACGGTCGGTGTCGAGCGGGTCGATGGTTAGCCCGTCTGCCGCCAGCGATTGAGAGCCTCTGAATTTATCCAAAATGGAAATGAAACATGTACCCATTGGAGAACGAACAAAAAGCACCGCGTAACGCGATTGGGAACCACTGCGATGGATACCAACACCGAAAGGACGATTTCGTCTGAAGCCGACTTCCCTGACGGTCAACCTCACGTGCCTGCCCAGGAAACGGCGAGTGAATCCGCCGCTTCGCCTTTCCATGTGGTGGGCCTAGGGGCTTCGGCGGGGGGATTGGAAGCGCTCGAATCATTCTTCGAGCACATGCCTGCCGACGCTGGCATGGCATTCGTGGTCGTGCAACATCTCTCTCCAGACTTCAAGAGTCTGATGGATGAGTTACTGTCAAGACGCACGGAGATTGCCATTCATCGGGTCGAAGATGGGATGGCGGTGGAGCCGAATGCCATCTATCTAATCCCCTCGAAGAAGGAGATGGTGATTTCTGGTGGCCGGCTCCTGCTCACGGATAAAGACCCTGCCACGGGATTGAGTCTGCCGATTGACACATTCCTTCGGTCGTTAGCCCAAGATTTGGGCGAGCGGTCCATCGGTATTGTTCTCTCGGGAACCGGCAGTGATGGCTCACGAGGCGTCCGCGCCATTCACGAAGCTGGCGGTCTGGTAATCGTGCAAAGCGAAGAAACGGCCCGGTTTGACGGCATGCCGCGCAGCGCGATTGAAACCGGTGTCGCGGACTTGGTCCTTCCTCCCGGCATCATGGCTCAAGCACTCCTGGATCATGTGCGCCACCCAGTCCACGGGTCGAATGGTCCTAATTCGCGCAGCAAGCTAGTGTCAGAGACCGGAATGAACGCCGTGTACGGTCTCTTGCGCGCCGAATTTGGAATCGACTTCAGCCACTACAAACCAAATACCGTTTTGCGTCGCATTGACCGTCGCTTGCAGCTTAACCGATCCGTCGATCTTGAAGAATATGTCACGCAGTTGCGAGATAACCCGGTCGAGCTGAACGCGCTTTACAAGGATTTGCTAATCGGAGTAACCCGGTTCTTTCGCGACCCCAAGTTCTTTGAACTCCTTGAAACGAAAGTAATCCCCGACATTCTTGGCAAGGTATCGCGTGAAGAGGAGATCCGCGTCTGGATCGCCGGCTGCGCCACGGGCGAAGAAGCCTACTCCTTGGCCATCCTCTTTCACGAAGCGATGGTGAACGAAAACAGGCCGGTTAACGTCCAGATATTCGCCACGGATGTCCATCGCGCGAGCCTGGACTTCGCCAGCGCGGGCCTGTACGATCAAGCCGCTTTGACCGAAGTGTCCGCTGCTCGAATCGATCGCTACTTCAACCGCCAGGCCGCCAAATTTCAGGTTGCGCCGGATCTGCGCAAACTTATCGTTTTCGCGCCCCATAACGTCATCAAGGACGCGCCATTCACGAAGTTGGACTTGATCAGTTGTCGCAACCTGCTGATTTATTTGCGAACCGCGGCCCAAAAAAAAGCTCTATCGCTCTTCCACTTTGGCCTGAAGACGCGAGGCACGCTGGCTCTGGGGCCCAGTGAGAGCCCGGGGGAAATCTCCGACGAGTTCGAAACACTCGACGGCCATTGGAAGATCTATCGAAAACGTCGCGATGTCCGGCTGCCGACCGACATGCGAGTGCCACTCTCTCCGCTGCTGCCTCAAATGCAAGCCGCTGGGATTGCGCCACGAAATCCGAAGGGAGCTTTGCCCGATGCGAACTTGTTACGGGCCTACGACGAGCTACTCGGGTCATACGTCCCGCCGAGCTTTTTGATCACGCAACAGCGCGAACTGCTGCATACCTTTTCGGGAGCGGGCCGATATTTGCGAATGCCCGACGGGCGCCCTTCCGCGGATATTCTGGATATGGTGGACCACGACCTGCGCTTGGCCATCGCGGGCGCTTTGCAGCGAGCGATCAAGGACGCCAAGCCGAGCGCGTTCGGCGGAGTGCGCCGCACGTCCGGAGACGAGCAGGACAGACTCCGCGTCTTCGTCCGACCCGTGGCCCTCGGCGCCACG
>JAXMAQ010000064.1:0-41444 GCA_046350335.1 Planctomycetota bacterium
AAGATTGCAAGTGGCCCAACAAGTTCGGCAGCCCAATTCGCAATCCTCGGTGCAAGTAGCGCAGCGGCAAGTTCAAGCCGCGCGGGCGCAGGTCGAGCGTTCCGAACGCGCCCTTCGAATCGCGCTCCAAGGTTCGGAGCTGAAGCCAAAGCCGATTCCGAACTCTGGCGGATCGAGCCATCCCGGGCGCGTGACGGCGGCTTTCGCCGCCGCCTCGATGATTGATTCCTATTTCGAGAACGACATTCGCGCGCGCAAGCTTTCCCCTGCGCCATTACTCGACGATGCCGCGTTCTATCGCAAAGCCTCTTTGGATCTGGTGGGGACGATTCCCGAGGTCGAGGACCTCCGGTCATTCATCACCGACACGACCGAGGACAAGCGAGCCAAGCTTGTCGAACGTTTGCTCGCCGATCCGCGAATGCCGGATTACTGGGCTTTAACCTATCGTTCCTGGATTCTCGAAACGGCCCCCGTCGTGGGACAAGGGAGCGATACGGTACGTTTATTCGAGTACCTCCGTGAAATGTTCGCCGTCGACGCTCCTTATGACGAACTCGTCAAGGATCTGTTGACTGCCGAAGGTCACAATGAAAACGACGGAGCCGTTTCCTTCCCCCTGCTCTGGGAAGCCAAGCCGCCGGAACTGGCGACGGCGACGAGCAAGCTTTTTTTGGGAGTGAACCTCGAATGTGCCCAGTGCCATGACGACACCATCCACGGCTGGACGCAGGACGACTTCTGGGGCCTCGCGGCATTTTTCACGGGTATCACTTCACAGTTCGACAACCAGCCGCAAGACTATCCCCGCCGAACGAAATCGCGATTGGCTACCGTGCAGATTCCTGGGGGTTTAAAGGCGATTCCTGGCGCGACGGGGGAGAAACGTGCATTGCGGTGGGTTTCCGACCTGCCGGTCATCATCCCACATCCCACCGACCCGAAGCTCAATCGCCTCACCGGCCCCAAACCGCTGGGTGACGAGAAAATGGACTCGATTCCCCAGGGGCAACGTCGCGCGGAACTGGCGGCGTGGCTGGCCCGAGGGGACAATCCGTATTTCAATCGCGCGATCGTCAATCGGATTTGGCAGCATTTCTTCGGCCGTGGCTTCGCGATGGCACCCGATGCTTTTCATCCCGACGAAATCATCCATCATCAAGAACTGCTCGACAAACTCGCGCGCGATTTTTCTTTGAACGACCGAAGCCTCAAGCACTTAATGCACGCGATCGCCATCAGCAGCGTCTACCAACTCTCAAGCGAGAAATCCCCGCCGGCGAGAGATGACTATTCCCGCGCGTCGCCGAGAACCCTCGATCCCAATCAATGGTTTGATTCGCTCTTGCGCGCGACGGGCATGGAAACCCGATTGGAAGTCGTACCTCCCAACGCCGAGCGATCGCAAGAGCTTCGATGGAATCGGGAGAACGCGAACCGAAAAGAAGGTCCCGTCGCGGACGTACTTTTCGAGATGAACTCTTATTTTCCGCAAAACTGGGTATCCGAAGGCCTGACGCTCAAGCAAGTGCTCGCTTTGCCGCCGGAGGAACAGCTTTCCGAATTGTTCTGGACCGTGCTTTCGCGTGCCCCGACAGACAAGGAAATTGCATTGTTCCAACCGTCCCTGGCGACGGGCAATCGTCAGCAGGCACTCGAGGACATTCTGTGGGTTCTTTTCAATAGCACCGAGTTCCTCACCTATTGACGGAGAGCGGATCGAATGAGTCGGCATAACAGAATCGCCAGAAATCATCGCGCTGTTCTCCGCTCGCCGCACGCGGGATTAGACCGGCGTGGTTTTCTCGGTATGTCTTTTCCTTCCGCCCTGGCGATGACACTCGCCAGCCGCTGGGGTTCCGCGAACGATGGCACGCCAACACCCCAGCGCGGCGATGATCACCGGTTAATCCTTCTATGGCTCAACGGTGGTCCGTCGCATGTCGATTCCTTCGATCCGAAAACGAATTGCGAGGAAGCCGGGCCCTATTCGCGAATTCAGACGCGCGTACCCGGTTTGTACTTCACGGACCGGCTACCCAAGCTTGCCGACCGCGCGAATCAGTTGACGGTTTTGCGTGGCCTCACCGGGGTCGAACCGGAACACAACCGGGCGCGTTATTATGCAACAACAGGTTCCCGGCCGAGGGCGTCTCTCGACTCTCCCACGCTCGGCGCCATCGTCAGTCACGAACTTGGCTCCGTCCCCATGTCGAACATTGACCGGCATGGATTGCCCGCGTTCGTCAATATTGGCTATGTCGGCTGGAACGGACCTGGGTTTCTCGGAGTCGAACACTCGCCGTTCACCGTGCTCGATCCGGAACAGCGGCCCATCAATATCGATCCTCCGGGCGGCGTCGATCTGCGGCGATTTGACCACCGCCTGGAACTCCTGGCCAAGTTCGAGGCTGGTGGCGAAAACCTGGCGGCCAATACCAAAAGGAATGAGCGGGCAATCGCCAGGCAAAATGCCGTCGCTCTCATGCGTTCCCGCCAACTGGCGGCGTTTGAAATCGCCAGGGAAAAGGCCGACGTCAGAGATCGTTACGGCAGGTCGAGGTTTGGGCAGTCCTGTTTGCTGGCCCGCAGGCTGGTTGAAGCGGGGGTCCGCTTCATTCAAGTTCAACATGAAGGATGGGACTCGCACGTGGAAAACTTCACCACGCACGATCGCCTCCTGGGAGAGCTCGACCTCGGCATGTCCGCATTGCTGGACGACCTGGCGGAGCGTGGTCTATTGGAAAACACGCTCGTGGTGGCGATGGGAGAGTTCGGCCGGACGCCTCGGATCAACAAGAATGCCGGCAGAGACCATCACGCCATCGCGTTCAGCGCGGCCCTCGCCGGAGGGAAGCTCCGTCCCGGCGTTGTGCATGGCCAGACCGACTTCAAAGGGAACCTCGTCGTCAAAGACCGGATCACGATTCCAGATTTTCTGGCGACCGTCCTGGGAGCCGTGAATATCGATGCCCAAAAGCAGATTACCACGCCGGCGAATAAACCGGTCCAGCTCATCGACAAGGGAACCCCATCGCGAGAATTGCTCGAGTCGTGAGTGAACCTTTTCCAGACTCGAAAAGGGGGCGAGGACAGATCACGCTTTCTCGCTCGCGGAATTTGCCTTCCATTCCTTTTGTACACGCCGGCGAACTTCGAGCACTTTCGACACCAGTTTCGCGATATTCTCTTCGTCGGCGAACGGCGACAGGATATAGGATTTGAGGGCATTGATGGGCCGACCATGGTCGGTTTCCCGATAGCAGTCGGTTAGGGAGATGAAGACTCCATCTCCTTCGAGCGCGTCGGCCTGTAATTCCTTGAATACCCGGCGATTGAACTCGTTGTACTCGCGAACGCGGTCCGCGAAACCGGCGTCGAAAAGTTCGCGATCCTTGATGGTGAAGGTGTCGACGTCGTCGGGGTAAGCACGGAACAACGTGACTGTGCCGACGTTTTCGCCATTGAGAACGGTGGTCGAACGATGCCCTTCGAGTTCCTCGCGCAATACCTCCGCCATCTCCACCAGATGCCCCAAGAGCCGCCCGAAAACCGTTCTTTCCCAAGAGGAGCAAGTTGGCGAGCGCCGCCAGTGGCCCCGTACCCGAGCGGGAAGTCTCAAGAGTCATTTTCCCCGGGTGATAATGACCGGTTTGAAAAAGGTAAGGCATCATTTCACGATCGCGCGTGATCGTCGCGAAGTCCTGACGGTCACGGACCAGAAACAGGCTCGACATGTACGAGGCAAATCCGGTCTTGTGAAAATCCACGCCAATGGAATCCGCCTTGTCGAGATGCTTGAGCCGAAGGCATACGCACGCCAAGGCCCGCAGGGTGCGGGAGCGAAAGCCGAGTTCGTTCGCCTCGAAGTCATAATCGTTGAATACCGACCAAGCCCACCCGATTACCGCGTCCGCGTGCACGTGCGGCACGTAGTCGAGCTGATATTCCTTGGCCAAACGATCACGAAGCGAAACCATGACTTCGAGATCGTCGATGCCAAAGGCATCCGTCGTTCCCATGGTCGCGAGGATGCACGCCACTCGAGTTCCCGAAGCAAACAATTCGCGGAGTTTGGCCTCGTAGAGATCCATCCTCATGGCGTTGTCGATGGTGGTGGGAATGGTAACGACATTTTTTTGACCGAGTCCCAGCCAGCCGGCAACGCTAAAACGCGCGTAATGGCTTTGACTGGACGCGAGAATCACCGCGGGTTCGCGGAGTCCTCGGTCCATGGTCCCGGGAAGGGCCTTTTCGAGTCCGATCTTGCCGCCATAGAGATCAGCGCCAGTTCCGCCAAAGGTGAAAACCCCGCGGATTTCGTCGGATCATAGCCAATGAGGCGCGCGAGCATCGCCGAGACCTCGGCTTCCGCGAGCGCGACCTTGCGATCTCGATTCTTCCGAACAGAGGTTCGGATTGTGCATGGCAGCGAGCAGCACGCCGATAATGCTGGCGATCGACGGTGGGGCCACGACGTTGATCTGGGCGCGCGGATGGCTCCAGAGGAACATCCTCGAGATGATCGACCAATTCCGGGATGACCTCTTCAAGGCTTCGCGGCTGGTCGGCAATGTGAACGTTCTCCGCCAACGAGAATTCGGTTTCGCTGGCTTTCCCAAGCCAAGGCAGGTCGGTCTTTTTTGGCGTCAACCTGATCGGAGCGCGCGAAGAATGGAAAAGACGACGTACGCGTCCTGAAATCGGTCGGAGACCGGCGGCGAAACCACGCGCGTACTTCGCTCAAGATTTCGCGGTACTTTGCGGTCAAGGCTTCCCATCCTGCTGGCGCGGCACGCTCGCGACCCAAACTACACTTTACCCAAAGCCGCCCACAAAACGCTAGCTGCTGGCGCTACGATAGGATTTGAGCGCGAACTGAAGAACACGCGGCTGGAAAACAAGGCGACGGCGGCGGCAAACAAAAGGTAGACCGCCAGGGGCCACGAGACCATGTTCATCCCGTAGCGCGCGGGAACGTTCACCGCAAGGAGGATCGGCAACAGAAACGTTAATGAAAAATGGAGCACCAATCCCAAGGGGTTTCCCCCGTAAATCTCCGCCGGATAACGCGAGAACTGCGTCACGTAGAACCATGCTTCATAAAGCCCGGTGTTGCGCACGAACCAGACGCTCGACCCGGCCATCACGAGCATGAGACTGTAGAGGATCGCGAGCCCCGCCGACATCAGGACCATGTAAACGATGACTCGGTCCGGCGTGATTGCCGTCCCCGTGTTCACGCAGGAAACCACAAGCAAAGCGGCGCCAAGCAGAAGATTGGGAAGCACCGCCCAGTCGATCCGCTGGCAACTTAGAAGGAACTGCTCGTCAATCGGCTTGAGCAAGGCGAAATCCAGATTCCCGGTCCGGATCAATTCCGACATGTTCGTGAAATTATCGATGAAGAGCATGTCGACGAGGCCATTGAGAATGAAGCCGGTTCCCAAGAAGAAAAGATATTCGTATTGGTTCCAGTCGCCGATTCTCCCGGTCTTGAGATAGATGAGATGAAAGAACATGACGAGAACGGCCAGCCAGGCGACTTCCGCGATGCAGCGCGCGATAAAGTTGACGCGAAACGACATCTCCCGAATCAAGCAGTAACGCGCGAACCCCAAATAGAGGCGGGGATAACGGAGATATTCCCGCCAACGCTGCACGGTCTCGCTCGGGCTCGGTGGGCGCGTATCCAGCGACATCCCATCAACCTCCCTTCCGTTAACCACCGAACGCACTGTATCGAACCAATCCCCGGCGATAGGCCCACTGCAGGAGGACAAAGAGAGCAAACGCCATCGCCGCCTGGCCACCGATCGCGCCGGCGAGTTCGCTAGTGGACATCGAGTCTCCCTGGAGAAACAGTATCGCGGGAAAGTATGCCATGTATTGGAACGGTAGCCAGCGCACCACTTCTCGAAAGCCGGGCGGAAACAGGTCTAACGGGAACATATGTCCGCTGAGCAAATAGTTGAGCATGATGATGATGAAATTGAAGGAACTGATTTCGAGAACCCAGAAGGCGAGCATTCCCACGAGGCTCTCAAACAAGAAGCCGATCGCGAATGCAAGAACCAGGGAAAAAACGTAGGCGCTAAGCACGAGAGGGCTCGGCCAACCATCGAAGAACTCTCGGCACAGGTAAAACACGATGGCGAACGGGCCTGCAGCGACCCCGTAATACACCAGCTTATGCGCCAAACGCATCGTGAACAGAAAACCGATCATGTTCACGGGCTGGGTCAGGTACTTTTTGATGTTCCCTTCGCGGATGTCGATGGCGATGCCGTTGGCCAACCCCGGCATGCTCGAAAACGCCCGGCTCACCAGGACGAGAAGATAATACGCGACCATCTGCCGGGCCGTCAGGCCGGCTATCTTGGTTTCGCTACTACCCGCGAACACCGCCTCCCACAAAAAGATCGTGGTGATGATTGGCATGAAGCGAAGTAATGTTCCGAAGAAAAAATCGCTGCGGTAGGTAAGCCGTTCCACCAGGCAAAGTTCGAGGATGGTTCGATATTTCGATGCTACCGTGAACATGAACCCTCGACTCCGTTCTTGCCCAACCGCCAGCGGTCGATCTTCAACGGGCGGCCGCTCATTTCCCTTGCATTCACGTTTGGGAGGGAGTAATCAGGTGACGGTCGCCGGCGTTTCCGAAGGCTTACCCGTCTGAAAAACTTCCGCGATCACATCCTCCAGTGGTACCTCGTCGACCGTGACGTCCTCAATCGCGTGCCGATCCAAGATGTCGGCCAAGGAGGCGGCGACCGTCTGCCGGTCGACGCGAAGGCGGGCCACCGGTCCGCGGATCTCCAAAACGTCGCCATATCGAGAAATCCCCTCAGGGACCGACTCGGCGAACTGGAGTTTCAGAATCTTGTAATGACTGAACTCCGCCAGGATGCCCGCCAGGTTACCGTCGTAGATCAACTTGCCGTGATTAATGATGATTGCGCGTTCACAAAGGCTCTCGACATCCTTCATGTAATGACTCGTCAAGACGACGGTCACTTCGCGATCCTGATTGTAACGCGTGAGAAACTGCCTGAGTTGCGTTTGAGCGACCACGTCCAAGCCGATCGTTGGCTCATCCAAGAATAGAACCTTCGGCGAGTGTAGCAACGCCGCGACGAGTTCCATTTTCATCCGCTCGCCGAGCGAAAGTTCGCGAACGGGCTGGCCGATGAGGTCGCCAAGCCGAAGCAGGTCGATAAGTTCATCATGAACTTTATCGAAAGCGGCCTTGGGAATACGGTAGATTTCGCGATGCAGGCGAAACGACTCGCGTGCGGGGAGGTCCCACCAAAGCTGATTTTTCTGACCCATGACGAGCGCGAAGTTACGGCGATATTCGTTCGAGCGTTCCCAGGGAATAAACCCCATGACGCGCGCGGTCCCGGAAGTGGGATAGATCAATCCCGAGAGCATTTTGAGCGTGGTGGTTTTGCCAGCACCATTGGGACCGAGAAACGCGACCATTTCCCCGGGAGCGATCGAAAAGGAAATATCCCGCACCGCGTGAACTTCTTTATACTCGCGGCGGAAGAGTCCCTTGACCGCAGACAGGACCCCTTCGTCCTTCTTGCGAACAACCTTGTAGGTTTTGGCGAGTTGTTCTACCTCGATGGCATCCATTCGCATTCCCAACGTAACGATGCAGGAACGGCTCATTGCGCAAACGAGTTTGCACATCCTCAAGCCGGACCGACGACGTTCGGACGTCACTCGGCAACTTTCCGCCCATTATATGAGCCGGCGTAGCCCATTTGGGAATTTCGTGGCGAGGGACCATTCGAAGAGGGGAATGCGCAACGCTTGCGCGGCCCGTTTGAGCCTCACGCAAAAAAACTCTCAAGCCATTGTTGCAAAAAGGTTACGCACCCTCATGCATCTGACAGAAAGTGAAGGAAAGCCAGCATCGTAGGCAACAGGACGTTCGATCGGCCCGAGGATTCGTGTCTATCCAGCACCGGGTGGAATGACAAGGGCCGGCCTGGGAACCTCATTGGCATCGAGCTTTGCATTGGGCTGTTTGTCGAAATAGTCGAAGAAAGGTTGCAGGTGCCGATCATCTGCCTCCAAGCGCGCCGCCTGTTCCAGAATGATCTTTGCCCGCTCCTTTTCACCCGTGACAAAAAGCTCGAAGCCCAACAAAAACAGGGCATTACGATCGAGAGGATTGGCCTTTAGGTCTTTACCGAGGTCTCGCAGTTGGGTGAGCAGATCGCCGGCATTCCCATACATGGACTTCATGTCGAAGTCCACTTCCAACCACTCGGGATTGAGCTTGAGGCCATCCTTAATTGCTTGCGCGGCTTCGTGATACTTGCCCATCGCGAAGAGTGACTGCGCGAGATAGAAATGAGGGGTGGGATCGTCTCCGACCTGTTTGATGGCGAGTCGAAACTGATCGGCAGCCCGGTGGTAGGAGCCCGCATTGAAGAGACGAGTTCCTCCCGTCACGTACTTCTGCGCCCGTGTTTCTTGCTGCAACCGTTTATCACGATCGACTTGCGCTTGATTCTTGGCCAGTTTTTTGGGCTGGTTATTGGCTTTCGCGTCCCTCAGGAGATCGTTCTGGTTTTGGAGTTGGGCAATCTGTTGCTGCAAAAGCTCGTTTTGTCCCGCCAATTGATTGGCGTAAGGATCGTAACTATTCGCACTGTAATAGGGTCCGCTGTAGGAGTATCCGGAATAGCCGTACGCCAAACCTGGATAGTACCCGCCGTAATAGACGAAGGGAGAACAGGCACTGGGGAAGCAGTTATTGCCTCCCGGACGACAGTTGTATTTGCCATTGAGTCCGGGCGATGGGGTGTTTCCCAGGCCCCAGGTGATGCTCGAACGAGCGTTTTCCGGTCCAGAGCCGGGCGTAGGCGGCGTTTGAGCCGAAGTGCCAAAACGGGCGACGTTCGAACCCAACCCCCCCCCGACCTTATACTGCGCCGCCGCCTCGCCGGTCTGCCAGACCAGCACTAGCGCCAACGTTCCCAACCCTCGACGGGACGATCGCGTCATAATTTTTCCTATCGCAGAAGTGTACTCTCAGCCTTCCGCCATAGGCATTATCGCCTAGAATCCGGGACTTCGCAATGGTTTGAATAGGCGAAATTTCACGGATATTCCGACGAATCCGGGTGGACTTAAACGCCCGAATTGCCCATCATTCACTTACGGAGTCCTCATTGTGCTCTCAGGCGTTGCAACCTTCGAACGATCGTGGCACTGAACGGTTTGAAATCGCGTCCGACATTGGTCGACAAGGTGGCTCCGCGTATGGGTTTCTGGACGGATGCGATTGCCCTCGAAGGCGCAAGCGTTTACTCAACGATCTGCTAGACGGAATCCATGGATCCATTAACCAGCCTCAAGAGCGAACCGATCTCCCGCCTTGGACCATTGACGCTCAATATCCTGGCGCCGACGAACAGCGTACTTGACGCAGTTCGTTTAATGCAGGATACGCGTTTTGGCTGTGTGGTCGTCTGCAGTGGCGAGACTCCGGTCGGCGTCCTGACCGAGCGTGACATTCTGCGGCGCATGGGGACCTCCCAGCCGCTCGAAACACCGCTCGGCGAGGTCATGAGTACCTCCATTTGGCCCCTGACGGCCAAGGATACCGTGGGCAAAGCCTTGGAGTTAATGAAGGAAAAACAGTGCCGACATATTGTCATCGTTGAATCTTCGGGGACCCCTGTGGGTATCCTCTCCGCCCGAAAAATCATCCGAGCATTCGTGGAACACTTTCCCTCTTCCGTTTACAACCTTCCACCCGTCGCCAATCAGGTCCACCGGGACCGCGAGGGAGCATAAGCGACGGGCGGCCGTGCGATTTAGGAGTGGATCACAAAATGTCCGCAACCGAGACCTTGCCTAGTTCGGCGAAGTCCTCTCATTTCGAAGACCGTGATTCGGTCATCGTGCGCTTCGCGGGCGATTCCGGCGATGGGATGCAGTTGGTGGGTGGCCAGTTCACCAATTCCTCCGCGATTTTCGGCAACGATGTCAGTACCTTCCCAGACTTTCCGGCGGAAATTCGCGCCCCGGCCGGCACGTTGGCGGGAGTCAGCGGATTCCAGATCCACTTCTCCAGCCACGACATCAAGACCCCCGGCGATGAACTCGACGCCTTGGTCGCCATGAACCCGGCGGCACTCAAGACCAACATCAAGGGTCTCAAAAAGGGAGGTGTGCTGGTCGTTAACACCGATTCTTTCGCCTCCAACGACCTCAAGAAAGCCGGCTACACCGTTAGCCCGCTCGAAGACAATTCGCTCTCCGACTACCGGGTCATCAAGGTCCCGATGACGAAATTGACGCGCGACGCGGTCGGCGAGACGACCCTCAGTCCGCGCGCGGTGGACCGCTGCAAGAACCTTTTCGCGCTCGGCCTGCTGTATTGGCTGTACGATCGACCGATGGATCCGACCCTGAACTGGATCAACAGCAAGTTCGCCAAGGTCCGGGACGTGGCGGACGCGAACGCCAAGACTCTAAAAGCGGGTTATTACTTCGGCGATACCACCGAAGCGGTCACGAACCGTTACCGCATCCGCCCTGCCGAGGACATTCCGCCGGGCAAATACCGCCAGGTCATGGGAAACGAGGCGATTGCCTATGGCATGCTCGCGGCGGCGAAGCTCGCCGGCAAGGAGTTGTTTTACGCTTCCTATCCGATCACGCCAGCCAGCGATATTCTCCACGAACTTTCCAAACTGAAGAACTTCCACGTTCGCACGTTCCAGGCGGAAGATGAAATCGCCGCCATGGGCGCTGCCATTGGCGCGGCTTACGGTGGGGCATTGTCGGCGACCGGCACCAGCGGACCTGGGCTGGCGCTCAAGGCGGAAGCCATCGGCTTGGCGGTGATGACCGAACTGCCCGTACTGATCGTGGACGTGCAGCGTGGCGGCCCGAGCACCGGACTCCCTACGAAAACGGAACAGGCGGACTTGCTCCAGGCCCTTTTCGGCCGGAACGGGGAATGCCCGCTCCCGATAATCGCGGCGGCCCATCCGTCCGATTGTTTCAACATGACGCAGGAAGCGTTCCGACTCGCCGTCAAATACATGACGCCGGTGATCCTGCTCTCCGACGGTTATATCGCCAACGGCGCCGAGCCTTGGTTGATTCCGCGGATGGCTGATCTGAAACCGATTCCCGTCAGTCACCCAGGTATCGGGAACGGGACCAACGGCTATAAAAATGCCAACGGCGAGTTCCTCCCCTACAAGCGCGACGACCATCTATCGCGGCCGTGGGCGGTTCCGGGAACTCCGGGATTCGAACATCGCATCGGCGGTTTGGAAAAAGAGCATGAGACCGGCAACGTCAGCTATGACTCGGCCAACCATCAGAAGATGGTGTTCATGCGGCGGGACAAGATCGCTGGCATTGCCAACGACATCCCCGAACTAGTCGTCGCGGGCCCTGAATCGGGCAAACTCCTACTGGTGAGTTGGGGAGGAACGTTCGGAGCCGTTAGCACGGCAGCCGCAGAGGCCCGGGCAAAAGGCAAGAGCGTCTCGCACATTCACCTCAAACACCTCAATCCGTTCCCGAAGAATCTGGGGGACATCCTCCGCAGATTCGAACGGGTGCTGGTGCCCGAGTTGAATCTTGGTCAGCTCCTCATGCTGATCCGAGCCCGTTATCTTGTGGACGCCAAGGGATACAATAAAGTGATGGGACTTCCGTTCCTGGTCTCCGAACTGTTGCAAGCGATTGACAAAGCGCTGGCCGATTAGTGTTCCGTTGCCCGCAGGTACGTGCCGGTTGGATCGAACTCTAGGGTCCGCCGGCCTGTTAAGGCAGTGAAAGGTATCCAAACAATGTCGACGCAGGCCACTCCTCTGAACATTCTCAAGCCGAAGGACTTCGCTAACGAACTTGACGTTCGTTGGTGTCCAGGGTGCGGGGATTACTCGATCCTAGCGCAGATGAAAAAAGTCCTGCCCGAGATCGGCGTGCCGAAGGAAAAGATCGTGTTCATTTCTGGGATCGGCTGCTCCAGCCGGTTCCCCTATTATCTGAGCACGTACGGCTTTCACACGATCCATGGACGCGCTCCGACCATCGCGTCCGGTCTCAAATTGGCTCATCCCGACCTGTCGGTATGGGTCATTACTGGTGACGGCGACGGCTTGTCGATCGGCGGCAATCACTTGATGCACGCCATTCGGCGAAACATCGACCTCAACATTATCCTTTTCAACAACCGGATCTACGGCCTCACGAAGGGGCAGTACTCGCCGACGTCGAAAATCGGCCACAAAACCAAGTCGACCCCCTACGGATCACTGGATCGTCCACTATCTCCCCTGTCCATTGCGATTGGGGCGGAAGCGACGTTCGTGGCTCGGACCTTGGACGTCAACATCAAGCACTTGGGGCAAACGTTGCTGCGTGCCGCCGCCCACAAGGGGACGTCCTTCGTCGAGATCTATCAAAACTGCACGGTCTTCAACAACGACGCGTTCGCCTATTCGACCGAGCGCGACGTCAAGGATGACAACACGATCTACCTGGAGCACGGCAAGCCTCTAATCTTCGGCAAGGACCACGACAAGGGAATCCGTTTGCACGGAACCGAGCCGGAGATCGTGCAACTCGGTAACGGCATTCGCGAGGACGACTTGTTGTTCCACGACGAACGTGCCCGCGAGCCGAGTTTGGCGTACTGGCTTAGCCGGATGTCGTACCCGGAATTCCCCGAACCGATGGGCGTGTTCCGCGCGATTGAGGCGCCGGTCTACGATCAGCAGCTCGAGGATCAGGTCAACCACGCCGTCAAGAACGTCGGCGAGGGGGATATCGACAAGTTGTTCAACTCCGGCGACACCTGGACGGTGGGTAAGTAAATGCGTTGCCCCGCCTGCAAATTCGAGAACATCGAAGGCGCCGAGTTGTGCGAGAACTGTGGCGGGGACCTGACGTATCTCAGCCGCCCGAAAGCCTCCAATCCGGTGGAGAAGTATCTTCACAAAGAGCCGGTGCGGGCACTTCGCAACCATCCCGCGTTGACCGTGCCTCCGAATCGCAAAGTCCGTGACGTCATCGCGTCTCTCGTGCTTCGCCACGAGGGGTGCGCGGTCGTGGTGGATGCCGCGGGTTTCGTGGTTGGAGTCTTTAGCGAGCGCGATTTGTTGTTTCGGATTGCCGGCCGAGGGGAGGATCTCCTCGATCGGCCGGTCAGCGAATTCATGACCCCCGATCCGGTCACGATCGGCGCCGACGCGCCCATTGCGTATGCGCTGCATCAGATGGATCTCGGGGGCTATCGGCATCTCCCGCTGGTCGAAAACGGCAAGCCGGTGGGAATGGTCTCGATCCGGGACATCGTCACGTTACTTCGGAACGGACAACTGAGCCAGGTACGGATAGGCGGTCGTATCCCTTGGCATTCCGACATGCAGCCGTCCCTTTTCCCAGATCGCGGCGCAAGCACCTATTGCGGGAGCCCCTTTCGTGACCGTGCAAATGTTGCTAAAGCGAATCATCATTAGCGAGATTCACGAACAGCAATTCGTCGAACTCAAGGAACTCGAAGGGACGCGCAAGTTCACGATCGTGATCGGTTTCTTTGAAGCGACGAGCATTCGCCGGCGGGTCAAAAAGGAGCAGTCCCCCCGTCCGCTCACTCATGATTTGCTCGTCAACGTCATCGAGCAAATGGGGGGCGAACTCCGCGATATCCTGATCTCCGAACTCCGCGATCACACCTATTACGCCAAGCTCCGCGTTTACTTCAACGGCGAGATCATCGAGATCGACAGCCGGCCGAGCGACGCCATCGCCGTCGCGGTCGCAGCCGATGTGCCCATTTACGTCGCGGAAGAAGTTCTCCAGGAAGTCGCGAACGAGTAACGCCCCTTCGACGGAACCACCTTTTCCCTCTCGCGATTTCTCCTGCTGCGGAACCTCGCGTTATTGCAAATCAAAACGCCACCCATCCACCGTCAACAGGTAAAATCGCGCCGGTGACATAACTGGCCGCCTCGCTTGCCAGAAACAAGACCACGGGCCCCAGTTCTCCCATCCGTCCCCAGCGCCGCATCGCGGTCAGGTTCGCGAACTGCTGGTATTTCTGAGGGTCCGACGTCAATATCTTGTTCATCTCCGTTTCGAAGGGGCCGGGACAAAGGGCGTTTACGGTGATCCCGAGAGGCGCCCACTCGACGGCAAGTTCACGAGTGAATTGGACGATCGCTCCTTTGGAGGAGCAATAGAGTGACCGATCCGCCATGCCGACGAGGCCGAGCGTGCTTGCTATGTTGATCACCCGTCCTGATTTTTGAGCCTTGAAGGTGCTGGCGGCGGCTCGGCAGAGTAGCCAAGGCCCCTTCACGTTCGTCGACATCACCTGGTCATACTCATCCGGGGTTACTTGGTCGATCGCGCCACGGATGTTGATGCCCGCGTTATTGACAACGATGTCCAGGCGACCGAACCGCTGGACGGCCGTCTTCACCAGCGCCTCCGCGACCCCATCCTTGCCGACGTCGCCGGCGAACCCTGCCGCTTCCGTACCGAACTCTTCGGCAATCTCCTTGGCGACCTGGTCAACGTCGGCCGGCGTTCGGCTGCTCACGACCACGCGAGCCCCGCCGTTGGCGAGCGCGCCGGCTATCTCGCGCCCCAACCCCTTGGTTCCCCCCGTGACGATCGCCACCTTCCCGTCGATGCGAAACTTTTCCAATGCCTTCATTTCGTTCAGACCTCTGCAATCAAGGGATTCACGGATTCGTATTGCCGCTCAGAACAGTAATGCCGCGGACCGGCGCGCCTTACGCAAAGGTCCCTCCAGCGATCGGGCCTGGAAATGCGCCGTTTCTCATCAATGGCTCGATCGCCGAGGATGGATCGGCCATCCCACTTTCCGAGAAAGTTCAATGTGACACCACTGGCAACTCGGCTCACCGGCTCAATGGCCCTGGAGGATCGTGCCCCCTGCCGTTGGCCGCCGAGTTTCGCACGTCTGGTCGGCAAAGCAAGCAAAATCGATTCAACCGTATCACACCAACGGGTTACCGGTGGATTCAACCACCCGCTTCTTTGCCGCGCGGAAAAGTAATCTCAGGGGTCAACTCGCTTTGCGCCAAGGCCCTCCCAGCGATCGAGCCGGATAATTAGGGCCCACTTTTCTGAGCTCATTGGTCCGTAACGGAGTTCATTTCCTTGTCACTTGAAGGTTTGAAAAATCCGATACCAGGTGATAATAATAATGCCCGACACGGTGGATGTAGCTCAGTTGGTTAGAGCACCAGATTGTGGTTCTGGGTGTCGGGGGTTCGAATCCCCTCATCCACCCTCCGTGGTTCATTCGAACCTTTGATCCTGCGCCGAGGATACCGTCGCGTCCGCGGGGACAAGACCGACGATCCCGGTATTTGCTAGGCGAACCGCGCGTAGCGCGTCGTCTCTCACCCTTACCCAGTCGCCGATGGATACTCCGGCGTTCGCCCTTTTACCATTCAAGCGGCTCATTCGCGGATTGATCGCTGGAAAACCAAAACTATGAGAGGCTTTTCGTCCGTCGTCGCCTGGAATTGACGCTATCGCTTGAACAACGAAAACGGGGACCCGTGGGTCCCCGCGAATGAGTTCAAAGCTTTGTACGGCGGACGGTCAACCCTTCGTCCAATAACGGGCTCCGTATTCGGCGGCGTCCCCGAGTTCTTCCTCAATGCGAAGTAGTTGATTGTACTTGGCGATACGGTCGGATCGACACAGCGAACCGGTCTTGATCTGGCCCGCGTTCGTAGCGACGGCAATGTCGGCGATGGTGGCATCTTCCGTCTCGCCACTCCGGTGCGAGATGACGGCGGAAAACGCATTGCGCATCGCCAAGCCGACGGCGTCGAACGTCTCGGTCAACGTTCCGATCTGATTGACCTTCACCAGAATCGAATTGCCGGCTCCCTTCTCCAGACCCTTGGCCAGCCGCTTGGAGTTCGTGACGAACAGATCGTCACCGACAAGTTGCACCGTTTTGCCCAGACGTTTCGTCAGTTCGACCCAACCGTCCCAGTCATCTTCCGCGAGGCCGTCCTCGATGCTACGAATGGGCCACTGCTTGCACTTTTCCGCCCAGTAATCGATCATCTCCCCGCTGGAGACCACCCGATCCGGTTGGCTCTTGAAGAAGCAGTAGCCGGTCTTTCCCTTCTTCGCCCCTTCGTTGAACAGCTCGCTCGTCGCCGGATCCAAGGCAAAGAAGATCTGCTCGCCGAGTTTGTAACCCGCCCTTTCAACGGCCTGGGCAATGACCTCGAACGCTTCGTCGTTACTCTTGAGGTCGGGGGCGAATCCCCCTTCGTCGCCGACGGCGGTGTTGTAGCCCTTGCTCTTGAGAACTCCCTTAAGGGCGTGGAAGATTTCGGCACCCCAGCGGAGGGCTTCGCTAAACGACTCGGCGCCCCATGGCTGGATCATGAATTCCTGGAAATCGACGGTGTTATCGGCATGCTTGCCACCGTTGAGGATATTCATCATCGGAACGGGGAGTACGGATGCATTGCTCCCACCGAGATAGCGATACAAGGGAATCTGCATGCTGGCGGCGGACGCCTTGGCGACCGCCATCGAAACCCCCAGAATGGCGTTGGCGCCAAGCTTTCCCTTATTCGGCGTACCGTCGAGTTCGAGCATCAACTCGTCGACGCGTCGTTGCTCGCGTGGATCCACGCCGAGGAGTTCTGGCCGAGGACTTCGTTGACGTTGTGAACCGCCTGCAAAACTCCCCTTGCCGAGGTACGCCTTGGCGTCACCGTCGCGAAGTTCGACCGCCTCGTGTTCCCCCGTGCTCGCCCCACTGGGAACGGCAGCCCGGCCGAGGCTTCCATCGGTGAGTTGAACGTCCACCTCCACCGTGGGATTGCCGCGGGAATCGAGAATCTGACGACCGATGACGCTTTCAATTTCGAGATACATTTTCTACTTCCTGTCCTTTTCGGTCGCACTTAGGACCGCTTCGAAGAGCCATGTCGAGGGCCCGGAACGCGCGCCACTTCGTTCGCGTTCGCGTCCGATTTCATTCCTAGAAGAATGTTTTTCTCTCGCCCGACAAATTGGCCCGGAAAGGCAATATCGCATTACCTTTGCGACATTACGGGAATGATTGCCACTGGCTAAGCCGGCCCATTAGTCCCTTTTCATGGCACCGATGGAGCCTTACATTTGGGTGATGATAGGAAGGCAAAACCGAAGGACAACGATGTTCCTGGGAGTGCTGGCGATACTGCTGGCTTGCGGGTTGTTGTTGATCCCTTTGCCTCGCTATTGGACCAATGGATGGCGATTTCGCCTTCTCGACCTCTGTCACATACCCCTGTTCGCTTTTTTAACGCTCTGGATCGGCTGGCTTTTTGGCCGCCGCTGGTGGACCACGGCGAGCGTTCTCGCCCTGTTGGCTGCGGGCACAGAGGTCATCCAAGATCAGTTCGGCCGGTCCGGTAACTTCCCGGATTTTGTCCGATCTTGTCTCGGCATCGTGATGGGGCTCATCGTCGTCAGTGCCGCGAAAAAACCGCGGGAGTACATGCGGCTGGCGGCACACGGCATGATCTTGCTTTGTCTCGCCATCGCACCACTCAAGGAATCCGGCCCTATCCTGGTGGATGCCGCCGAGTCCTATTGGCGGTTTCCCGTTCTCGCGGATTTCTCCACCGACAGGCAAATGGCCTGTTGGCGGCCGTATAGCGCGAATCTGAAACGAGTGCGCGATCCCCTGGACTCCACCCAATGGTCCGCGAAACTCGAACTTCTCCCCTCCAAGAGCTATTCCGGCGCCCAGTTCTTTCCGGAAATGAGCGACTGGAGCGGCATGCGCGAGTTCTGTTTCGAGATCGTCGTGCTGAACCAGCCCGTGGAAATGACCCTAACCATTAAGGATTTTCGGAGAAAGTTCGAATACAACGAGCGATTTAACGTCGCGAGAACCTTCGAAAAGGGTCGAAACATCGTTCACATCCCCCTCGAGGAGATCCAAAACGCCGCGAAGCCGGATCCGGTCGACATCACCCAGATCCAAGCGATCAATATCTTTGCCAGCGGGATTCAAAAAAGGACGGTCGTCTTCCTGGTGCGCATCTGGCTTGAGTAGAACCGATCGAGGCCGATTGGCCTACCAGGAATGGATCACGTTGACGCGACCCGTTGAATCGTTTCGACCAGTCGGTCGATTTCCTGTTTGGTTCGCTTTTCCGTTACCGCGACGAGCAGACTTGTCGAGGTAGTTCCATACCAACGCCAGGGAATTCCCGCGTGAATACCCGCGTCCAGGAAGGCGGGCAGTAGTTCCTCGGCTGGCCGTGGGAGTTCCACCACGAATTCCTTGAAAAAGGGGCCAGGAAAACGGAGGGAGATTCCCGGGATCCGCGCGATCTGATCCGCGGCATAATGGGCTTTCTGCCAGCAGAGCTCGGCGACTTCCTTCATCCTCGCGGCCCCATGAGGGCGAGGTAGACGGTCGCACGAAGGCGAGCAAACCTTGATTGGTGCAGATATTGCCTTCGTCGCTTTTTTCTCGCCGAATGTGTTGTTCTCGCGTTCGCAACGTCAGTACGAACGCACGTTCGCCAATTGATCGACGGTTTGTCCGACGACTCGGCCGGGTATCTGCGCACGTATTTCTCGCGGCAGGCAAAGATACCGAGAAACGGCCCGCCGAAACTCATTGGGATGCCGAGAGATTGTCCCTCGGCGACCGCGACGTCCACGCCGTATTCCCCGGGGCGTTTGAGAACGCCGAGGGAGATCGGATCGAACGCCTGGATCGGCACGGCTCCCCCGCGTTTGGCCAACGCGAGCAATCGTAGTCGGCAACCGGCTCGATTCGGCCAAAAAAATTGGGACTTTGCACGATCACGCAAGCCGTTTTGGCGTCCGTCGCCGCCGCGAGTGCCGCGAGGTCAGTTACGCCATCGACATGGTCCACCTCGACCAATTCGGTATCCAAATTGGCCAAATAGGTCGCCAACGTTTGGCGGTACTCGGGATTGACGGTCTTGGAAATGACCACTTTGCCGGTCCTGCCGGAAGATCCAAGCGCCATGAACGCGGCCTCGACCACTGCCGTCGCCCCTTCGTAAAGACTGGCGTTTGAAACATCCAAGCCGGTCAGCTGGCACATCAAGGTTTGAAACTCGAAGCCGACCTGCAAAGTTCCCTGGCTGACTTCCGGCTGGTAAGGGGTAAGTGCAAGCGGTGTAATACTCGACCGAGACGCAAATGACGTCGACGACCGCGGAACGAAATGGTCGTAACAACCTCCGCTAAGGAAACAGGGCAAGAGGTCGGCCGCCCGGTCTTTGGCCGCCAATCTTTGCATGTGCCGAGTCAGTTCGAGTTCGCTTAATGCCGGGGCAATCGGCATCACCACGAAATCGAATCGGCGCCGGTATTCGATCGAAAGCTTCATCGACATTTTGGATGCCAATGCGGGCAAGCATTTCCTTCTGGTCTTCAACGGTATGCGGAATGTACAAGGTTCCATCCTTCGCGGTGAAAGGAATGCACGTTGCTCACTGGTATTGGCCGATCGGGCGACTTTCGAAAACGGTCATCCACGATCCTGCGTTCGGTCAGCATCCGCTTGGAGCAGCCCCCTGGTGGAGAGCCAGTCCCAAATCTGGAACGACTGCTGACGGCGGTATTGTTATGGCGACGCCGAAACCTGGCAAAGAGCATCCCCTCTCCTTTTTGGAGGACTTGGTTTTTCCTACGCGATTCAGGCCAAACGCCGCCATAGTACACAAGAACATATAGTTAAGCCGGGCGGGATTGGTGGACAAGAGAAAGGCGTGAAGAATTGGCAAAGTAGAGCGTTCGGCGAGCCGATACAAGTAGGGCAAGGATCGGTGAATGGATTCGCCGACCAGCAAGACATTGGCGTTAGCAACCAGTTTTCCATCGCCATTTAGGTCGGCTTGGCTTCATGGATGAAGTCGGCCGATCGCCCACGTGCGATCTTCCGGACGCGGGAGCGTCCGTTTCTGCCCTCGGACGTGCGTCAGTGGGCGCGGCGGCGTTTTGACACGTGACGGCCCCAGACGGCGCTGCCCCTCGTTCTTCAAGAACGATGAACGCTTTCTTCCCAGGGGTGGACGGCTTCCTGCCGGCCACGCAGTGAAAGCGAAACGACCCTCCCCCGCCTTTGGCGTGGGAGGGTCGCTTGAACCTTCCTCGCAAAACTCCCTCCCAGTCCGAGTTCATCTGCTGGCGGACCAAGGAGGAATACTCGCCAGCGACGGCAGGAGTCCTTGTCCTATAACGAATGTCCGTACGTCACGAGCAAGGCTCAACGGCCGGGAACAACGCACCGTTCCAATGCCTTATTGTTACCAGTGCAATGTCGGGACGCCGGGGCGTTTAGCGACAAAGCTCTCTCGGCGACCAGACATGACTTGATGCTCTATTTTTTTGAAACCTTGGCGTCAAGGTTCCCTAACGTTTCCCTGGGCAGAGTCCGTGAACATGGTGGATCTCGTACGTCAAGAAGTGGTGCAGGCGGCACACACCATCGTCGTCAAAATCGGCACAACCGTGTTGGCTCGCGAGGACGGCACGCTCGACACCGATCATCTGGCCCACCTCGCGGAACAAATTGCCGAAATCCACCAATCCGGCCGCAGGGTCTGCATCGTCAGTTCGGGCGCCATTGGCTCGGGCTTGGGCATTCTCGGAAAACCAGCGGCCGACCATGCTTCCGAATTGTAGGCCGCCGCCGCCCTCGGGCAAAGCCATCTCATCCAGGCATACGACGTGTGCCTCCGCAAACATGGCTTCCATGCCGCCCAAATGCTGCTCACGGGCGAGGATTTCGACAACCGGACCCGATACCTGAATGTCCGCAACACCATCCTGCAACTCTTCCGCTGGAATGCGGTCCCCGTCATCAACGAAAATGACACCGTCAGCGTCGAGGAGATCCGGTTCGGAGACAACGATCGCCTGGCCGCATTGGTGACCAATCTGCTCCGCGCTCCCCTGCTGGTCATCTTGTCGGTCGTGGATGGACTCTATCCCACCGAGATTCCCTCCGGTGGAGAACGTCGTCCGATCGACAAGATCATGGATATCAATGACGACGTATTGGCACTCGCGGGCCCTAGCACGAGCAGATTGGGAACGGGGGGCATGCGTAGCAAGTTGACGTCCGCCCAGATCGCGACGGCTGCTGGAGAATCGGTCTGGATCGCCAACGGGCGCCAAAGAGACATTCTTCGCCAGGTCATTCGGGGCGAGCAAGTCGGCACGCTCATGACGGCCCATGGCGAAAGCATGGCATCGTGGAAGCGGTGGATCGGCTTCACGGTGCGGCCGCGCGGCACGTTCGTGGTCGACGCCGGCGCGCAGGAAGCGCTCTGCCGGCGGGGCAAGAGCCTTCTCCCCATCGGCGTTGTCGAAGTCCGCGGTGAATTCGAGCCAGGAGACGTGGTCTCGATCGAAAACGGCGAAGGCGCCGTCATTGCTCGCGGCCTCTCCAACTACTCCGCCGCCGAAGCTCGGCGTATCGCGCGCCAACCGACTTCGAAACTTGCAGAGCTACTACCAGGTTCTCGGTATGACGAAGTCGTGCACCGCGACAACCTCGTCGTCCTTTGATCGAGAGATTTCTCGCCCCCCCCTTTCACTTTCTTGACCTGCGACTTACAACCCATGGGAATTTTTGCTACAAACGGTCCGTTCGCGAACGCCATCGTGGAAGATGTCGTTGTCGTCCCCCCGAACGCCGTCCTCCATCCCCTTTTCGGGTGTGGGACCGCCTAAACGCGATGAACCTTCAGTACCAGGCCGCCCGTTGCCATCACGCGCGAATCACCAGTCGAAACCCCCGGAAGGAACACGCATGCTAAGAAGGCAACTGTTCGCGAAAAAGACGCTGGAAAACCTGCTCGCCGAGATGGCTGGCGAACATCGCATGCACCGGGTCCTTGGTCCGGTTGCGCTCGCCGCCATGGGGATAGGCGCCACGATTGGAACCGGCATCTTCGTCCTCGTGGGCAAGGCAGCGCATGACACGGCCGGGCCGGCGATCATGCTTTCATTCGTGGTCTCGGGAATCGCTTGCGTGTTCGCCGCACTCTGCTACGCGGAGTTCGCCTCGATGGCGCCCGTCGCGGGATCGGCTTACACCTACGCCTATACGACGATGGGCGAATTACTTGCCTGGATCATTGGCTGGGATTTGGTGCTCGAATACGCGGTCAGTTCCGCCGCCGTCGCCCACGGCTGGTCCAAATACATCCAGGACTTGCTCGGGATCTTCAAAATCAAGATTCCGCACGAGTTCGCCGATGCCCCCTTCGCTTACGACCCTGTGAAAGGGCATTTTGCGCTCACGGGTAGTTTCCTGGATTTGCCCGCCTTGCTCATTGCCGCCGCCGTTACCGTCGTCCTGGTGATCGGCATCCGCGAGAGCGCGCGTTTCAACGCCGCGATGGTCATCGTCAAGGTTGGCGTGGTAATCTTCGTGATCGCGGTCGGTGCCTATTACGTCAACCCAGACAACTGGACCCCCTTTGCTCCCTACGGGTATTCCGGCCTCAGCTTTTTCGGCAAGGCGGTCGCCGGCATGCAAGACAGTAGAGGTCAGCCGATCGGAGTGCTCGCGGGCGCGGCCATCATGTTCTTCGCGTACATCGGATTCGATTCAGTCTCGACGCACGCCGAGGAAGCACGCAATCCCCGCAGGGACGTTCCCATCGGCATTATCGCGGGCCTCTTGGTCTGCACCACGCTTTACATTGGCGTCGCAGCCGTTCTCACCGGCATGATTCCTTTCCACGAAATCGACGTCAATGCGCCCGTGTCCGCTGCCTTCGGCAAGGTGGGCCTGCCTCAAGTTCAATTCCTCGTTTCCATCGGCGCCCTGACGGGAATTACGTCCGTCCTCCTCGTGACCATGCTCAGTCAACCGCGCGTGCTCCTCGCCATGGCCCGCGACGGACTCCTACCCACTTCCTTCTTCGGCGCGATCCACGAGAAATTCAAAACGCCCTGGAAGTCGACAATCCTCACGGGATGCGTCGTGGGAACGATGGGGAGCCTGCTTCCGCTCGACATCCTGGCGGAACTCGTCAACATCGGTACGCTTCTCGCTTTCGTCATCGTCTGTGCCGCGGTCTTGATCATGCGCCGAACCAACCCCGACGCGGAACGCCCCTTCCGCACCCCTTTCGTGCCGTTCACACCCCTTCTTGGCATGGGATTTTGCCTCATGCTTATGTTCTCCTTGCCCGGTGAAAACTGGCTTCGGCTCGCCGGCTGGCTCGCGATTGGCATGGTGATCTATTTTGCCTACGGACGACACCACAGCCGACTTGGCCACCAGCTACGCGCGGAAATCGTCTCTCACGGCATCACCCCCGCGGGTACGCCCGCGGATGAAACCAAACCGGTCGACTAACGCTGGCGGCCCCAATGATGATGCGACGGATCCTCCCTGTCTTGATCTTGGTCGCCAGTCTGGTTTTGGCGCTCATGGGCTTGGGAAAGGCCGCCTATTGGGATGACGAAGCGTTCACCGCCATCGTCGCGAGAAATTGGCTCGCGACGGGAACTCTTACCGGCTGGGACGGCCGCAACCTTCTCGGATACCGAAACGGGGCGCTGCTCAACGAGGACCTAAAACCGCGCAATCCACCCCTCGAATATTACGCAACCGCCATCTCGTTTCGTCTGTTCGGGGAAACCACGGCATCGGGACGCCTGCCGTTCGTGATCGCTGGATTCGCGAGCCTTCTCGTCTTCATGCAAATTCTCCGCGACGAGTGCCCGGACGCGAACACGTTCCACACCTACTCTCTCGCTGCCCTAGGCCTGTCCGTTCCGTTTCTGTTGTACGTTCGTCAATGCCACTACTATTCCCTCTCCCTCTTTTTCTCGCTGCTGACTTACTGGACATACCGCCGACTGCTTGATCGCTCCACATGGAAAGCCGCATTCACTCTTGGACTCTCGGCGGCGGGGACTTATTTTGCACATTACTTACTTTCCGTCGCGTTCCTCCTATCCATTGCCGTCGTTCACTTCCTGTTCGAGCGAAAACGGCTCTTCCAGGTGGCCCATGCGAAGTGCGCCGCCCCCCTTTTCCTCTTTATTCTCCTCGCCGTTCCGCACGCATGGCACAACCAGATTTGGCGACGTCCCGATTATCTGCCGAGCGACCCGTGGTACTTGCGCAAACCGCTTCTCGTCTGGTGGTATCTTCGCGATTTGAATCTCGGCGGTTTCTTTCCGTGGACGCTCGGCCTAGTGGCAATGGTTGTGTTCTGGATCCATCGGGAACATCCCGTGGCCAAAACGGGGGTTCGTTTCGCGTCCCTCGCGATCACGTATTCGTTGGTTCTCGGACTTCTTTCGCCTCAACCGACGGATAACGCCGGGAATCCCGTCGCGGATGTGCGCTACCTGGTGCCAATGCTCGGGTTTCTTGCGGGAGTCTCCGGCGCGACGTTCGCGCTTGTCGACCGATATACCCGCCTTACGGCATGCCTGCTGCTTGCGCTCCTGGTTGGAACCAATCTCCTTTTTCTAACCCCGTGGCGGTCCGAACCCCGGTGGCTCTTGCCCGCGTACGTGCACGAGATCATCCACGACTACCCCACGCCCTACGAGGCGATCGCGACCTTCCTTCATCAGCACGCCGGCCAAGACGACGCCGTAACCGTCTTGCCGGACTATGCCAATTACCCGATCCTCTTTTACGCAGGTGACAAGGTTCGGATCGCCTGTCAATTGGCTAAGGACTCGACGATTCCCGAGGAAGTTTGGAAGAACCTGCCATCACCGCTGGACTACGACGAATGTTTTCCAAAATGGCTCATCGCATGCGGCCTACACCCTCAAGTCCGCCCCTGGCTGGAACATTTCTCGCGGCCGCATTTGGAGGGGAATCGAACGGTGCAATACCGTTACCAGCTCGTACACGTTTTGCCGATCCATTGGGATCAAACGCAGCGTCCGGAACTACACCTTCACTCTTTCCGCCCTCCCTCGACAAAAGACAATGAATCCGCGCGAGTTTTTATCTTTCAACGGATTGGTACCACACCATGACAGGCAACCATCGGAAAGGGAAACAGATGATCCGCGTACCAGGCACCCGTCGTTCGTTGGCCCCCGCGGCGTTTTTCATCGCGGTCGCGCTGGCCTCCGTCGGAATCGTGACGGCACAAGAATCCAAAGAGCAAAGCAAACGATTAGACCTTGGCGACAACGTGGCGCTCGAAGTGGTCTACCTTCCACCGGGCGAGTTTCTCATGGGAAGCACGCCCGAGGAGCGCGCCTGGGCGACCGGCATCGAAGGAGGAGCCACGCCGGGAACGACGCGCGAGAAGCCGGAAGGTGACCCACGAAAAACACGGATCCAAAACGGCTTCTTCATGGGGCGCACGGAAGTTAACGTGGCTCAATTTCGCCGCTTCGTCGAAGAGACCGGCTACGTCACCGACGCGGAGAAGCCGGGCGGGCACACGCAATGTTTCGATCCCGAGTGGGACGGCTATCACCTGACGACCGAGATCGTGCACCCTTGGAAACCGACGCCCGGCAAAAGTTGGCGCGACCCGAACTGGTCCTTCCCGAACCGCGACGATTTTCCCGTGGTGTGCGTCAGCTGGTATGACGGCCGCGCCTTCTGTAAATGGCTGACCGAACGAGAGCGCCAGGCCGGGCGACTCCCCGAGGGAATGGAATATCGATTGCCCACCGAAGCGGAGTGGGAATACGCCTGCAGAGGTGGCAAGCCGCGCGCCTACTTCTGGTGGGGAGATGAGATCGAAGCCGGCGAGGGGAGGCTCAATATCTCCGCCATCGACTTCTTGCCCGGCCGCACCAAGACCTGGCCCTTGGCGAAAGCTCCCTGGAGTGACGGATTCCCCTTTGTCTCTCCCGTCGATCACTATGGGGAAAAAGGTCGGAACGGCTTCGGCCTGGCGGACATGTGTGGCGGCGTCTGGGAAGTGGTTCTCGATCACTTCGACCCCGAAGGCGCGCACGAAGAACCGTACTTCGTCGCCACAGACCCACACCCCGTCTGCCGGGGCGGCAATTATTTCGATGTTCCCGGCAACGCCCGCTGTGCCGTCCGACTCGGACTCCAAAGTCCCTCTTACTCCGATTCCCGCGACGGCTTCCGCATCTGCCTGGGCCGAAAGATCTCCGTCCCGAAAACGGCCGATACCCCGTGAAAAACAGATCCGCGGAAAAAATCCTTCGGCCAGGTGGCACAGAACCTATAGCCGCTCAGAAAAGAAATGCCCAGTCCCGCGGTGAATCAGGATGGGCCATGGACGTTACCAAGAATTAAAGACTCTCAAAAGTTGTTCGCCTACTTCATGGAGCGTCGTCGTTACAAATAGTCCTATTACACCAAGAGTTCGTTGACGGGGGTGCCGCCGTCGACGATCTTCATGGGGCGGCCGAGGGGGCTTTGGTTCTCTTTGTTGGGGTCGATCCCTAGACTCTTGCAAAAGGTGCAGAAGAGGTCGTTGACCGTCACCGGCCGGTCAGCGACGTCCGAGCCATCGCTGGAGGTTTTGCCGATCACCGTTCCCCCGCGCATGCCGCCGCCAGCGACGGCAACGTTGAACGCACGGGGAAAATGATCCCGCCCGCCGCGCGGATTGACGCGCGGCGTGCGACCGAACTCACCCATCCAGACCACGAGAGTATCGTCGAGTCGGCCGCGGCGTTTCAGATCGGCCACCAACGCCGCGAACGCCGGATCGCAACTTTCCGCCAATGACTTGGTGCGATTCTGATTATCGTCGTGCGTATCCCAATTGCCGAGCTGAACCTCGACGTAGGTGACCCCCGCGTCCACGAGCCGACGGGCGAGCAGGCAGCCGTTGCCGAAGGCCGTCTCGCCGTACTCGCGACGAACTTTCTCCGGCTCTTTCGAGATGTCGAACGCGTCGAGTTTCGGACTCGTGACCAGCTTGGACGCTTGACGGTAGAGGCCCTGATGATCGAGCACTTGCTGTTCCGCTCCCGATTTCGCGTAGCCGGTTTCCAACTTCTTGAGTAATCCAAGCCGGCGGTGAAAACGTTTGTCCGGCACGGTGATTTCGGAATTCGCCGGCATTTTCGCCGGATCGTTCACGCGAAACGGACCGTAGGCGACAGGCAGAAAGCCGGAGCCCTGCGACGGACCGGCGATGCTGACGAAGCCGGGCAATTCCCCCGTTTCGGGGGTAAGTTCGCTCGTCACGAGGGAGCCGAAACTGGGATGCCGGACCGAGCCACTCGGCACGTAGCCGGTGTGAAGTTGATAAGTCGCACGCTGATGATTCCCTTCCTTATTCGTCATCGAACGGATGAGGGTAATGTCCTTCATCTGTTTGGCCACCTTGGGCCAGGTCTCCGCGATCCGCACGCCGGGTATCGCGGATTCAATGCTGCCGTTCTGGCCGCCGGCCTCCCCCTCCTTGGGATCAAAGGTTTCGAATTGGCTCGGCCCCCCTTGCATCCAAAGCACGATAACCGATTTGCCACGCTTCTGCATATTGGGGGACGCCGCGAGCAGCAGGTCGTGGAATCCCAGGCCGGAAAGCCCCGCGCCCACCGCGATCGATTTGAGCATCCCCCTGCGGGATACCTGGCTGTTTCCATGCATGGTTGCCTGAATGATGGATCGTTCGATCATGGAAGTCTCCCCAAACTTTTCCGCTCCGAAAGCCTCGGAACCTTAACCCTGCGAGCTTGCGCGGAGTACCGCTGGCTCGCCGGGGCCCTGGTTCCTGCGTTTTCTGCGCTCTAGTGGTTGTGCAAAAACTCCGTCGTATTGAGCAAGGACCAAAGGATGTCCTCAAAGGCCTCGGCCCTGTTTCCCACCTGGCGAATATAGGATTGACAGGCGCTTATCTCTCCGGAAGTGGGTTTGCGGGCAAGTACCCGCAGGTACAGCATCCGAAGGACTTCTTTGTCATTCGGCTGCGTGGCTAGAAGCTTGTTCAAGAGCGTTCCTCGTTTGTCTGCATCCAGCCGATCATGAATCGTCGGGTTGTTCATCAAGGCGAGTGCCTGAGGGATCGTACCGTCAAGTTCTTCCCGCGGCTGCGAGGGATCGAATCCGAAGACCGCCTGGAACTCCGCGCGTGGACTTCGTCGCATTCCCGGATTCCCCGGCCGAATCGGGAGGTTGGTGCGTCCGTCATCGATATCGCCGAGCACCCAATCGATGGCGTCGAAGATCTGGTCCGCGGTCAGCCGCGTGGGATGAATATTCTCGAACAATGCCTCGTCTTCAAGAAAGCCCTCCAATTCGCGATATTGCCGATCATAGAGGCTCGAATTGAGGATGAGCCGCACTAACCGCTTGACGTCGTAATTGCTCGCCGCGAACGAACGGGACAGTTCCTCAAATACGCGCGGATACGCCACTTCCTTTTGTTGACCTAGATCATCGACGGGATTGGTAAAACCTTGGCCTATCAATTCCGCCCACGCGCGGTTGACGAATGCTTTGGCGAACAGTGGATTGCGTTTGCTGGTCGTCCAGGCGGCAAGCGACTCGCGCCGTTGGGAATCGCTGGTTTCCTGGGGAATCGCCTGGCCGGTGAGAAAGACCGGCTGGACGATTTCACCAGCCTTGGAGGGATCCTTAAGATCCGGCTTGCGGTATTGCCTTCGGGGGGGCGCGTCGCCGATCTCGATCACGAACCTCTGACCTTTGGTCCCCTGGAGATCGGGTCGCAAGCGAACGGCGGTCTTGCCGAAGAACGACGCAAACTCGTGGAACTGGTCCCGTTTCCATGTATCGCTCGGATGGTCATGGCATTGAGCGCACCCGATTTGCGTACCCAGAAAGATTCTGGCCGACTCCCCCGCGAGTTCCGCTTGTTCACCACGGTAGGTTGCGAAAAAGAATCCTGCGGGTTCATCGGTACTGAGACCTCGTACGGTTAGCAGCGCCGTCGCGATCTCGTCCCATCCCACGTTGTCGTTGAATTGGCTCGCGAGCCAAGCCTCTTCGCCGAACGGTGAGGGACGATTGTTCTCGTCCGGACTTCGATACCGAATCACGTCGCGCCAATAGCGTGCCCAATTGACGCCATATTGCGGCATGGCCAATAGGCGATCGATTAATTTCGCCTTCTTGTCCGGATCTTTGCTCGCCAAGTACTCGTCTATGTCTGCGGGTGCCGGCAATCGACCCAATACATCCAAGTAGACACGGCGGACGAACTGGTCCTCGGGAATCCGTTTCACTCCCCCTTTCGCTCCGCCACTGTCAAATTCCGACGCGAGAATCTCGTCGAATTGGGGCGTGGTCAAGGGTTCACCAAGATCGGCGGCATTCGCCAAGGGGAGGTTAACTCGTCCCTCGACTATCGATGGGGCAACCGCGTCCAGGTCTTTGGGGAGGGCAACGAACGGATCGCTCTCGTTCCCCCGCCGGGAAAATCTTTGGAGAAAGGTTTCTCGACGATCGGCGGATTTGGGTACCCCCGCCCCCTTCGCCGACCGGTTGGGAATCCTCGCCTTTTCCGGAGCCGGTTCCCCCAGCGCGCAAAATGGTACTCCCACCATAATGATCCCCGTGAAGATCATAGCGACGTTCCAATTCAAGGAATACCGACGGCGGACACGCTGGGGAACATTGTTTCCCCCTGCGAGAATCTCGCTCTCCCAGAAATCTAACCCGTGCCCCGATCGCAAGTTTCTGCTCGCGAAAATTTTTTTTGCTCCCTTGGCTCCTTTCCCTCGAAACAGGAAAGACAATGGGACCCGTTCCTCGATCCACGCCCCGTTTTCCAGGCACTCGGGCAAGCACGCTGGTTCTCACCAACCGAAGAATTTAGCGGGAATTCGCATGTTCATGGATGCTGGAATCCTGGACCTCGGAGTTCTCCATTTAGGTCCCGACGGCGATTTTTTTGACGTCGATGCAACCCGGTCAGTGGGTCGATCGGTGGAGGTGGCGTTCCTCCGATGTCGACAGATTTTCCTTGGGAAATATTTCCTAGATTGCGTGGATTCCATTTACTATTGCGTGTGCGTCCCGAGATGCAGTTTCCTTTCGGAGTAGATTTCCTGTCCATGAAGACGAAGAAGATCAAAGCACTTCCCACTCGCGCGAACGTGAAAGAAGCCGACACCTGGGATCTTTCCAGCCTATTCCCCCATGACGCCGACTGGGAAGCGGCGTTTGTCGGCTGGGAAAAGAAAGTGGAGGGGTACGGCAAGTTCCAAGGAACCTTGGGGCAAAGCGCCGCCGCGATCCGCGAATGTCTCGCGTTCGACGTCGAAATGGACAAGGAGGGTGAGCGTCTCGGCACGTACGCAATGCTCAAGACGACGGAGGACACCGGCAACAGCACCTATCAGGGGATGCAGGCCCGCTATATGGGGGTCGCCAGCCGAGCCGCCCAGAACGCGAGCTACATCCGACCGGAACTGCTTGCAATTCCCGACGAGACCATGAAAGGGTACATCAGCAGCCCGGAACTGGCGGAGTACCGGATCCTGCTCGAGCGACTTCTTCGATACAAGCCGCATACGCTCGGTCAGGCGGAAGAGCGATTGCTCGCGATGCAGATCGAGATGTCGCAGGCGGCCGGCCAGGTCTTCAATCAGCTCAACAATTCGGATCTCAAGTTCGGCGTCATCAAGAACGACAAGGGTGAGAAGGTCGAGCTCAGCCACGCGTCGTTTTCGGCGATGCTCAACTCCCCGAAACGAAGCGTTCGAAAAAAGGCGTTCCATCAGTATTACGCCGAGTACGGCGATCATCTGCACACGCTCGCCGCGACCCTCAATGGCTCCATTCAACGGGACGTCTATTACGCCCGGGCTCGCAACTATCCGAGCGCTCGCGAGGCCTCGCTATTCGACGACAACGTTCCGGTCGCGGTCTACGACAATTTGATCGCCACGGTTCGCCGGCATTTGCCGAAGCTACACCGCTACTACGAAGTTCGTCGCCGAGCGATGAATCTGCGGACAATCCATCATTACGATACCTACGTGCCGATCCTCAATGACCTGGAGACGAAGTATCCCTGGCAAAAGGCGGTGGACGTCACGCTCGAGTCGCTGAAGCCGCTGGGGGACGAGTACTGTAGCGTTCTTGAAAAGGGTCTCAACGGCCGCTGGTGCGACAAGTACGAGAACAAGGGAAAGCAGAGCGCGTTTAGCTGCGGCATCGTATTCCGCCGACCCGGGTACATCCTCATGAACCATCGGCCGGAGGTGCTCAACCACGTCTTCACGCTTACTTTACGAAGCGGGCCACTCGATGCACTCGTATTTCTCGGCGAAGAACCAGCCGTTTCAGTATTACAACTACACGATATTCGTCGCCGAGGTCGCCAGCACGTTCAACGAGCAGCTCCTCAGCCACCATCTGATGGAGAAGGCGAAAAACGACAAGGAGCGTGCTTATTACATCAACCGCGAGATCGACGACATTCGCGGCACGATCTTTCGTCAAACGATGTTCGCGGAGTTCGAGAAGATCACGCATGAACTCGCGGAACGCAACGAGCCATTGACGCTCGACCGGTTTCGGAGTGAATATCGAACCCTACTGGAGGCGTATTTCGGCCCGGACTTCAGCATTGACGACGAGCTTTCGATGGAATGCTTCCGCATCCCCCACTTCTATCGCGCGTTTTACGTTTACAAGTACGCGACGGGGATGTCGGCGGCGGTCAGTCTGAGCCAACGTGTGTTGCACGGCGGCCAGGCGGAATTGGACGACTACCTCGGCTTCCTGAAGGGGGGATGCTCCAAATACCCCCTCGATCTGCTGCGGGGAGCGGGAGTCGACATGGAGAGGCCCGAGCCGGTCGATACCGCGCTCGATCATTTTGGAGCACTTGTGGACGAACTGGATCGGCTAATGAACGGGGAACCCAAAGGATGATTGAAACGAGCCACGGCTCGAGGAGAGTTCCCAACCCGGCGTAGTTCCCGATGATCCAGCTCAACGTTTCCATGCCCGCCAGGCGAAACTTGGCGAGCCAACGATAGGCTGGAGACATCCATGGTCAAGCGACGTCTCGCCAACACTCGCGTGGGCCACTTGGCGCAAGGTGGGGCACCTTCTCGGGCTCCAAGAGTCTAGTCGCACGAAGGCATCGACGTTTCTTCATTCCCGGCCACCTTGGGGTTCGGCTGGGCGTGCGGGAATCGTCGCATGTCGTCAGTGGACGGACGCAAGCCACGGAGTGAACCATGCGTCAAGCAAAGATTGTCTGTACGTTGGGTCCCGCCACTTCCGGCTATGATAAAGTTCGCGATTTGATCGAAGCGGGGATGGACGTTGCCCGCGTCAACTTCTCACACGGTGATTACGAAACGCATCGGCGGGCCGTCGAGGATGTCCGCCGAGCGTCCGCCGACACCAGCAAACCGATCGCCATCATCGCGGACCTCTCTGGTCCCAAGATCCGACTTGGCGAGGTCGAAAACGGCGGCGTCGAAGTCCCAAGCGGGAGCCGGATTCGAATCACCACCAAGGAGGTTTTGGGAAACCCGACGATCGTCGGGTCCAACTATCCCAACCTTCCCCGCGACGTGCTCCCCGGCACGACGATTTACATTGACGACGGCAACTTGGAGTTCTCCGTCGTTAACGTCTCCGGTGAAGAGCTGGATTGCCTGGTTCGCTCCGGGGGGATCATGAAGAGCCGCAAGGGGCTCAATATCCCGCGCGCCAATCTGTCCATCTCCGGTCTAACGGAGAAAGACGAAATGGACATCCAGTTCGGCCGAGAGCTCAAGGTCGATTATTTCGCTTTATCGTTCGTTCGCCGCCCGTTTGACGTGATTCGGGCCAAATCGCTCGCCGGCGACATTCCCGTGATCGCGAAAATCGAAAAGCCGGAAGCCATCGACTACCTGGCGGAGATCGCGGACGTCGCCGACGGGCTCATGGTGGCGCGCGGAGACCTGGGCATCGAAATTGGATTCGAGCGCGTCCCCCTGCTCCAGAAGCGCATGATCCGTGAAATGAACCTCCGGGCCAAGCCGGTCATCACCGCGACGCAAATGCTCGAGTCCATGGTACAGAATCCGCAGCCGACCCGGGCGGAGGTTTCCGACGTGGCCAACGCCGTCCTGGATGGGACGGATGCCGTCATGTTGTCGGCGGAATCGGCGGCGGGAAAGTATCCTTTTCACGCCGTCCGAACCATGGCGCGAATCATCAAGGAGGTGGAATCAACGACGGGAATCTCGACATTGATGTCTTCCCCGGAACGGATCGGGACGCCGAGTTTTGGCCGCGCGATCGCGCACTCGGCGGCGCGTACCGCGATCGACCTTGGGCTCAAGGCGGTCGCCGTCTTTTCCGAAACCGGCCGCAGCGCCGCGTTGGTTTCCGCCTACCGGCCGAGAACCACCATCGTCGGCTTCTCGCCGAACATGCAAACGATCCAGCGAATGGCCCTCCTCTGGGGCGTCGTTCCCGTTTTTGGAGAGTGGGCCGACGGTGTCTCGGACATCGTCGAGCGGTCCGAGGAAGTGCTTTTGAGGCAACGACTCGCGGATCCCGGCGACACCATCGCCATTACTTTCGGTCTCAACGATTCCGGACCCGTCGGAACCACCATGCTCAAACTCTGGAAGATCCGGGGAGATTAACCGGGCCCAAGTCCCTTGGGGTGAATTGACTGTGCAAGTTTTTTACCATCGACTTGCTGGATTCGAAAAGTGCCCCGCGTGCATCGACATGGCGATCGACCCGCGGTCCTTTTGCAGTTTGGGAAGGTAATGCCTTGGCCCGGCTTGCTTTAAGCCAAGACCTTCCAGTTGACACGACCGGGGAATAGGACATGACTCTTTTGATGTGCTCAAACGAGGAATCGAACACGCTCCGTGGAACCGTCAAAATTGCGTCCCCTTGCCTCGAGACCCTACAATGGGACATGCGATCCCTTCTCCTCTGGGAGGGTTGCGCGCCGCGGTGACCGCACCCGAATCGTAAGGAAGGATGCAAGGGGTCGATGAGCGAATCACGTAAACCATCGAATCTTCAAGAACTTCGCGAAAGTGGCTGGGTTTCCAAAACCGTCAAGCAAGAGATTCACGACAACTTCGTTCGAGCACTCAAGAACGGCGAGGAGCTGTTTCCAGGCATCATCGGCTACGACGACACGGTGATCCCCGAGATCAACATCGCGTTGCTTGCCGGTCACGATATGTTGTTTCTCGGCGAAAAGGGTCAGGCCAAGAGCCGCCTCATGCGTTCCCTGGTGCAATTCCTCGACGCAGAGATTCCATACATCGACGAGCCCACTTCACCGGTGCATGACGACCCTTATCATCCGATTAGCGGGGTTTGCAAGCGCATGCTTGCCGAGCGCGCGGAGAAGGATATTCCCATCGCCTGGTGGCCGCGAAAGGAACGGTACGCGGAACGGCTTGCTCCGGGAACCAAGTTCGCGGACATTATTGGCGAAATCGACCCCGCGAAGCTCGCGGGGGGCACGAGCATGTCGACCGAAGAGGCATTGCACTTTGGGCTCATTCCGCGAATGCACCGCGGGATCTTCGCGATGAATGAGATTCCCGAACTTGATGAACTCGTCCAGGTCGGCTTGTTCAACATTCTTGAGGAACGGGACGTCCAGATTCGTGGCTATCCGATCCAGTTCGACATCGACGTCTTGATCCTCTTCTCCGCCAACCCCTCGACCTACAATCGAAGCGGCAAGGTGATTCCCCAACTCAAGGACCGCATCGGCTCGATCATCCACACGCATTACCCGCGCGAGCGTAGCACTGGCATCGACATCATGGAACAGGAAGCGGGCATGGAGTTGGGAGGGGAATACCCCGTCATCGTCCCTTACTTCATGCGGGAAATTGTCGAGCAGATGAGCATCTGCGCGCGTAAATCGAAATACGTCGATCACAGTTCGGGAGTCAGTGCGCGCTTCAGCATCGCCAACTACCGCACGATGGTGGCCAGCGCGCGGCAACGAGGGATACGACTCGGCGAGATTCCTGCCGTACCGCGCATAAGCGACCTGGGCCACCTCTATTCCTCGGCTTTGGGGAAGCTCGAGTTGGACATGATGGGAAGCCAGCAAATGAGCGAACGTCAAGTGCTCGAGGCGATACAGGCGGAAGCAATACGCTTGGTGTTCGAAGAATACGTCGACAAGCACGGACTCGAAGAGATCAGCGCCGTCTTCAGCCGGGGCGTAAAGATCGAGGTTGGAGATCTGCTCCCCTCGTCCCATTATGCCGAACGGTTGCGGCGGGTGCCCGCGGCTTGGGAAAAAGCCTTCGAGGTCAATCCCAGCGAGAGTGACGCCGTCCGCGCCTCGTGCGTCGAATTCGTGCTCGCCGGGCTCCATGCCACCGATCGCATTTCCCGATCCCAACATCACGGGAGAATTCAATATGAGGTCGGATAAGTCGCTAGGTGGCGTCATCCACACGTACCAGAAGTACGACCCGGTTCAATTTCCCAGTCCGACCGCGCCCCCACCCGATCTGGTTTCCCCCGCCTTTGAGCACCTGCTGATGTACGGCAACACGCGAAGACTCACCCCTGAGGAACTCGCGCGCGCGGTCCGCATCGATCCCCGCCAGATCCAGGGATTTGGTCCGAGCATCGACGCCTTGATGGAGATCTTGAAGGAGCGCAAGCGGAAGATCCTGGAAACCTACGAAACGGACTCCGTTCAGAAACTGGCTTCCGATCGTTTTCATGGCCTCGCGCGCGAAGGAAAGCCGCCGAGAAAACTCGCCGACCGTTACTTTCAAGCGGTTCGCGAAGAACAGCTCTACGACCTCGAGCAACTCTGGTATCAGGGAGATGAAAAGAGCGCGTTCTCCCACCACCTCGTCCAACTTGCCGATCGATTGGGGGACAAGTATCTCGTCGATGAATTGGCGGCAAAATACGAGTTCACGGGCAAGACCGGCCTTTCCATACCGGAAGCACTTCAGGTGAAGGAGGAACTCGAAAAGATCGACAAGTTGCTCAAGCAGTTGGAGGAGGCAGCAAAGAACGCGCAGATCGGCATCATCGATTTGGAGGAACTCGCGGAGTACGCAGAGCCCGGCGACATCGAGCAATTGGCCGCCTTTCAGCAGCAAATCGAAGACTATTTGCGGGAAATGGCCGAGAGACAAGGAATTGACGGCGAAAAGGGTGCCCTGCGGCTCACGCCGAAAGCCTATCGCCTCTTTCAATCCAAGCTTCTGGAAACCATCTTCAGTGACCTGAAAGCCTCTCGCACGGGTCGGCATCAAGGGCCGATCGTCGGCGAAGGGGCCACGGAAATGCAAAGAACCAAGCCCTACGAGTTCGGCGATTCCGTCGCGCACATGGACATTCCCGCTTCGTTGATCAACGCCATGCTACGCGGAGGCACGCCGGTACAATTGCGCCCCGAGGACATCGAGGTCCATCGAACGCGAAACACTCCCAAATGCGCAACCACCGTACTCTTGGACATGAGTGGATCGATGCGTTACGAGGGACAGTACATCAACGTCAAGCGAATGGGTTTGGCGCTCGATGGGCTGATCGCCAAGGAATACCCTGGCGATTTCCTGCAATTTATCGAGATCTATTCGTTCGCCAAGCCACGTCACGTTTCGGAAATCGCGTCGTTGATGCCAAAGCCGGTTACGATCTTCGACCCCTTCGTTCGGTATAAGGCGGACATGAGCAACCCGAAAATCTCCGAAGCGCTGATACCCGCCCACTTTACCAATATTCAACATGGCCTTTTGCTTGCCCGGCGATACCTCGCGAATCAGGACACGCCGAACCGCCAGATCATCTTGATCACCGACGGTTTGCCCACCGCCCACTTCGAGCAGCAGACACTTTTTTTGCTGTACCCACCCGACTCTCGGACAGAGGAAGCGACCATGCGGGAAGCATCCATGTGTGCCCGCGAAGGGATCACAATCAACATCTTCCTGCTCCCGAGTTGGAGCCAGACGCGCGAGGATATCCATTTCGCCTACCGGATGGCGGAATCCACCAAGGGACGTGTTTTCTTCACCGCGGGTCGCGATCTCGACCGTTTCGTCGTTTGGGACTACGTCCATCGCAAGAAGGAAATTGTCTCCTGACCGACTATTGCCGCTCAGACAACAAATGTCTTGGCTCGACTCGCTTTGCGCCAAGGCCCTCCATGCGACCGAGCCGGCAATTACGCCATTACTTTTCGGAAGCTCGTCCGGTTGGATGCCAACTTACTGCCGGGACTAAACCTGCTTACCCCCCCAGTGGGGCGAAACGGTTCTCAAACTACGTTCCCCTGCCTAGCCGAAAAGCGTTCAACATTCCCTCGAAAATTCGCACCAACTTGATACGAAAACAATTGACTTCCCTGCCTGCCTCCGTAACTTCAACGCCAACGGGTGACCTCGGTGACAGGCGGCCAACCCCACGGCGAAACAACCGCGGGTACGGAAGTGAGACACGGTTGATCCGCGGAACGAACCACGACGCGCGAACGGGTGGGGTTTCCGCGAGGAATGGTCCGAACGTTTCGGCACCGGGGAGCATTGAAATAGCGTGGCGTGGCCACATGGATTAGGAGGAAGACTCTCATGGCAGCAGTAACCCTTAAGGGGAATCCCATCAAGCTTGCGGGCAAGGAATTGAAAGTGGGGGAAAGTGCCCCGGATTTCAAACTCCAGGGTTCCGACATGAGTGAAGTGACGCTCGAATCGGCGGCCGGCAAGACGCTGATCATCGCGTCGATTCCGTCCCTGGACACTCCGGTCTGCCACAAGGAGACCAAGAAGTTCAATGAAGAGGTCGCCAAGCATCCGGGTATCCAGGTTCTTTGCGTGAGCACGGACCTGCCGTTCGGTCAAAAGCGTTGGTGCGGAGCCGAAAACGTAAGCAACGTCAAGTGCGCCTCCGACCACCGGGACGTGAATTTCGGATCGAGCTACGGCGTGTTGATCCAGGGTGGACCGCTGGATCGCTGCTTGGCCCGCGCGATCTTCGTTATCGGCCCGGACAAGAAGGTCAAGCACGTCGAGTATGTCAAGGAGATCGCCGAAGAACCCAACTACGAAGCCGCGTTGGCCGCTGCCAAGTAATATCGGGTTCGTGTGACTTACCGAATCGCTGAAGGGCGGGCCCCCTAGGGTCCGCCCTTTTTCGTTCCAAGGTTCCTTTTCGGGCAAAACTTTCCGCGAATAGAAAATTTTCGTCCGGTCCGCCAATCCGTCACTTATTCTTGCATTAGCGGAGTAGGCCGCGACGCGAACCCTCATCGTCGCGCCCCGGGCCTGCTTTTGCGTTCGCCATCGGCGAGGAGCCCGTCCCCCACCTCATGGGGCGAATGATCACCCGGAATAGGGCACTCGAAAGTGCCTTCGGGATCGTTGGATTCGTCGGAGATTAGGTATTTTTTTGACTTGGGGCGTTTACGGAAGTAGGGTTCATTACCCGTCCTGGATGCGAATCCACCCCTCAAGCAAGTCATGCCGATGAAGTCGAATAAATCGGTCCAATCCGGAGAGTAGAGTGAGCTTCGCACGTCGATTTCGCAGAAAGGGATAGGTCGTGTACGCAAAACATCTGCGGCAGCAGCCGCGTCGTGGGGTCGTCCTCGTACTGGCGGCCCTTCTCATGGTCGTGATCTTCGGGATGGTGGCCTTCGCCATCGACATCGGCTACATCTCGTTCGTCAAAACGGAGCTGCAGCGATCCGCCGACGCAGCCGCCCATGCCGCCGTCATCGAGTTGGTCAAGACCGATAGTGCCGACTCGGCGATCGCGACCGCCAAGTCCATGGCCGCGTTCAACAAGGCGGCGGGCAAAGAGGTCGAACTGGACGTCGGCGACGTGAAAATCGGTCGGCGTAACCTCATCGCGAACTCCAATCCCGCGGCTTACAACTACAATTGGACCACCGCCAGCGGCGCCAACTGCATCAAGGTAATCGCGAGAAAGACCAAGCAAAGCTCGATGGGACCTCTTTCCCTGTTCTTCGCGCCAGTCATGGGGATCGCCGACGCCGACGTCGAGGCAACGTCGATCGCGGTGCTCGCGCCTAGAGACATCGTCCTGGTCATCGACGTTTCCGGCTCGATGCATCATGACACCGAACCGTGGTCGATCAACGCCTTGAACTGGCTCTCGACGGTGGACGGCGTGGGGGCGGGCGACGCCGCCATGAAGAACCTGTGGAGCGATCTGGGAATGGAAGGGGTCGTCCCTTACCCACTTCCCAACACCGAACAGTACCGTTGGAACATGAACACGAAGACCAACAACATGAAGGTCGACCTTCCAGGCTCGCCTTCTCAATACACCAGCATCACGGTCGAGAACAATAACGGAACGCCGCGGGCACGACTCAACATTACCGACATCAAGAACATGCTGAAGAGCGCGCCTTTCGTCACGACCGCCTCCAATGGAACCAAAACCAAGATCTCGGATTCCAACTGGTCCAAATACGCATGGAAGGACAGCAACGACGGCAGTCTCGACGTGAAGGCGTACGACTTTATCATCGACAAGATTCTTCCCTCGACGATGGCAAATGCCAAGCCTTCATTGGCGTCCCAGTCCAGCCGCGATGCCTACCGTTCCTACTGGCGGGGTTACTTGAACTACACCCGAGGCTCGAGTGGACTTAACAGCGGGGCGCCGGGGGACGGCACGGGCGCGGGCATCAACAATGGCTTTACCAACCCGTCCGGCGACCAACGCTATCAACGGCCGGATGGCAGCACGTATTCCTCCAGTTCCTGTCCGCGGACACGAATGCCTTGCAGCATCGCGTCGACTACATGACCTTACATTCAGTTCATGATGGACATGTCGAACGATGGCAAGGCGGGACTCAACGCCAGTGGCAGCCAGGACAGCAGCAGCAACCGCAAATACACGCCGATGTCGCAACGATTCACCGGCTCCAACGGCGATGCCTACCGCTGGACCGATTCGGATGGATTCGAGCGATTCCCACGCGAGCAGCCGATGGGTTCGCTCGTCGACGCGGTCATCGCCGCGCTCAAGCAGATCAAGGCCGACAACCCGACGTCGGTACCCGCGCATTCGCGCGACCACATCGCCCTGGTGATCTTCGCGCAGAATTACAAGACCATCACCTCGAACCCGAGTTCGGCATCGAACCCGTTCACCTACGACTATGACGCCTGCATGCTGCTCGCTAGCCAACTTCAGGCGGAATGCCAGGACATGGGAGCTTCAACCAACACGAACGGCGGGCTATCGCAAGCGCTGAGTTCCCTCAATACCTATAGTCGCAATTACGCGAACCGCGTGACCGTTCTCTTCACGGACGGCGTGCCGAACTCCGGTTCGACTCCGAGCCCGCTCAGTTCCAGCCAGATGGTCGATATGGATGGGGACGGCACTCTGGACACCAACTACTATTATTCGAACACCACCGCGAACAAATACAAGAACGCGGCCTTGGTGGCGGCTCAGCAGCTGGCGAACGCGCGCACCGTGGTGCACACGGTCTGTGCCGGTGGCGGCCGTGATACCGACATCACCAAACGCATGTCGGTCTTATCCCGCGGCATCTATCGCGACAGCGGTTCGAACTTGCACGAATATGCGTCCAATCTGATCAACGACATCAAGGACCTCACCAATGCCAAGGTCCCCAAAATGACGTTGCTCGGACCGAGCGACACGGAAACGAACTGACGTTAAGCGAGAAAGGAATGCCGGCAAGTTCCTCCCGAACCGCTGGCAAGGCCGGGGCATCATCCACCGATGCCCCGGTTCTGTTTCTTGCGCCTCTCGCGAAACGATGGCAAGCAACGGCTCCATGTCAAAAGAGCCGATTGATGCCATTGAGAGCGGCGACTCTATAGGCTTCCGCCATGGTGGGATAATTGAACGTTGTGTTGAGGAAATAGCGGAGCGTGTTGGCGTCCCCCTTTTGAGCCATGATGGCCTGACCGATGTGCACGATCTCGGCGGCGTTCTCGCCGAAACAGTGAATGCCGAGAATCGCCAAGGTTTCGCGGTGAAAGAGGATCTTGAGCATGCCGACGGTCCGCCCCGTGATGTGTGCGCGCGCCAGGCTGCGGAAAAATGCGTGACCGACCTCGTACGGAACGTTCATGGAGGTGAGTTCGCGTTCGGTCTTGCCGACGGAACTGATCTCTGGACTCGTATAGATGCCGGTGGGAATATCCCCTACCCCCGCGGGATCCGCCTTTCCCAGAATGCGGTCGACGGCATACCGTCCCTGCACGTACGCGGCGCTCGCCAACGCCGGGAAACCGATCACGTCTCCGACGGCGTAAATATGCGGGAGGGCCGTCCGGTAGTTTTCGTCGACCGGGATCTGACCCCGTTCATCCGGAAGGATGCCGATGTCCTCGAGCCCCATCCGATCCGAATTCCCCGTGCGACCGTTGGCCCAGAGCAGCAAGTCCGTCTTGATCTGTTTCCCGGACTTAAGGGATAAAACAACCCCATCCTCCTTCGCCTCGACTTTAGC
>JAXMAQ010000065.1:0-39567 GCA_046350335.1 Planctomycetota bacterium
TCACCTCCCTGTCGTGGCGCCGTTCCAAGCCATGGAGCCGTTTCGGGTCGCCGAGGACAGGCCGGTGGATATTAAACACATCCGCTTGACCTTGGAGTTGTTCCTCGAGGAGAAACGAATCTCGGGATCCGCGGCCATCCGGTTCATTCCCTTGCGCGAGATTTCAAGTCTTCGACTGGACGCCGTGGGGCATGAAGTTTCGAAGATCCGCGACGCGTCCAGCCAACAAGAACTGAAGTTCGAGAACACGGGGAAGGAACTCGTGATCGAACTGGGCGCCGCCAAGCCGGGTCAAGAGAAAGAAATCTTGATCGACTACCAGGTGCGCGAGCCCAAGGCGGGGCTCTATTTTTTCGCCCCCACCGAGCGCGATCCGAAGATTCCCTTGATGGCGTGGAGCCAAGGGGAGCCCATCTCCAATCGTTATTGGTTTCCCTGCCTCGACCATCCGAACGAACGGCAGACCACGGAAATCATCGCCACGGCTCCCGTTGGCTTCGAGGTTCTTTCCAATGGCACGCTCGTAGGACAAGACAAATTGGACGGGGGCAAGGTTCGATTTCATTGGAAACAATCCGAGCCCCACGTTGCCTACCTGGTGACTTTGGTCGTGGGTCGATTCGCCATTGGAAGAGAGGAGTGGCGTGGCAGACCGGTGGCCTACTACGCGCCGCCGGAACGGGCGTCGGACATTAACCGGACCTTTGGTCGGACGATCGAGATGCTCGACTTTTTCAGCCAACGGTTCGGCATCGAATATCCCTGGGACAAATATGCTCAGGTGGTCGTGGAGCAGTTCATCGCCGGCGGCATGGAGAACACGACGGCGACGACACTGTACTCCCGCGTCATGCACGATGAGCGGGCCATGCTGGACAGTTCTCCCGATTGGCTGATCGCGCACGAACTGGCGCATCAATGGTGGGGAGACTTGCTCACCTGCAAGGACTGGGCGCACCTCTGGCTGAATGAAGGATTCGCGACTTATTCCGAGGCCCTTTGGGCCGAGCACAAGCTTGGCAAGGAGGAATTCGATTTCAGCATGTACGAGAAGGGGGAGGGAGCTCGATCGGGGGGAGCGACTTCTCGGCCCGTGGTCGATCGACATTACGCCGATCCTCAGACCATGTTCGATACCCGCGCCTATCCCAAGGGGGCTTGGATTCTGCACATGCTTCGGCGTCTCTTGGGAGAGGAGGTCTTCTTTCAAGGCATCGCCGCCTATGGAAAGAACTTTCGGCAGCAGACGGTCGAGACCGCGGACCTGAGAATGATTCTCGAACGGCACTCCGGCCGATCGCTCGAACGCTTCTTCTACGACTGGACCGAACGGCCTGGACACCCGGAACTAGAAGTGGAATCCTCGTTCGATCCGGAGAGCAAGGCGACGAAGATCGCGGTGCGGCAGAAACAAAAACACGATCCCTTCCACTTTCCGTTGAAGATCGTCTTGGATCTCGGGGAAGGCAGGGAGCCAGTTCAAATCGTCAAGGAGATCCGCGATCGCGAACTCATTTTCTACGTTCCAACCCCCACCGCGGCGGAATTGGTACGCGTGGATCCGGATCAGGGATTGCTCGCCGACATCAAGGAAAAGAAGTCGCGAGACGGCTGGAAACGGCAAGCACTCTCGGCGCCCACGGTCGTTGAAAGGATTCGGGCGGTCAAGCATTTTGGCGAGAGCAAGGATGCGCAAGATCGCGAACTGCTCGCGACCGTGCTCAAGGAAGACAAGTTCCATGGAGTACAAATCGAGGCTGCCCGAGCGCTCGGAATGTCGGGAGGGGACATGTCCAGAGACGGCTTGCTCATTGGGCTCGCTTCGGAACACCCGAAGGTTCGGCGCGCGTGCGCCGAGGCATTGGGCAAATTCGTCCACGATCCACTCGTTGCCAACTCCCTTGAAGAAAAGATGAAGAAAGGGGACGAGAGTTACTTCGTGCAGGCGGCGGCGATCCAGGCCTATGCTGCCATCGCGCTCAAGCCATCGCTGGACGCCTTCGTGCCCGCGCTCGAACGGGAATCTCACGGCGAAACGATTCGCTTGGCGGCCCTTCGGGGAATCGCCTATTGCGACGACCCGAAAGCCATCGATCTATTGGTGCCTGCAGGCCAGCCGGGTAAACCGGCTCTGTCGCGCTGGCCTTTCCTCCTTGGCGACCGCGATGCCGGCACGTGGACCCGGAGGTCGAATCCAGGTCGTCGATGCCGTGGTTCAGTCCCTGACGAACGAACCGCCGAGGGTCGCCTGCGCCATCAGGGCACTTCGCGACATGGGAAGGTCCGCCGCCCCGGCGACGCCGTCCTCGATCTCTCTTTCCGATCCAGGATCCGGAACTCGCGTTCGAGACCTCGCCGAAGAAGGCGGCCGAGGAAGATCCCAAGCCGTGCCAAGCAGCGGTGGAACTGGGTCGACTTCGGCAGGAACTCGAGCGTCTTCGCGAAGCGGGCGAAAGCTTCAAGATCGATTGCTCAAAATCGAAGGCAAGTATTGAGTCTTCTTGCCACGCGGGAGATTTGTCGAGGCGTCAAAAGACCAGGAAGTCGGCGATGCCGCGATCAATTCCTTCTTCCCGTGGGCGGGGTGGGGGCTTCGTTTTGCACAGAAAATGTGCGCGTCCCGAGCCTTATTGCCGCTCAGAAAAGTAATGTCGGGGCCCGGTACTAATTCATGGACGCCGAGTAATGCGGCTAGCGCTGACACTCAAGCGACCGGGCCGAGATTCCGACGCGCGTACTTTTCTGATAACTCTAGCGACGTAACGTCCTGCCCACCGTTCAGTCGCTTGGGGAGCCAGGACGCAAGGCAAGCCGGGCCACGGCATTGTTTTCCGAGCGGTCACGTGGCTGGAAGCTGCCAGCCGTTTTTCCGGGATCTTTGATTCGAAAGACATAGGCCCAGGGGAGTTGCTGGGCATGGCAAGGGAAGGGGTTCGAATCGATCCGGTCGCGGGGTCAGCCCAATTCAGCTCGATCGGAAAAGGAGCGATTCCCTGATTCATCTCTTCGCGCGCGTGCCGGTTTTCTCTCGCAATAAAGAGAAACTCGACGCCAAGTTGATCGAGGCACGCGAGCCACTTTTCAAGATTCGGCCGCTCCCGATGCCAGTCCGGCCAGGGATTAGAGGCGGTGTCGAAGAGTCCCTCTTTTCTCCGGTCCCAATGGTCCATGCTCGGGTGCCAATCCGCTCTTCCTTCGATGTCGACATAGTACACATGGTTTTGCAGTTGGCTGCCGAAAAGATAGTAGGGCAGGTTGGTCCCCGAGTATGCAATGACGGCGGACTTGTCACTCGTTGCCTTTTCCAAACTCAACCAGGCGGGAAGGAGTTTCAATCCAAAGTCCGCCGCCGGATAGAACGCAAACTCTCGCTGTTTCGCAAGCATCGCGCGCACGGGCGACGATGTGAAAAAGAATGCTCCAAGGATGACTGCAGCCGAACCGAGCATGGCCCATCGATTTCGCGTCCACGCCAATAGGCTGGCCAATGCGATTCCCGCAGGCAAGCTCAATGCGACTGCGACGGAGCCTTGACTCAAGGGTTCTTGAAACAAGGGAAGGAGCGTTACTCCTTCGCCTGGTACGCCGCCAAAAAGGTTGGTGGTCCAACTGGGGGTCGCCAGATGCCAGCCTACGACGAGCAAAACTGCATATTGAAGCCAAGCGCGGCGTTTGATGGCCAAGGAGAGGGGAACAATGCCGCAGCCCAACGCGGGAAGGAGAAATCGCTCTTGCGTGTTGTAAGGAAGCACGTACCAGAAAAGGAGCAACTGCGAGACGGCCAGGCCGGCAAGCCACGGGGCAAAGTTACGAGAACTCGATTTCCCTTTTTTCGCGAACAGGTAAAAACCCCCGACGAGAAGGGAAAGGGCCCACAGCCATAGGATTCGGAGATCGACGACGACGGAAAGGCGATCGAGAAGGATCCGCCAGTCGGAAGGGGGGAGATGATAGCCACTCTGTTTCATCGCCGCCGGAGCATACCAGCCTGGAAACCATTCGATGCCCAAGATGCGGATGTCGAGAGGATAAACGGGATTGCCGGTGAAAACAATGTTCCGCACGAACCAGAACGTGGTAGGGATTGCGCCCCCGATGCAAAGAATGACGAGCTTCGTGACGCGGCCCGGTCCACGCCACCAACTGGGCAATGTGAATAGGAAAAGTATTCCCACGAACGCCAAGCCCACGGACTTGGTTCCGATCGTCAGGCCCGCAGCCAAGGACGCCAGGAGCAAGGCATCCCAACCGGCGTTTCCGGCCGCGCGCTCGCGTTGAAATTGGCACCAGAAATAAATGGCGGAAAGATAGGAATAAGCAAAGAGGAGATCGACGTTCGCCAAAGCAGCGGAAAAGAGGACGAGGAAAGTGGTAAGCCAGAGAACGGCCGGGACCATCGCCGCGGACCGACCCGCGCCACACTGGCGACCCAGGCCGTAGATGACAACACCCCCTAGGACCGCGAACGGCCATTGGCCCACCTTCGCGAGCGTTGCACCTTGTTCCCCGATGACGAGCCAGGTAAGCCAGAGATCGCCGTTCGCCGGAAAATAGCTCGCGGCCAACTCGCCAAAGGGTGTCGGGACAAATTCGATCCAACCGGCCTGCCACCACCGGAGAGCGAAAAAGAGATGGTAGATCGGCGCGTCGCTGACCGTCATGACGGGTAAAACCAAGCCGCGAAGCAGGTAGTATGCCGGCGCCCCAACTTGCAAGCATTCCACCCAGTAGCATCACGCCTCGCTGCCAGGCTCCCTCATCCGCGAGTTCGTCCAGCTCTTCTTCCGCTTCATGGCGCGAGAATTGAGTCGCAGAAGGACGTCATTCCCACGACCGCCATGATGCCGGCCGGAAAGCATGACGGGCCCGAGCGTCATCATTCGAAGAATTGAAGGGTCTGCAGTCCCAGAACGATGGCCAGATAAGAAACGAGCGTTGAGGCGAGCATGCGATCGAAGGTTGCTCTACAGGATGGCAACCCATGAACGTGCCATTTCCTCCGCGAGAACGCAAAGGGTTAGGACGATCGCGTAGTGGTTCACAATAATCGGCAAGATTCGACATGTTCGCGATTGTGCGCGATCCGGCCGGCTTGGGCAACCCGATCCGATGAAGGTCCGCGACATCTAAGGATTTTGTTTCGTATGGAGATGTGCGTCGAAAAGGTCTCGATCGCTTCCGACCAAGCCGTCGGCGGCTCGGCGAGTAGGATTCGTGTCCGCGCCGTCGAAGCACGAACTCCTTGGGGCCAACAAGCCCCGCGAAGACCAGGCAACTGCGTCAGTGTCACTCGGGTGTCTTTCTCGCCGTGCAATTGCAGGGTCGGAACGTCGACTTCCTTGGCGTAGTCCATCGGTCGGTGCGCGAACGTATTGTCGCCGAAGTTGCACCGCCTGCCCAAGAAGGAAACGAATTCCGCGAGTGGAACTGTGGGTAGCCCCATCATCGAAAAGCGGTTCTTCGTGGTGGCGAGGAGGGAATCGAACGGGCACTCGACGATTACGGCGTCCACGTTCACCTTTTCGATGGCGACCGCGCGCAGGGAGGCCGCCGCCCCCATCGAGGTTCCCAAAAGGATGCAGGGAAGGCCGGGCTTTAGCCTCCGGGCGAACTGCACCGCGCCGGCGACATCTTTCGCCTCGAGGAAGCCGAGGGTCGTAAAGTTTCCCCCTGAACCACCTGCTCCTCGCTCGTCGACGAGCAGACAGTCATATCCCTTGCCGCGCAGGATGCTTGCCGACGTGAGATGAGCCATCTTGCAGGAACCATAGCCATGAAAAAAGAGGATGATTCCGCGCGGATTCTCCGTGGGTATGTACCAGCTTTCCAGATCGACACCGTCCGTGCTTGAGAAGTGGAGCGTCTCGAACTCCAGTCCTTCGTCCGCCGGCGAGCGGGTGTTGATGGGTTTTGGGAGGCGAACCCCCGTCACGAGCACGCTCGCTTTTTCAACGAAAGAAAGAGCAATGGGCTCTCGAGTGCGAACGCCCCCTTCGACGAAATGGGACATTGCCCATGCGTGACGAAATGCCACGGCATTGACACCAATCCCTAGGGTCAGGAGAAAGAGTATCGAGCAGGCCAACCAATGCGCGCGGCAAAGGCGCAGTGTGCGAGTAAACATGGGGAGTCCATCGTTGGTGGTGACCAAAAGAGAAAAAAGAACCGTCGAACAACTGCATCGACGAGGGCAAGTCCCGTGAGGCCCTTTACGGCATGTTCAACCGATGACGCCACATTGCACGCGTCCAACGATGCGCGTTGGCGCATGCAGAACGAGCTCGGGCCGCCGACGATAGCTTCTAGTTATCGTGGTGTCGACGTATCCGAGGGTGCGTTGCCAAGACCTATGCATGTACCTTGACAAACGCGAAAACGTTGGAGAATCTGGTGGATTTTTTAATCACCCGGATGATAGGTCCGCTCCGCGTTCGCGAGGACGTCTTCCCAATAAAACCGTTCAGGCTTGAGTTGTTGTTTCGAAAGGAGCTCGGCCTGATCGAAGTAGTGTTTGGATTTGGGATCCGCGCTCTGGCCGTATTGAATGAGCGTTCCCGCGCGAATCCGGTCGCCAAATTCGACCACCGCGACATAGCTGGCGCCGACGATGCCATACCTTTTCTTAACGGTCTTGACGAAGGGGACGGCGATGCGCGGCGTGTAGTGCAAGGTGTGCACCGGGCCGACGGGGCCTGGAACCGCCGTGCACGGGAGGCTGGGAAGTTTATCGCTAAAGGGAACCGCGAGGAAATCGACGACTTCCGTATGCCGCTGGATGCGGAAAACGTCTCCCCATGCCACGCGCCAATCGCCGTAATGAGATTTCAAAGTGTCTGCAGCCGTCGCTAGGGCGCCAAGGCGTTTGGAACGATCCTCGAGATAAATCTTCTTAAGTCCGCGCGCGGGGCTCCCCGCGCCGTACATCTCCTCATACCAGGCGTGACAGAGCGTCGCTGCCGTCGAGTCGGCGGTCACTCGGCAATCCCAGTTTCGAAGGTGATCCATGTAGGGGGCCAGTTTCGCGGCTTCGGTTGGTTGGGTTTCCTTCAGTTCTTCGAACTGTTGCAGATACTTGGGGATCTCGCTTATCGCCCAGTACATGGTGGTGTCGAAGGCAAGTTGTTGCATCTGCTCGAAGGTGATGCCCGACGATTCGCGCAAGAGTTTGCGCGCCATCTTCGCGCGGCGTTCGTCCGTGTACTTTTCCCCCACCATGTAATCGGGATAGTCGTAAAGCAGGGGGCTGCCGTCATCCGTGGTGGTGAATGGCGTGGAGTTGCAGTTCTGAACATAGCCGGTCGCGGGATTGAGGACCTGAGGCAAGTCTTCGATGGGGTGATATCCCTGCCATTCGGTGCGCGGGTCGCTGCCGTCCAGCGGCTTTTCCCAGTTGAACTGCCGGTCGCGCTTGGGAACGACGCCGTTATAGATGTAAAAGATGTTCCCCGACCGGTCCGCGTAAATCACGTTCTGATACTGAAATTCGAGGGTGGCGAGTGCCGCCTTGAGTTCGCCCAGCGAACGAGCTTTCGCCATCCGAAGATTTTCCCGAGGCACGAACGCGTCATACAGCTTGGCGATCTTCACTGCGAAATAGTGCTGATCGTCTTCCTTTTCCGTGATCGGGCCATGGTGGGTCTTGCGGAACGTGTGGGTTCGTTCTTCAAAGCCGTTCTTGCCTTTGATCTTGATCTGTTCCTTCCATTCGGTCGCGAGGCGATAACTTTTGTCGTAGCGGTAATTCAGGCGATTGTTCGGGTCGTCGAACGTGACGCGCCAGGCGTCCGCGATGTCGGGGATGTTGGTGGTAAGCCCCCAGCCGATCTCTTCATTGTGTCCGAGGAGGGGAAACGGGCTTCCTAGAAAAGTGGCGCCGGTAAAGTTCAGTCCCTCGCCGCTTTTCAGATGTGCTTCATACATTTGGCCGAAGCCGAACCACGGCTGATGGGGATTGATGAACAGCATGGCATGACCGGATTGGGTTTTGCTCGGCGCGACCGCCCAAGCATTCGAACCAACCGTGGACCAGATCTCTTCGTACATGCGGGGCATTTTCGAGGATAGGTTTGCACGGCGATAGGCGAGCTCAATCATCGCGTGCCGGGTGAATGCGACGAGTAGCCAAGGCTCAAACGTGGTCATCATCCGCGGTTTCACCTCCGGATGCCGTTCCAGGTAGAATTGGACGCCGTCGGTGAACGCCGTGCAGATTGCCTGCATTGCCGGATCAAGCTTGGCATAGTCCGCCTTCGAGGTTGGCACTACTTCGAACGCCCGGTTCAGCAAATCGGAGTTGAGGCCCGTTCTACCATGCGCTTCGGCATACCGACCGCAACTTAAGATGAAGTTATCCTCCACTTGCCAGAAGTAGTCTTCGCATTGCGCGTACGCGAAGCCGAAGACCACCGCGGCATCGGTCGGCCCCTCGATATGCGGCACGCCGTAGGTGTCACGGACGATGGTGACCGTCTTGGCCATTTCAAGAACCCGGGGTGGTGCCCAGGCGACGGCGTCGGGCGCGTCAACCAGTGCACAAGTGAATGCCGATACAGCCGCAGCGATCCAACGCGTCATGGACTCTCCCCATGCTCCCTGAAGACAACGGTCACCAATGCCGATTTGTCCGCCATGTTATCGCTTGCGATTGAGGAATTTCCATCAGAACCCCGTTCTACAGCCTCAATTTTACCCCCATCTCCTTCCTTATCCCGAAAGTAGCACCATGGAGTGATGAGCGGCAGTCTATTCCGAAAGTCACGAGGAGTGTTTGCGTTGGCAGGTCGCCGTCGAACCTCCGTCCGTGACGGAAGCCGATATTTGAGAATGGTTAAGGATAAGTTTTCCAAAACTCGCAGTCGCTTCCCCGGTCCAATGAATCGAGGGGGCTAGTGAATGCCACGTCTGGCATCGAATGATTGGCTTGTATCGCCGAGGAACTCGTCCGGTTCCAACGTGATTGACTACAATGGTTTACTGAGTGGCGGAGTTGGTTCGTGCCTGTGGAAAGTGGGGGAGTTCGAAATTGCAAGCCCGCCGTGGGGATTGGCAAGACGAATTGGAAAACTCGGTGAACTTAGGGGCGGTTTGAACCCACTTTACTATTGGGACAAGTTGTGCCCCAAAAAAATCGGCGTTCCGAAAAGACTCACGAAAAGCGGTCGCAAGCGGGAGTTGACGGACAAGCGTCGGGGCCCGAAGGAAAAGTTCCACGGCGAAACGGAAAAGATTTCACAAGTTCGCACGAATACTGAGGACAGACCTTTTGGGAAGTGAAGTTCGGTTCGACTCGTACTCGGGGCGCGGTTATGATTATTCTTGAATAACTCGCGGCATTCGTCGGGTCCAAAGTGGAGTCGGCGGTTCCGTTGCTTCGGAGTCTATCCCTGAAAACTTCCTCCCTGGGCCCGTCGCTTGCAGTCGTGCCGCTCAGCACCTGAGGCCCTGCGGTTTGCCTGGGCTCCACGCCACGGATGGGGCGTTTTGAGGAACGGTCCTCTGGGCCGCGATTTTTGCCAGGCGGTTCGGCGGGACTGGCGGGACTGGCGAGGCGGTTGAGGAGTAAACGAGGTAGGCGGCGAACGGCGTCGCGAGAGTTCCTTTTCCTTCGCCCACGCATGGAATCGGAGAGTCCGTACCGATGAGCAGCACACACAACGACATGATTTCCAGGACCAACTCGGCAAGTCGCTGGCCGTTTTCCTGCGGCACCCAAGAAAACGCTCGCTTCTGCCCCAATGAAGGCATCGTCAGCGGTAGTGGGGGAAGCATCTCGCACGAGGTCGAAGGCGTCTTGCGAGTTCGCTTGCGCGCCGTCTCCGTCATCCTCTTTTTTGCGTTCGCCGCCTTCCTCGCCCGCCACGCATACTACGGCAAGGTTTTCGGGCAGTGGCATCTGGCGGTATTCGCCTTACAGGGCCTTGTCACCGTCGTCATGCTCCTTTCGTCGGTGTTTCTCTGTCAACGGTGGGGTCTGACCCTCAAACAGCTTCGACTCGCGGAACTCGTCGTCTTTGGATTGCCCGCCGTCTTCCTTGCTTACTTGCAGTTCAACCGGGGCTGTGAAGTCCTGACGGGGGGCAAGGCCACCTGCGAATTGATTTTGGTGGAAAGCTGCATTCCCTGGATCTCATTGATTTACATCTACGGCCTTTTTGTTCCGAATAACACCAAGCGAGCCGCTGGCGTGATCGCGGGACTGGCGGCGTTTCCTTTCGCGACCATGTTCCTCACCTCGTACCACCAGCCACACATGTGGACCTCCTTGGTCGAAGAAGGCTATTTGAGCCTGCTCGGCCTTTGGATCGGCATCCCCGCGGCGGCGGCAATTTACGGGTCACACACCATCAATGCCCTGAGGCGCGAAGCGAGCGCGGCCAAGCAGGTCGGATCCTATCGTCTTATCGAGAAGATCGGCACCGGCGGCATGGGAGAGGTCTACCTCGCGGAGCATAAGCTGCTCAAACGCCCCTGCGCCATCAAGCTGATTCATCCCAGCCACGCCGAAGATCCACAGTCGATCGCCCGTTTCGAAAGCGAGGTCCAGGCTTCCGCACAATTGACCCATTGGAACACGATCGAAATCTACGACTACGGCATGACGGACGACGGGACGTTCTACTATGCGATGGAGTACCTACCCGGTTTGAATCTGCAGGAACTCATCGATAAGCACGGCCCGATGCCCGCGTCGCGCGCCGTCCACCTCCTACGTCAGGTTTGTGCCGGGCTCCGCGAAGCGCATGCGATGGGTTTAATTCACCGCGATATCAAACCGGGCAACATCTTCGCCACCGAACGGGGTGGCGTGCACGACGTTGCCAAACTGGTCGACTTTGGCTTGGTGAAGTCGACAAAAAAAGCCGAGCAGTCAATCAACCTTACCCTGGAGGGGATGGTCATCGGCTCGCCGCTGTATGTTGCTCCCGAGCATGCCATGGGGACGGGGCCGGCGGATCCGCGCGGAGATATTTATTCTCTTGGCGCGGTCGGCTACTTCCTGCTCACCGCGCGGCCGCTGTTCGTGCATGACAAGCCGCTCCAGGTCATTTTCGCCCACGTGAATGAACTGGTACAGCCGCCGTCGAGTCTGAATCCGACCGTTCCTTCCGACCTGGAGGCGATTATTCTCCGTTGCCTGGAGAAAGATCCTGCGAATCGGTTCCAAACCGTGCGCGATCTCGAAGAGGCGCTCGCGAACTGCCAGTGTGCCGACGAGTGGAATAGCGAACTCGCGGAGTCCTGGTGGCAATCGCGAAACGGCGTCGTCGTTCCGTCGAGGGAAGATCGCATGGCCCAGGAGGTTACCACGCTGATGGAAGTCGGCGTTTGATCGAAATCTTGCCCCCTCGCTCCGCCGATCCCCCCAACGTTGGCTCGACGATTACCCTTTGAATGGGAACGCCGGGCCCTTTTTCGTTTGTCTTTAGAAGCGTTTTCTGATGAGAATAAAAAATATCCTCCTGTATCCCGCCTAATGTTTTATTCGGTGGATTGGATGTTGAGTAAGGCGGCGACTTGGTCGCGCCCGACAATCCCGGCATCGAGAGGTTTTTCATGAGTCTCTTTCCGCGAATCGGGATGTTTGGATCGAGCTTCCTTGTCCTGGCGTCGGTCTCGCTGGGTGATGACACCGTCGATTTCAATCGTGACATCCGTCCGATCCTCGCCAATCATTGCTTCAAGTGCCACGGTCCGGACGACAAGACCCGCGAGGCTGGAGTCCGATTCGACGTAAGAGAAGCGGCGTTGGCGGTGAGTGAGTCCGGCGGGAAACCCATTGTGCCGGGCAAGCCAGCAGAAAGCGGATTGATTCAACGGATTCATTCCCTTGACGAAGACGTGAAGATGCCCCCGCCGTCGGCGAACAAACCACTCACGCCCCGACAGAAGGAACTCCTTGAACAATGGATCGTAGCGGGCGCGCCTTATGCTTCCCATTGGGCCTTTGTTCCCCCCCTGCAAGCACCGATTCCAGCGGTGAAAAACACGCATTGGCCTAGGAACGCCATCGATTATTTCGTCTTGAGCAAAATGGAGCGGGAAGGCCTTCAGCCGTCGGCGGAAGCGGACAAGCATGCCCTGGTACGGCGAGTGTATCTGGATCTTGTCGGCCTTCCCCCCACGGTCGAGGAGATCCATGCCTTCGTCCAGGATTCGGCGTCGGACGCGTATGAAAAGCTGGTCGATCGACTGCTTGCGTCGCCTCATTACGGCGAACGATGGGCGCGACGTTGGCTCGACTTGGCTCGTTACGCCGACACCAATGGCTACGAGAAGGACCGCCCACGGTCGATTTGGCCTTACCGCGATTGGGTCATTCAAGCGATTAACGCCGACATGCCGTTCGATCAATTCACCATCGAACAACTCGCCGGCGACATGCTCCCTGGGGCGACCGAGACACAGAGGATCGCTACCGGCATGCACCGGAACACCATGCTCAACGAGGAGGGGGGAATCGATCCGCTCGAGTTCCGTTATTACGCCGTCGTCGATCGCGTGAACACGACCGGAACGGTCTGGCTCGGATTGACCTTCGGTTGTGCCCAATGTCATTCGCACAAGTATGACCCGGTGACGCAACGGGACTACTACCAGGTCATGGCGTTTCTCAACAACGCCGACGAGCCGGAAACGGATGTTCGCACGCCGGAGATCACGAAAGCGCGAGAACAAAAGCTGGCGGAAATTGCCGACCGCGAAGCAGCTCTCGCCAGTCGCTATCCCCCGGACGGCGACATCGTTTGGCGCGACGTCAAGATCGTGGAAGTCCTATCCGCTGCCAATGCCGTGGCGGAACATCTCGAGGACGGTTCCGTGCGCATGTCGGGTCCCGTGCCGGCGGAGGATACCTACACCGTCGTTTTCGACGCGAACCTCCCGCGCGCGGTCGCGCTCCAAGTGGAAGCCATTGCCGACGAAAGCCTGCCAAGCAAGGGACCAGGTCGAACGCCACATGGTAATTTCGTCCTGACGGAAATCTCCGCCAGCGTCCAACAATCCGATCGACAAGATCCGTCCGTCAAGGTGTCGTTTGCCAATGCGACCGCGGACTTTTCGCAAACCGGCTTTCCGCCGACGAACGCGTTTGACGGCGATCAACACACCGGTTGGGCCATTCATGGAACCGAGCCTTGGAACGTGAACCGGACGGCTACCTTCACATTCATGGAGCCGGTGGAGTCGACCGGATTGGCCCGGTGGACGATCACACTCGATCAAAAGTATGGGGGGAGCCATATGCTCGGCCGGTTCCGAATCCGTCTAGGGGAGCGTCTAGGGGAGCGTTCGCCCAATAATCTGTCCGAGGCCGACCGGCGCAAGAACCGCATGGAACGGGATTTTCAAGCCTGGCTTCAGGAACAGCGTCAAAGCGTCGTCGCGTGGGAAATGCTGAAGCCGGTCCAGGCGAGTAGCGAGATTCCCTCGCTCGATATCCAGACCGATGGTTCGATCCTCGCCAGCGGCGATCAATCGAAGCGGGACATCTATCAGTTGACCTATGAAGGGGGCCCGAAGAAGATCACGGCGTTAAGGTTGGAGGTTCTTCCGGACGAAAACCTGCCCAAAGGAGGCCCGGGCCGCATCGCGTATGAAGGACCTTTTGGCGATTTCTTCCTCAGCGAGTTCACGGTCCGCGCCAAGGACCACCCGGTGAAAATCAAGTCCGCGTCCCATTCCTACGCCAGCGACAAGAACACCGCCGCCGCGGCCATCGATGGGGATCCGCAAACCGGCTGGTCGATTAACGGCGGCCAAGGGAGAGCACACGTCGCTGTCTTTACCTTGGCGGAGCCGATCGAGGCGAACCGGCTGGACGTGCAACTGCTGTTTGAGCGTTATTACGCAGCGGGTCTCGGCCGCTTCAAGCTTTGGGCGACTTCGCAAGAACGTCCCGTTGCCGCCTCGACGCTGCCGACCCATTTGGAACCGTTGCTTGCTCATGGTGACGCGGATCTGGCGGCTGCGGATCGGCAAAAGCTACTCGCCTATTTCCTCTTGGTCAGCCCCACGCTCGCCGGCGAGCACGCGGAGATCGAAAAGTTGCGCAAAGATCTTCCGTCCTACCCGACAACGCTCGTTATGCAGGAAAGACCCGCCGAACATCCGCGAAAAACGTTCGTTCGAAAACGAGGGGAGTTCCTGCAGCCGACGGATCCCGTCGATGCCATGTTGCCCAGCATGTTCGAAGTATCCGGAGCGGAAGGACCAAAGAATCGTCTCGAGTTCGCCCGTTGGCTGGTCAGTCGAGACAATCCACTTGCCGCGCGGGTCGCCGTCAATCGATATTGGGCCATCTTTTTTGGCCGAGGGATCACGCGGACCACGGAGGATTTTGGATACCAAGGGGAGGCCCCTACGCATCCGGAGCTCTTGGATTGGCTGGCCGTCGAGTTTCAGAACCGGGGCTGGTCGGTGAAGCAATTGCACAGACTCATCGTCACCAGCGCCACCTATCGGCAATCGTCGCGGGTCACGCCGATGCATTTGGAAAAGGACCCACAAAACAAATGGCTATCACGCGCCCCGCGCGTGCGGCTGGACGCGGAACAAGTTCGCGACGTTCTCCTATGCGCCAGCGGTCTACTTTCCAGGAAGATTGGCGGTCCAAGCGTCTTTCCTCCGCAACCGCCGGGAATCACCGCGGAAGGAACATACGGTCCGCTGGAATGGAAAGTGAGTACCGGCGAGGATCGCTACCGCCGGGGACTTTACACTTTCAGCAAGCGGACCGCGCCCTATGCCATGTCCGCGACCTTTGACGCCCCGAGCGGTGAAGCGTGCGTCGCGCGCCGCGATGTTTCGAATACGCCGCTGCAAGCGTTGACTTTACTGAATGACTCGGTGGCGCTGGAAGCCGCGCAGGCGCTGAGCCGCCTTCTCCTGTCTCGCGCCGCGACCGATGATGAAAGAATCGACGAGCTCTACCTTCGCTGTCTTGGTCGTCCACCACAGCCGGTGGAAAAGGAACTATTGCTTTCGTTTCATCGGGGGAATCTCGACCGGCTGGAGCGAAAAGAGCTCGATGAGGCAAAAATTGCCGGCGGCGGAGAAGGAGAACCGCGCGATCGCGCTGCCTGGACCTTAACCGCGCGGGCGGTGCTCAATCTGGACGCGGTGGTCACCAAGGAGTAGTTCATGACGGCTGCCAATCAACCGACGTTTGGTCGTCGAAAGTTTCTCGAAGCGGGTGGCCTGGGTTTGGGTCGCATCGCGCTTGCGTCCCTACTCGCGGAGTCGTCCGGCGTTCGACGAGCATCCGCGTTGACCGCCGACCCGATGGCTCCCCGGCCGCCACATTTCGAGCCCCGCGCCAAAGCCGTCATCCATCTCTTCATGGCTGGTGGGCCCAGTCATCTGGACTTGTTCGACTACAAACCTAAACTCGCGCAGTACGAAGGGAAATCCATTCCGCCCGAGGTCATCGGGGGGCAACGTTATGCGTTCATCCGCAGCGATGCCGCCGCACTGGGGCCCCGTTTCAAGTTTCATCGTCACGGAAATTGCGGTGCGGAAATCGCCGACGTCATGCCCCACTTGGCCAAAGTCGTCGATGAACTTTGCATCGTCCGTTCCGTCCGAACCGATCAATTCAACCACGCGCCGGCGCAGATCTTCTTCAACACCGGCTTCTCGCAGCCGGGCCGACCCAGCATGGGCTCCTGGGTGACCTACGGACTCGGGGCCGAGACCAAAGACCTGCCCGCCTACGTCGTCATGTCGACCGGGGCGGGAATTAGCGGCGGGGCGGCGAACTGGTCCAGCGGCTTTCTGCCCACCGTCTACACCGGTGTCCGGTTTCGCAACCAAGGAGACCCCATCCTCGATGTCTCCAGTCCCGAGGGAATCGACGCCAAGGCACAGCGTCAGACGCTCGACGTCGTGCAGAAGCTGAATCAAAAGTCGCTTGACGCCATCGGGGACCCGGAAATCGCGACCCGGATTGCCTCGTACGAGATGGCTTATCGGCTGCAGACCTCGGCACCCGAGTTAATGGATCTAAAGGGGGAAACGAAGGAGACGCTTGAGATGTATGGCGTCGATCCCGCGAAGCCATCGTTTGCGCGCGCTTGCCTTCTCGCCCGCCGCATGGTGGAACGGGGGGTTCGCTTCGTCAACATTTATCATGAAGGTTGGGACGCCCACAGCGACCTCTCGGGGAACCATAAGAAGAATTGCGAAGCGACCGATCAAGGGGCCGCCGCCTTGGTCCGCGACCTTAGGCAACGAGGGCTACTCGACCAGACGTTGGTCATTTGGGGAGGAGAGTTCGGCCGCACGCCCATGGTCGAAACGAACGCCGCCCTGGGACGAAGCCTCGGTCGCGATCATCATCCACAGGCCTTCACGATGTGGCTTGCCGGCGGGGGCATGAAGCCGGGTGTCACCCACGGCGCGACCGACGAACTAGGATTCAACATCACCGAAGACCCCGTTCACGTTCACGATCTTCAGGCGACGATTCTGAATCAGCTCGGCCTCGACCATGAAAGGCTCACCTTCCGCTATGCCGGCCGCGACTTCCGCCTCACCGACGTGCACGGCACCGTCGTCCGCGATATACTCGCGTAGGGAGCGGGGCACCGAACTGTCACGCCGCGGTGATAACGCTCCCTCGTCAGGAATCCCGCGGCTGTTTCAAACAAGTTCGGGTGGGAAGGCCTTGTCGCATTGCCGGTCGACAGGGGATTATCCCCGCGAATATGCAAAGGAGTATTCTCGTGTCAAGTCATTCCACGCCACGCCCCACGCCGCGGAACCCGCTGGCCGAGCAGATTCTTACTGGTCTCGATGCCGTCTTTGGTTATCATCCCGGGCATCGGGCAGTGCACGCGAAAGGCGCCATGTGCCAAGGGACGTTTGTTCCGACTTCGGCGGCAACGGCGTTGACGAGAGCACCGCATTTTTCTCTCCCCTCGACTCCGGTGTTGGCCCGATTCTCCGACTTCGCAGGCATCCCCAGCATTCCGGACAACGATCCCCAGGGCGCCGGACCGCGGGGCATGGCGGTTCGCTTTCAGCTGGGCGAACATGTCCACACCGACATCATTGCCCACTCCCATGACGGATTTCCCGTGCATACCGGCGAAGAGTTTTTGGAGTTCGTCCAGGCGCTCGCCGCCAGTGGCCCCGAAGCGTCGAAACCCACGCCGATCGAGAAGTTCCTGGCATCGCATCCCGCCGGCCTCCGCTTTGCCAATACTCCCAAGCCGATTCCCACGAGCTTTGCCCGAGAAGCATATTTTGGCGTGTCGGCCATCAAGTTCACCAATCGAGAGAACGCGGTCCGGTTCGGCAGGTATCGATTGCTCCCTACGGAGGGGACCTCGTATCTGACGGATGCGGAAGCGTCGAACCAATCGGCCGACTTTCTCATGCAGGAACTTGCCGAACGCCTCGCGCGTGGTTCGGTTCAATATCGGCTGACGGTTCAATTGGCGGAGGCGGGGGACAACGTGGACGACGCGACGAGCCATTGGTCCGACACGAGGGAAGAGGTCGTGCTCGGAACCTTAACTCTTAAGGAACGGCTCGACGATCAGCAGCCGGATTTACGCAAGATCATCTTCGACCCCATCCCGCGCGTCGAGGGGTTGGAACCGACGAACGATCCGCTTTGGAACTTGCGCGCGGATATTTATCTTCTCAGTGGCCGACGCCGCCGTGCCGCTTCCCAGTAACCCGTGTTCCCATCCACGATGGCGGCGCGCCGAGTAACGCGCTTCGATGGTTCTCTGCATTCCGAGTTGCCACGGAGAAAATCAGCCAGTCTTCGGACACTTGGCGAGTTCACCGGCCAGGCGTAACCGGCCAAGAGCCGCGTAGGCGCGCGCGAGCAACTCCCTGTGATCGCCAGTTTCGTCCATTGGCACGCGGACACTCGAGTCACGACTCCGGTGCCAGGCCCGCACGATCATTCCGGGCGAATGTTTCAGAACGAACTCGACCAGGGATTTGGCCGGCTCGCGGTAGTTTCGCAAGCATTTCGCCAAGTATTCCGTTCCATGTCTCTTAAGCAAATGTGCCGCTTCTTCCTCCAAGCCTCGTTCGAGACAGACGCGCGACAAGTGGCAGGCGGTATCCGCGGGAATGGACTTCCACGTTCTCGACCAGGCGAACAAGGCACGCAGAAGTTCTGGACGTTCACCCATCTCAGGCATGTCCAAGAGGTGGCCCATCCAGCGCCGCATGCCGACGGTTCCTAGTTGGGAATCGAGTTCCGCGAGAAACTCCACCGGCGAGAGGACCGCCAAAGATTCGCGAAAGGGACCTCGTTTCTCAAAAATCGCGGGCAAGCGGGCGCATTCATCGGCGCCGTCGTCATACCAGCGGTGCGCGACGATGCACTGTACCCTTCCCTGATTTGCCACCTCTGTACCCATTCGACGGGCAAGATCGTTGACGATGCCCGCCGAGAGTTCGTCGAAGTGGAGTGTTTCCAGATGGCTGTAAGGATGAAATCGAAGGAGCCGGCCGTCATCGGTGATCGCCACCAGCGTGCGGGCGACAACCTGATTCGTTTCATCGAATGCGAAAAGTACTCTCTTGTTGATGTCGGCGGCGTTCGCGACCGTTGAGAAAAAGTTCACGCCACCAGGTGACAAGCATGTGGCAAAGTAGGCTCCCATGCGAAACACGAGTAGCGGATCGTCGTCGAAGCGAAGCGTGACTCGTTTGTTGTGCTCCAGCTTTATTGTCGCGAGAGTCGAGGAATCGAGCCAAGGGTCGACGTCGATCCCATGATCTCGAAGTCGGGCCAGGAAACTTCGATTTCTCTCATGGCTTCCCTTGAGGGAGGGTTGTTGACGCAGCCGGCGTTTCAGAATCTCGAAGCCGATCGACCTCGTTCGATCCATGCAGTCATGGAAGCTATTCAGTATTGCCGTGAAATCCGTAGAGAGCATTCCTTCGCGAATCGCGTCCAACTCAAAGAGGTCAAGAAATACCTTGGATTGGGCGGCTTCGACGTCTCGTCGCCAACGCTCGAATACGGCGGTTTCGAGAGACTCCTCGAGTTTTCGTGTCAGCCCTTCAATCCGCGCGTCGGACGGCCGTGGTTGCGACCCGAGCCGAGCTCGCAACATTGCCATACGTTTCTGAAGCGATGGGCGAGGGTTGACCGCGACTTCCTTGGTCAGGAAGTCGATCTCCGCGTCGAGCTTTTCTGGATCGGGAAAAGTGGGTCCAAGAACTTTATCGACTCGACGGTCGAGATCCTCGATCGCGCCTTCGAACTGCATCATGACACGGTGGAGGGGGGCGGGATATCGGCTGTTCACGTCTGTGCGAGAATTGCTGGCGTACCGTCCTCGCATCGGCATGGGGTCGAACGACGCCGATCCATGAATGCCCGCACTGACGAAAAGGATATATACGGCTTCCGGTCGTTCACTCCTCACTTTTCTTGAAATCGGCGGGTCGACTTGGATGTTGTTTCTCTTCAGAAACTGAAGTCTTTCGTTCAGATCCGACAATACGCTCCGCTTGTCAAGGAGCACTTGAAATGCAAGCCTCCGCCAGCCGGCCTTGAGCAGGGTCCTCAACAGTTCGCGAATTTGCTGACGTTGCCGGTACGTCCACTGTCCCATCGACACCAGAACTCGCGCGAAGTCGTCGGGATTATCGGTCAGTTCCTCCGCGAGCTTGTAAGACGATGGCCCGAGCATTCTGTCCGCCAAGGGAACGTTACTGACGGCACGAAGTCGGGAGACGGCCAAGTCGAAGTCCGCACCAAGGAGCGCGATTCCACGAAGCGCGTATCGCAAGGGGGCGGACCAAGGAAGTGGCGGGTGATTCTTCAGGTCCTTGAGGATACGGGCGACGGCGGAAAACACTTTGGAATTCCTGGACCAATCGAAAAGTTCGGGATCAAAGATGTTTGGATTGCGAACAACCGCTAGAAAATCGTCCCGTTCCCGCGGATCGCTAGGCAACGTTTGTCGAATCTGGCGCGCCATGGTTTCGAAGGGGATTTTCTTCATGAGCAAATTATCGAGTGCCCTGTAGCGGTGAAAGGAGCAATCTTTGCCGAACAGGTAGTCGAGGGCTTCCGCGGCGAAACCAATGTGCCGTTCCTCTAATTTCGCCACGTCGCCCGAAAGGAATTGGCGGAACTTTTGAAGGGAAACGGAGTACGGTGCCGTCGTGGCAAAGGAGGCGAAATCGGCGCGTGCTTTTCGGGCAACCAATCCTCGTTTCATGGACGTGTCAAACGCCAGCGTGGAACGTACGATCTCCACTTTTTCTCGCAACGTCGTCCACCATGACCGCCATGCGGAACAAAGATCTGGGTGCAGAAGCAAACGGGCGGCGTGAACCGATCGCCGAAATTGAGCCTCGGGTCTCGATAACAGCCCGTCGAGTCGTTTTTTTGCGTCGCTCGAAACTTGATCTTGATCGAAGAGAATCGACGGCCACGGCGGGTAGGAGGAACCCGCGCCATGGCGATGGGATGCGATTCGCAAAAGATGACTTCGGATGGCCCCGACTACTTCTGGACCTTGTTTAATCGGCCATTCAGAAGAAGTTGCCACCGTCAGTTCGCGCAGGATATGCCAGTCTTTCTTATTTCCGAGTCGTCGAGCGAGGAACCAAATTCTTATCAAGTGATCGGCGGAGAGTATGCCTTCGTGCTCCAGGCCGTCGGCAAGGTAATTCAGAAATCGAAGGGCGGAGGTGAGGGATGCGGGGGAGGTGAGATGAACCCATCGGAGTCGATCCAAAGTGACTTGAAACAAGGGGCGACCGGCGAGCCTATCCGCAAGTTCACGGTCGGCCGGTTTGGACCACCGCCAGCATGGCGTCGCTAAATTCGCGAGACGTTCGTCGTGAATCCAGGAATCGAGCACGGTGAACAGAAATTCGACTCCGCGTCTCCAGGCGCCGACGTCGGTGACAACCTTGGAGAGTGCCTTGGGGAACTGCGTGGTGACTTTTATCCATCCTGCCATTGCCAAACGCAATTCCTCCGGGCCAAGGAGAAGGCGTCGAATGTGCGGCTGTTCGATTCGGGGTAGGTATTCCCACTCGATCCCCCGAGCGCCCGCGCTAGTGCTGATGATCCGGAGCGGATATCCTTCGATCCAAGGCAGGTGGCGCGCCAACAAGGCGCGGACGCGCGCCCGCCGTTGCCGGGACGTGCGCTCCCGTTCCGACCGGCGGTCGCGGGGGTAGACGCTTTCTCCGTCTTCGATCCAGTTGGCGATGGCTTGTTTGGTTTCCATGGTTCCATTCACGCCTGAATAGGGGACGATTTCATGGGCAACAGACAAGGACGGAGCTCTTTTACTTTGGGTTCACGTCCCTGGTGAAGCAAGTAAGCCTTCTGCCGCTTTTGCTTCCATTCGGGACCGTCCGGAATTTGGTGAAACCCGCGAACAGAACTTTTGAATGGAGCAACGGAATCTTAACGCGGTTTGCCTGGACCGGAGAGCCACTAGGCCACCTAGCGTCGGGCTTTCCGGCCCGACAAAGCGGCATTGGAAACCGCGGACGCAGTGGGCGATCAAATCACCGTGCTCGAGAAGTACCGCGACCGTCCGCTCGACGCGATCGATCGGTATTTTCGTGAATTTCCCTCCGTCCCCGCCGCAGGGCCCACGGGCAAGTGAATTCGACTTACAGATCGGCACGCATTCCTTTTCTGGGCGGCCGTTGAATGTGCGACCAGGGCACTCCGCCTCTGCCCATCGCGGATTGATTCGTGCCATGATCGGCGCTTGGCGGTTGACGATAGGCCAACCCAACTTTCCTCCCATGTGCGAATTCCAACGGCTTTCCCGCTTCGAGGTTACGGCCCTGTCACCATCGGCGTTATAATCCAACGCTACGCGTCACTGTCGATTTGTTTCTCGTTGCCCACGCATTGGGGGCTTCATGCGTTTCATCGTTGTTGTGTCAATGTTGTTGTTGTCTTCTTGGGGGGCGTTGGTGCTCGCCGCCGATACTGCCGCGCCACCAAACGTCGTCATCATTTTCTGCGACGATCTCGGCTACGGCGATATTGGCGTCAACGGAGCCAAAGGGTTTTCCACGCCGAATATCGATCGATTGGCCGCGGAGGGGCGGCTTCACGCGTTTCTATTCGGCACAGCCGGTCTGTTCGGCATCGGCGTGGCGCTCATGACGGGCTGTTATCCGAGCCGCGTCGGCATTCAGGGGCGCGGCCCGCTTGCCCAAATTGGCATCAACCCGGACGAAACGACGCTCGCGGAGGTTCTCAAAACGCGGGGCTATGCGACGGCGATCTTCGGCAAATGGCATCTTGGACGGGACGAAAAGTTCCTCCCGCTTCAACATGGTTTCGATGAATACTTCGGCCTTCCCTATTCCAACGACATGTGGCCCCATCACCCGGAATTTCAAAATAACCGCGGGGGCAAGGACCGTAGGCAAGGGTTTCCAGAACTGCCTCTCATCGAAGGGAATTCCATCAAGATCGAAAAAGTGACGTCGAAAGAACAAGAGCAACTCACCACATGGTACACCGAGCATGCCGTCGGATTTATCGAACGTAATAAGTCCAGGCCGTTCTTTCTTTACGTTCCTCACAGCATGCCGCACGTGCCGTTGCACGTCAGCGACAAGTTCAAAGGATCGAGCGAGCAAGGGCTGTACGGCGACGTGATCCAAGAGATTGATTGGTCGGTTGGCCAGAGTATGGATGCGATCTCCAAGGCGGGCCTCGATGAAAAGACCCTCGTCCTCTTTACGTCGGACAATGGACCCTGGCTCAGCTATGGCAATCACGCAGGTTCCGCGGGACCCCTGCGCGAAGGGAAGGGGACCTGTTGGGATGGCGGGGTCCGCGAGCCGTTTGTCGCGCGCTGGACCGGTCATATCCCCGCGGGGAGCGTCTGCAACGAGCCCGCCATGACGATCGATCTTTTACCGACGATCGCTCGACTCGCCGGTGCCGATCTGCCGACGCGGAAGATCGATGGGCTCGACATCTGGCCCCTTCTTGCCGGCCAAGCGGATGCCAAGACGCCGCACGAGGCGTTCTTCTTTTATTACGCGGATAATCAGTTGCAAGCCGTCATGAGTGGCCGCTGGAAGCTCGTCCTACCTCACGGCTATCGAACCATGCTAGGGCAGGCGCCTGGTCGCGACGGCAAACCAGGCCGTTACAAACAGATCGACCTCTCAAGCCCCGAGCTCTTTGATCTCGAAACGGATATCGGCGAAACGAAGAACATCGCCGACAAGCATCCCGACATCGTCGCGAAACTGCAATCGCTCGCCGAACAATCCCGCGAGGAACTCGGTGACGGCATCACGAAAAGAAAAGGAAAAGGCGCACGGCAGCCCGGCCGGGTTCCCTAACGATTCGCAAATCGTGAAACGAACAGAAGGTTTTGATTCCGCGTGGGCAGAGTCAGTGGGAAGGTCTTGTGATACGAGAACAACGCCCTGCGATTCTCTTGATGTATCGATCGTTAATCCACTACTCGTACCTTAACGCGTCGATGGGATCCAATCGCGAGGCCTTCCAGGCGCGATAAAAGCCAAAGGCGACGCCGACCGTCGCGGAGACCGCGAACGCCGCCAGGATCGCCGGTACCGACGCGGAGACCGGCCAACGAAGCAGATAGGCCACCGCCAGCGACATGCTTCGCCCGACGAGGATTCCCATAGCGCCCCCAGCGAGACAAAGGAGCACCGCTTCCACCAGGAACTGTTGCAGAATGTCTTTTCCCCGTGCCCCCACCGCCATTCGCAAACCGATCTCGTGTGTCCGTTCGGTGACCGACACCAGCATAATGTTCATGATGCCGACCCCGCCGACGACCAGTGAAAGAAGGGCGACGATAAGCAATAGGTTCATCATGAGACGCGACGCCGAACTCAACGTTTTGGTGATCTCCGCCAGATCCCGAATATTGAAATCGTCCGCGTCGTTCCCCTTGAGCCGATGCCGCTCGCGCAGGAGGGTCGTGATCTGGTCGATCGCCAGGCTAATCTCCGCGGGTCGACTGGCCCGGACGGCAATCTGATCGACGTTCGTAATCCGCGCGTTGCGCCCCGTGCCGGGATAAAGCGAAAGCTGTTGATTTGGGTAAACCGTCGAGAGCGTGTTCACCTTTTGCGTGGTGTCAACCGTTTCCGCGGTCGCCTGATTGGCTTGTGACATCGAATTGGCACTGACGCGGAACTTGATGGTGGTCCATGGAGCAAGGACGATGTCGTCCTGGTCCATGCCGACCATGTTGGCCCCTTTCGGACTGAGAACGCCGAGGATCTTGAATGGGACGTTCTGAATCCGCACCGTCTCGCCGATGGGGGACTCTCCCTGAAACAACTCCTGAACGATCGTCTTGCCGACCATGCAAACTTTGTTCGCGTTGCGGACGTCCCGATCGGTAAAGGCGTCCCCTTCCGCCAATTGCCAATCGCGGACGTCGAGGTAGGCGGGCGTCGTGCCGTAGATCTGCATTGGGACCCAATTGCGATTACCGTAGACGAGTTGCGTTCGCGCCTGTACCAAGGGGGCGACTCCCACGACTGCGGAACATTCCTTGAAAATGGCGTCCGCGTCTTCCGGAGTCAGCGTCCGTATACTGCCCGTCCCTTGGCTGACGCCGCCGTTGGTCGCCGTTCCCGGCAAGACGAGCAGATTGTTGGCTCCCATGCTCTCGATGCTGCGCTGCAGCGACGTCGAAGAGCCTTGACCGATCTCCATCATCGCGATGACGGCGGAAATGCCGATCACGATGCCCAAGGTCGTCAGCGCCGAACGCATGATGTTGCGGCGGAGCGCTCGTTCGGCCATACGGAACGTTCGACGAAATTTTCGCATTAGCTCTCTCTCGTTGCCGCCCCGACGGGCTCCCCTTCTACCTTCCCATGGTTGTGGCTCGATTCGATCTTGCCGTCGTGGACTCGAATCACGCGCTGTGCGTGCCTCCCGACTTCCGCGTCATGGGTAACGAGGATCACCGTGATTCCTTGTTCCGCGTGCAGTTCCTCGAAGAGCTGAAGTATCTCTTCACTGGTTCGTGAATCCAATGCCCCGGTGGGTTCGTCGGCGAGAAGCACCGGTGGATTATTGATCAACGCCCGCGCGATCGCGACCCGCTGCTGTTGACCGCCGGAGAGTTGCGATGGCTCGTGGTCCATCCGGTCCTTGAGCCCCACGCGCTCGAGCAACTGCTCGGCGCGCTCCTGCCATTCCCTTTCGCTGGTGTCGCGAAAGCTGTACGACATCGGCATCATCACGTTTTCCAACGCCGTCGTCCGCGCCAATAGGTTGAAGTTCTGAAAGCAGAATCCGATCTTCTCGTTTCGAATCAACGCCCGTTGATCGCGAGACATTTCCGAGACGTCGATGCCATCGAGCCAATACTTTCCCGCGGAGGGGCGATCGAGACAGCCCAGGATGTTGAGCAGCGTGCTTTTTCCCGAGCCCGATGACCCCATGATGGCGACCATCTCTCCATGCTCGATCGAAAGGGTTACGCCACGAAGGACGCGGACGTCAACCTCGCCGAGATGGTAAGTCTTTTCGACGTCCTCGAGGCGAATCATTCTCTATCCTCATGAGAAAAGTCAGTGACGGGCGTGCGTCCGCTCGAACGCTCAATTGGCCTTTTTTCGCGGTCCGAATTTTGGCACGAAGGGACTCGATGCCGCCTCCGCCGTCGTGGCCTCCACCGTTCCAAGGACCACCTTCATGCCTTCCGCGAGATTTCCCTCGACGACTTCCGTGCTTATGCCGTTGGACATCCCCGTCTTCAATTCGATCGGGCGAACGAACTCTCCCTCCTGAATCCAGACGATCCCGTGACCCGAGGATTCCTCTCTCGCCGACTCGCGCAGCGACGCCTCGAAGGCTTCCCGCGCGGCGGGCGCGACCTGGTCGACATTCGGTTTCCAACGTAACGCCCCGTTCGGCACGGTGAGGACGTCAGTCTTGATGCCGATTTCAAAATCCACGTTTGCCGTCAGATAGGGCAGGAGCGATCCGTCCTTGTTGTCCGCCGACACGACGACCGTGTAGGAGACGACGTTCTGAGTCATGGCGGCATTCAGGCGGACCTGCTCGACCTTCCCTTCGAGTCTCTTTCCGGGGTAGGTATCGACGGTAAAATACGCCTTTTGGCCCGGGCGAATTCGACCAATGTCCGCTTCGTTCACCGATACCCAAATCTCCAGTCGAGTCAGATCCTTCGCGATCAAAAACAAGCTCGGCGTGTTGAAGCTGGCGACCACGGTTTGCCCGACATTGACCCGACGGTCGATGATCACGCCACTGATGGGTGACTTGATGGTGGCATATCCGAGATTCTTCTCCGCCCGCGCGAGCGCCGCCCGCGCGCTTTCAACGTCCGCTTTGGCCTCCGCGACCGCCGCGACTCGAATATCGACGGCACTTTGGGACTGCACCAATACCGCTTCACCGACCGCGAGAGCGGCACGGGCCGTGTCGTGCATGGCCTCCGATGAGTCGTATTCCTGCGCCGAAGCCGCCTTGGTGTTGACGAGACTCTTGGTCCGTTTCCAGTCCCGCTCCGCCTGGAGTAGCTTGGCCCGCAACTGCACGAGGTCCGCTTCGGAACGCTGCACGTTGGCATGACCTTCCGTTACCTGCGCCTGCATCTGGGCGAGCCGAGATTCCGATTTCGCCAACTGCGCTTTCGCCTGATTCACCTCTTCGCGGTAGAGCGAATCGTCGATCCGCGCCAGGATCGTGCCCGGCTCGACTCGTGAACCGTGATCGATTGTCTTGTTGTCGACGTCCTTGCCGAACTCTTGGATCATGCCGGCGACTTGCGCGCCGACGTCGACCACTTCCTCCGGCTCAAGCGTTCCGGTGGCGCTGATCGTTTCCACCAGGTCCCCGCGATCGACCGGAGCCGTGCGAAAACTCTTGAGGTTCCCGCCATCCGCGTTCGCGATCCACCAGGTTCCTGCGGCAGCCAACAGCCCGACCGTCACGACGATCGCCACGCCTCGTTTGCGAGTGGTCATTAACTTCAATCCTTCATTGAAAGTGAAATCGGACGGCTCGGGGGGCTTGAACACCTGCGGGCTTTTCTCCCGCTCGGATAAAGGATGTCGCCACCCGCCCTACGATCAGCAACCTGGTTTCATGTGGTTCGCTTCAGGACGCTCTCGGCGAACGGGCCGTTGTCGCGATGGTTTTGTCCTCTATCATTCAACCCACGAGTCGCGATAGTGTTTCGGGACTGTAGTATTTCTTGATCGCGGCATCCGTAAGACCCATTCCGCGTAGCAGGAACGGCACGGCCTCGATCACGAGTTGTTCCCGCGACACGCCGTAGTCGACGATGGGTTTTTTGGGCAATAGATGCAGCAGCATCATCGCGGCCAGGTGGTGGGTGAACCAGACCATGAGGCTGGACGAGGTCAGCCCCGGCCGGGCGTCTCCCGCGGCGATCGCCGCCTCGATGCACGCCTCCATCTTCGGCAAAAACAATGACGAAAAACGCCGTCGCAAGAGCAGCCGTGCGAACTCCCCGTCCCCCATCATGCTTCGCTGCAATAGTCGAATGCGGATCGCCTCCTCGTCACTTTCCGGCCTGGACCGCCGAATCACCCGCGCGAGCAGCGCATAGACGAGGAGCACCAGATTGGCGGTTGACGGTTCCAATGCTGCCAGACGTTCGCCAATCTCCTTCTGGTTATTGTCCTTTGCGAAGTCATCGAGCATCGCGACGTAGAGAGCTTCCTTGTCGGGAAAATGCTTGAAGAGAAGCGCCTCCGATACCCCAGCGGTCCGCGCTAGCTCGCGCGTCGTCGTTCCTTCGAAACCCTTCTCGGCGAACACGACCCGAACCGCCTTGAGAATGGCCTCTCGGCGCTCCTCGCCCGACATTTTGATGGAAGTCTTCATCACGCCTCATGACTCACGAATCATGGTAAGTGTATGCTTACTCACAAATCCCGTCAAGCCCACGGACGCGGAGACATCGGCGGCACAACCAGCTTTCGTTACCCGAGCCAGAATCCTGGCGCTGGAAGCTTCACCGCCGGGATAGGAATAGGAGAGTCGGGACCGATTCGCCTCCCTTTGAACCGTACGGGCGGATCTCACGCATACGGCTCTCCGGTCAGCCGTTCCCCGCTTTCGCGAATTGACGTTTTGCGGCGTGTGCTCCGAGTAAGGAAAAGAGTCCCCGCCGGGTGCCATGCTCCACGCTTGCGTGGGCATGCGTATTCATCCAGCCAACGCCGGGGGACAATCTCTTCAAAGGTGAGCAGAGTAGATTACCGCGTTGCTTGCACGGAAAAGCCGTTGGAGGGGCAGTCGTCATCCGCAGGTGAAGAAGATTAATCAGGTTTGAAGACAGTCCGGCCACCGGGTCCTCGGCCGCTCCGAAAGCCTCGGAACCTTAACCCCACGAGCTGACGCGGGGTACCTGCTGGCTCGCCGGGACCCCAGTTCCTGCGTTTTCTTCGCTCGCCGAACACCATGCGCCATGCCATCGTGGCGGTTGATTTGCCGTGAACCCGCACCCATGAAGGAATCCAGGCAAGCCCCTTGTCTCCTTCACGCCGCTTGCAATACTGCCGGAGGATTTAAATGTGTTTGCCGCTCTGCCTTTCGCGGGCAGGAATCCCTAGCTAAGGGATTCAGCAGGACTTGAAACATTGGGCGGCACTGGATTCGAACCAGTGACTTCCACCGTGTGAGGATGGCACTCTAACCGCTGAGTTAGCCGCCCGAGTGAAGAGATTCTTATGGGAAGAGCCTCGGAAGCGGGAGAGGCTCTCGCCAAAAAAATTTACTGCTAGTGCCTAGCACGCCGAAGATCACGCACGATCAGATTTCGGCGGGCTGGGGGGAATCTCAAATTTGGGTGCTTCCGCTTGGACACGATCGTCCGGCCTGGGGTTCGCGGGTCGGGAGGAAGACTCATCGATTTCGTCTTCGATTCCCTTCAATCCCTTTTTGAATTCGACGATTCCCTTACCGAGCGACCGGCCGACTTCGGGCAGCCGCTTGCCGAAAAGCAGAATGCCGACCCCGAGGAGGATCGCCATCTCCATCGGTCCAAAGTTCTGAAGAAACGCAAACACCGGCGGAATACCGAGGTACGCCAACATGATGGATCTCCACTACAATCTTTGCTTCAAGTATACGGGTCGCTGGCAGCCGTTGGCAACCGGAAACGATTCCCATTCCCCATTGGCTTTCCTTGTCGATGCGGAATACGCGGAATTTACGCAAGGATTCCCGGGAGTTGGACGTGGCGAACCGATGCAAAGAACTTGGGGGGCAGCGGTCTTGGCCACGCCAGAGTCCCTTAAGATCGCGGACCGTCGGACTCCTTCAAGCCTTGTTTGAAAGCGACGAGCCCCTGACCGAGGGACCGTGCCGCTGCAGGAATCCGATGCGCGAACAAGAGAAGTCCCACGAAGAGTACAACCCCGATTTCGAAAGGTCCCAAATTCGGAATAAAGCCCCAAAGGGGAAGCTGCCCCAAAAAGTCCACGATTCACCTCCGTAACGATGCGGCCTACGTTTCGCCTCTTTGCCCACCGACAAACGGTTTTGAGGGCACGAACCTAACGGACCGGAAATCAAGCCGTTGAGCCCAAGGATCGCGCGGCTCGGCTAGGCATCGAGAAACGCGTGAGTTTTCAAGAGGCATTACAGGTGGGTCGCGCCGCAACGTCAGGACGCCGGGCACGTCTATTAGCAGCCTATACGTACCAGAGTGGAAATGCAACGGCGGAGCGCATCGATTTTTTGGGCTGCGAGGGCACAAACTCCTGGAATCAAGCGCGGTTTTCGGGCCATTGTTCGATCTGTTCCACGGTTTGCGACAGTTCGTCGGCCAGCCTGCCAGGGGATTTTCTCTGGTAAAGGTCGGCGAGAGTCCGGTAGTACCAGAGGGACCCGTCTTTGCCACCGCGGAACTTCTTCCAGGTCTCTTCCCCGTGATGGCGAAGGTCGTTGAGGATGCTTTGCGTTATGGAGCTTGTCCGGCGGATACAAGCCGGACGGACGGGTCGGCGGTTTCCAGGTGGCGGATGTAAGCTTCCTTGCGACGCGCCACGGTGGCTTGGGGTCTGATCGGTGTCGGTGCATCCTTCGACGATGGCGGCGACTCGTTTACCGAACCGACGCTGGATCTCGGCGGCCGTCGCGCGCTACCTTGATCTTCGACGGCGTCGTGAAGCAGGGCGGCAATCACCTCGTCTTCCGTTCCCCCCACTTCGCCAACCAGGCTAGCGACCGCGAGCAAGTGCGTGATATAGGGAACGTTCGAACTTTGCGGTATTGAGTCCGGTGTAATTGGGCCGCGTAAGTCAAGGCTTCGTCGAAACGCTCGGAATAGGCCATATGTGAAACTCCGTGACGACTGCGCGACCGTCCATGGCATGGGGATCTTCGGTGTCGAAACCGTCAGAATCCATCCTTGCCGAACGAATCGGCGAGACTCTCTGTCCATGATAGTGACCGGGCCGGCATGGCTGGTTCGGTTTCAGAGCTAAAGATACGATACAGGTATGCACGAGCATGGATTTATTCGGGTGGCGGTCGCGGTTCCTCGGGTTCAGGTGGCGAACGTGCGCGCCAATCTGGAAGGGATGCTTCGGCTTGTGGAAGCGGCGGCCGAGAAACAGGCCGACATGGTGGTGTTCCCGGAATTGTCGATCACCGGTTATACCTATGGATCTGTTTCAGCAGGAGACGTTGCTTTCGGGCGCGAAAGAGGCCGTGCGGGAGTTGGCGGTCCGCGGGGGAGAACTCTTCTCGGGATTGGTCATTGTTGGCGTTCCCTTGCGTGTCCAGGGTCGCCTCTACAACACGGCGGCGGTCCTGCACGCAGGAGAAATCCTGGCGATCATTCCCAAGCGTCACCTACCCACCTATCGCGAATTCTACGAGACGGTGGTTCACGTCGGCGCGTCGGACGATGATCCTGAAGCGATCGATTTGGGAGACGGAGAAATTCCCTTTAAGCGCTGACCTATTACCGCGCCACGGACGTGGAGCATCTGACGGTTGGGATAGAGATTTGCGAGGACTTGTGGGTGCCGATTCCTCCGAGCTCCAGCATGGCGCCTGCGGGGGCGACGTTGTTGGTCAACTTGTCCGCGAGTAACGAGGGGATCGGGAAGTCGGACTACCGGCGGTCATTGGTCGCAGGGCAATCGGGTCGATGCATCGCGGGGGTATGCTCCGGTCCGCGCGCGGTGGGCGACGGAATCATCATCGACCTGGTGTTCGGCGGGCATGGCTTGATCGCGGAAAACGGCATTGTTTTGCAGGAAAGTGAACGTTTTTCCCGCCAGCCGACCTAACCGTTGCCGACATCGATCTCGAACGAACCGTCTTGGACCGAGCGAGGATGGGGACCTTTCATGAACCCCAGTCACCAGTTCACGCGGCGGTTTATCGAGAAATCCCGTTTGAGATGGGTTTTCGTCCGGCTGTCGTGGAATTGAATCGACAGGTTTCCGCCTACCCATTCGTTCCCTGCAATGAGGCGACACTGAGGGAACGTTGCGAGGAGATTTTCCACATCCAGACTTCCGGCCTGGCCAAACGAATCGAAGTGGCGCGGCCGCAGTCGTTGGAAATCGGCGTTTCCGGCGGACTCGATTCAACCCTTGGGCTGTTGGTGGCGGTAAAGACCTGCGACATGCTCGGTCTGCCGCGGAAGACCGTTCACGGGATTACCATGCCCGGTTTTGGGACGAGCGATCGTACCTTGCGAAATGCCCGCCAGCTGATGGAATTGACGGGGATTCGCGCGCAGGTGTTGGATATTCGTCCCCTCTGTTTGGATGCATTCAAGGGAATGGGGCATCAGCCTTTTGGCATCGACCTTGCGGGGATGGACGTCGATCAGTTCGTGGCGGTCTTGGCACAGATTCCGAGTGAAAGTAGACAAGATTTAGTCTTTGAGAACGTGCAGGCGCGAATTCGGACACTGAACCTGATGAACTACGGTTTCGTTATCGGGACGGGAGATCTATCGGAATTGGCGCTCGGATGGTGCACCTACAACGGCGACCATATGGGGATGTATAACCCGAACGCGAGCGTTCCGAAGACTTTGGTCCGATTCCTGGTAAAGTGGGTCGCGGACCACGAGTTCGAAGGTCCGGCCCGCGAGGTCCTTCATTCGATCGCGGAAACCGAGATCTCGCCGGAACTTCTTCCTTTGGGGACGGACGCGAAGATACAGAGCACGGAAGAGACGATCGGACCGTACGAACTTCTCGACTTCTACTTGTATCACTTGCTTCGTTTTGGCTTTCGGCCGCGCAAGATTCTTTACCTGGCCGAGCGAGCGAAGTTTTCCCGTCCATACTCGCGGGCCGAGCATCGCCACTGGCTGTCGTTATTCCTCAAACGGTTCTTCTCAAGCCAGTTCAAGCGATCCTGCTTGCCCGACGGACCTAAGGTTGGTTCCGTGAGTCTATCGCCCCGGGGCGATTGGCGGATGCCGAGCGATGCGGAAGCCTCTCTTTGGCTGGAGGAACTCGATGCCATGGACCGTGACGCCGGCACGAATTGACCTTCTTTCCTGGCCTGTCGTTTTGCTCCCTACCATACCCCGTAAAAGGAATAGCGATGCCAAAATGGCATCCATAACCGTTTTCTGGCTTGCCCGGGGTTTGTTCTGCCAAATTTGCATGATTATTCAAGATGTTATTTTGTAATGGTTTGTGATTGACATTTAGTGGAAATTGAAGTCGAAAGCGATGAAAGGCAAATCGTTTGCGAGTGGGAGTGGTGATTTTCAGCGACTTTGGTGCGGCGTTGGCGGCCTAAGTTTCAAACACGAGATTACCCATGGCTATTCAATTCGACAAATTCACGGTCAAGGCAAGAGGCGGTGCAAAGCACAGTCTGCTTGCTGCAGAACGTCATCAGCAGGCGGTAGACCCATTGCATCTCTTGGGCGGCTCTGATGCAGGAGCGTGAAGGGATTGTTCGTCCGCTGCTCAACAAGCTCGGCGTCAATGTCGATCAGATGCAGGGAATTGTTCAGTCCGAGATGGATCGCTTGCCACGCGTGCAGGGGGTGGGGGCGGGCGAGTACCTTTCGCCGGACATGAAGAGGCCGGAAGACGCGCAACCCGCGCCGGACCAGATGCACGACGACTTCACGAGCACGGAGCATCTGTTGCTGGGACTATCGTCGTCGGGCAAGACGAAAGAGATTTGCCGACTGCACGGTTTTGGCGATGCCGAGATTCTCAAGGCGTTGCAATCCGTTCGAGGACGGCGAGTGAGTGATCAGAATCCGGAGGAGAAGTACCAAGCGTTGGAGCGTTACGGCCGCGACCTGGTTCAACTTGCCCGTCGGGGAAAATTGGATCCGGTGATCGGTCGCGACGCCGAGATACGGCGCGTGGTGCAGTGCTCAGTCGACCGTACGAAGAACAACCCGGTGCTTATCGGTGAAGCGGGCGTTGGAAAGACGGCGATTGTCGAAGGGCGCCCAACGGATCGTCAATGGCGACGTTCCGAGGGTCTCCAGGAACAAGCGGGTCATCGCGCTGGACATTGGCAACGATCGCGGGAACGAAGTACCGAGGCGAGTTCGAGGATCGGCTGAAGTCCGTTCTCCGTGAAATAGGAGAAGCGGAAGGAAAAAGTCATTCTCTTCATCGACGAGATGCACACCGTGGTGGGTGCCGGGGGCGGAAGGTGCCGTGGATGCGAGCAACGCCTCAAACCCGCGCTCCTTGCGGCGAGTTGCACTGCGTCGGCGACCTTGGACGAGTACCGCAAGCACATTGAGAAGGATCCCGCGTTGGAACGCCGGTTCCAGCCGGTCTTTGTTGGCGAGCCATGATCGAGGACACCATCGCGATTCTGCGCGGACTCAAGGAGAAGTACGACGTGCATCACGGCGTGCGGATCACGGACCCGGCGTTGATCGCGGCGACACCAGCTCTCGCATCGATACATCACAGATCGGCAATTGCCCGACAAGGCAATCGACCTGATCGACGAAGCCGCCAGCCGGCTTTCGCATGGAAATCGACAGCATGCCGACCGAGCTCGACGAGCTTCGTCGCAAGGTGTTGCAGCTCGAAATCGAGCGAGGCGCTCAAGGAGTCGGACGAAGGGAGTAAAAACGGCTCGTCAACGTGGAGAGCAAGCTGGCGGATCTCAATGAACAGCGGGTAGGCCTCGAGACTCGTTGGCAGAACGAAAAGAAATTCATCAGCCAACTCAAGGAGTTGACCGAGTGGAGCACCGTCGTCGCGAGCTTGACGAAGCGACCCGGGTCGGGAATCTTGAGAAGGCGGCGGAGCTGCAGCAGCGTGATCCCCGCGTGCGAACAGCGGATCGCGAAGTTCGAGAACGAGCTCAAGCAGATCAAAGGAGGGCTCGCTCCTCAAACAGGAAGTGGACGCCGAGGACGTGGCGGAGATCGTCAGCTCGTGGACCGGCGTTCCGGTTTCCGAAATGCTCGAAGGGGAGCGTGAAAAACTTTCCTCGGCATGGAAGACCGGCTCAGGAATCGCGTCGTGGGCCAAGATGACGCGATCGTCGCGGTGAGCAATGCGGTCCGCCGCGCCCCGCGGGTTGCAGGATCCGAATCGACCGATTGGCTCGTTTCTGTTCCTGGGGCCGACCGGGGTTGGCAAGACCGAGTTGTCCAAGGCTCTCGCCGAGTTCCTCTTCGATGACGATCAGGCGATGGTTCGCATCGACATGGTGGAGTACATGGAGAAGCATTCGGTCGCCCGGCTGATCGACGCCTCCAGGCTACGTCGGCTACGAAGGTGGCCGACTGACGGAGGCGGTGCGAAGGCGGCCGTACTGCGTCATCCTGCTCGACGAAGTGGAGAAGGCGCCGCGACGTCTTTAACATCTGTTACAGGTGCTCGACGATGGTCGTCTCACCGATGGGCAAGGGAGAACGGGTCGACTTCAAAAGACTCGTGGTGATCATGACCAGCAATATCGGCAGTCAGTACATCACGGAACTGGAGGGATCAGGATGACGCGGAAATGCGACGTCGAGTGACCGAGCAGCACGAGGGCGCACTTTTTGCCCGAGTTCCTCAATCGTATCGACGACGTGATCATCTTCGGTACCTTGCAACAGGCGCTTAGTCCGCTCGATCGTTCGGCTTCAACTCGATCGCCTGGCCAGCAATTGGCCGCATCGGAGATCGAACTCGTGGTTACCGATGCCGCCGTGGACGCGATCGCCCACGCGGGGTACGACCCCATCTATGGTGCCGAGCATGGCAGGTCATACAGCAGCGGCTGCAAAACCCACTGGCGACGGAGATCCTGGAAGGTCGTCATCCTCCTGGGAGCAAGATCACCGTCGACAGGGTGCGCCGACGGTTTCGTGTTTACTTCGCAAAGGAAGCATCCACGGCCTCGGCGAATTAGAAGTCGAGAGGTTTATTCATGACCGGTGCCGCGTTGCGCGTTCCCTGTTTTCATAGATACACCATGGCGCGCTCGCTCACTCGCCGTGTGTGCTCCCATTTTTTTCAGCCGGCTTTCCCGGCGTGCTGGCATCCATACCACGAGAGGGCGGGGCAACCACGTCGCTGTGTCCCCCTAACAATAAGCAGCCGCTCGTCGGGCGCAATAATACCGCTCGATTCATGGGGTCAGTAGCAGTCGGAGATGTCATGAAGCAGGGTAGCGACTGTCGCGCGCCAGTCTACCGATGGGTATTTGGAAGTCCGATGATGGGCACTAGGTGTTTTTTTCGCCGTCCTGGTGAGATGGTCCAGCTGCGGCCGGACGTGGCTGTCGTAGCATTCCCGGGCAGATGCGCTGACTGAAGCGAACGTCTCCCCGTTCCGCGAGGTACGACTCGACTTGTTGCCAGTAGTTCTTGTCGTCGCGAATTTTCTTACAGTAGGAGCAGATGGCAAAATCCTGGAGTTGTTTGACGCGCCCAGGGCTTGTTCGAGTTCGTGAACGCGGTCAGCAGATTGGACCTGCAGCCGGATCACTCGTTCGCCCGCGGCGAGACTCGCCGTGCAGCTCGGCTCGGTTGAATGGTTTGATAATGTAGTCATCCGCCCCGCCTCCAGAGCCGCGACGATGTCATCGCCGCCGCCTCGCCCAGTGAGCATGATGATGTAAGGTGGACAGGAACTCACCGCGCGGGCAAATCCCGTCGGCAGACATCCGGTCCATCCATGGTCGGCATGTTCCAATCGAGAATTGCCAGCGTTGGTGAATTGGGGGATTGCAGGGCGTTGAGTGCTTCGCCACCGTCTTCAACCGCGGCAACGTCGTATCCCCACCTTGAGAGCACCGTCTCAAGCATGACGGAAAAACGATCATCCTCCGCAATCAGTATCCGCACGGCCGCCCCACGCTAAGGATTGGCAATACGCGGATAGGGCATGGAGAATATCCTTTCCCCATCGCAGCCTAGTTATTTCATCGTAACCCATACCTTTTACTTTTCCAAGCGAGTGAGGAAATGACGCATGCTCGCTGGACGACTTTCGATCGTGGCGTGCGAAACCAAAATCAGTACTTTTGTGCCTCTCCGATTTCGAATGCCGTTGACAATAAGTTGCTTGGCCAACTCTTTTGGCCGCTCGGAAAAAGGGATTTCGAGAGTCGGTGCGAATCTATAAGCGCGGCGAATTGCGGCTAGCGTCCGGGCTCTCCGAGCGACCGGGCCGGGCACCACGCCATTACTTTCCTAATGCTCAACAGAGTTTTTTCTGGCCGTGACGAAATGACATTCAAAGGGTGAGACGAAAGGAGGCGTTCCATTGTCGCCGGAGACGCGATTTTCTCGTTCCTAGCGGGGTGGAAAAACCGGTTTGAGATGGGGTTCTAGCCAGGCGGCGAGATGTCGAATGGTCATGGAATCAAGGTGGCTGAAAACGCGGGTTGCGCGTGCCACGGCGTCCGAGATCGGTACTCAGGTTCCAGGAACGAGAGGATTCGCCGATTTCGGACGCTGCAGATGTTTGGCTGGCGCTCTAGCCGTCGTAACGCACTTCCACCAGACCGTCAGGCAGAAACTTCACGACGACCCGGTAGGAAAAGAGGCCATAGTTGTAGACGATCCTGTCCCTGCGGGTTACGATCGTCGGCCTGCCCACGGGTAGCGTAAGCGGAACGGTGATCGCCTTATTGGTGTAAGGGTGCAGGAACGTGACAATCTGGTTGGGAACGCCGGCTCCGCCATGGGGGGAGCTCGATCCACCCGGGACGCAGGTTGGGCAACTGGCGCTGAGATTCCCCGGCACGGGAGCCACCGCCGGCCCAACGCCAAGGTAGCCTGCAGCAATGGGACCAGGGCTCGACTGCATGGCGAGCATCTCCGAGCCCTTGAAGAAGATCCTGTAATCCGACGCGTGCGCTCGCGGCGTCAGGGCGACGAGCCCCGCGGCCACCAGCGTGGCAATGGCAATCCTTCTCATGGTCAGCCTCCTCGTTGTGCGGCAGAGCGCTTTCCCCAAAGCGCCACTACCGCGATGTTCCTTCGGTGATCGTTGCTATTTCCAGTCGCGCGGCCGAAGCCACGTTCCCTTCAGTTTCCTCGAGCGCGATCAAGTCCCCTGCTGCTGTGGAAGCAGGGGACGCCGATTCGCCTCGGAGGGGTACGCATTCAGGTCATACGGGTTGGCACCGCTTGTATTCGGATTCGCGGGTGGCGTGTTGCCGTAAATGTTGTACTGGTTGCCTTGGCCTCCCTGAAAGCTGTTCACCGCGGCGGGAGCGGGTTGTCCCGCGTAAGGCTGCTGCCCCTGCGCCGGTTGAGCTTGTGGCGGGTAAAGTTGCGTGCCTTGCGGCGGATAGCTCTGGTTCCCCTGGGGCGGATAGAGCTGCGCTTTGCTGTGGTGCATACGGTTGTCCTCCATTCTGGGCGTAGGGCGCAGCCCTTTACCATTGCTGCCTGTTGCGAAGCCGCTTGCGAGAAGTGTTGCGCCGCGGGGGGGGCGAATTGCTGGCTATTCTGCGGTGGAGCCAGCGGTTGTGCCGGCACGGCGGGCACTGCCTGTTGACCCGGGACCGCGACGGCCTGGGCCGGCGCCACTGCTTGAACTGGCGTCACCGCTTGGACGGGCGCTACCATGGGAGCAGGGGCAACTCCCACCGCAGGTATTGCCGCGACGGCCGGCACCGGCTGCGCCACGGGCGCGGTAGGCACGCCGATGGGCGTTCGCGAGTTTAGCGGTGGTGCTTGCGGCGCGCCAGGAGGCGCGAACGAGCTGAGAATGCGTGGTCGTTGCGTAGGCTTCGAAGCGCATCCTCCCAGTACCAACCCGGCCAAAGCCGCCGTCAGTACGAATCCTTGTTTCTTGAACATAGCCGTCTTCTCCTTCCTCGCGCTTTCCATCCCTCGAAACGACGAGCCGATCTCTTTTTCCCTTTGGCCGGCGTCCTGACTTCCGAACGGGAAACCGGCCGTTTTGAATTTCCGTTCGCGTGGATTCTTGGACACTCGGAGCAGGCGTACGCGCGTACTTTTCACGCGTCCGCCAGCGACGGAGTGTAAGTTCTCATTCACCTTGTTGACCTAGTCGGGACTCGAGCCCATGTGTCTCGGAGTCGAACGCTCGGTGAGCGGACTCCATTTTTGGGGCTCAGATGCATGCGGTACATTTTCCGGTCAGCCCGACCGCATTTTCGATCCCTCGCGTCAAGCGAGCAGCAGGTTCCTCTTTGAGTCAACGATCCCCGAAGGGGGTCGATAGATGTCTCCAAAGAAGTCCGTTTTGCCGTCGAATTGACCTCACTTTCCTCGGAACCCCGCAGGGTTCATTTCCCTCTCACCTTTAGCTTAGGATGGATGTCAACAGCACGTCAACAGGCCAAATTGCCAGTCTTGCGGCGATGATAAGATTTGCGGGCTCCTCGATCCCTACAGCTAATACAGGTGTTACAGAACTCCAGAAAAATTCGGGGGTTGCGTCGGCATGTCGCCAAACCATCGGTTTTTTCCTCCAAAAACTGCTCCGATGTCGACACCTGTAATCTTGCGAGTTGCCATGGGATTCCGGAATCCGCATATAGCCGAGGGGGAGCGGAAGCGGGGGAGGATTTGTTCCGGTCTTCGCGGCCGAAATCGTCGACGGGGCGTATGGTCGAGGACGGGATCCCGCGCGTCTCCCCAAGAGGTGGGAATTCCGGATTTGGAACAAGCGGAGGGTGTGGCCCCGCTGTTCGACGAATTCGTAGCGAGGAGGATCAGGCATGGCGGCAAAGATCTTGGATGGGAAACGAATTGCCGACGCCGTCCGCGCGACGATCGGGGCGAAGGTCGAGAAGTTCACCAGGAAACAGGGAGTTCAGCCACATCTGGCGGCGGTTCTGGTCGGTTCAGATCCCGCCAGTCAGGTCTATATCAAGAATAAGCGTCTGGCGTGCGAGCGCGCCGGCATGGCGAGTTCGCTTTACACTCCGTCGGCGGAAACGACCACGGAAGAACTCGTTGACCTGGTCGCTCGATTAAACGCCGATCCCGCGGTTCACGGAATTCTGGTGCAACTTCCACTCCCGAAGGAGATGGATGAACGGAGAGTCTTGCACTCATTGGATCCCAAAAAGGACGTGGATGGTCTGCACCCGGAAAACGTGGGACTCATCGCCGAGGGACATCCTCGGTTTATCCCTTGCAC
>JAXMAQ010000066.1:0-39405 GCA_046350335.1 Planctomycetota bacterium
GAACTCCATCCAACGCCAGCGATCCGCCAAGGAATAGGAGAAGTGCCGTGGTGGCCAGAAAAGGGGCGTTGATAAGAACGATGCCCATCGCCAAATTGATGCCGCCGCTATACCACGCCGCCCGCTGACCTTCGTCCGTGGTTCGACGGTATCCGTGCGCAATTTCCAACGCCGCGGAGATAACCAGGAGTAGGCCAATGCGTTCCGAGACATCCACGTCGGCAAGAGGCGCCAGCAAGGCGATTCCCGCAAAACTCAATGGGAGAACGCCCAACAGTCCCAGGGCGCGAGATCCACGGAGCCGCCGGCGACGGGGTGGTTCGTTATCGTCCGCTTCCATGGGTTTCGCCGAATCCACGCCGACCACCTCGAACGGCTACGAAACTACACCGGGCAATCACCCGGAATCTACCTACCAGGCGAATCCCATCTTATGGGAATAATTCGTCGGAACCTTACCGTAAACCGAAGAACGAAACGCCTCTGCCTACGGAGCGTTAGAACGGTAATGTCGCACTTCTCGGCCCGGTCCCTGGAATAGCCTTTGCGCTAGCCGCGAGTCGCGGCGTCCATGCTATCCGCGAGTCGCGGCGTCCATGAATTGCATCGGGCGCCGAGATTGCTTTTCCGAACGGAGGAAAAGTCCGTGCTACGTTTGGAATAGTCGCCAACAATCCGAGAGAGGGGACACCACCTGCCATGACGCTGAGTTTTCGAAAAAATTGGATTGACGCCATGCGGCAAACGGCAACCAGCAGCGTGATTTTCTCTCTGCTCCTTAGACCCACGGATTGGCCATTTCCGTTCGATCAAGCATCATCATATCCGTGGCAGGAGACGGGAAACCGACTCTTTTGCATCACGGTGGTCTGGTTGATTGCCGGAACCTTGAGTTCAATGACAACGATCACCCACCGAACCAAAATGCAAGAATCTGGAAACCAAAACGGTAAACCGCGCGTCTGGCCTGTTTCGGCATTAGCCGCCGTCGCACTAGGTCTGGCCGTCGACTGGTGGTGGGCCGATCGACCGCTACAGCCGGACATGATTGGCATTATTCCGTTGGAAATTCGGCTCTGCCTGGTGATCTTCGTGGTCGCGATGCTGTCGCCGGTTTTGCACCGCTTCTGGGATTCACTAGCCGCGGCCATCCGCGCCAAGACAATCCTCGAACCGAGGGAAAACTCTCAATAAGATCCTAGTCCCGTGGGCATGGCTCGATTTTGATAGGCGTCCGCGGCTTTCTTTTCATCTTTGCGGAGCCGACGAAAGGCAATCAGTTGGACCCACCAAGGAATTCGACTGACCCGTCCACCAGCCAGATGGGCAAGCAGGAAGGATTTGGCGCACTTCTCAAATAGTTCGAGATTGAAAACCGCCCGTTCGAGCGTGTAACCGAACACGAGCACCTGGCCGTTCCAAAGATAGACGGTATCGCCTCGCGCGAGCTTGCGAGCGTCGGAGGTCGAGAACTCCTTACCCAGGGTCCACTCGAGAGTCTCGACGCTTGGTCCGAGTTGTCGAACCTGTTCGTCGAAGAGCGCGGGCATGGTAACGTCGATTTGATGCAAGGATGTGCCGAAGGGGGGTTGAGCCACAATGATGCCGCCGATCCCCGATCGAAACGCGAAGATCATCCCCTCCAGCGACGTCCCGTTGCTCGACGCCTTGCCCACGGATTCCGACACGCCGTCCCAGCGGACGTAGTCGCCGGTTTTGGGGTCGCGGACGGCGACGCTCCCCCGCCCTGGCGCCAGAAGACTCTTGCCCATCAGACGGTCATGCGCCCAGAGAAGTTGTGAGTGGAGACTGCTTGGATCCATGAGAGAAGTTCCCCGCATCTAGGTCGCATGAATCCTCGCCCGCGGATGGAGAGGTTCGATCGCCGCGTACGGACCGAATTCCGTCAAACCATTTTGAGGACCGACTCGAAGCGATCGAGGGCGTCGTCGATGACTTCGTCCGTGTCGGCCATGCTGGTATACATCCGACTCCCCGCAACGCTGATAATGCCATGCGCGGTGAAGGCCGCCCCCATCTCCTCCATCATGTGCTTTCGCGGCTTGTTTTCTCGAAGCGTCTTGATGGGCTGACGCGTGGACAACAGCAGCACGCCGGACGTTTCTAGATGCACGATCGAGCCCTGGTTATAGGCGACATAAGGTAGTTTGAGACGCTCGATAATCTCGTTGAGCCCCTGGCAAAGCCTGTCCCCTGCCTGGCCCGCCTTGACAGCGGCCTTGGTCCGGACCATTTCCTGGATCGCATGGTAACCGGCAACGCAGGAAAGTGGATTGGCGGAGAGAGTACCGCCGACGAACGCGCGTTTGCCACTGCTGCTGATCCCGCCGGCGAGCGCCATCATGATGTCCCGCCGTCCGCCAATCCCTCCCGCCATTGGATAGCCACCCGTTAGGCATTTCCCGAAGATGGTCAAGTCGGGCTTCACACCGAAGTAGCCTTGCGCTCCCCCGGGTCCGATGCGAAATCCGCTAACCACCTCGTCAAAGATCAGCAAGGCGCCGAACTCGTCGCAGATCTCCCGGACCTGGCGGTTAAAGTCGTGGTAGACCGGCCGGGTTCCACTTTCCGGACCGATCGGTTCAACGATCACCGCCGCCGTCCCACCTCGAAGCCGATTCAGCCAAAGCTTTCGCCGCAGTGTTCCAATCTCGTTGGGAAAACATTCGCTCGTTCCGGAAGTGGCGCCGCGCGGAATGCCGTGTGCCTCTCTGCGTCCCGTTCCCGGGATGCGCAGACCATAGACCATCTGATCGCTCCAGCCGTGATACCCTCCACCGATCTTGATGATCCGCTTTTTTCCCGTGAACACCCGCGCCAGGCGGATTGCCCCCATGACGGATTCAGTTCCCGATCCAAGCATGCGGAACATTTCGACGGAGGGCACGAGATCACAGACGAGCGACGCGAGTTTTTCTTCGTACTCGTGGAAAAGCCCCGTCGATGGTCCACAATGTTCGAGAAGCTCAAAGACTTTTCGTCGGACCGGTTCGTAATTCGAGCCAAGTAATGTCGGGCCACCCGCCTGTAGAAAATCGATGTAGCGGTTGCCGTCGACGTCGTGAAGATAAGCGCCTTCCGCCTGGTCGAAAGCGAGCGGGAAGGGAAAATTGAACGCGAGATTGTGTTGCACGCCCCCGGGAATCACCAGCTGTGCCTTTTCCGACATCGCCTTGGATCGCTGGCAGCGGTCGTCAAAATATTTGAGGACCTGCTCCATCTTGTCCCGGCGGATCGGTCTTGGCGGCTGCTTGAGGAGTTCTCGTAGCCGGCGATAGATCTCCTCGGTGTCGTGCCATTGGCTTATGCCATATTCGGAAGTCGTTTCCGTCGGTGGAGTCAGCGTCGCCACGTATTGCTCCCGTCTCAATTCCATCTTTAAGCATCCAAGGACGCGACCATGCGTTCCCGAAGCTCGGCGGCGGGCTGGCGCGCCATCGCCTTGATCAGATAGTCCTTGGCGGCACGTTCGAGTCGCCCGACGTTTTCGATCGCGTCCCGCATCGTCGCGCCGCCACAGACGATGCCGTGATTGCGAAGCAAGTACGCCGAGAGTTCCTGCCGGAGCGCCTTGCCGAACTTGTTGGCCAGCATTCCCGTTCCCGACGGCGCATAACCCACGAGCGGCGCGTACGGACCGAGTCGCTGCCGATCCTTCGGCCGTTCGATCGGCAGGGGCTGGCCAAGCAGCGTCGCGGCGCTGGCAACCGGTTGATGCGTGTGAATCGACGCGTCGAAATCCGGCCGAAAGACCAAAAGCCGTCGATGAATGCCCACCTCGACCGACGGTTTGCGCTCACCAAAGGTCTTCTGGTCGGTCGTCAAATCGACGAGGCAGATGTCATCGACCGTCATCGTGTAGTAATCGCAGCCCGACGGGGTGATGGCCATCCATTCCTTCGAAGCCCTCGCGGCAATGTTCCCGCCGGTCCCGGGCAAATATCCCCGATCAGCCAACTCTCGGCAAGCATCAAGGACTGTCTGCCTTGCTTCCAGGTACATAGTCCCCCGCGAAAAAAACGTCGGCGAAATTCTATGGCGCCAACGCCGGAGCCTCCACCAACCCGAACCTGCGTCTCGACATGCCGGGCCAACGGATGGGTCAGTTTTTGGCTTTGGGAACGCCGTTGGACTTCTTGGAATCCGAGGACTTATCCGGCTGAACACGCTCGAAAACTTCCGTTCGCCCGAAGAAGGAAAGCCCCACGTAGCCACGGCCATTCAGTTTGTCCGGCTGCCCTTCCTCGAACCACAGGTAACCGCTATAAGTCTTCCCGCTGTCGCCGTCATAGATCGTACCGTCGACATATTGTTTCTTGTCGGCATTGTACTTGAAGCCGGAAAGCATCTCGATTCCGACGAACTTGCGAGTTCGCAGTTTCGGATCGGGGTTTTCATCGTCCAGAGCGTCGGGATCTTCGTAGCTGATTACCTTTCCCGAGTAGATGTCTCCCTTTTTCGTGATCTCCATCTGCCCATTCTTTTTCGGAAACCACCACTTGCCCAAGAGTTCATCACCCGGCTCGACCTTCTTGAACGCTTTCTCTTCCGCCGCCGAATACGCCAAATTCAGCAGCGCGACGCCAACCACGATCACCGAGGCATTCACGAATCCCAACCGCTTTCTCATCGAATGATCCTCGCCACGGAAACCCTGTTGCCGACCGATTGGCCTGGGATACTTTTAACCAAAGCGGCATTCCATGCCCGTTTCGCTCTCCAATCCCACGTTCTCCGATCCGACGTTGTACCACAAGAGAGCCCCAAACGTTTCGGGAAAAGGGACAAAGGTATCGCGAGTCCTCGGAACCATCCCTCGGCGACGAGAAACGGACTTTATTCGCTCGACCATGTCTGCAGACTTCAACGGACTCGGATGCAGTACAGATGTCCCGAGGTGCGAATGAGAAGGGATCGATGGGCGATCGCGTAACTCGCGAGAGATCGCTCCCCTAACTCATTGACGACGGGCTCTTGAACCTCTTTGCCGAGTGACAGCACAGATCCGGTCCCCTCTTCGCTTTGGAAATAGATCTTCCCATCGCCGACCAGCGGGGAGGCGGAGTAGTTCCCACCGAGACGCTTTTGCCAATGGGCTTTTCCGGTTCGCGCGTCCAAACAACTTGCCACGCCGTGGTCGCTCACCATGTAGAGTTCGTCCCCCACGATCACTGGCGAAGGGGTGTTCGGCACGCCCCGCTTCACTCGCCAAGCGATATGCGTATCGGTGACGTCTCCCGTGCCGTCCGCGCGAATGGCCAACACCTCGGGCGTGTTGTAACCCGTACAGACAAATACCATCCCATGAGCAAACGCGGGCTGTGGGATCACGGAATAACCGTCGTAACGAACCCGCCAGATTTCACGTCCGGTCCGCGGCTCGTACGAACTCACGACATCGCTCCCCGGACTGATGACCTGTGTCGTGCCGTTGACGTCGATGACTGCGGGAGTGCTAAAAGAAAACTTCTTCACCGCGTCCACGGGGCGCTCGACCTTCCAGATTTCTTGCCCCGTCGCCGCCTCAAGGGCAACGACGCGGGGATTGGACGCACCGTCACAACTGAAGATCAATGCTTCATCGACAAGAACGGGGGATCCGCCGTTGCCATGCACCGGTTCATAGACGTGCTGCGCGCTCTTCCAAAGTATTCTCCCGTCTAGTCCCAGACAGGCCGTTCCTTGATGGCCGAAGTGCACGAACAGTCGCTTTCCATCGACGATGGGCGTGGGGCTGGCGTGGCTGTTCTTCTGATGAATCTTGGCGTCGCTGGTCCCGCTTTGCTTGAACACGGGGACTTGCCAAATCACATCCCCCGATGCCTCGTCCAGGCAAATCGCGGATAACTCGTAGTCGCCCATCGGCTTGTCTTTTGCGCTCGGCTTGTCGTTCTCTTTCTCGATTACGCTGGGAACGGCGGCAGTGAGATAAATCCTGCCCGCATGCACGACCGGCGACGACCAGCCGGAACCAGGCAATTCTTTCTTCCAGGCGACGTTTAACTTACCGTCCCATCGGTCGGGCAGGCCGGTCTCGTCGGAGATTCCCCGTCCCGCGGGCCCGCGAAACTCCGGCCAATCGCCAGCCGGCGAACGCGCCGTCAGCAAGCTAAAAAACATCCCGAAAACGAATCCCACGCGCCAGAATTTCATGCTTGCATCCCTTGTTCGCCGTTTCCGGCCGGATCCGTCCACCGACTAGAATCGCCTGTCGAAGGCAGTTGGCAATGTACGAATTCTCGCCAGCCGAGTAGTTATCGCAAACGCCGAGACCCGCGCGTCGCGTTCTGAAATTACCGGGTCCCGCTTGCAACTTGGTTACCCTCGGCCACAATGAAATCGTCCGGGGGGCAAATCCAGTCATTTCCGAACGAGGTATCGCATGCGTTGGCAGGGGGGCGAACAGAGCGGAAACGTGGAGGACCGGCGGGGAATGCGACCATCCCGAATGGCGATCGGCGGTGCCGGCACGATCATCATTCTCATCCTTGGAATCTTGCTCGGCGTCGATCCTCGGGAAATCAATCAGTTACTGAACCAGGTTCAGCAGGCCCCCGGCCTTCAAGGCCAGGTCGGCCAGCAAGAGCGGCCTCTTACCGCGGAAGAGAAAAGACAAAAGGATTTCGTCGCCACGATCCTTCGCTTCACGGAGGTAGTCTGGGAGGAGGAGTTTCGAAAAGCAGGCGAGCAATATCGTCCGCCGCGCATGGTTTTGTTCTCCCAGCAGGTGAGCACCGGTTGCGGCGAAGCCCCATCCGCCGTCGGGCCGTTCTACTGCCCCGCCGACCGGACCGTTTATCTCGATCCCACGTTCTTCGACGAGCTACAGCGAAAGCTGGGGGGATCCGCCGCCGAGTTCTCGCAGGCATATGTCATCGCGCACGAGGTCGGACACCACGTGCAAAACCTACTGGGTTACAGCGAGATCGTCGACCGCAAGAGGGCAACGCTTCCCGAGGCGCGCTACAACGAATGGTCGGTGCGACTGGAGTTACAAGCCGATTATCTCGCGGGCGTGTGGGCCCATTATGGCCAACAAAAATTCGACTTTATTGAACCCGGAGACGTGGAATCCGCCATCACGACCGCCAATGCGATCGGCGACGACCGGATCCAGCGGCGATCCATCGGCTTTACCTCGCCGGAGAAATACACGCACGGCACGTCCAAACAGCGTGCCCGCTGGTTCACCCTCGGCCTGAAAACCGGCGATCTCTCCATGCTGAAAAAGATGTTCGAAATGCCCTACGAGCAGTTGTGAACGACGGAAATCGGCAATGCGTCAGTATTGAACGGTTCCCACGATCGTAACGCCGACGAGAAAGAGATCGGAAGAGCTGAACCCTTGCGTGCTGCCGGCGGACAGAGGACCCACGTCTCCCCAAGCTTGGAAAACTCCACCCACTTTGAGCGTGAAGACGGGCGGCCGAGTTTCGCCGAATAAGGAAGAACGAATGCTTCTGCCCCACATGATGCCCGCTTCCATCTCACCGACGGGAATGAATTGAGTTTGCGATTCATTGATCGTCGCGGAGGTGTTGGCGGCAGGCTGCGCGGGCACGGACACCGTCATCGTGCTGTTTTTGTTGTTATCCCCCACCAGCACCGAGCCGCGCGTGCTGCAATACCCTAGCCAACTGGTCGCGAATGGGCAATAAAAGACGGCGGCCGACGTGATGCCGATGCCGCGAAACATTTGATCCGACGACCTTTGACTAATGTTCGCGCCACTTGCCAACGTCGAGTTGTAGGTTTGGGAGACCGAGGAGTATCTCGACCCCAGGGATAGATCGAGCACGCAATCCGCCAACCATTCCTTACCGTGCTTCTCCAAAAAGTACTCATCGAGGAATATCCGTTGCGTCAGTTCGGGAAGGTTGGCGGTGACGATCGTCAAGTTGGAGTTCGCGTTGAGGGTACCCGTTCCCGCCGCCGTCGTGATCTGCCGTTGCAATCGCCCCGACAGGGCTAGAAACTTACCTGACGCGGCAATTCCGAGCCCCGCGTCAGTCACGACGTAGTTGTAACGCACCGTGGGCGCCAAGCCAAAATGATCGTCGACATTGCCGGTATCGCCGAGGATAAAATTGCCCGCTTGATCCGCAGGAACGACGAGAGTGAAATCGCGGTAGCTCCAATAGGGCCGAATGTAATCGAAACCGATGTCAAAGACGCCGGTTCCCGCTCCGAATACCGTTCCGTTCTGTGTCGCGATAACCGGCGAGTTCGTTCCTGGGCCCGCCGAGGCGACACCGGTTGAAGAAACGAAAACAGGCTGCGCAGGGGCGGTCGTTTGGGGTTCGAAGAGGAACTGTCCCGAAACTTCGGGGGGCTGATACACCATTACCTCTTGCGCCTTTGCCGACCACGAAAGAGCCGTGGCGGCGAGAACAACCAACAACGGCGAGGGTATCGTCTTCATGGACGCGAGACTCCCACGGGCGAAGCTGTCGCCGAGACCGCGCTTCGAGATCACGAAAAGCCGCGCGCCGGCAGTGCGCGCGGCAACTCTGCTTACCTACCACTGTCCGGTGCATGATCTTCTGAATTCGCCGGAGCGGGGGCCGGCTTTCGACGAGGCATCGTCACGCGCAAAACGCGCGCCGATGGGTTCAAACGATTAATGCTTCATCTGATACTTTTGAGGGACGATTTCGCAGTTCTGGTCCTTCGCCGGTACTTGAAGCATCTTGTCGGTTTCGCGCAATCGGTTTTCCAACGCGTCCAACCGGGTCGCCAATCGATCCAAAGAGGTCACGATGGCGTCGTTCTTGCAGGAAGGTGGAGCTGGCGCGGCCGGCGCCGGCGGCGCGGGTGCATTTAACGGTTCCTGTTCCATTTGACGTAGTTCCGGACCACGCTCCGTCTGCGTCGCGGACGTCCGTAGCGTCGCGGAAACATTCTGCGTGGTGGACATGGTGAGGCGAGCGGTCGTCACGGGCGTTTGGTGCACGTAGGGAACGTACACGGTGCGCGGGACGAGCAGCACCTCTTGGGCGACGGTCGTCACCTGCTCGGTTTGCTCCTGGCGAATCTGCGTCACGGGCGAGGGCTGGGTCGGAGGCGGCGCTTGCGTCACCGGAGGCTTCGGAGGAGCACAGTCTTCCTTGGGAGCTTCCCGGACGACTGTTCCTACGGCGCATTCCGGCGCGCATTTACCACGACCGAGAAATCCACATCTCTTGGGCTGGCGAACTCGTGGCGACGAGCAGACGATCTCACAGGGGGCGGACTTATCGAAGTGGATTGGCATTCAGAGATGACTTCGTCACAGGGATTGGCGACGAAGCAATCAGAATTCGGCAATGAATGGCAGCCGAAAAACGTACAAGTGGCGAATATCAGGAGCCTTTTTCGCATGGCGACCTCAGCGGAAAATGCCCATATCGGGTTTCGCATCGAACGAAGCGCGAACCCTTGGCACTTCTAACATCGGCCCCTATAACCCTCCGCTTGAGTCAACTCGGCATATTAAGGAAAATCGATTCGGCCAATAATTCCTGCCCCATTTCACGTCAGGTGTTCGAACAGTGAAAACAGCGGCACTTTTGAAGGTTGGGATTCATGCATGGATGATGGCGTGGCGTCGAATCTATAGAGCATCAAAAACCCAAAGCGGCGAAGCCGCATTGAACTCCCTCTCCCGCCGGGAGAGGGCCGGGGCGAGGGGTTTCTTTTTCGCATGGCAAACATGCGCGCACACTGCGCGCCTCACGCGCCCTAACAACGTAATGTCGTATTCCCAGGCCCGGTCGATTGGAGAGCCTTGGTGCGAGCCGCGAGTAGCGGCGCCCATGGATTAGCACCGGCCCACGAAATTACTTTCCTGATCGGCTATAAGGGAGGGAACCGTTACTGCTGCTGATTCTTGCGAAGGATCTCGTCGTGGATGGAAATGAGTTTTTCCATGTTCTCGATCCGTTCGGTTAACTTCTTAATGGAGTCGGTGACGGATGCGTCCTCGGACTGCAGTTGCAACTTGATTGCTTCGTCGTGATAGGAGATCAGCTTTTTCAATTTGGCAATCTCCGTAGCGAGAGAATCGATCTCACCTTTCAGAGTCGTTCCCTGGCTTTCCAGAGCCCCTAATCGAGTTACCGTTTCATTCGCGGCTTGTGAAGATGGCTCCCCGTTACCCGAGAGACCTTTCATTCCCAGGTTCAAGGATTCCGACGCCCGCTGCAAGGCACGCGAAGTCTCCCGGATTTCCGCCTCCTGAATGGCGCGCATCCGATTGATCTCGAAGGTCTGTTCTTCGAGTTGGTGAATGGCGCGCAAAGGATTGGGAGCAGGACTTCGCACCTCTTGCGTCGCCACCGCTTGAGGGGCCAGGACGGTGGCCATGATGGGCCCCGCGATCATGGGAGTGGCAAGAAAGGGCTGAACGGCCACGGGAGCCACCGCGCGTCCATGCCTGTGGTGGCCACGCGACTCATTGACAATGACATTCGGCCGCGTGGTTTCAACAACGATGCGCTGTGCCGGTAGCTGAATGACTTCCGTGGCGCATTTGTCGTCCGAACACCCGCTTTGGAAGTGTTTACCGCCGGCAGAGGTACTGCCGATACTCAATTGAAATACAGCGATCGCAATAAGGATCGGGCGAGACATGGAGAACTCCCTTGTTCGAGGGCAAACTCGATAAAAGCCGCGTGCGAATACAGACATTGACAAGGTGGCTACGAGACACGCCTATTGATCGACAGCATAACCGATTCTCGTCCAAGAAATGTACGGGCGCGAGGAGCCGAATCATCGGGAAAGATAAAGCCAACCGGAACAATCGTCAGGGTCATCCCAGTCGGCCTGGTTTGGGAACTTTATACGCCAAAACGACGCGAACGAGGCGCATGTCTGCCTTTGATCGTCCGCGTCATTTGCAATCACACGTTTTCTCGCGAGACGCGGGAGGAGGAGACTTCAATTTCTCTCCCACCATTGAATGCGCGCGCCAATGTCCGTGCTGATGGACACCGTGTTCTCTGCCGCGCATTCCGTCGCCGCCGCCGTCCAGCGTGATCCCTTGCCATCCTCGACGTAGCGGTACAGAACGGAGGCAGGGGAGTCATTATCCTGCGTGACGGTCACGAAACCGCTAGGCGATCCACCATCAAGCACCTGCGAGGCTTTTAGTCTCAACTGCTCCCAACCTCGGAGTTCGTACGCCGGTTGTTTGAGGGTAAGACCACGAGAACTGGAGAAGGTGAGTACCAGGGACTTCCTTTTCGCCGACCGATTGAAGAGGCGAATCTCCGTGTCGTCGATCCCCATTTCGGAATCCGCGAGAAAGAAATCGAACCGATTGCCACAGGACTTCGCGGAACCCGTGTCGTCGTCTTTATTCTTGTCCGGTTCGACCTTGTCTTTGTCATTGGTCTTGGATTCCACCCGCTCGGCGGAAGCCCACATCGCGTAAGCGCCAATATTCAAGCAGTCGTATTTGATCCAAAAATTCCCCGTCTCGCCCCATTGCGATCCCCAGGAATTGCGCACTTGCCAGGCGCCCCCTTCCTTTGAATCGTCCCATCCGACGATCACCACGGCATGGTTCACCTTCGACTGCACGTCCTGTTTGACATTCCAGACGCCGGATTTGTAAAGCTGAAACTCCTGCGTCACTTGCATGGCACAAATGATCGGCCCTTTGGTCACCAATGCCTGCTTGATTTCGAGCGGCCCCGGAAAAACAGAGTTGGAGACATATCCCCAGTCTTTCACTTTCGCGACGACTTTTTTCGCGTTAACGCAAGCTTTGACGTCTCCCACATAGGCCATTTCCTCCTCGGAAGGAACGCCCTTTTTCGAGTACTCCAATGCATCGCCGGGCCATCCGCCACCGCACCCCTTGGATATGCCGCTTGCCCCCTGTTTGACGCAGTTGAGCAGAAACTGTTCGGAAAGGTTCACGTCGGCCGAGGCAGCGCCTTGCTGAACCAATAACGATTCGACGCCACCCACCGCGGAGAATATCCAACAGCTTCCGCATCGATCCTGATCCCTGACCGGAGTCATCTTTCCGATCCAACTAAAACTGGTATCGCGCGCCTCGGCACTAACGGTCGGCGCGGAAAGGGACGGAAGCGCCTTCTCTTGCATGAACTCCTTGATGTTTGGCGGCGGAATGAAGCCGGTGATCCTCTTGGTATCAACGCCCCCCACCACCGACTCGGCTGTGAGCGTTAAGCCGCCGGGCGATGTCGCAAGCTCGGCTGACGGACTTAACTCCAGCTTGGGTGCCGACGCTAGCCGAGGCGCGTCTTGAACGAACGCCTTGAGGATCTTCTCGGCATTCGACTTCTCGGCTTCGGTCCGCGGCTTCCGCGTCTCTTGTGCTTCTGCAAGGCGGAGAAAACCAGTCGAAGTGATTGCGACGAAAAGCGCGTAACGAGAGAGGGTGCGTGCACACATGGCGAACTCCTGGCAACGCATGAGGATTTAGGCGATAGGCTAACGTAGCACTATCCTTTGTTAGTGACGGCTACCTTTATCCAGAACAAATCTTTGTCTTTCAATGTTTTTTCCTTTTTTAATTTTTCAAATACCTCGGCTTTAACGTGAGGTGGGCCGTCCTCCGTCTCCACGTGCGTCGGCCGAACGTAGACAAATCGAAGCGTCGTCTTGCCTTCATTAATCGCCTCCGCCGTGATCGTCACCTTTTCCTTCCCGCCGATCCGTTCAGCGGACTCACTCTTTTCCTTCCCCTTGATCGCCAAAACGTCCGCATCGAAGTCATCGACGGGATACCAGTTGTAACCTGTCGATAGTTGGGCGGGAAGTTCGACGACGAGCAAGTCCCCTTTCGACAGTTGCACGGAGCTTCCTTTGTCGTCGAACGTCTTGACCACCTTCTCACCCCCCGGGGAAGTTCTCGCCAACAACAGAAAGGCGGCCATCATGCCCAGGCAAACCGTTCGAGGACTTGCATTCATGGAAATGCTCCATTCATCGCGAATAACTTACAGGATCGTGAAATGGTGACGCTTTGCCGCTGCTTAATAATTCGCAAACCGCGGCCGGGAACGGCAACCTCCATGCCTCGGCAGTTCCGTGGCCAAGCACACGGGAATGATCTCTCCGTTTGATCCACTCGGTCATTATACCAACGAAGATTTTCGCCGTGTCCGTGAAGCGATTAAGCGTTCCTGGAAAAGGATCTCTTCACAAACACCAAATAATTCACCGAAGACGTCTTCGACGTGACTCCGGCGCGCCATTTCAGGTACCGATCGCCATCGAGTCACGTGAAACATGTCGGGGTCGTTCTTCGCTGGTCCTCGCGCTGCCGTTTCCCATCGAGATGCCCAGTTGGGGGGGTTATTGGAAAAGCGGCAAAAATCCGGTGGATGCGCGCAGTGAGTCCTTTTACTTCGGTGGAAGCGACAAGTGTAACGGGTTGGAAATCGGCGTAAACGCAAGTGTCCAGACACGCGAAAAGCGAGCTTGCACGCAATAAAAGAAAAGCGTATGAAGTAGGCGATCAGGCGACGAAATCTCCGTGGACGTCTCGCTTTAGGCGGAATTTTTGGCTTCGCCCACACAATTCCGAGGACGTCGGGGGACCGGGAGTTGTCGCGCGGCAAATGCGAAACGAGAATCCTGATGATGGCGGATGGATTTGCCGATGTAGAATAGCGTGGACGAGCGGATCGGTGCGGGTAATTGGGGCACTCGGTTCCGCTGTCACGGGCAAAACGGCCCCGCGGCAACGAAACCCATCTCCTGTTCCCGCGCAAAGTTCCGGAGGGATTCCTCACCCTCCGGGTCATGGTTGTCGGTCGCCGGTAGACCTGCTTTTGAACTCGCCGCGATTCCACCCGAGCCCAACTGGGCATGGCCATTCATCGAGAGTCAGCGATCCCTGGTTCCCCCGAACCTGGTGGAGGAATTGTCGTGGCAGGAAAATTCGAATCCCTTCCCTTGAGCGTTCTCCAACGAAGCAATGACGAAGAGCTCGCGAATACCATCACTCACGGCATCGGCCTCGCGCTGAGCATCATCGGCCTGGTGGTGCTCCATCAAGTCGCGCCGGTCCGGGGAGATCGGTGGCTGCTTTTGGGGAATAGCGTTTACGGACTCACGCTCGTCTGTCTTTATGCCGCCTCAACCCTTTACCATGCCTTGCAAGGGGAGCGAATCAAACGAAGCCTACGAACCGCCGACCAGGTCTGCATTTACCTGCTCATCGCGGGCACCTATACCCCCTTCATCTTGTCCTACCTTCATGGCGCGTGGGGAACGACCATGATGTTCCTGGTGTGGATGTTGGCGGCGGCGGGCATTATCTACCGGGTCGCTTTCGCAACGCGGTTCCCGCATATCTCGGCACTGCCATACATTCTTCTCGGCTGGCTCGCGGTCTTCTTCGCGAAGCCTATTCTCGAATCCTTTCCGCTCGAAGTCTTGGCGTGGATCGCCGCCGGGGGAATCTTCTACACGGCCGGAGTGTACTTTTACGCTCGCGAGCATATTCGCTTTTCACACGCGATCTGGCATGTCTTCGTGATGGCGGGAAGCCTCTGCCATTACCTGGCGGTGCTCTTTTACGTCATCCCGTCGATCACTTAATTGCGATTGCGATGAAAAATCCGGAAGGGGCGGCATAGGGCACATTCTTTCTTCCCACAGCCGCATTTGGCACCTGGCTCTTGGTCCCCGGCCGTGGATACCGCAGGTCCCCCACACGCGTTGCGGGATTTGAAGAAGGTGTCCATGAAGTCCGCTTGCGGGCACGTGCTACAGCCCGGCAGAACGAACATCGCAAGGACGAGCCAGCGTTTCATGACAGGAACCCGAGAAGATCGATGAGAACCGCGTGCCCGGGTTATTCCGCGCACGCCGCAAATCTACCCGGTTTCTGAATCCCAAGTCCGGGAACTTGAGTTCATTTTTCGATCAGGATATCGAATTCGGACGGATTTTGCGGACTGGAGGGGCTGTCCGAAAGAATCGTTACCGCCGACCGGCGGCAAGAGCGTGGCTGAGGAAGGTCGATGAGGATCTCCGGCTCTTCGATGTAATACGGCCCGGGATAGAAGATGCCGTACACGCCGCGGAAACTTCGATGCATGGGCTCACCGCAGGGAACTTCGGGTGGGCAGGCATAGAAGTAAACGTAGCGGTGCAACACCAATGGCTCCGGACAGTAGGGACAGCCGAACCGGACCTCCCGGTTGAGATAGTACCGTAGCCAATCCTCCGGAGTCGGCGGGAGCATCTCGGACATATTCCTCGGCGGCGGATAATCCGCTTGAGAGCGTGACCCTCCCGACAATCCTGCCAGAAGAATCACCGCCGTCCCGACCGCTCGTTTCCAACCCATGTGCCAATCCCTGCGTTTCAGGTTTCGCTCACTCGATGCCCGTATCCAAAGCCCGCGCGGGAATCGCCGATCCACAGTGCACTTGCCCACGGCCCGCGCCGACATCGCCTCCTTTGACTTTACAAAATGGATGATTTGGCAAGAAAGGGTTAAACAGGAAAGATTGTCGGATTAGAGGGTCGGACTGGATGGAAAAGCCGGAGGATTCCTTGAAATGGGAAGGATCCACCCGATCCATACCGGTTGCACTCGCGGATCGACCCGTGGGACCGATGCACCAAGAATGACCGGAACCCCCTTGGAATGAAGCTTTTAGAAAAAACGGTTCCGTAAAACCTTGTCTCCCTCTCGAAGCCGATATCTCCCAAGTCGAGCTTGAACTTTACGCGAGAACCAGACGCCGCCTTCGCCTCCGTGGGCGAAGTGACACGTCTCCCGTCTGAACGCGCGAAGCGCTAGCGAATACCAGGGAGGAAGCATCGTGAGATCATTCGTGTCCGTTGCCGTTTTGTCGGCAACGCTCTTGTCGTCGACGAGCGCTTTGGCGGCGCCGCACATTGGAATGAAGTTAGCTTGCAAACGTTATGGCGAAGCAATGAACTCGGGAAGCCGAGCGGCCGTGATGTCGGCATCGACCTCGAGCTTTGCCTATCAATGGGGCCGGATGCCGCAGGAAGTGTTCGCCCAGATTCCACGGGCCAATGGCGGAAAAGTGCTGGGAAGCAGCAAGGGAAACGGATCGGGAACCGTCACCGTGGCGACGAGCCAAGGGGTAGTTACGTTCCTGGTTGTCGGCCGAGGTTTCAATTGGACCGTCGCAGACATCTATAAAGCCGGCGACGACGGACGCACTGTATCACTCTCGAGCTACCTCGATCTGACGCTGACCGCCAACGAGTTCATGCGCGATCTGAAGTATGTCGGCGGGTCGTCCTTCCACGATTCCGCGTCGTCGCACTTCAAGACGGCGTTCAAGGACCTATCCCCGGATCAACTCAATCGGATTCGAGATTTCCTGCCGGAAGTCCGCCGCAACAAGCCCTACGTCGTCATGAATGGCGGAACGGGCACTATGCGGATGCAGGTACCCAACGGAAAACCGCATGAAACGGTCACCTTCAAAATGGTGCACGATGGCAGTTGGAAGGTGGATGACTCTGTCGTTTCGAGCGACACGACGAAGATTCCCTCCTTCAAACGCTCGCTTCCCTTGCTGGCGTGCGTGACGGCGTTCCGCAGTTTTGCGGGCGATCCCCACTCCGTGAACCCACAGACTTTCGTCTGCAAGGGGGATCTCTGCGAAACGCTGATGAGCGCCCGGACCGAAAACCCCTTCCCGCTCAAAGCCGCTGGTAAAGCACTCCACATGTCCATTAGCGAGGACGGCCAAATCGCGCAGATTCGCTATCCAGACCGCGACGTCCGCATCGAAATGGGTGACGTGGATGGCCAACCCGCGATCGCCAAGATTACCGTCAAGACGGGAGATCGCTGGGCCCATTTGGAACACATGCTGGCGTTGAAGAAACAGATGCGTCCCTTTGCCGGTCTTCTCGCGTCGGCGAAACCGGCTTCGTCCCCCGCGCCGATCGCGAAGCCGGAAAGCCAGCCCTCCGTGTTGGCCAACGTCTCGGCCGTCGAGACAATCGTTGGCAAGCCGGTCGCGATGAAAACCGAGGTGAAGACCGAGGCGCCCAAGCCCGTTCTCAAGCCGGCACCCAAGGTGGTTGCGCAGGCGGTTCCCGCGGTCGCTTCTCAACCGGCGGTTCAATCCACCAGCCATGCGGTCCGGGAGATTCAGCCGGTCAGCTACCAGTACCAATCGAAGCGTGAGTACAAGCGCGCGATGCGTCGAAGCCGACGTGGATGGTAAATGCTGGAGCTTGGATTCGGGAAATCCACCCGAAGAGATTGTCCAATGGAAACGGGGAGGCGAACGCCTCCCCGTTTTGCATTTCATTTAACCAAAGGATGCGAATCGATTATTCGAAACGCACGCCGCAACCTTCGGGGTTGTTGCACTTCGGGGGCTCTTTGCCTTCGATGACGGCGTTGACCGCTTCGACCACGTAGTGAGCCTTCACTTTGGAGGCGTCCATCACGGAGTCATCGAACTTACCCGTGTAGACCAACTTGCGATTCTTGTCGAAGACGAAGAATTCCGGCGTCTTGCGCGCGCCGAGATCCTTGGCGATCTTTTGGCTGGGATCATGAGCGTAAGGGAAGTTGAATCCTTTTTCCTTAACTCGTTCCGCCATCGCGGGGAGCTTGTCACCTTCGCCGTTGTTGACGTTGATGGCCACCAAAGCCACCTTGCCGTCCTTGCCGCAATATTCCTTGGCGAACTCGATCAATCGATCCTCATTCGCGACAGCCACGGGGCAATGATTGCACGTGATGGCAATGACAAGTGCGTCTTGTTTGAAATCACTCAATGAGACCTTCTTGCCGTCGGCGGTCTCGAGATTGGTGAAATTCGGGCAAGCTTCCCCCACCTTGATTCTCTCCGCTTTCGCCACGGAGCTCACCAAAAGCGCCACGCAACAGGCGGCCACAAACGCTCGCATGCTCACTCTCCTTTGAATAAGGGACGTTATTGAAGTTCGATGACGGATCGGGTGTTCTCTCCAGCGAGTTTCCACGAGCGACGCCGCGCACCAAGGCAGCTTCCGCATCGATTCAATACCTCCTCGCGTGCAACCCGCACATTCCCGTTTGCGAGGATAGAGTCTCTTTGGATCGATTATTCCGGCTGCAGCGGTCAAGTCAAGCACCGATCCGTCAAGCATCTAATTCAAGTTTTACTGCTGCCAATCCCCTGAGGCCAGAAGATGGAGGTAGAGATGCCCAGAAATTTCGCAAAACAGAAATTCTTCCTCAATGCCTTATTTTACAGGGAGTTAAACGAGACATATTTCGTCAATCTGGGAAAAAGATAGGGATTGATCCGGTTGAGGCAGGGGCCGCAAGATCCGCAAACCGCAAGATTCCCTCACGGAGAGCCCTTCCTGCCTGGAAATGGCATATAAAGATATCGTGAGTGGTACGAAGGTATCGCGAGACACTTTCGTTCCAAACCACGAAGGACGACCGCCAAAGTCGTAGCGATCGGGAAAGCGAATCCGCCTTGTCGCGAATCCCGCGATACCGAATGAACGTGGCGAGGAGAGTGACAGCCACGTACCTCCAGGCCGATGAATGAATCATCGGCCGACCGCAAAGGAGTGTTCCACAAGATGACATGCATGCACGGCGTGGTATTCTGTGTTTCCCTCGTGCTCGGCGAATCATTCGCTTCCGACAACGGACCGACGCCGCAGTCGGAAGTGGCGGAGCGAAGCCTCAAGTCCGATGCGAAGTCCTACGAGAACGCACAGGAACTACACGAAGCACTGCTCCGGCTGGATTATTCGACCGTCCTCGCGTCCCTTTCCGAACTCGCGGAAACGAACAGCCACGACAAAATCGTGGTCGTCTTGCGTGACCGAGTTTCCGATCGTGATCCGCGCGTTCGCTGGCAAGCGGTCCGCGCGTTGGGAAGACTGGGGGCCAAAGGAAAGCCGGCAACTCGCGAGTTAATTGCGGCTCTAAAGGATTCCGATCCGCTCGTCCGTTGGGCCGCCGCTGACGCCTTGGTAACCATCGGCCCGGACGCGGAAGCCTCGCTTCCCGCGTTGATCGAAGGATTGTCCGCCGCCGACCCCCTCACTCGGCGTTCGTGCGCCATGATTCTTGCTAAGATCGGCCCGGATGCCCGCTCCGCGGTTCCCGCCCTGTTCGATGCCCTTCGCGACAAAGACACGTTGGTGCGCCGTCGTGCCGCCCAAGCACTTCGCGAAATCTTCCAATTGCATGCAGATTCCCTGCCGGAATACCGCGATCTACTCACCGAGGATCTTCGCCGGAATCAGCCCAACGGCTAATTCGCCGCGAAAACCACCGACCGAGACTCTGGTAATTTCTCTACCTCATTTCACGGATCGTGGCGTCGAGGGGGAGGGATTTCGCCGCGTGAAAATCTGTTGCTCCAGTTCCTGCCGACGCCGTTGGTCTTGCTCGTAATGTTGTCGCGCCGCGGCCTCCGACTCTGAATCCGCGAGGGGCGAGCGATTTTCCGAAGTAACTCGCGAGCACCCCATTATCAACACGAGCATCCAACCGCCGTAACGAGCGCCGCGCCAGCTCAATTCCCGTGCTGTACTCATGGCATGTCGCTCCCCGCCATCGTCGAACGCCGAACAAAGATGTGACCGTCGATGCCATCGTTCACTCCCTCGACGCTCCCGTCCGTAAGCAACATGTGCACGATTCCTCGATGGCTACTGCGAAAGTTCGGCAAGACCTGCGAGTTCTTCTGGCGGAAATCGGCGGCCGGCGGAACCCGGTCGTCGATGATCGTCATCGAGGAATAGGGGCAGTCGTTGGGCGCATAAAAATTCCCGTGGTCGTCCACCGTTCGTGCGACCAGGCCGCCGATCACGTTAAGACTGGTCGACTTGGACGCCCGATTGCGCCCATAGGCCTGGTACATCAAGTTTTCAACGAGGACGGGGAAACTGGCGGTGGGATGAGGCTTGCTCGTGGGAACGCAGATCCGGCGATACGCCAATCCCGTTTCCTTGTCCGTCGGAGCCCCGGGCCGGAGACACCGACCGCCTCCATCGCGTAGAGGGGATTGGAACCATCGCCACCCACCGATTCTCCCATGAGATAGGTATTCGACAAGCCATCGCGAACCTCGCGGATCCGGGTTTTGGAATGGAAGCCGACAACCCCATTCGCTCGGGCATCGCAAACCTGGCGTCGGCAACGCGGTCGGCGCCGCCACAGAATAAATAGTCCGTGACCGCGGCGTTCCCGATTACCCATTGAATCATCCCCTTCGAACTCGGCAGACTTACCTCCAAGGGGGCCGGCGTGAAACGTTGCGCGCTCGGACACAGAAACATCGACGGTTGCATCGAGTAGGCCGTTGTATTGGCCGGCGAGGCCCAAGAATACTCGAGACCGAAGAGATTGAGCGAACCGTTGTAGTCGATCAAGTCGTAAATCGCCTGCTGCTCGAGAAAGGGAAGAAGGCGACCGTAGCCGGTAAAGCTGAAATAGACCGATCCCACGCCACCATCCGCCGCCGCCGGAAACACCCCGTGAAGATCGTGGTAACCGTGCAATGCGACCCCCAGTTGTTTCAATTTCGCCTGGCATTGCATGCGCCGCGAAGCCTCGATGGCCGACTGTACGGCGGGAATGAGAAGCGCCATCAATACGCCGATGATCGCTACGACCACCAAAAGCTCCAGAAGGGTGAATGCCTCCCGTGCCCCAAGGGAGCGACGATGCGTTAAGGACGCGGACATAGTCAACGGACTCCTTGGAACCACGCCGTGCACTCGATGGGATTTTCACCGGCTTCCAACCATGAATGGATCCCCGGAGCCCTCCGTGGTGAAAACGGAGTGGACGGCCCCGGGGATAACCATCGACTGCCGTTCCCTAAAAGAAGGACCAAATGGATCGCTCCCGTTACCCAAGGCCAACATTCGCTTCAATCGAAAATCAGGCACTTCCAAATTCACGCCCGGTCGCGTTTGCTTGTAAAGATTGCAAAATCGAGCATCGGAAAGGTAATGCCGGAACCCGGTGCGCTGAGCGCCATGGCTCTCCTCGCGACCGGGCATAACGGCGTCACTTTGAAGGGGCAAGGGATAGGCTCGCGTATTAATCTCGCGAACGGTCCCTCGCCCCATTTCTCTCCCAATGGGAGTGGGAATTCATCGCGGCCAGGCCGCGTTACTTTTCCGAACGGCGGCAGGAGCTACGGCGACGAAGTCGGCGTAGCCCGGCTACCAGCAGAACACCGCAGGAGCCCAAGGCGAGCGAACCAGCTTCGGGAACCGCGACGACCTGGGTATCGATGGCTAGCCGATCCAGACTCATTGAGCTACCACTGGCGGCGAAGTCCAGCTGATGGAGATCGATGCTTCCGAAAATACCCGTCCACTCAAACTTCCAATCGCGGAGCACGCCGCCGAATCCGCCGAGCGCTTGTTCGAAGAGAAGTTCTGTCGACGTGGGGACGATTCCGTCAAAGAAAAGACTCGCCGTGTCTACGTCCGTGCCTTGCGTTCGAATCTGGACGACGACATTGGTGAGGTATCCCGCCCCAAGACCGAAGTCGGGCACGGTGACTTCAAACGCGGTCGCGCCCGCGAACGAATAGATGTTTCCGCCGCCGGTAACGAACGCCAACCCCGTGGTCTCGACGACATTCGCCGTTCCCGCCGCATTGTCATTTGCGACGTCCGGAGCGTTGGGGCCCGTGGTGCTCGAAAAAACATCCCATTGCTGATAGGTCGTCAGCGCTTCGCCACGGAAGCTGGGAACGACGAAATCCGCGCGAACCATCGACGAGAAACCAATCATCATCAAGCCGCAAATCGCGGCCATACGCAACCATTGCATGGACATACACTCCTCGAGCACGGCCCGCGAAATCGCGGACGTGTTCCAACTAGCCTCGCTGCTGATCAAAGCGCAGGCGTTAACCGAGTCTTCGTTCCGACCATCGGAACGAACGAGAGTAGAAAAACGTGGAGCTGGCTAGCAGAGTGCTGGCTTGCGAGAGGACGAACCCAGGTGGGCCCGGACAGACAGAATTGAGATTCATTCTCAACACCCGAATTGTAAGCGCGTTTGTAAACGCGACAAGGAGCTTTCGGCATTTTTAAATACAGGTTTCACGGAAATTCGGATTAAGCATTAGTCCACTTCAGCCGCTCGGAATAGCAACGGCGTGGACCGGGCCTTGGATCGCCCGATTCGCTGCCCACGGATCCATTTCCCCGTCCTGCATCTAACGTCGCGCTCGCCGGCAATACCGAAAATGAAGCGAATTGGCTTGCCTTTGGGCTCGAGAAGTTCCCTTAACGGATTCCGATTTTCTTCATCCCTTCTTTTGGTGCTTGCAAAGTTAGCATTCCGTGCGAAGATGCGGGGGATCACTGTTGGAGTACTTGTTCGCGGAATTTCGCCGTTCGCAAACGTCCCAATTCTGGCTCCGTCTTAAAGCCCCACGTCAATCGGCGTAATTCCACGGAATTTACTCTTCGAACGCCGAGGCCCCCAGCGAAGCGCCGCGCGTTCGAACTTTCTCCGCCAAGAATCGCCGGCGGACGGAGAACGCAATCCCAAACCGGCCGGCGCGCAGCTCTGGACGGAGACAAGTTCATGGACCCGATTGCATTGGGGAAAGAAAACTCCCTGGCCGACTCATTGTCGAAGGATGGTTCCCAATCTCGCCGCCTCGTCACGCACCGCTATCGCGCCCACACCGGCGCGGAAGTCGACGTTGCCGCCACCAACGCCGAACGGGACTCTCTCGTGAAAAAGCTCGAGAAAATCAGCGGCAAAGCGGACTTTCTACCCACCCGTTATCTCTCCGACGGCTTGGCGCGAGCGCGCGCCGTTTGCCGAATCACCGGACCTATGGGAATGGGAACCGGCTTTCTGATCGGTCGCGGCCTGATCATGACCAACAACCACGTACTCGCCAACACCAGTGACGCACAAGCCTCGATCGCCGAGTTTGATTTCGAACAAGACAAGGTGAAAATCGGCGTCCGCCTTCGGCCGGAGCGATTGTTCATCACCGATGCCGCGTTGGATTTCACCATCGTCGGCTGCGACGACCTGCTCATCACGGAGATTCAACCCATCAAACTATTGCGCAATCCCGCGACGATCGCCGAGGGAGAGAACGTTTCGATCGTACAGCATCCCTCGGGTCGCATGAAAGAGATCGCGCTCCGCAGCAATGAAGTAACTTCCGTGCAAAGCAAAGTGATTCAATACCGCACCGACACGGAGCCCGGTTCGAGCGGATCCCCCGCCTTTAACGACCGCTGGGAACTTGTCGCGCTTCATCATGCGGGCTGGACGGAACCAGGCGGACAAGCAACCAACGAAGGGATCCGCGTCGCATCCATCGTGGCGAAATTGAAAAGTCAGAACTTCAGCGGTCTGAGTAATTCGGAATTGGGACGGGAATTGTGGGAGAGCATCGATGACACCTCGCCGTACTTGGGTTTCTTCGACGTCGTCGGCCTGAAAGCCCGCCCGGAGGAAATCGAAGTTCCTGACTTCGTCGGTAGCGACAATTTCGCCGATATCGGCTTCTGGAACATCGAACCCTTCAACAACAACGTTTCCCAGGAACGAATCGACCGGGTCACGAGCGTGCTGGCTCGCCTCTCGATGGACGCTCTGGGATTGGTCGAGGTGGAAAAGGGAGCTCTCCGAAAGGCTTGCAGGGCGCTGGCTCGACGTGGTCTCCAGTACGATTTCGAGATCGGCGATGGCCCTGGCAGTCAGGACCTGGCGGTCCTCTACGATCGCGAAACGACGACCGACCAACCGCGACGATATCCTCGAAAAGTTCTCCGATCAGCTTGACCGGAGGACGGCGGCAGGCCTGACCGCGTTTCCCCGAAAACCCCTTATCGTCGAGTGCGCCATCGCGGAGCAAGGGGAATCCAAAGCCGTCCGGTTCATCATGATCGTCGTGCATCTCAAGGCGTTTGGCGACGCGCAAAGCCGAGCAAGGCGGCAACTGGCGTCGTCGATCCTCATCGACATGATTCGACAAATCCGTGAAGTGGAGAATCTACCGGTCGTGCTCGGCGGCGACTTCAACGATAAGTACCACAGCGATTCCCTGGGGCCGATCGCGGATACCCCCGACCTTTTGACGTTGACTGCCGACGACGCGACGACGGACGCGATCTCGTACGTTGGGCTTTCGCATCGCTCGCTCATCGACCACGTTGTCGTGAGTGGCGACGTCAACCCCGACAGCTGCGCAACATCCTGGGGGACGACGCGGCGATCGTGCGCTCGACCGCCGGATCAGCGATTTCGCGGACGCGGTCTCCGATCATGTACCGGTCGTTTTCCGCATGGTTTATCGAGAGACGGAATTAACGCTTCCCACCGCTGGGGTCGTCGTCCAGGTAACCCAGAAGGGAGCGGAGGAAACGGAGCGGGCAGGAAATCGAAAAACAGGTGTCCGCCTTGATTTCCGATGCCGACGCCCACCTCGATTGAAACGCCGCCGGCCGCGACGAACTTCGTCGCGGCCGGCGCTATATGTTCATAATGAAGAGGTAGCCAACCAGATGCCTGTCAGCGAGTTTGGACTTCGCCTTCCTTCGATTCGGTGGATTGACGGGGATCAGGAATTTGACGGATCCACTCATCAATGAAGCGCGACTCCCTCGTCGTCCACCAATCGTCGCGGAAGTTCAGGCATCATCACGCCCGGATCCGTCGAGTGGACGCGGAACGGAGAATCGATTCCTCAGGCTGGCCGGGAACGATGTCGAATTTTGTGGCCCCTGCCCCGCGGCCGGCAGCGATCGGCGTTTTCCAGATCCCGAACTTTTCGAAATCCTTCGGGACGCCATCAGGTCCAAACCCGAGGTCTTCGCGGCCCCTTGGGATTGTGACAATGGGCACAGTTGATCTCCAACCACGCCCGCGCCCGGTCGTCGAGACTTCCGCTCTTCGGATCGGCGGCGTCAGCCAGTTTCGGCGCCTGAGCAGGGTCCGGAGCTCCGGCGAGAATGCCTGACTTTGACCAGTGAACCAACTGATTTTCCGTACCCGAGCGATACGCGAAGTCCTTGTTCAGATTCCGCGCCTTCGGACCAATCGGTCCCATCTTCTTGTCATTCTCATGACAACTTTTGCACTGGTTCGAATTGGGGACGATGTAATTCACCGTCCTCGTTTTGCCGTCCGTGTGGATCCACTCCACGTCCACCGTGTCGCCGGCGACATCCAGAATCGCTTCATTCTGTTCCTTGTTCCAGCGATAGGGCAGGCCCACCCATCCTTCGGGCCGATGAATCAACAGGCGCGTCTCGATAAGCCGCTGCCCCTTGGATGCGTCCCGCAAGTCGTGCAAGTATGAGAACGTTTTCGCGATGATCGTTCCCACGGGGAAGTCGAATGCGTCCTGATCCTCGTACTTGGCAACGGCTCCTTGAGGGAGCTTCACGAACCGATACTTCGTTGAGTAATCCGAAAAGAGTGGCGAATTTAGGTCGTAGGGTACAACCCCCGATGCGGGCTCTTGCGTGCTACCATCACCCACGAAGAGTTGGTAGGCGGAAAGCTTTTCAGGCGGCTGAAAATCCACGGCCGCGGGATCATTCGAAGGACCACGAGATCCGCAGCCGGAAAGAAAAATAAGGAAACAGGCCAGGGCGCCCAGCGCCCCGGCCGTCATCCGTCGAGACATCAGTCTCCTCCCCCACCCGAGCTCTGCGATCCGCTGCCGTTGGAGGCGGCGATTTCGAGCTTCACTTCCTGCAGCCGAGGCAATTGGCCGGCATACTTCTTAATGTCGCGATCGATGATGTCCGTCTTGCCCGCAAGGCTTTCTGCGGCGGCCTTCAGATCTAGCTTCGGCAGGTTGATGTTGGCGAACGTCGCGTCCCCATTGTTTTCGATGTAGACCCGCTTTTCCGCAGGAACTTCACCGTTCACCAACGACTTGGGGTTCACAACGCCGTCGTAAACGATGTCCGGAAGCGGTTTACCCACGAGCGGTGCGAGAAGCATTCCCGCAGGGCCGGTCGGGTCCGCGCCACCGTTCTTGAACACATTGTCATGCACGTAAATCCCTTCGGGCACGGGATCGTAGTCTTTGTCCTCGTACTTCTTCTGGGTGAACATGTAGCTGATGATCGACATGTTCAAGGTTTTGTGGTCTCGGGACTCGTTCGCGAAAACCTCGACATTGTCCGTCGCCATCACCATCAAGCCAGTTCCCGGAGGTATGGTAGCGACGAGGTTGCCCGGAGGCGCGAAATTCGGGTGATTGTTCTCGTAGACCTTGTTGTTGAAGACCCGAACGTTCCGGCCGTTCTTCACCGGCAGGGTTGGCAGATCGAAGATCAAGAGTCCGCCGGTGTTGTTCGTTGCCACGTTGTCGTAAACGTCCGCATTGCTGGAGTTTTCGATTTCAATACCGGCGACGTTTCGCTCGGCTCGGCAGTTGCGAACGATGATGTTCTTGGATTGGCCCACATAGATACCGGCGTCGGACGTCCAATCGCGACGCAGCCCTCAAGCAGGACCTGGTCGCACTGGACCGGGTAGATGCCATAAGCGCCGTTCTTCGGATCGGGTCCACCTGTCCACTCGGTGCGGACGTTGCGGAAAACAACTCCCTTGACTCCATTAACCTTTACGCCGTCCCCCTTCGCGTCCTCGACCGCGAGATCTTCGATCGTAAAGTTGTTGCCGGTGACGAGAATCCCTTCACTCCCTTGATTCTGATTTTTGAAGGAAAGGAGCGTTTTATCGATCCCCTTGCCCTTCAAAGTCACGCCATCAACGGAGAGGGAAAGCTGGCCAGTAAAGTCGAACTTTCCTTCGGCAAATTCGATGACGGTTCCAGGCTTGGCCTCAATTAACGCTTTCTGGGTCTCCTTCTGAATGTCCGGGCCTGGCTTCAGAGAAACGACCTTAGTCTTGTCGCCAGCGCCACCACCACAGCCAACGATCAACGCCAACGGCAGAAATCCCCATCGGGAGAGACGCGAACGCATGGTTCAGTTCCTTGTCAAAAGCCCGCGGATAGAAGTGATCGGCATCCATAAGAACAACAAAAATGGCATGTTACGAGTCTATTCACCCCTGCGCCACTGTCAAGGAGTACGTCCGCCCGAGAAAGCCTCGGGCCCCGACCACTTCAATGCATGTACGTCAAGGCATCGCAAACGTTGGCGCATCCGATTTGCGCGCCTCACCGGTCCCTGGCCATCCCTTTTTGCCCGTCCTTCGGCGGCTCGGGAAAGAAATGGCTTGGCCCGGTGCCAAGTCAAGAGCCCCACGAATTGCCGCTAGCGTCGGGGCCCGCCAAGCGACCGGGCCGGGAAATATTCCGAAGCTCAATAACAGCGTCACTCTTCAGAACGCCAAGTTCTGTTTGTTGCCGATGCCCGGTTTCACTCCTAAAATGGCGAACTCCAAAGAGTTTGAGGGTGTCAGAGTCGGCGACGCATGGGCCCGCCGGGCGGTGGGCGCCGCGAACAGTTCTCTTTTAGAAAGTGGATTCATGCGACATTTATTGTCGGCTCTCGTCACCAACCAGCCCGGAGTCCTGGCGCATGTCTCCGGCATGCTTGCTTCCCGCGGCTTCAACATCGAAAGCCTCGCGGTCGGGGAAACCGAACAACACGACCTCTCCCGCATGACTTTCGTCGTCCACGGCGATGACCGCGAACTTGAACAGGTGCGCAAACAACTGGAAAAACTGGTTACCGTCGTCAAAGTTCTCGACATCAGCCGCGAGGATTTCGTCGAACGGGACCTGATGCTCGCCAAGATCTCCGCATCCCCGGAAAAACGCGGGGAGATCGGCGAACTGGCCAACATCTTCCGTGGCCGAATCGTCGACGTCGGTCCCCAGTCCATGATCATCGAGATTTCCGGAACGGAGGACAAGATCCGGGCGTTCGTCGAACTCATTCGACCGTACGGGATCATCGAATTGGCGCGCACCGGGCGAATCGCGCTTGTGCGCGCCTCGTGCCGTCACGAATCAAACGAAGAAGAGCGACTTCGTTAAAACACACCGTGTGCAAGCGGACTACGGACAATGCGGCCCGTAGCGCGAACACAGACTTCGTTGAAAGGGAACAGTTCCATGCCTTTGGTCATTTACTACGACGACGACGCGAACTTGGCGGACCTCAAGAACAAGACCGTCGCCATCATCGGCTACGGCAGCCAGGGACACGCCCAGGCGCAAAACTTGCGTGATAGCGGCGTCAAAGTCATCGTCGGCCAACGGCCCGGCTCACCCAATTACGATCTCGCGAAGGAACACGGCTTTTCCCCCGTCTCCGCCGCCGAGGCTTCCGAACAAGCCGATGTCGTCAATATCCTACTTCCCGACGAGGTCCAGGCCGATGTCTATGCCAAGGACATCAAGCCCAACCTCAAGCCGGGCAACGTCCTGATGTGCTCGCACGGGTTTAATATCCACTTCGGACAGGTCACGCCTCCCAAGGGGGTCGACGCCCTGCTCGTCGCGCCCAAGGGACCTGGACATCTCGTCCGCAGCGAGTTCGTCAAGGGGGGTGGCGTCCCTTGCCTCATCGCCCTCAGTGATGGAGCTTCGCCCGAGACCAAAAAGATCGGACTCGCCTACGCCAAGGGAGTCGGCGGAACCCGGGGCGGCGTCATCGAGACCACGTTCCGCGAAGAGACCGAAACCGACCTCTTCGGCGAGCAAGCGGTCCTCTGCGGCGGCGTCAGCGCCCTCGTCAAGGCGGGTTTCGAAACCCTCGTCGAGGCCGGATACCAGCCGGAAATGGCTTATTTCGAGTGCATGCACGAGCTCAAGCTCATCGTCGACCTCTTCTACCAAGGGGGGCTCAACTACATGCGCTACAGCGTCTCGAACACCGCGGAATTCGGCGATTACACCCGCGGCCCGCGCGTCGTCAACGACGAGACCAAAAAGGAAATGAAAAAGATACTCGCCGAAATCCAGTCGGGACAGTTCGCGCGCGAATGGATTCTCGAGAACAAGGCCAATCAGCCCATGTTCAAGGCGTACAAGCGACTCGATCGCGAACACCCGGTCGAGCAAGTCGGTCGCAAGCTCCGCCGCATGATGAAGTGGATCGACTCCAAGGAAGTTTGATTTCCGTCCCGTTCCTTTCACTCCCTCTCCCTTTTGGGAGAGGGTCGGGGTGAAGGACTCGCCGAACGGTTTTGGCAACGACCTCACCGGATATCGCCATCCTGCAGGTTCTTTTCGGCTTCCGCTGGTATCGCGGCGCTAATTTCTGAACGGCAAATGGAGCATCAAGCGCCCCACTGGCGGACAAGCCATCAGTGCCATGCGTCTGACACAAGCGGGGCACGGCGACGTACTGTTCCCCTACCCCATTGTTGAACGAACCACGCGGGAGTCCCCCATGCGAGTCGCATCGATCCTGATTGCCGGACTGCTTGGAACCCTATTCGTTTTCACGGCAGAGGCTGAGACTCCTCCGCTCAAGATCATGTCTTACAATCTCCGTTACGCCTCGCCGATCGGCAAGAACTCTTGGCCCACCCGACGCCCCATACTGGCGGAACTCGTCAAGAAACATTCCCCGGATGTTCTCGGTACGCAGGAAGGACTTTTCCACCAGCTCAAAGATCTGGAGAAGGACCTCAAGGACTACGCGTGGATCGGCTTAGGCAGGGAAGGTGGCAGTCGCGGCGAGTTCATGGCGATCTTCTATAAGCGGGATCGATTCGAGCCGATCGAGTACGATCACTTTTGGCTCTCGGATACCCCCAACGTCATCGGATCGGCATCGTGGGGGAACAACGTCCGCAGAATGGTGACCTGGGTCCGCTTCAAGGATATCGCCGCGGATCGGCAGTTCTACTTCATCAACACGCACTTCGATCACGAGAGTCAACCGTCGCGAGAGAAGAGTGCCGAGCTACTCCGCGAACGCGCCAATGCGCTGCAAAACACCATGCCCACGATCGTCGTCGGAGATTTCAACGCCGCTGCAGAAAGCAATCAGGCGTACGACACGCTCGTCGGCAAAAATGGCTTTCAGGACACTTGGAAGGTCGCCAAACACCTTGGAGCGCAGACGCAGTCCTTCAACGGCTTTTTCTATCCCGCGAAGGAACAGGGCGCCCGCATCGACTGGATTCTCTTCCGGGGCCCCTTGGAGGCTAAAACCGTCGTCATCGATCCCTACGCCAAGGACAAGCAATATCCCAGCGACCACTTCCCCGTCATCGCCGAGTTTGAATACGCGAAATAAGCAACGCGTTAGATGTGCCCCGTTCGTTTACGGAGCCGATTTTTGCGGAGCCCCATTTTCTGGAGCGGATTCGCCGGTTTCTTCCTTCGGCTTCGTCTCCGCCGCCGGTGCATCCGTAGCCGGTGCGTGGGCGTCGGCTTTCGCGTCCCCACCCGGCGCGAGCTGCGACTCCGATTCGTCCGCCGGCTTGACCTCTTCCTCGTGAGTGCTTTCCGCAACCTTGGGGTTGAACATCGCCAAGGATCCGCCGCCGCCGAGTGCCTGGTAGGTGTTCACGATGGCGGACAATTGTTCCTTCTTGGTGTCGATCAAGATCATCCTCGCCTCGTTCAGGTCGCGCTGCGCGAAGAGGACGTCGATGTATTCGATGCGCGCGTTCTGGAATAAGTTGCTGGCGGCATCCACGGAGGCTTCGAGGGACTTTAACTGTTGCTGCTTGATCTCGATGCTCTGGCGATAGTTCTCGACCATCGCCAACCGGTTCACGACCTCAGTGAATGCGTTGAGGACCGTTCGCTGATAATTGTAAATGGTCTGCAACTGATGGGCATTCGCGGTCATGTAATCCGCCTGTATTGCCTTCTTGTTGATTAAAGGCGCGACCAGGGAACCGGCGACGTTGTAGGCCAGGGAGTCGGGGGTCGAGAACAAATACCGGGTATCAAACGCTTCGTAGCCTACGCCGGCAGTGATCGCCACCGCGGGGTAAAACCGCGCCCGCGCTACGCGAATGTCGAGCCCGGCGGCGGAGAGTTCGCGTTCGACCTGTCGAATGTCCGGCCGATTCTGAAGCAGTTGCGAAGGCATTCCCACGCGAAGCGCGTGCATGTTCACGTCGAAGAATTTCGAAGAATCCCGCTCCACGTGCGTGGGGAATCGGCCCAAGAGGAAGTTGATTCGGTTTTCGACGACGACGATTTCTTGCTTGATAATCAGCCGTTCGCTTTGGTTCTTCTGAACTTCGGCCTGAAAACGTTGGACGGCGAGTTCGGTGCCACGAGCCGCGTTCTTGAGCGCCTGGGCCGTCTCGAGGCTCTTTTCCTGGAGCGCGATGATCTTATCGAGGTTCTCGAGACGCTGGTCGAGCGCCATGAGACTGTAATAATTCTCCGCGACCTCGGCGATGAGGCGCGTCACGACATAATTCCTGCCTTCCAACGTACCAAGGTAACGCAACGACGCCGCGTCACGAGCATTCCTCAGCATTCTCCAGATATCGATCTGCCACGAGATGGTCGTGGCAGCCAGGAAGTTCGGCAGGGGTGTCGGAAACGGTTGCCCGGGACGAATGTCGAGTTGACTGTCGACGGCGCCACCGCGAGTGAACTCGCCCGGCTTGTCTGCGCTCGCTCCCGCGCCGATTCCAACAAAAGGAAGATACGCGCCTCGCCGAGCGAGAACCTCGTTGCTGGCGATCTGAATCTCTTGGGCAAGTATCTTCAACTCCTGATTGCCGACCAAGGCCTGGTCGATCAAGCCCGTGAGCGCCGGATCGTTGAAGAACTCGTTGATCCCAAGTTGGGACGAATTCTCCGAGCTTTTGTCTTCGTTGAATCCCGTCGGAAAGTTCGACGGGAGTTCAGGCCCAGACTCTGCCGTTCGGAGGTGAGGAATTCCACATGCTGGAAGAAAGAGCAACATGCCGTAGGCGACCGCCTTGGACGCGAGTTTGGCGACAATCGTTCTTTTCGTTGCCATATCGGATTCATCCAATTAGCCATCGACGTCCTGAACGGGCAAATCGTCGCCGACGACGGGTCGACTGCCGGCGATTTCATTTTCAAGAGCGTCGGGTGATCGAAGTTCTTGGTGAAGTGCCGAGAGGATGATGAGCCTTCAGAGATGTACGGTCGATGCCTCGGCGTGCCCCGAGTAAGCGCACCTATACCAATAGTTTCGACTAAACGATTACGAGGACTTTATCGTTATTGTCGAAAAAAGCGAAGATACCGGGGAGAATACGCTGTAGTAGCGGTAGGCGAGAGGAGGCCTTGAGAAGCATTTTGTTCCCCTTGGAACGGGGATGACGACGACAGGAACCATGAGGAGGTCACGACTCGACGATCGCGGATTAGCAAACTTGATGGCATTCGCTCCGCGACGAAGGGTTCGTGATGAGTTCTGACAAGCATGACGCGCTTACGAATCGCTGCCCATTTCATGCCGTTAGTGTGCCGAACGCTCGGCTTCAAAGACCTCGCTAAGCGGTTCATGCGTCTCGTCCCGCAGTAGCTTGCGCCCATCGTCGATCCGGCCGAACAGGTAGTACAAGCCGGGTATGATCAAGACGCCGATGACGGTGCCCACGAGCATGCCTCCGACGGCAGTGGTTCCGATCGTGCGGTTGCCGATCGCTCCAGGTCCCGTGGCCCGAACCAGCGGAATCAGGCCCGCGATAAAGGCGAAGGAGGTCATCAAGATGGGTCGAAAACGGAGTTTGCCACCCTCAATGCCCGCCTCCATGATGCTTACTCCCTCCTGCCGACGTTGCACCGCGAACTCGATGATCAAGATCGCGTTCTTGCCCAACAAGCCAACCAGCATGACCAACCCGATCTGGGCATAAACGTCGTTCGCCAACCCTAAAGCGTTCAACAAGAAGAACGATCCGAAGATACCCACGGGCAACGAAATGATGACGGCGAGCGGCAGGATGAAGCTTTCATACTGGCCGACCAGGACGAGGTACACGAAGATAACGACGATGAGGAAAATGTAGATCGCCAGGTTCCCCTTGTTCGCCTCATCGTAGGAGAGCCCTTGCCAGCCGATGTCAAAGCCGCGCGGCAATGTTTTGGCCGCCACGTCCTTGATTGCCTGTATCGCCTGTCCGCTGCTAAAGCCGGCGGCGGGCGCTCCCTGAATGATGGCGGTCGGATACAGATTGTAACGGTTGATCTCGTTGAGCCCCTGAGTCTTTTTAATCTGCAGGAACGCGGAATAAGGAACCATTTCCCCTTGTTCGTTTTTGACGAACATGTTGGTCAAATCCTCGGGAAACCGCCGAAACTCCGGAGAGGCCTGGACGTACACTTTGAAGAACTGGCCGAAGCGAACGAACCCTTGCTCCCAAGTGCTCCCCACGACGATGGAGAGATTATCCAACGCCGCGCGAATGGAAACGCCCTTTTGCATGGCAACGTCATTATCGATGATCAGCTCGTATTGAGGGTAATTGGCGGCAAAAAACGTGAAGAGCCCCTTAAGCTCTTTACGCTTGGACAAGGCGTCCAAGAAATTGGTGGTGACCTCTCCCAATTGCTGATAGTTGCCGGTATTCGTTTTGTCGAGTAAACACAAGGAGAATCCCCCTGCGGCGCCGAAGCCGGGAACTGCGGGGGGTTCGAAGAACTCGAGCTTCACGTTGGAGATTTTTTGGCCTTTTTTCTCCAACTCTTCGATGATCTGTTTGGACGTCAGTTTGCGCTCCGCCCAGGGCTTTAAATTGATGATGCAAGTTCCCGCGTTAGACCCGCGACCTTCCGTCAAGACTTCATAACCCGCCAATGACGAGACGGAAGTGATCTCGTCGAACTCTTTGCAAATCTCCTGCAACTCATGCGATTTGGAGTTGGTGTATTCGAGCGTCGAGCCGGGAGGGGTCTGGATGATGCCGTAGATAATCCCCTGGTCCTCGAGCGGAATGAAGCCGGTGGGAAGAACCGTGTTGACGAGGAAGATACCGATACAAAACCCGCCGACGACGAGCATCGTCACCGTGCGGAACGTGATGATTCGGCGAAGGACCGCGGCATAACCACCCGTGACCTTTTCGATACCGCGGTCGAACACGTGCATCAGCATGCCCAGCGGGCCACGTTTTTTTCCATGATTGACGGGCTTTAAAATCATCGCGCAAAGGACTGGCGTCAGCGTCAAGGCCACCACGCCGGAGAGCACGATGGACATCGCCATGGTTAAGCCAAACTGCCGATAAAACACCCCGACCGGTCCGGTCATGAATGTGACGGGAATGAACACGGACGTCATTACCAGCGTGATGGCGATAATCGCGCCGCTGATCTCGTGCATGACCTCGGCGGTCGCGCGGTAGGGGGAGAGATGTTTCTCGTGCATCTTGGCGTGAACCGCCTCGACAACCACGATGGCGTCGTCCACCACCACCCCGATCGCCAGCACCAACGCGAAGAGCGTGATTAAGTTGATCGACATGTTGAACATGAGCATGAAAAAGAAGGTTCCAATGAGCGACACGGGAACCGCCAACGTCGGAATCAACGTCGAACGCCAATCTCCGAGAAAGAGAAACACCACAAGGGCCACCAACACGAATGCCTCGAACAACGTGTGAAGCACTTTTTCAATCGAGGCTTCCAGGAATCGGGAAACGTCGTAGCTGACTTCGTAGTCCATGCCGGGAGGAAAGGAAGACTCTTTGATTTCCTCGAGCTTCTTCTTTACTTCCTCGATGACCACGGCGGCGTTGGAACCAGGGGTCTGTTTGAGCACGATGGCCGCCGACGGGTGGCCGTCGATGTCGGAATACAAATCATAAAACGACGAGCCCAACGAGATCTTGGCGACATCCTTGAGCCGGAGAATCTCGCCATCCGGATTCGCGCGCAGAATGATGTTCTCGTATTGTTCGGGCTTGTTGAAACGGCCCACCCAAGTCAACACATACTCGATGGTTTGCGACGTCCTTCCCGTCGCTTGCCCCAGTCGTCCAGGGGAACCGATCATGCTCTGGTCCGCGACCGCCTTCATGACGTCGTCGGCGGAGATCTTGTAGGCGCGCAAGCGATCGAGGTTTAGCTCGATGCGCATGGCATACGCGCGGTTGCCAAGAATATTGGCGGTGCCGACCCCCTGGGTCCGCTTGATCTCGGGCAGGATGTTGACGGTGACGTAATTGTAGAGGAAGTTCTGATCGACCCCCTTGTCCGTGCTAAAAACATTGACGTACATCAACATGCTCGTCATGCCCTGCAGCACGATGATGCCTTCCGCTCCACGATGGGAGGGAGTCGAGCCACCATCTGATGCGGTTATTGACATTTAAGACGGCAACGTTGGGGTCGGTGCCTGGCTCGAAGATGATCTGGATCGCCGCCTCTCCGGCACTGGTGGCGGCGGAGGTCATGTAACGCATGTCCTGCATCGCCGTTGATGGCTTGTTCCGAGATGACCAGCACCGAACTACACCAATACATTCGCACCGGGGCGCCCGGGTAAGAAGACCGCAACGATCACGCTGGGAGGAGCGACCGAGGGGAACCGAGAAATCGGCAACGTTTCAATCGCCAGCCCCCCGAGAAACAGGATGAGCAGCGAGATCACGATGGCCAATGCGGTCGATTGTTATCTTCGCGAACATGAGGAGGCCCACCTATTCCGGCGGTATTTCAAGTTGGCAAGAACCTCCCTGGGATCGTGAAACTCAAACTCGACTTTTCGCCGTCGCGAACCTGTCGGATTCCTCCGGGGCGAATGATTTTTTCGTCCACGTTTACCCGCTTTTGATCACGAAAATATCGTCCAATTCATTTTGAATGGCGATCTCGCGCTGATGCACGACGTTGTCCTTGTCGACGACGTAGACATAACGCTTGTCGAGTGTTTCGAAAGTCGCCCGCTGCGGAATGACAGTAGCATTGTGAAGCGGGCGGTGAATGAGCACGTTTCCGGTCTGGCCGTGTCGCAACAGACCCTCCGTGTTGGGAAAATCCGCGCGAAAGGCGATATTCCCGGTCTCATTGTTGAATTTAGCCTCGATCGCGCCGATTTTGCCGGCATGCTTGAATGTTTCATGATTGGCCAACACCAGCTCGATCTTCTGCTTCTGTTTTTCCGCCTCCGGAGTCGCCATGTATTCGAGATATTGCGCCTCGGGAACATTGAAATAAACCCACATCACGCTGTTGTCGGACAGCGTCGTGAGGACGTCCCCTTCCTTGATCAGGCTGCCCAATTGCTCGTGCAAACGATCGATGATGCCGTCGAACGGCGCGGTAACGTTCGTGAAGTTCAACTCGGCTTTCGCCAGGTTTGCTTTCGCCTGGGCCTTCGCCAATTTGGCCTGGAAAAGCAACACTTCGTTTTGCGAAACGACCGTCTTCTGCTCATACAATTTCTTGGTGTTGTTGAACTCCAACTGAGCAAGCTGCGCTTCCGCGAGTTCCGCGTCCAGTTTCGCCTGGTAAAGTACCGGGAGAATCTTGAACATTAGATCCCCCTTCTTCACCGCCTGCCCTTCCTTTACCAGGATCTCCTGAGATACCCATTCTGCAGGGGCGCAGACGTTGATGTGCCGTTGCGAGGAATCTGGCAGACATACCGCTGAGTGATGATGACGTCCTCGGACTTGGGCTGGACACCACCACCTTTCGCACCTCGTGATGTTCTCCCTCTGCTTCCACCTGTTTCTCGCAGGCAGGCAAACTTTAAGGCAAAGGGCAGCCAGAAGGGTGGCCAGGATCAGCGCGCCTGTCGTCCTTTTATCGCTCATGATTTTTATCTTTTCCGTTCGTTGGCCGTACCAGGATTGACCTCGCGTCAAGTTCAGCGCGAGGTATGGTTCACGGAAACGGCCGTTCTCGCGGCAATCTTGTTGTCTTGCTCGGTCAGAGGTTGACGAAGCGATCGTCATAGGGGAGTAGCTCGGATGTCACACTATCGAATGTAGGGTAGGTTTGTCATCGCAGCTTGGCGTCCATTTCCAGTTCGTTTACTATATTTCCGTAACCGTCCACCCAGACGATCGCCGCCAAGAAGGGCGATACCGCGAAAAGGCTTAGGTCTTCAGGACTGGCACCGCAAACGAAATGCCTTACGCATTGATACTAGAGGAAATGCGCGATCGCGAGCCCGAGAGACGCCGTGACAACGAAATCGATTCCTTCACTCCGCGACCCGAAACTTGAATCAACTCTTGGAAAAAATGATTCAAAATGGGCGGGACTTTCGACCTTCTGGACGTTCGCGAACCTCGGGTTCATTCGTAGTGGACACTTCAGGAATCCGAAGCGTGATCGGTCCATGGGGCGTGAAAGCTTACATTAACGTAAGGTTCGACATATTTCTGAAAGACACGCGCAGGCGGACGCGAGTCGCACACAAAAAATGCGGCGACGACGGATTGACTTCGATCAAGGACACAAAAGTCCCGAAGCAAGATTTCCGGACGGCCAATTGATACACGCCAGGCGGGCAAGGGCAGGACGCCACGCTTTCCATCGGCATGCTGCCCGAGCAAGAATGGAGACAAAGGGCTGTTGGCGTGGCTTTCAGGATACCTGGAAGGTCGCCAAACAATGAAGTGCAGACCCAGTCCTTCAACGGCTTTTTCCATCCCGCGAAGGAACAGTGCGCCCGCATCGACTGGATTCTCTTCCGTGGCCCCTTGAGGCCAAAACCGTCGTCATCGATCCCTACGCCAAGGACAAGCAATATCCCAGCGACCACGTTCCCGTCATCGCCGAGTTTGAAATATCCAGAGAAATAGAATCTGCGTTCGACCTTCGTTAGATCGCATCTCATCACATAATGGGAAATAGGGATCCACTCGACATCGCAAGTCCAGGATCAGATCGCTTAGATTCCGGTGTCAGCTGGCGCTCATTCCCAGCCATTCATGGCGTGAGTTACGTGCGAGGGGTTCTCAAGGTCTCATTCAAGGGAACTTCTCGCTGTGCTCGACTTGTCCGATTTAAAGACGAGAAGGCGAGGGCATCACTAAGCGCGTATACGTAAACCCATCTGGGCGATGATGTCGGCTCAAAACCGGCGCTTCGGCGTGAGCTCCTCAGAGGGAACTAGAAACCATTCGTTCGTCCAACGAACCTGCCGTGAACGACGGGCCTAAGACGGAAACGAAACGGGTTGAAAGCTGCTCCGGCGAATCAGGTTCCACCCGGACGGCTAAGCGGGGCAATCGAGCATCGACCACGCCCGTTGGACGACAGCCACGTAAACAACGCAACCACAATCCCAATAATCCCTTACAATAACCCATCGCTTCATGTCGCGGACCGACGGATCCCTTTTGCGAAATTTTTTCATTTCCTCGCCAAGAGGCGCAAAGCGAAAGCGAATAGCTCCTTATCACGGGAATTTCAGCGATGGGCGGACCCGAACGCAACGAAGCAATGAGGTTTCAACGAAAGGGAGACGAGCGATGATCCGAAAGACCTTCATGGGAATGGCGCTCCTGGGGCTGGGAGCTTACCTATGGATGGGTACAAGCCTGGGAAGCTATGCCAAGACGGCATATCACGAAGTCCGCGGCTATTTTTCGGGACAGATTCCGGTAGAGTTTGAAATCAAGCGCGCCCGACAGCTCGCCGAGGAGGTTGTCCCCGAAATTCACTCCACGAAACGCGACATCCTCAACGAAGAGGTCAAGCTGACTCGTCTCCGGCAGGAGATCGCCCAGGTCGAAAAGAACCTCGAAGGGGAAAAGGTCGCCATTCTCTCGCTTCGCGAACAGCTCTCCAAGGGTTTGACGAGCTACAAGATCGGCGCACAAACCTATTCGGCGCAGGCAGTGCAAAACGAGCTGAATCGGCGTTTCAACAGCTTTAAGAGCGTCGACGACATCCTTAAGGCCAAGCGGGATGTGCTGACCTCGCGGGAAGCCGCCTTGCTGGCAGCCAAGGAGAAGCACGACAAGCTGGTTGAGGGCAAACAGCGGTTGGAGGCCGAATTGGCCGCCTTGGAGGCCAAGTTCAAGATGCTCGAGGTCAAGAAGATGGCGAACAAGTTCACCATCGACGACAGCCAACTGACCCAGGTCCGTACGCTGATGGCGGACATCAACGACCGGTTGGAAGTCGAGGCGAAGTTGTCCGAAGAGGAAGGTAACCTGGTCAAGCGGATCCCGACGGAAGATATTCCCCCGGCCGACCTTGGCGAACAGATCGACAAGTATTTCGCGCCGTCGACCGAGCCCACGTCCGGAACCCCGCTCTGATCTTCATGGCAATGAGGTTTGCTCATCGGAACGATCCGGCGGCGCCTGGCAACGGGCGCCGTCGGAACTGCTACAAAAGGGAGGACACTCATCCCGCGACCCCGCCAGGGGCCCCGAGATCAGAGTCTTCACCTTGCCGAGTCAAAAGCCCAGAGGGTAAGCTGAAATGATCGCAAGAGGCCAAGACTCCAAGGCAAATCATCCAGTGACGTCAAAGAATACCACCATCTGGCCGGGTTCCTTCCACTGGTGGATCGATGCCGTCGGAGGCTATCTGGTCT
>JAXMAQ010000067.1:0-37669 GCA_046350335.1 Planctomycetota bacterium
GATACGGTCCGCGAACTCGCGAATGTGCGCCACCGGATCGATGAATTGCCACACCAAATGGGATGGATCGTAATTCAGTCCGAAATGCTTGCTCGGAATATCGTTGAACATCCGTTCCCAGATGGCGGGCGCTATCGCCAGGTTTTTCCCCCCAGGCCATTCATCCTTGCTGAAAAGCATCGGGCAATTCTCGATGCCAATATGGATGCCGTGATCCTCCGCCAATTTGACCAGGGGACGCCAGGTTTCGAGGAACATTGGCCAGTTGTCGTCGATCGACTTGCTTGGATCACGGCCGACGAAGCTGTTGACGTTTTTCAGATTCAATCGGCTGGCCGCCTTGATGACTTTCTTGATGTGTTCGACCGCCGTGCTTCGCTCTTCGGCGTTAGGCGAAAGCGGATTGGGATAATAGCCGAGTCCGGAAATAGAAACTCCCGTCTGGGCGATAAGATCATTGACCCGCGAAGGATCGAAGCTCTCGACATCGAGGTGCGTTACGCCGGCATATCGCCGTTCCGCCTTGCCGACCGGCCAGCACATCACTTCGACCGTGTCATAACCAATCTCCGACGCCGTGGTCAGCACTTGGTCCAACGGCAAGTCCGCCAGGATGGCGCTCACGAATCCCAGTTTCATGGTTCAACCTCGATGGAGATGGGTTTCGATGGTTCGCTCAATTTCATCCACTTTTTATGGGTCCGCGAAGTCGCGTCCAAACCGGTGGGTTATTCTCGTGGGATGGCCGATACAAGTACACCGCCCGGTCCGGGTATTGTTCCATGAGCCGTTCATATCCGGGTGGACTTTTCGTTGCCGTCGTTGGCGGCGTCAGCCAGGCGCGCACCACGGGACCTCCTAAATCTGGGCGATTGTGCACATAGGTCGAATGGACGGCGTCCTTCGGATCGGCGTCGAACAGGACCAGAATAGGCCCCGCGAGGCAAGCGGTCTGCTCCAGCCGTTCTCGTTCGGCCGCCAGTCGCCGAGGATACACCAATTCGGAATCCGGATCAAAGAGCAGGGGGTCTCGGATTAATACGTTGGTCAGTATCGCGATTATGGGAAACGTCAGCCACCAGTTACCCGCACGGGTCCAACCGCGCGCTCGCCAATCCTTGGCTACCGAACCGATGGCGATGGCAAAGGCCAGAAACATGGGGGGCAAAAGTTCCACCAGGTAGCTGAAGCCAAGAACGCCAGGAAAGGCGTAGGGAAAGTAGGCTGCCGTCAGCCCCGCGACGGAGAGTATGGGTAACACGATCTCCCGTCTACCTTGGATCAGAAGTCCAAGAGCAAGCACGCCGAGCGTTACCGTGGGAACGATTCCCAGACCCCAGGAGAAGAGTCGTTCCCATCGTTCTTTGGTGAGCGTGATGGGCGCTTGCAGGGGGTGAGGTTGTCCGCCCAATCGTCGTAGGCGACGAGCGTGTGTGGACCCTGGCCGCAAGCCCCCGGTCGCGATTGTAAAATCCGTAGACATGACTGGGAGTATGCCGGGCCAGGTATCGTCCGTACGGCGATTCGAACGGCGAACCGGTGATGCTCGCGTTGTAGTAGAGCAGGAGGACGATCGAAACAACGAAGCCAGCGACGAGTACGGCGAAGTTCGGCATGGAAAGAGAGCCTTCGCCCTTCGAGTGACTGGAATGGATGCGGGAGCCGCCGTCGACCGCGGTTTCGTGTCCGGAGATTTCTGTGACCGGGGATCGGGAATCTCGCTCGGAGAGCATTGTCGCTCGTGATGATCTCCAACCCTTCCATGCCAGCCAAGTGGCATGAACAGCAAAAGGAAATCCCAAACCGACCGCGGTCAACGGTCGACACAGGAAGGCAAAGCCGATGGCCATGCCGGCGACGAACGGCCAAAGGAGACTTCGTTGGCATGCTCGTGGATAGGCCCAAAGGAAGATGGCAAACCCGACCATCGTTGGATGCGGAGAAAGCAGGAGATTGGAAAATGCGACGAGGGCCGGCGAACTGGCAACCATCGCTCCTGCCATGTATCCCGTGCCGGCGGACGTTCGATACGCCGCCAAGCCAATGAATCCCGCCACCAGACCTTGCGCAAACCACGCGCCCAGAATGGGAAAATCCATGGCGACAAAGGGGGCATAAAAGAGGCTAGCGCCGGGAAAATAACGTCCCACGAAGACGCCGTCGTTGAGCACGTGCATCTGGTCGAAGTAGGTCGCCAAGCTGGGACTGGGAAACCAAAGTCTGCCGGCCAGAAACGTCCAGCTTTGAAAGAGGTAACTGTATTCATCGTGATAAAGAGGGGGCAAGTTGCGTACGCGCCAACCCAGGAATGCAGAGATCCCCATTCCCAACGTGAACGAGGTCGAAAAACAGAGAAAAGGACCCAGCGACGAGGGTGATTCATTCCATGGATGGTCCCTGTCGTCGAATCTTTTCCTGCGGAACATGAGAACAGGAAGAACGAATAACCAAACAAGGTAGGGGATCGTCGCGATGAGGAAGGGAACCAGGTCCGCGGCGCGCTGCTCGGGGGATAGGTGCAGCCAACTCCACGCCTCCTGGCCACTGATCGCCAAAGGGCCGGCCAAGAGAGCTAGTAAAGGGATCCAAAGGGGAACCCGCGATCCGAACCGCATGCACACTCCGTGGAGCTCGCCGACTTTCCCATTCCGACCAGGCGAGGGGTCAGTATACCATGACGGACGGCGAAGGTCGGCAAGTGGGAGTCGGAGGCGAGTTAGTGAAGTGAGTTCGAGAAAGGTAGTTTCGTCGATCACCCATATTGTTGACTTTCGACTTCGGCAGGTGCTCGGGCGGAGTACGCATCAATAGAGGCATAATCCCCGACGCGGAGAATCGAGAATGATCGATCCCAAAGACGCCAAATACCTCGATTTCGACGGCACATTGCCGCTCGAGCGTGCGCGCACCATCCCTTCCGATTGGTACCATTCCGCCGAGATCGCGACCCTGGAACGAAATCGAGTTTTCGGAAACAGCTGGCAATGGGTGGGTCGCGTGGATCAGGTGGCTCGTCCTGGCATGTTCGTCACGGCGGAGGTGGCCGGAGAACCGGTTGCCGTCGTTCGGGATGAAGCGGGAACGCTGCGTGCTTTTCATAACGTGTGCCGGCACCGCGCCGCGCGCGTTTTGGAGTTGGAATGCGGTATCGCGAGTCGATTGCGCTGCAGATATCACGGCTGGACCTACGATTTATCCGGACGCCTTCGGGGAATTCCGGAGTTTGACGGAGTCTTGGAGTTCGAGCGAAGCGACCATGGGTTGGTTCCGCTACAGGTGGATACCTGGGGGCCGTGGGTGTTCGTTCATTTCGCCCCATCGCCTCCGGCACTTGGGGATTTCCTCGCCCCGCTCCCTTCGAGGTCTGGGGGGCTTGGAATGGAGACATTGCGGTTCGTCGAGCGTCGCGAGTACCTGCTCGCGTGTAATTGGAAAGTGTTCGTCGATAACTATCTCGACGGTGGCTATCACGTCAACACGGTGCATCCCGCGTTGGCGGGCGTTCTCGATTACGCGCAGTACCGGACGGAAATCGAGGGAAATACGAGCGTGCAGATAAGTCCGCTTCGTCCTCCCGATCCGGAAAAGGAGGATGCCTCCGCCGCTGCCGTGCGCCAAGGCACCGACGCCCATTATTGGTGGGTCTTTCCAAACCTGATGATCAACGTTTATGCGGGGATCATGGACACGAACCTGGTGCTACCCCTGGGCCCCGATCGTTGCCGGGTTTTATTCGACTTTTACTTTGCAGACTCCGAAGGAGAAGCCGCGAACGCAGCGATTCGCGCCAGTATCGACGTTGCGGAACAGATTCAGGCGGAGGATATCGCGATTTGCGAGGAGGTTCAAAAGGGTCTGGCCAGCCGGTCCTATCGTGTCGGTCGATTTAGCGTGCGGCGGGAAGCTGGAGGCTATCATTTCCACCGCCTTCTCGCGGCCTACCTGGCTGCGGGCGAGAGTAGGTGATGTTCGCGTCAATGACTCTAAACGGACCACCGGCTAGGCATTGCGGATGAGATCTTGCTTGCTGACCGTGGTGCCGGCGAATTCGTGATGAACCTTGCCGCGTCGGAAGACCAGGATCCGGTCCGCATGGGCGAGAAGGAGTTCGGGTTCGGTCGATGCCAAGAGAACCGCAGCCCCCTCGCGCTTGAGTTCTTTGACGAGATTCATGACCTCCTCCTTGGCGCCGACATCCATGCCGCGCGTCGGTTCCTCAAGGACCAGCACGCGAACCGGGCCGAGTAGCCATTTGCCGAGAACGATCTTCTGTTGATTTCCTCCGGAAAGATTCCCCGCCTTGAGACGCGGTTGCGCGGGCTTGCAACCGACGCGATTCACTAGCGGCTGGGCAACGCGCACTTCCTTGCCGCGAACCAGCCATTCCCCCACGGACCTGCGCAGATGTGCGATCGTGAGGTTCTTGTAGATCGGTTCGCCACGAATCACGGTCTGAGCGCGGTCCGCGGCGACCAGAGCGATCCCCCGTTGCACGGCGTCATGGGGACTACCTGGTCGCAATGGAACTCCGTCCACGAACACCGAACCGGTTGCCGGTCGCAGTGCGCCCGCCACCGCATGCGCGAACTCTTGGTGACCGGCGCCGACGAATCCGTAGAGTCCCAGGCATTCTCCGGAGGAAATGGACAGGTCGATCTCCTCGAACAAGCCGGGCTTTCCCAGACTCTTGACGGAGAGCGCCCCGTCCCCGTCACGTTTGTTCGGCAGCGTGACCGGCGCCTCGAAGCCGATTTCCTGGCCCTCCAAGCCGTGGCCGAGCATGGTGTGAATGACGTAGTGTTTGTCCATGTCGCGCGCCAGTTTGGTCTCGATCCGGCGGCCGTCTCGGAGAATGGTTACTCGATCCGAGATTTCGAGGACATCCTCGATGAAATGGCTGATGAAGACAATGGAGACCTCTCGCTGTCTTAGTTTACGGATCAAGTCGAAGAGTCTGCGGGTTTCCGGCGGGCTGAGGGCGCTCGTGGGTTCGTCGAGGATGAGGATTCGCGCGCCGCTATGCACGCCGCGAACGATTTCGACCATTTGGCGTATCACGAGCGGAAATCTATCGAGCCTCTTGCGGACGTCGACATCGATTCCCATTTCCGCGAGGAATTGGCGCGATTGTTCGCGCATCGCGGACCATCGAATGGTTCCCGCGGCCGTCGTCAATTGCCGCCCCAGGAAAAGATTCTCCGCGACTGAGAGTTGGCCGACACCGGACAGCTCTTGGTAGACCATGGCGATGCCTTGCTCGAGGGCCGCTCGTGGGGAGGAGAGGGAAACCGGTCGCCCCTCGATCTTGATGCTTCCGGAATGATCGGGCAGGGCGCCGGCGAGGATCTTCATGAGCGTGCTTTTGCCGGCCCCATTGCTGCCGACCACGCCGTGAACCTCGCCACGTGACAGCGTGAAGTCGACGCCAGCAAGCGCCGTCTCGCCGCCGAATCGCATGCCGATCCCCTGGCATTCGAGAAGCCGATCCTCTGCCATTGCTCGCGTCACCTCACTCGCTCGAACCGCGGATCGCCGATTCACACCATGCAGTGATTCGGGTCGGCAAGGTAGAGCATCGCTTCGAGATTTCCCGTGTCTTTGGCGACCAAGGGGCCGGGCGTGATGATTTCCCGCGGTACGCTCTCCATCGATTCCTTGTTGCGCGCGATGAACTGGCCGAGAATAAGAGACGTCTTGTGGATCAGACAGACGGGATTGACCGTAGTGGCGGCGAGTTCCCCGTTCTTGACGGCGAGAAGTCCTTCCTTTTGGCCATCCACCGCCGTCACGACCATGTCCTTGTGAATCGTGTTGCGGATCGCGGGGATGGACGCCAATGCCATGTCATCGCTATGGAAGAATGCGCCGGCGATCGGCTCCTTGGTCTGTTCAAGTAGTGCTTCAAACGTGTCGCGCGCCTTTTGTTTTTTCCAGTCGCACCAACGAACACCACCCCCTACGACCTCGACGTTAGGAAACTCGGCAAGCACCTTATCAAAGCCCGCCTTGCGCCCCATGGCGCCACTGTGAGCCGACAACCCGCCAATGTGAACCACTTTCCCCTTGCCGCCTATCTTCTTCATGAGGTAACGCGTACTGGTTTCCCCCATGAACTCCTGGTCCGGCGTGACCTCGATCCAGACTCCGGTCTCGCGCATTTTGTCCATGGGGACCAGGAGCGTGTCCATGGAGATGACGGGAACCCCTCGTTGTTTCAACTTTCGCACGGGGGCGGCAAGCGAATCAATCTGGACCGCTTGGAAACAGCAGAAATCCCAGTCGCGGTGGACGATCGAGTCGATTTTGGCCCGCTGCTTTTCGGGATCGAACTCACCGTCGAACCATTCGACGTCGACGCCGAGCAGTTGTCCCCAGAGCTCCGCCGTCCTTTTTCCCAGAGCGCACCAGGTGCTTTGGAGACCCGCGTTGGAAAAGGCGGCTCGAAGTCGCTTTTGGCCGGTGGGATTGGTTGCCGCTTCCGGAGAGTTACTAGCGCCGCATCCACCCCCAAGCGCCACTCCCGCCAAACCTCCCGCCAGAAGCGCACGCTCCATGAACGCCCGCCGAGAGTCTGGAGCGTGCGTTCCTTCCACCGTGTCGTGATTCGTCATGGCTACGTTTCCAAATCGTTGATGGTACCCGCGAAGAAAACACCATCCTGATGGCTTTCTCCCCATGACGCAAGTCAACTGTTGAAAGAAACGCCTTTCCCTGCGAAATCCGCAAAAACCTGCTATGGTAATGGGGAACTGGAACCATTGCTGTAAAAGGAATGAGCGACGAATGAACGACCCGCGCATCACGCGATTGGCGGAAATCCTGATCGACCATAGTTGCCAACTCAAGGAAGAAGACAAGGTGCTGATCGAAGCCTTCGATCTGCCGGATCCCGCCTTGGTGTGCAAACTCGTCGAATTGGTGGCGGAACGAGGCGCTTATCCCCTGGTTACCTGGAAGAACAACGCCGTGCTCCGATCGCTTTACAAACACGGTACTCGGCAAAGTCTTGGGCTGGCCGGGGGAATCGAGAAAGGACGCATGGATCTGATGGACGCGTACATAGGCGTCCGAGGTTCCGCCAACAGCAATCAATTCGCCGACGTTCCCTTGGAGAAGATGGATCTCTACCAGCAATATTGGTGGAAGCCGGTGCACATCGATACGCGAGTTCCGAATACTCGTTGGGTCGTCCTTCGCTATCCCACCGACTCGATGGCGCAAGCGGCGAAAATGAGCACGGAAGCGTTCGAGGACTATTTCTTCAATGTTTGCACCGCGGATTACGCGAAGATGGCGGTGAATCAGCAGCCCCTGGTCGAACGGATGCTCGATGCCGAGGAGGTGCGCATCATCGGGCCGAACACTGACTTGTCATTTTCCATCAAGGATATTCCCGTCGTGCCCTGCAATGGGCAGAGGAATATCCCGGACGGAGAGGTCTTCACGGCGCCCGTTCGAAAGAGCATCAACGGCGTGATCCGTTACAACACTGCGTCCATGTACCAGGGAACCGTCTTTGAAAGCATTGAGTTCGAGTTCCGCGATGGGAAGATCGTGCGTGCGACTTGTTCCAACGAGCCGGAGAAATTGAACCGAATTCTCGATTCCGACGAAGGGGCGCGTTACATCGGCGAATGGTCGATCGGCTGCAATAATCAAGTTCGAAGGCCAATGCTCGATACCCTGTTCGACGAAAAGATCGGCGGCTCGATTCACTTGACGCCCGGCAACGCCTATGACGAGGCGGACAACGGAAATCGAAGTCGCGTCCATTGGGATCTCGTGCTCATTCAGACGCCCGAGTACGGCGGGGGAGAAATCTGGTTCGACGGCGAATTGCTCCGCAAGGATGGCCGTTTTGTTCCGGACGATCTGCAGGGATTGAACGAAGGACTCTAATCGATCCATCCGCGAGCGAGGCTGGCGCCGGTGTTCATTCCCTCCCTTTCGAGACACGTTTCCCGAGCGGACGCCATCGGTGCCGTGGTCACGGCGGCGCTTCTCTGTCAATGGTCCTTCGGCACGAACGGCAGGCTCAGTGCCGCGGAATTCACCCTTCTAACGACACTCGTACCCTTAACGTTGCTCTGGGGACGCGTGTTGCTTTGTTCGCTCGGTCTGCAAGCCTTTTTTGAACGCACCTTCCCGCTCGCCTTTCTCGCCGGTTCGTTGGTCCTCGGCTTCGTGCTCGCGGTCCTACGTCTGTTTACGCCGTTTCACATGGGCCAGCTCTATTGGGGGGCGTGGCTATTGGGAATACCGTGTTATTTCTGGTTTGCACGCCGTATCGGAAGCTGGGGAAGTTCGCGCAGGGGGGAGGCCGCGGGATTGGCCGCGACGGTTCTCTGTCTTATCGCGACCACCTTCTGGCTGCAGCACCTCTGTCCGCAACGGATTATTGGACCAGACGCCACCTACATGCCGTTTTTCAACGAGAACTATTCGAACGCCGTCAATACCCTGCCGATGGCCTGCGAGTTGAACCCGCGTAAAGTCGGTTCCTTTCAATTCGCGGGGATTTCGTTGCCCTTCTATCACTTCGCGTCCTACACGTTCCCGGCGCTCTTGGTGCGGGCAGGGGGGCAACGCTTGCTCGACACCCAGGCCTCGTTTTGGTGCCCCCTGGGGTTTTTCCTGATGGGACTATCGGCGTATTTGCTTGGAGCAAGCTGGTTCGGACACAAGGCGGGTTACTGGTGCGCCGTCGCCACGAATGTCATTCCCGATCCCACCTATTGGTCGGTGGACATTCTTTTCTTCTCGCAGAATCGGCTTTGCGAAGCATCGCCGGCGACGGCCTACGCCATCGCGTCCGCGGCCCCCGCGCTCATGCTCGTCCATCGAGGAGTACGAAGACGTTCCGCCCGGTGCATCGCCTGTGGGCTCGTCTTGGCATTCCTGTCCGCGTATTTCAAGGTCAACATCATTGTCACGATCCTCCCTATTTGCATGTTCGTGGTGCTTGCGGGTTGGCTTCGGACGAGGGACAAAATGCTTTGGAGGATGGCCGCCGGTTTCGGCGCCGCGGTGCTGGTCGCGTACCTTGTCGGCATTAACCTCCGATCCGCGCCCACGTTTAAACCAGACTGGGAGGGGGGCAAGAGGTTCATCGAATATTGCGGAATATTCATTCCGCCGGATTCCGCCTTGCGTGCCTTTGATCCGTATCTGTGGAGCGAATTGCCGTGGGTCGCCATTCCGGCACGACTCGTGTATTTGCCGGTCATCTCGTTACAGTGGTTGCTCGCCTTCTGGGCCGTCGTCTTTCTCGTGACCGTGGTTGTTGAACGAAGAATTACGTTGCTTACGGGCATTCCACCCGTCAGTCTCGCCGTCTATGCCTTTTTAGGTGTCTTTCTCGCGCCGAATGAGAATGGAGATCCTTGGGAACTGCATCATCGCGCGTTCGGTTGGTACTACGTGCTTCTGGCCACTTGGTCGACGGGTCAGACGGTTCGGCTTCTCGATCGGACGCGGGTACGGCGATTTTCCCATCCCTATGCCTTGGGAATGTTGCTTCTCGTGATTCCCTACTTTGTTGGGCAGAAGATACAAATCCCGCAAACGGACGTTGTTCTTTCCAACGGACACATCGAGTGCGCGGACTTCCTTCATTTTCACATGGCTCCGGACGAGGCATACGTCGACTCCGAAGACGATCCATGGATCGTCTCGACGTCCATGGTGGAACGACCGACTTATGTCTGTTTTGGTCCGGGATATAACTTTCCTGGCCATGGACGTCTTGGGCCCCTCCGAAGCGAACGCTGGCGGCTGATCGATGAACTCATGGCCTATACTTCGGCTGAGGCGATTCGGGAATGGTCGGCCAAGACGGGAGTTCGCTGGTGTCTACTGCATCCTCGGACGGAGGTGCATTGGCCACCGGAGATTCTCGACGCCGCCGTTTTCCAATCGAGAGGTTATCGCGTGTTCGATCTGCCGGCGATCGGACGACGTTGAACAACGCGGGGAATTGCCCTCGCGCGCGAGCCGGGTTAGCATGCGAGCCTAGGGGACCGATGACGCTCTGGCAGCCGTCCCTCCAATGTGAAAGCGGGAACTGGTCATGGAAAAACGACTTTCTTTTGGCAACATCGAACTGGCCCTCGCGGCATCGCGAGCCCCTTCCGCGAGCAGCGAAATCAAGAGTAAGCGGTTTCCGATTCTCGTTCTTGGCGACTTTAGCGGCAGGGCCAGCAGGGGCGTCATGGACCCGGCCTGCATCGCAAAATGCCGTCCCATCGAGGTGGATAGAGATAATGTCGATGACGTGATGAAGAAGTTGCAGGTCGCCGTCGAATTACCGGTTGGGTCGAGCGGCAATTCGCGAATGTCCGTGTCCTGTTCCGAACTCGACGATTTTCATCCGGATCGTCTCTTCGGTAGGCTGGAGCTCTTCGATCGATTGCGACAAACGCGACGTCGACTCGGAAACGCTTCGACGTTCGAGGCGGCGGCCGCCGAGATCCGTGCCTGGGGAACCGCCGTTCCCGACCAACCTGTTCCCAAGTCGCCATCCCCCTCGGTGCCGGCTCCTCTGCCCGAGAACCTTCTCGATCTGGTCGTGGGAGGAGAAGGGCCGAATGTCGCGTTGCCCCGCCCGGCGGGTTCCGTCGATTGGAACAGCATGATCCAAGAGATCGTCGGACCTTACGTGGTCAAGGCGACCGACGCGCGGCAACCGGAATTGCTGAAAATCGTCGATCAGATTGTCGGCGAAGAAATGCGACGCATTCTTCATCATCCGGAGTTTCAAGCCATCGAAGCGGCGTGGCGTGGCGTCGATTTCCTGGTCCGCAGGTTGGAAACCGACGAAGAATTAAAGGTCGCTCTCGTCGATATCTCGCGGGATGAACTCGTGGCGGACCTGGCGGCAAGCGACGATTTATCGAGCACGGGATTGTTCAAGTTCCTTGTGGAGCAAACGGTCGGTACGCCGGGAGGCCAACCCTGGGCGGTATTGGCGGGGAACTATGCATTCGATGCGACCGCCGAAGAGATCGGCGTCTTGGGTCGGCTGGCGCGGATCGCGAAGTTGGCGCGCGCCCCTTGGCTGGCGGCGGGAACCAGCCGATTCCTCGGGTGCGAATCGATTGTCGCCACGCCGGATCCCGACGACTGGACAATTCCCCTTGCCGGAGATGAGGCGGATGCCTGGCGGGAGTTGCGCGCGCTTCCCGAAGCCGATGCCTTGTCGATCGCCCTTCCCCGCATGCTCGGCCGGGTTCCCTATGGAAAATCGTCGAATCCCACGGAACAGATCGCGTTCGAGGAGATGCCCACGGGACACCACCATCAGGCATATCATTGGCTGAATCCGATATTCGCCTGTGCATGCGCGCTCGGACAGGGGTTTAGTGACCGGGGTTGGTCACTTCGGCCGAACACGTTCGTCGAGTTCGATCGAATGCCGATGCACGTCTACAAGGAGGACGGCGAATCCGCCGTCAAGCCGTGCGCCGAAGTGCTGCTCACGGAACGAGCGAGCGAAAGGATTGACCATCTGGGGTTGGTGGGTCTCATTTCCGTCAAGGGAACGGATCGCTTGAGAGTTCCCGGCGTTCGGCCGGTAACGACGAGCACGAACGGATTATTCGGTCGCTGGCGCGCGAGCAACTAGCCGAACGCCGTGACAACACAGTGGCACCAACGGCGTCTGGGTCACGGGCCGATCATTACGGTCGGGCAGCCCGAAACGATCACGCCGCCGTGTCCCGTCGGATCTCCCACGCGCGCCGCCGCCTGATTGCCGATCAGGACGGTGCTCGAACCGATCAAGACGTAGTCGGGCGGGCCCACGCAGATGGCCGCGTCACCCATGCGCGCCGCGGGCATGAAGCCGATCATCACGGTGGGACATCCTTGGCTGATCGGGCCACCCACGTGGGGGACAACCCCCGTGACCATGGGACAGGTGTGCATGTCTGAAACGCGAGCAGCTGGTGGCATGTCAAACTCCTTCCCCAAACTTGTCAATTCAATTCACGTTCGCCGGCGATCATCTCGGTGAGCCCGAGTTCTTCAAGCGCCTTGCCGAATCCCGAGCCGGAAAAAACCTGCCAGGTGTTGGGCAACACGTTCTCGATCAAGATGGCATCAATGCCGCGCATATAGAATTTCGCAATCTCCGGGTCGCGGATGCTGAGGAGCTGGGCCAAGATTCGAGGCCAACAGAAGCCGGATACTTGGCCCGGCGGTGGGTCGAGTTCCGGCAGTTCCTTTCCTTTAATAAGCAAACGCAGGTGCGCTAGGACTTGTTCCCAGGGAGTTCGCGTATAAAGGCAAACAATCGCGTCCTTCCCCCACCCTCGATCCAAGATCGCTCCCGCGTCCGCGCCCTCGATGGGGGACTGGCCGGCGGGAAACGCGATCGGGGACAATCCTCTTGCCACCTCCGGTTCGAGCCAATCGTAAAGGAGTCCTGCCGTCCCATCGTCCCGGATTTTCAACTCGAGCTTGGCCGGCGTTACCAAGAGGTAAAGCGGCCGCATCTTGGCGATGGCGAAAGCCAGCAACTTCGCGGGCACCGTAAGGGGTTCGACGCTCGAAAAACAGGTGAGGCCGGACGTACATTTCGTTCGGCGATACTTCATGCCTGCGGGCAAAGGGGGGATTTCCGCCGGTTCAGGCTCTGCGACCGGGGAAACTGCCGCCGCGCTGGCAGCGACGATATTCTGCTCCACCAACTCGATCGAGAACACCGATTTCCCGGCCTCGATCTGGTCACCGGGAGCGATGACAGCTTCGGTCGTCCGCGCGCCGTTCAGAAGCACGCCGTTGCGGCTCTTGAGATCGCGCAGGTGACAGCTCGTGCCGTCGAACTCGAGGGAAAAATGCACCCCGGACATGCGCATGTCGTGAATGACCAGTCCGCAGCGCGTCGACCGGCCAACTTCGAGGACGTTCCCCGCACCAATCCAGGCGGCCTGCCCCGCATCCGGTCCGGTAACCGCGGTGATCTTCACCTGCATTTCGCTCCTCGACGCCGGTTTTCCATGTTCTTTAAAGTGGTGAATAGTTTTCCATGTTCTTTAAAGTGGTGAATAGGTTACGAGTCTCTCGGCCGTTAGCTGAGCGAATCCGGGGCCGATTTTTTGCCCGTCTTTGCATTGTCCGCGGGCGTGGGGGGAGGTGGCGCCGTGGGCGAAATCGATTCAAACACGGTGGGTTCGCAACCGCTTCCTTCCGCCGCCGCTCCTCCTGAATTGATCAAGACCATGCTTCCCTTGATCGAGACACCCGAGGGGCCGATGTCGATGAAATTGCCGCCGCTCTTGATGGATACTTGCATTCCTTCGATGACGATCTTCTGAGTCGATTTGATGTGAATCTCTTCGCCGGCTTCCATCGCGATCAGGCCGTTGGCATTGAGGTGCAAGTTCGCGCAGTCCATGGAGATGTCACTCTCCACGTACATGCAATAACTCCCGCCAACTTCGAGGTAGGAGTCGTTCTTAACATATTCGGACTTCTGGTTGTCGATGTAGAATTCGAAATCTCCCCCATTCTCGCCGAGCCCGACCGTCAGGTAATAGTTTCCCTCGATCTGTTCATGCTGATCGGTGCGGACCTTTACGTACCGATTTCCGTGGATGAGTTCGTATTGATCGCCCTTGTTTTGCCCGTCTTTTTCGTAGCCGGTGATCATGTGCCGTTCACCGACGACGGTCTCCATCAAGTCGTTGCGAACGCGAAGGTCCATGTTTCGCTGGGCGTGGACGAAGATCTGTTCGGCTCCTTTTTTGTCCTCGAAGCGAATTTCATTGAAACCGTCTCCCCCCGGCGAGGAGTTGGTTTTGATCGTGCTCTTGGTCTTTTCCGCGGGCAGGGCGTACGGGGGCATTTGGTCGTCGTTATAGACGACGCCGGTGATCAAAGGTCGGTCCGGATCTCCCTCGAGGTACGTGACGACCACTTCCTGGCCGATGCGCGGAATGAACATGGCGCCCCAGTTTTTTCCCGCCGACGTTTGCGCGCAGCGGACGAAGCAGGAGGTCTTCTCGTCGCGCACCCCCTCGCGGTCCCAGAAGAATTGGACTTTGACTCGGCCGTACTTGTCGGGAAAGATCTCCTCTCCTGGCGGGCCGGTGACCACGGCGGTTTGCGTGCCGTAAATGGCCGGTTTGGGTGTGATCCGCTCGGGGCGGAAGGTCACGCTTTCGGGAATGCAGCGGAAGGAGTTCGCGTATTCAAACGGCGACGCGGAACTGCCGGTCATGTAGTCGGCGGGCTCGTTCGCGTCGTGGCGGACGGCGGTGAGCACGTACGCTTTTCCCACCTCGTTTTGGCTGTCGTGTTTGCTGATGTTGAACTTACTGCCGGCGTTGAAGGTCTTGCACGTGCTCGAACCATTGACGACGTCGTGGGTGGCTTCTTCCGCTTCCATCCGGACTTTGGTGTAGGTTTTCCCTTCCGCGGTGGTCTCGTATTCGCCGGGATAGTCATAGACTTCGTAGTCATTTTTGACTTTCAACTTTACGACCGAGGTCTCATTGGTCATCAACAGGCTGCTTGGCGTTTTTGACGTGCGCGCCGGGAACTTTTGGAAATTGTAATCGGTTTGTGCCCACTTGCCGGGGACGAACGCGAAATCATGATGCCAGTCGTTGATTCGATCGACGTTCGGAATCGACGAGGCGGTGTAGTCTTGCTCGACGTCTTTTTCGGCGCACCACTTGTGCGCCTGTTTCTGATCGGCGAGGACGAGGGTGTGTTTGCCTTGCTCGTGGCGGAAGAAGTAAAAGATTCCCTCTTGTTCGAGAAGTCGGGAGACGAAATTGAAATCCGTCTCGCGGTATTGTACGCAGTACTCCCGCTTGGGATGACTCCCCTTGATCTCGCCGATTTCGAAACTGGTGAAGCCGAGATCGCCGAAGATCTGTTGAACGATTTCGACGACGGTTTTTTCCTGGAAAATCCTGCAGTCGGCGGTTTGGGTGAGGAACCAAAGCCAGGGTACAATCTCGGCGCTGTAGCGGCGCAGACCTCGCGTCTTGCCGCCGGCGGAGAATCGGCTGACGAATCCGTTGAAGTATCTCTGCGTCTCTCCGTCCGCGAGTTTGATTCCGACGGTGACGTTTTGTCCGACGATGCTCGCCGGATCGATCGCGTCCTGTTCGGATAACATTTCCAATTGGAAATGAAAAAGTCTGGAGATTCGATCCTCCCCACGAAAGGACGTCAGAAGGAGCGCGTCCGTTCCCAGAGGAGTGGTGAGCACGAGCCTGCGATTGGTTTGCGTATAGGTCGGCATGGAATCTTCTCGAACTGCGGTTCGTTTTGGACGCTATCTAAGAAAATGGGGAGCGGAGCCTTGAATGCTCCGTTCCCCCCGTTTGTCACCGTTGAGCTAAATCAGCCACCGAGGCCGATTAGCCACCCTTGTTCTCGACGACGCTCCAGTTGGTCTTGACGTCGCCCGCCGGCTTGCCGGTCTTGTGGTCGGTGGCGGTATAGATCCAGTCGATCTTTCCGTAGTTGAAGGAAACTTCTTCCAAGGGAAGAGAATCGCCACCCTTGGAGCTTCCGCCAGGCCGAACGCTGCTTACGAGCACGTCGGACAGTTTGTATTCCATGTACTTCTGCTTGTCGCCGGTCGCACGGCAGAGCTCGATGGTCACTTCCTTGATGTGCGTGCCGTTGCAGCAGAAGAGGTTCAGCTTCGGGCTCGCCTTGTCCAAGGTCTTGACGACCGAGAAGTCCGCGTGATCGCAACGCTCGGCGCTCCGAGCACCACCGCTCGAAGAAGATCCGGAGCTCAATTGAGCCACGCCGTGGGAATAGGACAGGATCTCGATCCATTCCTTGTGCTTGCTGTCCTGAGATTCTCCAGGGATGCCGTCGATCTTCAGAAATGCATCAAACATGACAATCTCCTTTCAAAGAGATTTGAACCCGCCGTGGATGTTTCCGAAACGCCCATCGTTTCCAAGCATCTCACGAATTTCCCTTGCGACCGGGCGTCGAAACCTCACCGCGAGGCTCGTTCTTTTCTCATCTTTCCGGTCACTTCGTTTTCGCCTCCGAAGAGGAATAAGAAAGGCCTTCGCGAAGCGGACAAGCATTTCTCAGTGTTGCGAGAACCGATCTTTTCCTTGGAGAATCGCCTGACTACTTGCGTTCGACATGTGGGTTTGCCGCAACGTTACTGCGCTAAGTTGTGTCCGTCCAGAAAAAAACAGACCTCGGCGACATCCTTGTGGAATTCCTCTGTTCGCGACCAGGTGTTCCATCCCAATCGGGGCCCCGGGGTGCTTTTGCTGTCCAGACGGAACCAGGGGACCTCGCTCGCTTTGAGGACGGGCTGGACGTCGAAATCGAGCTCCAAACCGACGTACATCCGGACCAGTTGGCAAAGGGGACGGAGCATGTCCCCAATCGGCATCATTTTCTGGAAGTGAGAATAACTTACCGGTCCGATTCGAATGCGGAATTTGCTCTGCACGTCCCAGGTTCGCCGCCCAGCTATCAAATTCACGCCGAGTATCGCGTTAACGCCCAAAGGAAGGCCACGACTGGGAATACGGCTTAAATCCTCGTCGTTGAGATAAAGCCACTGCCCTTGAAATTGTTCAATTTGCACAGGAAGTGAAAAGTATTCGCTGAGTATCGATTCCAAGGGGAGGGCAGACCGAGGGAAATGGGAAAAAAAACCGGCGTAAAAAAGAAAACTCTCGTCATCGACTTCCAGCCGGCCACGTAGTGCATCCGTCCCCATCCCGACGTAGCTGTGGAGCGCTTGCATGAACAAGTCCTCCCGATCGATGCCGGGCGAATAGGCACGCCGCTCGTAGGTCAGGGGAAAACGGTATTTTTCCCAAGCCGCGGTAAAGAGCGAAATCACGCGGTGGTTGAAAAGGTCGAGAAAATCCCGGAGCGTGTAGTCCTTTTCCTGCATTCGCTTGAGGATGAGGGAAGTGTAATGCCGCGGGAGGACGCCATGCGGCCCAGTGAGCCCCAGAAACGCGACGAGCATTTCCATCGGGGGCTTGTCCCATTCGTTGATTGAAGGGGCCCCCTCGAAAACGACGTCGCGCACCTCGCTAATTGAGCCGGCGGGGAAACTGAGGGCGGCCAGGGCGGCGAAACGGACGATCTCCGTGTCCGGGGTTCCGTCGTAGCCGACCGGAATGCGGCGGAAACGGGGATCGTCCTTGGCGCGCAAATCGTGGTAACGTTCCAGAATGCGAACCGCCTGGAAGAACTCGAAGCGGTAGGCGTCCTGGAAAAGTTCCTCGATCAAAGGAGTACCTTTTCTCCTGCCCGGGGAGGCCATCGGCGCAACTCTCCGTTTTGTTTCGTCGTCGCGATTAGTTTGGTGAAGGAGTTAATGGTGCAATAGAGGCCGAGGAAGCGTTCCAGAACGGACACGAAGAGGAACAGGCCGCTTCCCGCGAACCGCGTTTCGTCCAGTTGGACGGTGACTTCAATCCCCCTGCAGATCGGGCCGGCTCCCGTGCCGCTGAGCGCTCCGATTACGCGGCGACTGCGCACGCCGACGATTCCTTCCGTCATGGATCGGGTCTCCGGCGAGTTCGCGAAATCGTAAAGCTTCAAGATCTCGCGCAAGGCGTCCGCGCCCCCTTCGCCGTCGCTAATCGACAGGTGATTGAGCGATAAATGGGAAACCAACCGCCACATCGCTCCCCGCTTGAGCGCGGGACGCAACACCGCCGTCGGGTGCACGTGACATAAAACCTGCGTGATGGGGCCGCCGTGCAAGAGGCGGAGTTTCGGCTGGCCTCCTCCGAAGGGCAAGAGATTGGGAATGTCGCCATTGAGGCAGGTCGTTTCCACGTCGAGCGTCCACTCGGCGGGCACGCGCGGATCGAAATTCAGATCGACCAGGGAAAGATAAATCTCTTGGGCGGATCCCTTGACCGGTCCTTCCCCGAGGGAAAGACGAGGGCTGGCATGCCAGAAGTTTCGTTGTTCCTCCGCGCCGGCGGCATGCCGAAACGAGAAAAACGGCTTGTACTCGACCTCTTCGCCCGTCGGTGACGTGGCGACGACACGATCTATGGAATAGACCTGACTCGCGTAGGGACGCCGAGCGTCCGGGACGACGCGGTACTCGGTCTTCGTCTGCGTCAGTTGAATCGGCTCGGCGCGCTGTTTGAACAGATTGATGATCGGGGTGCATCCCAGTCGAAACGTGTCCGCGGAGACCTGGGACTCCAACTCCGGCGACGCGCGGTTCAAAAAGAGGTAGATCTCGATTCGATTCGAGAGTCCCTCCATGTTCGCGAGGGGCAAGGGGCCGACGTCCACGAACAGAAATTTCTGCGGAAAGGTAAAGAATTCCGTCAACAGTCGATACCCGAGGAACGACCGGCTCGGGTAGGGAAGCATTCCTTCGTCCCGCTCGAAGCCGACCGGCCGGAGGACGCGGGAATCGAGTTGGACCGCCTTGGGGTCGTCTTGCGGCTCGCGCGACTGCCACGCCGATGACATTATTGAGTAGCAACTCGTACAAGGGAAAACGTGTTGATCCTGCCCCTTGATGAAAAACCGCAGCGACTCGAGCGACAACTGCGAAAGCTTGAGGTCCTTGGCGGTCGACTCGAGCACGATTCGCAACATGGCCTTGGCGTTGGAGGCAAAGGGGGTTTTGGGCGCGACGAACGGAGGACGCACGAGGTTCGCCGCGCGGATCGTCAACGGCCAAAGGGTTACTGGATAGCAGGCCTGGAAGCGGCAGGGTTCGCCGTGTACTCCCTCCGTCTCCAAAGAAACGTCGCGCGGAATCTTGTACCCGCTGGTCAATTCCCCTTGCTCCGGATCCAGCACGAATTCAACCACGGACATCGACGGGATCGGCCGTTGGTAATGGGGGTAGATGACCCCGAGCAAGGCGTCGGTTAACTCCGGGAAATCGTCGTCGAGTTTATGGCGGATGCGCGCGTTCAAATAGGCGAAGGATTCGATCATGCGCGCGACATGCGGATCCTCGGTCGTTTCCGGGCCTAGGCGGAGTCGGCCGGCGATCTTGGGGTACGCCTGCGCGAACTTCGCGCCGAGATTGCGAATGAAGGCGAGTTCGCGGTTGTAGTAGGGGAGCAGTTCGTCGCTCATCGGCGAGCCCCTCGAACTTCGAAGGTCCCGGTCGAAGGCTCCAGCGACGTGTCGAAGACGACGGGGGCGGCGTCCGCGTGCAAGATGGCGTCGATGCGAAAATGGAGCGTGCGATCCATGGCGTCGGAATCCACGAGCCGCACCTGCACCTTGCGGAATCGGGGTTCGTACTTCCGGATCGTCCCCTCTAAGAGCCGACGGTATTTCTCCCGATCCTGCACCGAGCCGAGGTTCATGCCGGTGAAGTCCGGGATGCCGTAGTTGACGAGAGAGACGTCCAGTTCCGTGAGATGTGCGGGTATGTCCTTGCAGCGCCAGCGGGTATTCAAAAGGTTCTCGAGGTCCCGCCGTACGGCGAATTTCATTTCGCGGAGAACCTGGTTGCGGGAGTGCGGCGTTTCGCGACTCACTTCAGGCTCGTTGTCGATCAGCCGATCGAGGACGGACGGTATCAAAAGTTGGTCGTTTTCGATCTTGGCCATGCTTGCCGAGGAACTCCCTTGGGAAAATCGATGCCCGCAGCCTTTCCCCGAGGATTGTCCCAGTCCCGAGTGGACGAGGCAAGGGGGGAATCGAGGTCCATTGCCGCTTGGAAAAGTAATGCCGTGGCCCGGCACCAATTCATGGTCGCCGTGAATTGCGGCTAGCGCCAAGGCCCTAAAAGCGACCGGGCCGGGAAACACGCCATTTCATTTCTGAAGCTCCATCGCGGCGCGCCGCGGCGATGTTTGCCGCTGAAAGCGGCTCAGGCGTCCTCGTCGCCGAAAAGAACCTCCTTTAATTCAAGTATGGTTTTGGCTTCTTCGCCGACAAGAAAGGTCCGGAGCCCGATGCCGGTGACCGGTGCGGCCTGGCCCCCTTTCCAGTCGGTAACGCGTCCCAGCCGGACCTTCGGATCGGGATCCTCCAGGGAGCCGTGATAGATGGTCGGCAAATAAACTTCGCCGTCGGGGCCGTCACTGACGGTCATGTGGGCGCGCAGCCAAAGGAGATCGCGCGGACGCTCCGGCGCGCGGAACTCGATGCACCGGACTCTTTCCGTGGGAATCCAGTAATACTTGCCAGTGCTCGTGAGGACTTCGAAGATTCCCGCGGAGCGGTCGTCCAGATCGCGGAAGTCCTCGATCTTTTCGCCATCGACGGTCCCTGACACCTTGGGACGCATGGCTTCGGCTTCGAGGAGCAGTTGCGCGGCCTCGGCCTGGTTTCCCTCGCGGATACGGATCGATGCCTCAAGCAGCTGGCGCATCAGCGGCGTTGGCTCGGAAAGGAATTCGGGAACGCGCCCTTCGGTGTAAAACTGCCGGCGGGCGGTCTCTCCCCGCACCAGTTGCCGAAACAAGGCAATCCCCAGCATCGCCTTGGCGTCTTGCTTGCCGATCGTGTCGAGGTGTTGATCCGCGCGTTCCAGATCGCCGTTGCAGCAGAGCAATTCGCAAAGCAGTCCCCGCCTGGACGTATCGGCGGGATGTTTTTTCACTTCTTCGATGGCGGCGGCAATGGCTTCGGCGAGTTGCCCCGCTTGATAGTATTGGCTGGGATTCATCGTCATGACGCTTCCTCGATTCCCTCTTGATCAATTGCCCCGCGGGGGACTTAGTTCGGTGACCAGTCGCACGGACGCGACCAGTTCGTCCAATTGGAAATGCGGCCGCAAATGGGCCACGCACATGTAGTTCCCGGGCTTTCCCGGCCGCTCGCGTACTTCAATCCTGGCTTCTCGCAAGGGGTATTCCGCCTTGATCTCCAGGCTGGCGTTCTCGTCCATGGTGACGTACTGCTGAATCCAGCGATGGAGAAAATCCTCGACTTCGCTCGCTTCGCCGAAGGAGCCGACCTTGTCTCGGCCAATCACCTTCAGGTAATGCGCGAAGCGCGAGACGCATAGCATGTATTGAAGCATCGCCGAGATGCGCGCATTGACGGTGGCGGCTGGATCGTCGTATTTCTTCGACTTTTGCACCGACTGGTTGCCGTAAAACGCCGAGTACTCCGTATCGGCGCAGTGACAAAGCGGGATGAACTCGAGATCGCCGAGCTCTTTCTCGCTCGTCGGTCATGATGGCGTCGGTGGAACTTTTAGTGCGACTCCCATCGCGTCCGTATTGAAACTATGCACGGGCAGGCCAGTCACCAGGCCGCCCCCCGCGATTCCGCGCTGGACGCCACGGATATCCGCCAGCCAGCCACTTTCCGCGAACGCGCGAATGAGGACCGCGCCGAACGCGTAAATGGCGTTTCCCCAGAGGTACTTGGATCGGTCCGGGCTCTCCACGTCTTCCTGAAACCGGAAGCCGTCGATCCGGCCACTGGTGTCATCGTAGGGAAGTCGCATCAGCGTCTTGGGAAGGGTCAGACCGACGAAGCGCGAGTCCTCGGAGTCGCGGAACGCGCGCCACTTGAGATACTCCAATTGCTCGAAGCTTCGGCCCAGGTCCATGGGACGTTCCATTTCGGTGAAACTGTCCAGTCCGAAAAGAGCGGGACTCGAGGAGGCGATGAACGGAGCGAAGGCGGCGGCCGCCACCTGCGAGATTGCTTGCATCGCGGCGATGTCGTCCATCGGATGGTCCGGTCCGATGCGATGTTGGATCTGGTAGTCGCCGAGCAGCACGCTGAACGGCTCGCCGCCGGGAGTGTCGAATTCCTCGCTGTAGACCTTCTTGAACAGCTGGCTTTGATCGAACTCGATGGCGCGGTCCAGATCGCGGGTCAGCTCCTTCCAACTGACGTTGAGAACGCGAATCTTCAGATTCTCGACCCCTTCTCCTTGTTGCACGAGGTAGGACAGGCCCCGCCACGAGGCCTCGAGCTGCTGAAAGGAGGTGTGATGAAGAATGGCGTTGACCTGATCGGTCAGCAGCGCGTCGATGCGCGCGATGTCGCGGTTCAAGAGGCGAGCGATTTGATCTCGTTCGGGATTGCGAAGTCGTGGGTGACCGTCGCCTAGCCAGTGGCGTAGGGATTCGCCGACCGTTAGTGCTTTTAAGAAATCGTCGAGCCTGGCTCGATCCGGCTGGCTGGCGGTCGCGGGTCCAGACGCGATGGCAAGTTCGATCAGGGACGGTGGCGACGGCGTGGTGCTGACCGTTGGGCTACCGGACGAGGGAGATTCTTCCGTCAGCGTTACCGTCGTTTTGGCGCCCGATGAGGATCCACTACTCATTGTTCGATCGCGCCTCTCTTGGTCTCGCGTTCTGACCCCAGACACGAAACCCGTGGGAAACTCGGGGTCGCTGTGTTTCGAGTTCGTCAACTCGGATCGACCCCGGATACTGTTCGATCAAGGCAAAGGGCGTTGGCATGTTCAAGCTTTGTAAAGGCAAACGAACCCACGAAGATTCCCTTCGTGGGTTCGCGCCTTTGCAGAGTTCGGATCGCGTCAACCCGATAGCTGCGGAATTCTCGCTACCATTCGCAAGGAGGTCGTGAGTTCTTCCATTTGCAACCACGGCCTAAGCCATGCAACCGCCTGGTAGGAACCGGGCTTGCCGGGGACTTCCTTGACTTCGATCTTCGCTTCGCGGAGCGGGTAACGCGCCTTGGCTTCCTGGCTCGGCTTGGGATCGGCGCTGACGTAGTTGGCGATCCATCGATCGAGCCAGTCCTGGGTGTCGGAGACCTCCATGAACGACCCAATCTTGTCCCGCGCAATGACTTTTAGGAAGTGGGCAATTCGCGACGTGGCCATGAGGTACGGCAGTCGGGCGGAGATCGCCGCGTTCGCGGTTGCTTCCGGCCGATCGTACTTCTTCGGTTTCTGCGTTGACTGCGCGCCGAAGAAGACGGCGTAGTCGGTGTTCTTGTAATGGCAGAGCGGCAAGAATCCGAGCTTGCTCAGCTCGGCTTCGCGCCGGTCGGTGATGCCGATCTCGGTGGGGCACATCAAGTCGGGATCGCCGTCGTCGCTGGTGAACGTGTGGGCGGGCAGCCCTTCCACCTTGCCGCCACCTTCCGCGCCGCGGATGGCGGTGCAGAAGCCGTACTTGGCGAATGCATCGGTGAGTCGAGCACCCATGACATAGGCGGCGTTCATCCAGCAATATTGGTCATGCGGCACGGTCTTGGCCTTGCCGCCCGGTCCCAACTCGACTTCCTCGTAATTGAACTCCTCGATCGGCTTGGTGAGCGAGCCATACGGGAGGCGGGAAAGGACTCGAGGCATGACCAGGGAGACGAATCGCGAGTCTTCGGAATCGCGATAGGATTTCCACTTGGTGTATTCGACGGTGTCGAAGATCTTCTCGAGGTCGCGCGGCTTGGAAAGTTCGGTCCAGCCTTCCATCCCCATGAGGGTTGGAGACGCCGCGGAAATGAACGGGCAGAAGGCCGCCGCCGCCACGTTCGACATCTTGCTCAAGAGGTCGATGTCTTCCGGATGATTGGTGAACTCGAAGTCGCCGATCAACGCGCCGTATGGTTCGCCGCCGGGCGTGCCGAACTCGTTTTCGTACAGCTTTTTGAAGATCTGGCTCTGGTCGAATTCGACGGCGCGGTCGACGTCCTTGAAGAGTTCCTTCTTGGAGACGTTGAGCACCTTGAGCTTGAGCTGGGCACTCGTCTCCGAGTTCATGACCAAATAATGCAGGCCCCGCCAGGTTCCCTCGAGCTTCTGGAACTCCGCGGTGTGCATGATGGCGGCAAGCTGTTTGGAGATCACGGCGTCGATCGCCTTGATCCCTTCATTGATGGTCTTGGAGACGTTCTTGTCCCACGTGACGGTTCCCTTGAGCGCTTCGGAAGCGAGCGTCTTGAGAAGTTCCTCGGCGCGGGATCGCTCGGTCTGTTTGGTGGCGGCAACCGCCTGATCGAGAAGGCTCGCCGCCTCCGTCGTTTCCACCGCGGCCGCTTTGGCTTGTTTCTGTTCACCTGTACTCACTGGTTACGCTCCTTCCCCGGATTCACCGGCGATTTTCTTAAGCTCCTCGGTATTCTGCAGCGCCTTTTCCAAGAGTCCCTCCAGGTCTTCCGAACGGTCGACCTTGGTCAGGAGGTCGCGAAGTTTATCGCGGGTTTCCAGCAGCTTCTTGAGCGGTTCGACCTGCTTGACGACGTTGGCCGGTTCGAAGTCCTCCATCGAGCCGAACTTGAGTTGGACGGCCATTTCCGAGCCATCCCCCTTCAAGGTGTTTTCGACCTTGAGGTTCAGGCCCGGCGTGAGCCGCGCCATGACGTCGTTGATGTTGTCGCGGTCGATCTGAATGAATTTGCGATCCTTAAGCGGCTTGAGTGGTTCGGTCGGATTGCCGGAGAAGTCTCCGACCACGCCCACCACGAAAGGGAGTTCCTTCTGAACCACCGCACCTTCGGTTTCCACCTGGTAGGTGATGTGGACTCGAGGCTTTCGCACCCGTTCCAGTTTGTCATGAATGCTCGAACCCATCGCGTAGTACCTCCAAGAAGAAAACACGTGTGAACACAGATGATTTATTGCCACCCGGAAAAGCAATGTCTTGGGCAGGCCGGCCTTTCACCAAGGGTCATCAAGCGACCGACCCTTGCGTGGCGAAATTACTTTTCCGATGCTCAACAACAGCCCTCACCCCGCCTCCGGGAGTGGGCATTACTCGCTGCTTTCGGGCGGTTTGATTCCCACCCACTTAAATAGCTGATCGCGCGCCGTCGTGTCGGGAATGAGTTCCGACAAGAGGAGCGGCAAGGGCATTTTTCCCCAACGGACGATCTGGTCGATGGCGAATGAAATCGGGCTGTGGGGTTCGTTTTTGCGAAAATACTCCGCGACCTGCCCCAGGACCCGAAACGCGTCCTCGCGGTTGCGGACCGAGCCAACCGCGACCGCGGTGGCGGCGGCAGAAGTAGCCGCGCTTCCGCCGGCTTGTGCCTCGCCGGTCGTGGCTTCCTCGTGTACTTCTCCCGAAGGAAGCTTATCTTTCGAAATCCGGTCGACCGCTTCGCGAACATCCTGAAGGGCGTTGCGAATGTTGGACGTGGGAGGGGCCGCGCTGCCGCAACGATTGTCCAGAAGCTCCGAAAGCTTGTAAAACTCATCGACGCATTGCTCGATGTTTTCCTTCAGGCTCGCGTAGAAATCCGCGGAGGAGCTGGAAACCGCCGCCATGAACTTATCCAGGGAGACCGCTCCCTGCTCGATCCGCCGCTCCTGTTGATCGGGTGGAAGTCCCGCGACGTCGCACGCTTGTTTGTAATGGAAGTAGGCGAACGGATGATCCGATTTCCCTTCCGTGATCTTGATTTGTTGGATGGGGCCAATAAGCGTGCCCGACGCATCGGCGCCGTTGAGCCCCGTGAGTGGGTAAACCCGCGTCTCGACTCCGTCTTCGTCCGGCAGGGGGTACAACCCCTGGTCCCAGAACTTTTCGCAGAGTTCACGGAGCAATCGAAAACCATCTCGCAGGCCCGCTAATCCGTGGGCTCGAACGAGCGCCTCCACGAGATAGGCACTTAGCTCCAAATCCTTGGATTTCTCAATCAAGGCTTGTTGCGCGAGTTGTAAAACCGGTTTCCAATCCGGTCTTGCTTCCGCATTCTCCGGGTCTTCTTCCAAGCGGCGTTCGTCCGCGCGGGCCCGGTTCCGCGCGTCCTTAATAGCGTAGTAAGGGGAATTCGGCGTTGGATCGGTCCGGAGATCCATGCCGGATGGATTATCGCCGGCTATCGGTTCCAGAAGCTTCGCGAAATCAATCACTTCAGGCGACGCCATCAATCCCTCGTCTCTCGCGGCAGGCGTGGTAACGGAACCCCATGGGGCCGCTTGACCTTCAGTATTCCCCACCTCTTTGCCCAAGTTTGCGGTGGAGCACCAGGATTCGTTTACCTGCCGGCATTCCCTCGTTTGGTCGCTATTTCAGATCCCTGAGCTGTCCCTGACATGGGGCAACCTTCGAAGCTTCCACGTTACCCTATCTGTTTCGGAGTATGTAGTGCCCCAAGCCGCATGTCAAACAATTCACGCCATTTGTGCCATCTACAACCGGTATTTTCCGACTGTTTGCACCACTTGGCGAACAAAAGCTGCTAGGCTTTCGGAACGATCGTGTAGAAGCCATCCCTGAGGCGTTCTAGGACCGTTGAGAAATAAGCTTCCACGCGAGAAACCGGACAGTGTCAGTCCAGGTAAGTGGCGAAGAATATGCGGCGGCGGAGGAAGGCGTGGGTATCGAACGAGAATCACCGTTGAATATCGAGGCAGCGGAGAGGGGTGGGCTCGACTTCGAGGAATTGCGTCGAGCGTTCGAGAAGGCTGGCTACAGCACCAGCGCGCTCGCCGGACTGACCGAGGTCGAGCGGACGGGGGGACGCGTGGACGTGGCGTACGCGCTCCGCCGGACCGCCGGGGGAACGCCCCTGGAAAACCTGGTGCGTCTTTTTGTACTCGGGCGACCGATAACTCGCCTGGCGGTGACCGATGCCTTGCCAGGCGTGCCCTTGGACGCGCTTTGCGCCTCAGGTCTGCTGAAAGTCGTGGACGGCGATACCGTCCAGGCGACCATGTCGATTCTCCCTTTCGACGACTGGTTCATCACGCATGACCGCGGAGTGGAAGACGGATCCCCGCAGGGAAAAAAGGACGTGGTCATGGGGATCGGCGTCTCATCGATCGCCGTGGCGCGGATGGCCGTCCGTCGAAGGGGAAAGTCGGCCTCGATCTGGGAACAGTTCGGGTTATCTGCGTTTACCGCCTCCTCTCACGTGGAAAGGGTGACGGCGACCATCTCAATCCGCGGCCCTCGACTTCGTTCATTGGAACGCCAAACTCAATGGCGTCACGAACATCGAGACTCGATGTGGCAGCCTCTATGAACCGGTTTACGCGGATCGGTTCGACCTGATATTGAGCAATCCTCCGTTCGCGATTTCGCCGGAAACGAGTCTCCAGTACCGGGATAGCGGGTTACCCGGAGATACGTTGTCCGAGCGGGCCTTGGTCGGAGCAACGGAACGATTGTCGGATGGCGGCATCGCCGTGGTGACGTGTAGTTGGCATCATGCAAGTCGCGAGGACTGGAATCAGCGTCCGGAGCGTTGGATCGAGGGGAAGGAGTGCGATTCCTGGCTGATCTGCGTCGAGACTCGCGATCCTCTTTCCTACGCCGCCAATTGGCTTAGCAAGTCGGAATCGAGCGAAGAAGAGTATGGCAGACGGCTCGACGATTGGCTCGAATATTACCAAGAGCAGGGGATCGGCATGATCAGTTGGGGGGTCGCGATCCTGCGCAAGAGATCGTCTGGCGTGCCTTGGCGACGACATGACGAAATGGCGGTGGATTGGGACTTCAAGAGCCTGGCGGACGAGGTCGAAGGAGTATTCGTGGCGGAGGATCTGCTCGCGGGGCTTGATGACGAACGACTGCTCGACCAACGGTGGCGATTGTCGTCGCGCGTGGTCCTGGACCAGCAACTGAGGTACCAGCAAGGTCGCTGGTGGCTTGCGAACGCCCGGCTGGGTCTCGAGGGAGGGATGCGTTACCCCAGTAACGTCGACGACCATGTTCGCGAGATATTGACCGGGTGTGATGGGAGTCATTCGTTTCGCGAGGTGGTCCGGCAGTTCGCGCTTCGGCGCGAATTTCCCGAGGTGGAATTGATGGGATTCGGCGTAAAACTGGCGCGCTCCATGGTGTCGCGTGGGTATCTCGTCCTTGCGTGAAGATTCGCACGATGAAAAGGTCAACTAAATGACGAACGTCGAGCATCGGAAGGAATCGGGACCAGCCTTCGCGGATCCGGACGAGTACGCCCGCGCCCGCGATTTCCTGTTCGCCGAGGGCTACACGGAGAGCGGAATTTGCAGGGTCCTCGGGCTGGACGCGCTGGCGACGCCCCGCGCCAATGACATTCCCCAGTGGCAACGAAAGACGCGCGGCGGTACCCGACTCGACACGCTGATTCGCCTCTTCATGACCGGTGTCACCGTCGATCGACGGATCGCGGGGGACGCCTTGTCTCCGGTTGGCATGGACCGATGGATGGCCGCGGGACTGCTCGGTGAAGAAGGGGATCAAGTGGCGGCGAAAATCAAGTTGCTCCCCTACGGCGGCTTGTTGTTGGCATTCGATCGACCTTTGGATCTCGTGGCGGGGACGAGGCCGAACTTCGTCATGGGGGTCGGAAGCAGCACGAAAACCTTGGTCAACACCGCCATTCGCGCTCCCGAGGGCCACGTCCTCGATTTGGGGACCGGTTGTGGCGTTCTTGGATTGCTGGCGGCGAAAGGTTGTGCGTCCGTCGTCGGAACCGATCGCAATCCACGCGCCATCGATTTCTTCCGTTTCAATGCTCGACTCAATGACATTCGCAACGTCGAGGGGCGGTGCGGTGACCTGTTTGAACCCGTTGCCCAGGAGAAGTTTCACGGCATCTTTTCCAACCCTCCCTATGTCATCTCCCCCGCGGGGAAATACGTCTATCGCGATAGCGGTTGTGCCGGGGACGACTTTTGCCGACGGCTTATTGGCGAGATTCCCGCCTATCTGGAGGAAGGGGGATTCGCCCAGGTCCTTTGCAACTGGATTCATCCGAAAAATGGGGACTGGCGGGCCCGGCTGCAAAGTTGGTTTGAAGGTTCGGGCTGCGACGCGTGGATCCTGCACTCCGATACCTGGGATCCCTCGCTTTATGCGTTGATGTGGATCAAGGGGACGGAATCGGAGGATCCGCGAATCGTGGACCGGGCCTTCAATGAATGGATGGACTATTACGAATCCGCCGGCGTCGAAGCGATTAGCATGGGTTTGGTGGTCCTGCGGCGGACCAGCGGCCGGCCTAACTGGTTCAAGGTAACGCGGTCGCCGGAGAAGATGGTTGGACCGGCGGGAGCAGCCATTCGATTGCGGTTCCACCTGCTCGATTTTATCCAGGGGACCGCTCAGGACTCGGTCCTTTTGACCCAAAGGTTGCGGGTATCCAAGCTGGTGCGGATGGAACAAACCTGTGAGCCAGGATCCGGTGGTTGGCGGGGTGTCGGCTCGCGACTTAAGCTGGTCAGCGGGCTCGCCGAAACCGCGAACATTGATCCATTGATGGCGCACCTGGTCGGTCGTTGTGACGGCACGCGGGAGCTCGCGGCGATCGTTCGCGAGATCAATGAGCGGATCGACGTTGATCCCGGTCAATTCGTTCCCGCGTGCCTCGGCGTGGTCCGTTCGCTAGTCGAACTCGGTTTTCTCCTTCCGGCGGAGTGGGAAGAGCTGGAGGCATCCTGATCGCCCGCGGACCGCCGTCCCGGAGTATTCGCGAATACGTATCCGACGCTCAATTGCTGGACGCTCGCGCGGGCGGGTGGACGCCAACGTCGTAGAATCGTTGTGATCGTCGCAATCGTTAGGAACCGGTAAGAAGCGCGCCCGGGATCACTTCCTCGATCGTCTCGGTGGTTGTGGCGGATTCGGCAGTTTGGTACGATTGTCGAGTTCAAGGAGGAAGACTACGAGGTTTTGGCAATATTTTCCGCGCGGCCGGGGAGACGTAGCTGATTCATGGCGATTCCGACGGTTCATTGGCAGGAAGGGATGTTCCTGCGTGCTCATCACTTTCAAACCTTGGACCGGCAATGGACCGCCATGTCCCACCGCGCCAGTTCGTGGGACAATCACTTTCATTGGGGCCTGCGGTCGATCGAGATCGACCCGGTAGCGCTCAGCAATTATCGATTCGTAGTTCGATCCTTGAAGGCTCGGTTCCGGGACGGAACGATGGTCGCCTGGCCGGATGACGGCCCGCCGCCGGCTCTCGATCTCAAGGGCGCGTTCGAACGGAGTCCGTTCGTCACGGTCTATTTGGCCGTTCCCTTGCTTCATCTGGGCAAGGCGAACGTCGCGACGGACGGTGGTGGTAGTGGCGCCCGTTACCTTCTCGATACCCAGAAGATCGAGGATGAGAACACGGGCGTAAACGTGCAATCGGTTACTCTTCGCCGACTCAACGTTCGTTTGCTCCTATCGGCCGACGAGCATTCCGGCTACGAAGTGCTTCCAATCGCTCGGATCGAGAAGTCCTCCAAGGCGGAAGCTCCTCCTCAGCTCGATTTGACGTACATTCCTCCGATCCTCGCGTGTGACGCGTGGCGACCCCTCGCCGATGGAATTTTGCAAAGTATCTACGATCGGATTGGCAAAAAGATTGAGCTGCTCGCCAACCAGGTGGTCTCGCGTGGCATCACGTTCGACAGCAAGACGCAAGGGGACACGCTTCTTTTCGAACAACTTCGTGAGCTCAACGAAGTGTACGCCTATTTCGGCGTGATGATGTTCGTCGAAGGGGTGTCGCCGCTGGCGGCGTATTTGGAACTCTGCCGCCTGGTAGGCAAGCTCGCCATTTTTGGTGCCGAGCGTCGTCCGCTTGAGCTTCCCAAGTACGACCACGACGACCTGGGAACTTGTTTTTACCGGGTCAAGCAATACATCGACGCGCTGCTCGACATCGTGGTCGAACCGATTTACAAGGAAAGGACGTTCGTCGGCGCGGGCCTGCGGATGCAAGTTTCCCTCGAGCCAGCGTGGCTCGAATCGGTTTGGCAAATGTACCTGGGCGTGAAAAGCGAGTTGGATACGGAAGAATGTATCCGCTTGCTCACGCGCGCGGGGGAATTGGACATGAAGGTGGGGAGTTCGGAACGAGTGGATGCGATCTTCCGTTTGGGCCTCGCGGGACTTCGCTTCACGCACGCGCCGCGGCCGCCTCGAGCTTTGCCCGTGATACCGGGATTGATCTATTTCCAGATCAATCGCGAGTCCCAGCAAGAGGAGTGGCGAAACGTTGAAAAGTCCTTGACCCTTGCCATACGCGTGAATGAAAACTTGATCGCGGGGAATATTCAAGGACAGCGGGTCCTGGTCATCAAGACGGTTGGAACGACAACCACTCTCGAATTTACACTCTTCGTCGTTCCGCAAGCCGCGTTGGCATTAGGTTAATCGGAGCCTCGATTCGACGGAAGGGATCCGCGTTCGATCGGAAAGGAAAGGGAATCACGCGGGATGCGGGAAGAGATTGCCAACTTGGTCTATCCGGTCATTGGCCACGGACTTGCCGTCAAAGACCGTCTGGCTCGCGGCGATGTTCTGTCGCTGGATACGGAACAGTCGACGCTCATCGGCCTCCTCTTGACCGACATGGAGGCGCGCCGCTGGACGGACTATGGTGGCGAGCGGCTAGCCTCCGACCCGCATAAACCGCCGATGCCTGGGGACGCCTCCGAGGCGGATGAGTTTCTCGGTGTACGCTACGCGCTCGTCTGTTGGTTGGACGAGATTTTTGTCTTGGATTCTCCCTGGGACCAGCAGTGGAACGAGCAAAAGCTCGAGGTTTCCCTTTATGGGACGAACGACCGCGCGTGGAAGTTTTGGGACCAGGCGCGCCGAGCGGAATCCCGGCCAGGGACGGACGCCTTGGAGGTCTTTTTCCTGTGCGTCATGCTCGGCTTTCGCGGTGCGTATCGAGAAGAGGCGGGCCGGCTTCGCGAATGGCTCGAATCCACGCGCGCACGCATCGAACGTGGTAGGCAGGTGGTCTGGTCGCCGCCGCCGGAACTCGATCCCCCTGCCTACGCGCCGCCGCTTCGTGGCCAGGAAAAAATGCAGTCGATGCTTCTTTTCTGCGGCGTGACGATCCTGTTACTGATTCCCGTGGTGAAGCCTTTTCGTGGTGGTCCGACTCCGCTGAGACTGGTGGGGGAACGCGACAAACAGGTCGATGGACCCAAGATACTGGAGAATGTTGAACTGCCGACCCATGGACGCTAAAGTTGGCACGTTTCCCATCGACAGGGACCCGAAACATCACGGCGACGGGGGTAGGTTCACTCGGTTCGAGACAAGGATAGATGCACCGATGGCTGTGTTTTCCTGGATTTGGTCGTTGGTCACGAAGGCATTCGGCCTGCTCCTGTCAGTTTCCCAGCCCAAGCAACATGGGTAAATGGAAGCCCGCGATCCCCGTGGCCATCTTCGTCGGCGTGCTCGCGCTATTGACCTTTCTGAATTACGCCGACCTCGATCGGGTTGTTCTCGCCCCCTGGGCTTTCCTTCGTCAGTTGTGGCTGCCGATTCTTTTCCTCCTGATTTGGATCTTGTGTTGGCTCGGGTGGTGGCTTTGGCGGCTGCTCGATCTGGACGAGGACGTCGCATTGTACCCGGACATCGATGCCGCGTGGAACGAAGCCGTTGGCCTGCTTCGTGACGCCGGTATCCCGGCATCACCGACGCCCCCTTGTTCATCATTCTCGGTCGCACGACACAAAACGACGCTCCCCTCTTTAACGCGGCCCCCGAACCGATGCTCGTCAATCAAGCGCAGCATACGCCGGGCGCGCCGATTCGCGTTTTCGCCAATCGCAATGGCATCTTCCTTTCCTGCCCGGGTGCATCCTTGTCGAGTCGCCAGGCGGAATTGCTGATCGGCACCGCGGCGGGCGGAACCACCTCGGCACCTCCGTCTGACGCGCTTACGCCGGGAAACGCCTATTCCGCTGTTCCTGCGGAAATTGCCGATGCGCTGGGAGTTGCGGGAAAAACAACCCCCTTGGTTCCCATCCCCGCCGGCACGGGAAGTCCCGCCGCCGTCGCCACGCCCTCCAAGGAAGGTGCCGTGGACGCGGAATCGAAGAATCCGGAGGTTCCGTCGGCGAAACGGAAGGTGCCCAGATCGCGATCTCACCTCCTCCGGCAACAGGAAGAGGTGGATCTCATTACCGCGCGGCTGCAATACCTTTGCCGTTTGATCGGAAGAGCGCGTGCACCCTATTGTCCTCTCAATGGAATCATGTTGATTGTTCCGATGGCTTCGACGAGCAACGATGACGATGCCCAACAGATGGGCGCGGTCTGCCGACGAGATTTGGCGACGATTCGAGAAGTGTTGCAGATCCGGTGTCCGTTTATTACCGTGCTCGGCGGCCTTGAAAAGTTGGATGGGTTCCGCGAATTCACGCAACGAATACCACGCGAACTCGCCTCCCAACGGCTCGGGCAGGACTTTCCTCTCATGCCGGATCTCGATCCCGACGCCATTCGGAAGATGATCGATTCCGGCGTGCAATGGGTTTGCAAGGGGATGGTACCTCGGGCCGCGTTCCGCTTGCTCAAAACGGAGTCCTCGGGGGGAACATCGAGCGAGGCAGCCGCGATCAATGCCCACCTCTTTCGATTCGTCCAAGAGACGGCCGAACGGGGCAAACGTTACGCTCAGATCGCCGTTCGAGCCGCCATGGCGGAGGGGCCCGCGCTCTTGGCGGGTTGCTATTTGGCCGGAACCGGAGCCAACCAAAACTCCGAACAAGCTTTCATCACCGGCTGTTTCCGTCTCCTTACCGAAAACCAAAACTACGTCTCTTGGACCTCTCAGGCTCTCTCGGAAGAGGCCGAATATTACCGCATGACGCGTATTGGCTACGCCGTCACCTGGATCATGATCGCCACCATGGTTTTCCTGGGCTACTTCCTCTGGCCCCGATCCTATTGAGTCTTCAGGACTCGAAAGTCCCTTCCGTACGTTGACTCGACCCATCATCTTCTGGGGAGTCAGCAATGAAATTGCGTAAGGGAGCCGCAATCACGGTTGTTGGCGGATCGAGTAAGTCCGCTCCCGTTCGCCCCTCGCCCATTCTCCTCGTAGGCATTCCCCCCTGGGAAGTCGTTAGGGGGACGTTTTGAATGTAACTTCCCTCTCTATAAGCACCTGGCGAACCGACTCTTGAAGAACGCGGGGTCTTCTTCTCGCACGTCACCCATTGGGCCAACTTGAAAAACCGGCCTGTGTGTCGATAATGCCAGGAAATCCAGTCCCCCCCCTTCAGGAGACCACCTCGTGCAAGATCGTATTGCTGCCGATGGCATTACTTTCGACGACGTCCTGTTGCTTCCTGGCTACAGCGAGGTGCTTCCCCGGGACATCGACGTTTCGACCCAGCTTACCAAGAATATCCGCTTGAACATTCCCGTCCTATCCGCGCCGATGGACACGGTTACCGAGGCAGACCTGGCGATTGCCTTGGCTCAAGAGGGTGGTCTGGGAATCATCCACAAAAATATGAGCATCGAGCGGCAAATGGCGGAGGTGGATAGGGTTAAGCGAAGTGCCAACGGCGTAATTCCGGACCCCGTGACCCTGTCCCCCGGCGCGACGGTCGGGGATGCGAAAAAGCTGATGGATAAGAGCAATATAAGCGGCGTTCCAATTACGGAAGATGGTGTTCTCAAAGGGATTCTGACGAGTCGCGACCTCCGGTTCATCACCGACGAAACGATTCGGGTGGAAAACGTGATGACGAAGGATCACCTCGTCACGGCCGCGGAGAACACGACGCTCAAAGAAGCAGAAACGATTTTAACGACAAATAAAGTAGAGAAACTTTTACTGGTGGACGATCTTTACAGACTGAAGGGATTAATCACGATCAAGGACATCGACAAGATGCACCGCTTTCCCTCCGCGTGCAAGGATTCGCGTGGGCGATTGCGGGTTGGAGCGGCGGTCGGTGTTCATGATCTGGAGCGCGTGGCGGCCTTACTTTCGAAGGATGTCGACCTGATTGCGGTCGACAGTGCTCACGGTCACAGTCACAACGTGATTGAGACGGTCCGCAAGGTCAAGAAGTCTCACGACATCGAGGTCATTGCGGGAAACGTGGCGACGGCGGAAGGGGCCCGGGCGCTCATTAGCTCCGGAGCGGACGCAGTCAAAGTCGGTATCGGTCCGGGCTCCATATGCACGACCCGAGTGATCTCGGGGGTGGGAGTTCCGCAGATCACGGCGGTGTACTGGGCGGCGAAGGAGGCGGAAAAAGCGGGGATTCCCATCATTGCCGATGGGGGGATCCGTTACAGCGGCGATCTGACGAAAGCGATTGCCGCTGGGGCTAGCGCGGTCATGCTGGGAAGTCTGTTTGCCGGGTTGGCCGAGAGCCCTGGCCAGACGATCCTCTACAAGGGACGCAGCTTCAAAGTCTACAGGGGCATGGGGTCGCTGGGCGCGATGATGTCCGGTTCCAAGGACCGGTATGGTCAAGAAGGCCGAGAGAAGCTGGTTCCCGAAGGAGTGGAAGGACGAGTTCCGTTTCGCGGACCTTTGTCCGACTTTATTTACCAGTTCGTCGGCGGCCTGAAGGCGGGAATGGGTTATTGCGGCACCCCGACCATTGACGGGTTACGCAAGAATTCCCGGTTCATTCGGGTCACGGCGGCGACGGTGCAGGAGAGTCATCCGCATGACATCGCTATTACGCAGGAAGCGCCCAACTACACTTCTACCCGCTTTGACGCTGGCTAGCGCCCTCGTGGCGGGCAGCGTCAACGGTGGAGAGCCGGAGCCGCGCGTCTTGCCACCTCTCCGGCCGAACGCTGGCGACGTCACCCACAAGCGACTCGCGGAGATTCGCCATAAGCGACGCGAGATCATCCAAACCCAGGCTCAAGAGCCGATTCCCACCCAAATTGGGCCGGGAAGCGACCGCGCTCTCGAAGACGACTACTATTTCGAAATCGAGACCAAGCCGCCGACACGAGATCGGTTGTTTACGCTCGGTTCCGAGTCCTTCGTACTCAACAATATCGAACGGGATTTCAAGGAAAAGGACCCCGGCCAGGTCTTCCTCCTGCCGGCCCCCATCGATCGCTTCGATATTAACGATAGCCTGAACCTCGGCCCAAGCTGGTTCCAGAACCGCGAGACCGGCGTCGTCGATCCTGAAAGTGACCGCAAGGGTGAAATGCGGATTATCAACCGTGTCGGCGTCTTTCCCGCCGGTGCCAAGCCCGAAGTTTCCATCATCAACGAATCCGTCGGGTCTCCCAACGTCTTCGTGACGGTCGATATCAACCTCGGAAATCCGGATAACAAATTCGGACTCGTGTTCCGCGCCAATGACCCGAACCTGCTCCCGACGGGTTCCGACCAGATTAAGGTAAATTCCTTTTATTACGTGCTTCTGTCCGCGGATACCGTCACGCTGGGCAAATCGGAGAAGGGAATCGAAACGGTGATCAAGCCCGCGGCCAAGATCACGCCCAAGGCCGCGTTCAATCTCGCCGTCACGACGTTCGGCGATCAGATCACCGTTCTCCGCGACGGAGAGGTGATCCTCGAAGCCACCGACAACACGCTCAACGGGGATTTCGTCGGCATGTATGGCGCGGCGGCCATCTTGCAGCCCGTCACCTTCAATAACTTCTTCGGCATGCGGTTTGGCGGACCGTTCCTCGCTAGGCAGTTTCTGCCCTCGCAGGGGGATTTCTACGCCGGAAGCGTCCACCATCATCCCCTTTACTTCGAACAACTCACCGTCGAACGCTATGGGCAATCCATGGGGAACCTGGTTCAGCCTTGGATCAGCAACGTAATGTTCTACGCGGACTTCTTCTCCTTGCCTTACAGCCTCGCGAAGACTCCGCCTTGGGAATGCCTCTCGAACGAGGGGTACGCCCAGCCGGGGGACATCGTGCTCCCGTTCCGAGTCCTCTGCCCGGTGTATGACAACAAGGGCATGGCGCTCCAGCTAGCCGTCATGGCGCTGACCTGGTCGCTGATTCCCTGATTCGCGGCCACGCGGATTTTGAAAAACGACGGATCCGGTCGAAGGCCCATGCGGGCGAACTTCAACCGGATCCGCCCGTTTCTTGGTCCCGCAAAAGTTCGATTTCAGGGAATGCCCTGATCACCAAAGGTCTCTTTCGCGCCGCCGTGGCGAGTCGGGCACGTTCGCGGATTTATCGCGCGATTGACGAAACGAAACTTCTCGCCGCCATGGGCGAGGACATTGAGTGGCGCTCTTGTGCTCGCGGTAAATCCGGGTACAATTCGCGACCATGGATGCCAGTTCAAACTTCATGGTGGAAGCGTCAACGCGGACGAGGCCGATCGACCGCATTCGATACCTTTATGCTGCCACGTCGGCATTACTTCTCGTGCTGACGTTTCTGGGTTTCCAACAGTTTTACCTCAGAGGGAAGGCCTTTCCCGATCGGCCGCTAACCCCGCCGATTCGGACCTTGGTCATCGCGCACGGTGTGTCGATGTCCGCTTGGATGATCCTCTTGCTGGTGCAATCGTTGCTCGTCGTCGGCCGGAAAAACCGGCTGCACATGGCGCTCGGCAAGGTGGGCGGAGTGCTGGCGGTCGCCATCTTTGTCCTGGGCTTCAAACTCGGAATCGAAGCGACGAGGGTCAGTCCCCCTGAAGTCCGGCTGTGGAACCTTCCCTACAAGCAGTTCATGGCGGTCCCGATCATCAGCATCACGATCTTTGCGTGGCTCGTGGGGGTCGGGATTTGGAAACGCCGGCGGCCAGAAATTCATCGGCCGGCGATGCTGCTGGCGACTTTGGCAGCCATGTCCGCCGCCATGGACCGGATCGACGCCATCGCGTCCCTCTATCGCCAATCGCTGTGGGGAGCGCTCTTTGGCCCCTTCTTTTCCGCGTTGGTGATCGGTGCGGTCTTTCTGCTCCTCGAATGGGGCCTGACGCGCAAGTTCGACCGCTACTTCGCCGTCGGTTTTGCCGGCTTGGTCGCCGCCTCCGCCGGCATCATGAGATTCGCCACCACCGACGCATGGGACCACATCGCCGACTTCCTGCTCGGTTGATTGGGTGCAGTGTTTCGATTTTCTTCGGCGAGACG
>JAXMAQ010000068.1:0-35792 GCA_046350335.1 Planctomycetota bacterium
CGGTATGATTTTGCGCCCCATCTGCCGCTCGTCGAAGCGGACGCCACCCAAATTCGCCAAGTCATCATGAACCTGATCACCAATGCCTCGGACGCGGTTGGCGATTCGGGAGGGACGATCACGGTTCGCACCGGAGTCATGCACCTGGATCGCGACTATTTGACCGAAACCTATCTCGACGACGATCTTCCCGAAGGAAGTTATGTGTTCGTCGAGGTGACGGATTCCGGCATCGGCATGGACAAGGAAACGGTTTCGAAGATTTTTGATCCATTCTTCACGACCAAATTCACCGGTCGCGGACTTGGATTGGCGGCCGTGCTCGGCATCGTCCGTGGCCATCAAGGGGCGATCAAGGTGTATAGCGAGCCGGGGCGGGGATCGACCTTCAAGGTGCTCCTGCCGTCGACGGAGAAGCTGGATCCGGTCGCGTTGGCTTCGCGTAGGAACGTCACGGCATTCCATGGCACGGGAACGGTGCTCGTGGTCGACGACGAAGAATCGATTCGCATGGTCACGACGAAAACATTGGAACGATTTGGTTTTCGCGTACTGCTGGCCGCCGATGGCCAGCAGGGGGTCGATTGCTTTCGCGAGCACGCCGACGAGATCACATTGGTCATTCTTGACATGACCATGCCAAACATGAGTGGCGACGAAGCGTTTCGCGTGATACGAGGGATTCGGCCGGACGCGCGCGTGATTCTCTCGAGCGGATTCACCGAGCAGGAGGCGACCGATCGCTTTCAAGGAGAAGGGCTCGCAGGTTTTATCCAGAAGCCGTACCGCCCGACGGATCTATTGGATAAAGTCCGCGAGGTGCTTGAAGTTTCGAACTAATCCCTTCGCATTGATGTCGCGTCCTCGTTCACCTGCCAAACTACGATTCTGTGGTTCCCTTTGTCCACGATGGCTAGTAATCCATCCGCGAGGAAACACAAATCCGTTGGTTCGCGCAATTCGCCTGGTCCTGATCCTTCATGCCCGAGGCCGCGCAGGAACTGTCCCTCCTTGGACCAGATTTGAATGCGGTGATTGCCGTAATCGGCAACATGGATGTTTCCCTCCGGCCCAATGGCGATTCCATGGGGAAACTCCAATTCGCCCGCGCCGTTTCCACGTTTTCCGAAGCGGCGAATTAGATTGCCATCGAGGTCGAGCTCTACGACCTCGTGCAATCGGTTGTCAACGACGAAGAGCGTCCGGCCGCCGGCGATGGCAAGTTGAATGGGATTTAGAAAAACATCCTCCGCCTTCGATTCGCCGCTCGCGGGAACCAGTTGCTTGATTTGCCGGAGCAGCCGACCTTCGGCGTCGAAGATGTCGACACTATTGCCATTGAAGTTGGCGACGTAGATGCGACCTGCCTGGTCGACGGCAACGTCGCGCGGATTCTTCAGGCCGTCGCCGCCGGCGATCGCTGGCTGGCCGAACTCATTCAAGAATTCACCTGTCAACGTCCAGGTTTGAATGCGGTTGTTCCCCGTATCGGCGATCAATAAATGTCCCGCCGAGTTCAAGGCGACGGCGTCCGGCCAGGCAACCGCGCCAGGTATGCTGCCCCGTTCGCCGAGCCGTCGCTTAAAACCGCCATCTTGAGAATAGACCACGATTTTGTGCGCCAGGTCGTCGGCGATGTACAGATCGCCCTCCGGGCCGAGGGAGACGCCAAACGGTCCTTGGAAATCTTCGTCGGCTTCTCCAAACTTTCCGAAGGCGAGACGTTGCTTTCCCGCCGGCGTGGGCGAAGGCTTGGCGTGATTGCGTTTAAAAGACTGCCATGCAAAAATGACGAGAAGGGGAACCGTGGCGAGGACGACGATCGAAAGCGCGCGTAGGGTCGGAGAAGACATGAGAACCTGGATTCCTTGCTTCGTCGGTTAACCCAGGTCGGTGATGGGTTCGCCGGTGCAGATCTCATACTCCACGCCGAGCGGATCGCGATACTTCCGTTTGGTATCGATGCCGAGGTGTCGAAAAATGGTGGCGGCAAGATCGGCAGGGGTGACCGGCTTGTCCTTGACGTAGGCGCCGATTCCGTCCGACGCACCGTGGATTTGGCCACCTCGGACCCCGCCGCCGGCGAGCAGGACCGTGAAGGCGTGGGGCCAATGATCCCGTCCAGTTTTCTCCGTCATGTTGTTCTGGGAAATTTTGCCGATGAACGGCGACCGGCCAAATTCCCCCATGACCACGACGAGCGTGGAATCGAGCAATCCCCGGTCCGATAGGTCCTGAAGAAACGCCGGGAAACACCGGTCGAACGCGGGTAGGAGGCGGTCCTTCAATTTGGCGAAATTGTGATCATGAGTATCCCAGAAAGGGGATACTTTCTCGTCCCGCGAGTCATCGTCCCAATTGACGGAGACAAGAGAGACGCCAGCTTCCAGTAAACGACGCGCGAGGAGAAAGCTCTGCCCCATTTTGTTGGAGCCATAACTTTGACGAACGCTTTCCGATTCCAAACTCAAGTCGAAGGCGCGAGCGGCTTGCGAGCCTCCGACCATGGCGAACGCGGTCTTTTGGTGCGAGGCGAACGCGTGGCCTTGCTCCCCTGCGAGCACCTGGCCGCTCCGTCGCTCGACGTGATTCAATAGATCTTGCCGGGAGAGAATTCGGTCTGACGAGATTTCCGCGGGAAGCTGAATCGCGGGAACGCGAAACTTCGCCTGGCTGGGATCTCCTTGAACGAGGAACGCGTTGTAACGTTCGCCCATAATTCCGCCGGTCTGACCGGCGATCCGTTCCCCTTGGCCGGCAAATTGCAAATACCAGGGAAGTACGATCGAGGAAGGCATGCCGCCGTCAGCATCGCGAAAACGCATGGTCGAGGCGCTCACGGAGGGCCAATCGTCGGGGCTCGCCTGATCGGTTGAGCCCGGTCGGCGGTGCGGTCGACCGGTGAACATTTCACTACATGCAGTCCCGTGCACGCGGTCGTGATGCGTCATTGAACGGACCAGGCAGATCTTGTCCGCCTGTTGCGCCAGGTTTGGCAGGTGTTCGCAGAGCGAAAGGCCGGGCACGCGGGTATCGATCCTCTTGAACTCGCCGCGGATCTCTTCGGGAGCGTCGGGCTTCAAGTCCCAGAGGTCCATGTGACTTGGGCCGCCGAAAAGGAAAACGAAGACGCAGGCGTTCGGCCGCGCGCGGTTTACTCGAAGGTCCGAAGGCGAATCAACATCCTTTGGGCCGGCGAGGGGGGCTGCTCGAAGCTTTTGAAGATCCGCGAACGATAGACCCAGGGCACCGATCATCCCGAGCTGGAGGCTCTGGCGCCGGGTGAATCCCAACCCTCGAAGGAAGTCCGCGGACGCCACGTTCGTTGCTCCCCCTGTTCGAGCATCAGAATAGCAATGTCGTTACTGCTGCCCCGTTTGCTTGTCGGGTTTTGGAGTTAGTCCCTTGCGTCGGCGTTGCCGACGGCAGATCGTCCTGAGTCATTGCGTTTCCGAGCAGCCATGACACTCCTCTTTTTTACCCGAAGTCCGGGGGACAGCTCAACCATCTGTTTTCCCCCTCGACGTTGGATTCGGAAATCGGGGGTCGACTTGGATGGAAGGAGTAGGCTCGAACGGGGGCGTTGGCCCCGTCTCACTTTTTGGGGCGCGATTTGCGTTTCATCGGTCGCGCGGGGACTCCAAAGACGAGTTCGCCCGGTTGCACATCGTGATTCTTGGGAAGGACCGCCCCGGCGCCGACGATGGCATCGGGGCCGATGGCGACGGGAGCGACGAGCACAGCTCCGCTTCCCAGGAACGCATTGTCGTCGACGCGCGTGTGGCTTTTGACTCCGTCTTCGTAGTTCGCGGTCACGACGCCGGCGCCGACATTCACGCCGGCGCCCATGATGGCGTCGCCGACGTAGGCGAGATGTTTGGCCACCGTGGCGTTACCTAGTTTGCTACGCACGACTTCGACAAAGGCTCCCACCTGAACGTCGTCGGCAAGTTCCGTCTCTTCCCGGACATGGGCGAAGGGGCCGATCTTGCATCGGCTGCCGATTTGTACCGGTCCACGGATGACGGAAAAGGGAAAGATAATCGTGTCACGGCCGATCTTCGCGCGGGCATCGATGTAGGTGTTGCGTGAATCGACGATCGTCACGCCATCGTCGAGCAGCCGGTTTTGAATGCGTTGTTGCATCAAGGCGTGGGCATCCGCCAGGTGCCGGCGGTGATTGATGCCGAACATGTCGATCTCGTCGGCGAGAATCTCCGCCGTCACGATCTCTCCACCTTCGCGTAGGATCTCCGGTACGTCGGTGACGTAGTATTCACCCTGAACATTGTTCGGCTTGACTGCTTCCAACGCATCAAAAAGGGCAGGGCCATCGAAGACATAAAAACTGGCGTTAATCTCCTTGATCTCACGGATCTCCGGCGAGGCGTCCTTGTGCTCGACGATCCGCAAGAATCGGCCGTTGGTGTCGCGAACGATCCGACCCAAGCCGGTGGGATCGGCAACTTTGGCGGTCGCCATGAACGCCTTGGATTTCGTCTCGCGCATCCGCTCAAGCATCTTGGAGATCATTTCCGCGCGGAGCATGGGGCCATCGCCGGCGAGCACGACCACGGGGCCACGGTGATCGCCGAGTTGATCCCGGCAGACCATGACGGCATGTCCCGTTCCCTTTTGTTCCGCCTGCAAGGCGAATTCTACTCCCGGGGCATTCGCGAAAGCCGCTTGGACCTGTTCGGCACCGAACCCGACGACGACGATTTTCCGATGGATCCCCGCTTCGTCAAGTGCCGCAAGTACATAAGCAAGCAGAGGTTGGCCGCAAAGATCATGCAATACCTTCGGCTTGTCGGATTTCATACGCGTGCTTTTGCCGGCGGCCATCACGATCGCGACGGGTTCGCCCGAGGGGCTAGTGGTCATCCGTGCAAACTCCTCCTGGATTAACAATGCTCGATTTATCTGAAACGTCTTAGGTTCAACCAGGGCATGAGGTTGACGCCCGCCCCCAGAGCAAGCAGAAGCGATTTGTCGTCTATGGCCGTTCGGTCGGTTCCCACCGTCGGCAACGACTGTATTGAATACCGGTTCGGACCCCTCGGGGACATGGCGATCCAGCGTTTCCACGCTTGGACCCTAAGGGGAGTCGCGACGCGAATGGCCAACGCTGCACCCGATGTTAAGGATTTGTGCATTCGCGGTAAAGATGGCTCCGCCCGCGGAAATGTTCTTTGTCCGCGCTTCGAGATCATTTGGCGTCAAGTTTTGCCCGCGCGATGTCTTCAAGGGATGTATTCTTTTACCATCCGTTCGCAGGATGCGGGTTTCGTTGCCACTGAGCTTCAAAAAAGTGATGACGTATTTCCCAGCACGGTCGCCTGAAGGGGGTTAGCGCAAGGCGAGCCGGCCCGACGCATCACTGTTCTGAGCAGCGACTGGATTGGCCGATGAATCCTGACCGTGGATTCAAGTGGCTATGGTTTAAGTGTTTGTGTTTCAAGAAAGACCGTGGTCCAGCCGGTCTCGACATCGATGACTCATGTCGGAGCTGGAACAAGATCGAAAGGATGGAATGTCGAGTAAACATATCGTCGCCATTCTTCGTTTCCCTCCTAACGCGGCGCGGGAACTCGCGAGAGTCCTCGGATCCGCGGATTTTGAGACCATCGTCGTCGATACCACGGACGCGTTGTTCAAAGTGATTAATTACCAGCGCGTGGATTATCTGGTCGTCGATCGCGACCTGGATGCGTATGTGAACGGTTTGGAAATACTGGAAAGGACTTACCGCGACCTCCTTCGACCAAAGTCCGTCTTGCTCGCCAACGTCACGGAAGATGAGGCAAAGAAAGCCAGAGCAATCGGCGTGCATATTCTTTTGCAACCGGACGTCGATCCGAATGTCATCAAGCAGGCGATGGAGGATCTCAGATCCAAGACGAGCCACGAGCAGATATTCATTCACCCCTTGGCGCGCCAGATCGTTCAGGGATCGAAGGGAATTACGCCGATGCCGCAGCTGGTGGTGAAGCTTGCGGGTTATTTGACCCGGCCGGAAACCGTCGATCTTCAGGCTCTGGCCAACGATATTTCCGTTGATCCGACGATCATGGGTAACCTCCTCCGGCTGATCAATAGTGCCGCCATGGGGATGCAAAGGAAGTTCACGCGGACATTCGACGCCGTCAATCTGCTCGGCGTGCGACGGACGATTTCACTGATACTCACATCCGTGACATTGAAAGTGCAAGGGGCGTTTGCGCGCAGCATGACGCAGGAGGACAGAAACTGGTACAACAAGCGTACGGTCCTGGTGGCGAGTGGCGCGTTCGCGTTCGCCAAGCATGTCGGTAACGTATCGCCGGACACGGCCTACATACTCGGACTGTTCCAGGAAATCGGCATCCTGCTTATGTCGGACGCCTATCAGGAACGGTACGCGCAAGCGTTACAGCGATTTCGCCAATCGGGCCAGGTGCAGCTCGAAGCGGTTGAGCAGGCTGCTTTTGGCGTCACGCACGCGGACGTCGGAGGGGCGATGTTGCAGAAATGGGATTTGCCCCCATCGCTTATCGGTCCCGTACTATCCCACCACAATCCCGCGACTTTCGAGGAAAAATCGGAAACGGAACGACGATATCTCCACTGCATGCGTGTTGCCGAGGCCGCCGCCAATCTCGCGGACGGCCATATTCCCCATCGCTATCCGTTGCTCAAACGCTTGATGGACGATTTTGGCAAGGAAAATGCAGAAAAGTGCAAGTTTGCCCTGAAAGAATCCATCGAGAAGGCCAAGGAGTCCTCTAAACTCTTCCAGATTCCCATACCCTCTACAGAAGAACTTGGTGAATTGGTGGAACGGATGATCCAGTCCTCGGCGCAAACGGGCGGACGTATTGATAGGTGACGGGCCCGTGTTATTGCACGGCAAGTCATTGCCCGGGAATGGAGTCCAGTTTTCGGGCGGCAATACTCCTATTTTCCACGGCTCAAACCGGCTGATGACGCATGGCCGGCAATGGAATGCCCGCCCACGGCCATTCCCTTTGAGCTCGTCTACAAATCGTCGAACATGGACCATCGGAAGGCTTTACTGAATGGTGGCGCGCGGTGGCCGACAATTCCTGGCAGGTCGAGAGTGAACCGATTCCCGGGTATCGATTGACCCGGCAAATTGGCATCGGAGGGTTTGGTGAAGTATGGGAGGCCGTCGCGCCCGGTGGACTTCGCAAAGCCATTAAATTCGTTCGAGGGAAGACCTTTTCCGGCTCAGGCGATAGCGCTGGTCGTGAATTGGCCGGACTTGCCATCATGCGCGAAGTCCGCCACCCTTTCGTTCTCTCGATCGAGCGATTTGAGGTCATCGACGGGCAGCTCGTCATCGTCATGGAACTCGCCGATCGGAATCTGGAGGATCGTTGGAGAGAATGTCGGCAACTAGCTCTTGCCGGTATCCCAAGGTCCGAACTCTTGGCGTGCCTCAAAGAGGCGGCCGAGGCGCTGGACGTGATGAACGCCGGTTACGGCGTTCAACACCTGGACATTAAGCCCGGCAATCTCTTTTTGGTTCACCACCACGTCAAAGTGGCGGACTTTGGCCTGGCGATGGCCCTCGAAGGCTTTTCCGCGGAAGTTGCGGCGGGAATGACTCCCGCGTATGCCGCCCCAGAGACCTACGACGGCTGGGCGAGTCGAAATAGTGACCAGTACAGTCTTGCCGTTACCTACCAGGAAATGCTCACCGGAAGTCGTCCTTTTCCCGGTCCGTCCGCGCGTCAATTCATGGTGCAGCATCTAACGAACGAGCCTAACCTAACGCCGCTGTCCGACGCGGATCGGCATGTGGTCGCGCAGGCATTGGCGAAGTCCCCCAACGATCGGTTTGCGAACTGTTCGGCCTTCGTTGCCGCCTTGATGGCTTCGTCCGGTCCCGAGATTCTTCCGCTCCTTGAACCACTCGCGGAGAACGCGTCGACATTGCGCCTCGAGTCTCGCGTGGAGTCACGAGCTATCTCCTCGGAGTCCGTGGCCAAAGGCGAACGCATGGACGGAGCTGCTAAGGAGGAATCAGAGTCCAAATCGAGTTACGAAGATCTGGTTCCGGAGGAAGCCCGTCGGCAGTTGGCGAATTTTCGCGACATGGGGTCCCTGCCCGACGTGGCCGTGGAATTGTCCAACTTGCTTTTCGGCTCGAGCGATCCCGCGGTCGCGGACGTGTTGGAGGTCTTGTCCCGGCGTTCCAACGTCGCCGACAGAGTTCTGGAAATGGCCAATCACCCTGGCCTAAAACGTCCTTGGAACGCGAAGAACCTTCCCCGCGCCGTCAACGCAATGGGGCCGAAACAGGTCTGTTCCCTGGTCATTGCCGATTCTTTTTTTGGAACCAGGCAATGGCAGTCTCCCGGCTTCGGCGAGCCGTGGAAGACTTGGTGGCGAACTCGCTCCATCTGGAACGCCTCTTGCGCCTATGCCTGGGCCACGTCCCTGGAAGACGCATGCCCGCACCAGGCGTTTACCCTGGGGCTGCTGCAAGACATTGGCATCGCGGGTATGCTGCGTGCTTTTTTCAAGCGGTACCGTCTTTACCTCACTCGAACCCGGCACAAACTGGATCAAGGATTGCATGAACTGGAATCCAAGTGGTTTGGATTCACGCACGCGGACGCATCGTCCGCGATGCTGCGACTGTGGGGAAGTCCCCAGCGTCTTCTGGCTCGCGTTCAGGGACATCACGGCGCCCCAAAAAACTCGTTGGCAGCGTCCAAATCGTCGGCAGAGGCGGAACATCTCCGTCGATGGATGCAAATCCTCCAAGGGGCGGAGTTGTGGTCCGACCTGCTCGATGGGCGTGAAGAAGAACGTCTCGCGGGCTTGCTTGACGTTGCCAAACGGCTGAAACAACCGGCTTCGTCACTCCTTCGCGAGGGCTTCGTCGCGGCTCGGGAACGAGCGGACAATCTGGTTTCCCTTTGTCAAGTTCCTGCTCCTGGCGACAAATGGTTCGAACGCATGAATTATGTTCTTTCCTCGTCGATTCGATGACGTTTCGTTCTTATTGGCCTCTCCGCGCGAATGGAGGATTCCGAGCTCGCCTGGGCATGAGTCATTTCGAGATCTAACTCTCGCGGATGAGGATGTCTGGGCGGGGGACGACAACCCCTTGGATGTCGACGCCGACGGTGGGCCAATCCTCGCAATACAACAGCGGGTCCGATTCCCCTTCGCCAACGATCAACGCGTCGGCGCTCACGGAGCCATTCACGAGCGGATGCCAACAGACCGTCATCCCCGGCTCGAGATGTTCCTCACTGGTGGGAAGGAAGGAGCCAAAGGAACGTGAATAGCCGGTCAGGCTCCCTTGTGGCGAGTCCATCCATGCAAACTCGGCACCGAACTTCTGATAGATTCGCATTCCCTTGCGGAAAACCTCGCCGATCGATTCGCCGGGGAGGGAGAAGCGTAGGAAGGTGCCTGCGACGAGGGTCGCGATTCGGTGAGCGTCGGCTTGGGTTTTGTCTGGTGGTCCGAAAGACATTGTCCGCGCCGTCGTGAAATACAGACCGTGGGTTCGGCCGGTCACCAGAATGCTACATCCTTTGTCCACGGCGTTGGGGGACATGCGCGGCCGCGGATGAGGATTCGTGGTCGAGAGAATGTGGATATCGACCGGTTCGATGCCGTGGTGGAGCAGCCGATGCGCCAAATGGGCCGCCACTTCCCACTCCAATTCCCCCAAGCGAATTGATCGGCAGGTCGCCTCGACGGCATGGGAGACGTGCGCTGCGAGAGTGCGGTATCGAGCTTGGTCAAAGGCGGTCAATTTTCTTCGGAGCGTTGCCAACGTCGCGGAGCGATCGACCAAGCCGCGGCCGGGCTGGTCGCTGAATATCGCACGTCCGCCACGAAGGTCGCCGATGATTTCCTCGACCGGTCTTGTCCATGAGAATTGTTTTGACTGGAACCCCAAACCATCCAACTCACGTTCAAAGATACGGTCGGTATGCTCGTTGCTGGAGATAAGGCAGCGTTGTCGCGGCGTCACGAAGAGAAACCCGGGAGGAGAGCCGAGACCCGTCTGGCTTCCAAGATCTCCCCCAGCCGAGAACCAAGCGATATTGTCGGGATCGAAAAGAAAAACCGCCTCTTGCTGTTCCTGCCTGAGCCACTGCGCTATGATCTCTTGGCGATTCTCCACCTCGGCGCGGCGCGGCGTGAGATCCCGCGGCGACGGCAACGAGGTTGCCTCGGCGGTCCGTTCCACGTCACTTGCCGTACGTGCTGCGATCGACATTCCGCGCTTTCCCAAAAGTGAGATGCCGTCGGGCGAGTACCCAAACAGGGGCTCAAGTGAACGAGAAAGGCGATCCACCTATTCAAGCCTACGTCCGCGCTTTCCTTATGTCTAGCGAAGGTTTCCCACTTTAACACGGCCTTTGGGCGATGCAACCACTTTAATCGTCAGAGCTTATCGTTCGCGAAAGAGCAAGTGGTATACGGAGATCGGTTTGTCTCCATTTTGACAAGTTTTCCACAATGGTTTGACGCCGTTACCGTGCGGGTGGAGTTTGTCTCAAGGCGTTGCGGGGAAGGTGCCATGTTTGCCGACGGCCTGTAAATCGGGTTTCGCCGGGCGCGAATTGCCTTTAGAGTGTAGGCCTTGGGGTGTCGGGAAACGCCATCGATGGGCGGACGCTTTTCAGAAAGGGGAAGCATCGGTATTCCCAAGCCGATCGGTTTCGGAACGATCGGAATGAACCGGCTTACCAGAAAGGGTTGGGGAACTCGACGATGTACCAAGGAATGTTGCTTTCGATCCTGGGAGTGTTGCTGGGAGCTGCCGCGGAGCAGCCGAAGTACGAGGCGGAGAACGTCTTTCCTTTTCACCCCAAACACAATCACGCGCCAGGGATCGTCGAATGCCCCAACGGCGACTTGATCGTTTCCTGGTACCGAGGATCGGGGGAGCGGAGCGCGGACGACGTCGCCGTGTATGGTTCGCGGAAAAAGAAGGGAGAAAGCCATTGGAGTCCCGCGTTCGTGATGGCGGACAACCCCGGTTTTCCGGATGGCAATACCTGCATGATGGTCGATCGGCAGAACAAGCTTTGGCTTTTCTGGCCCATCGTGCTCGCCAATAGCTGGGAATCTTGCCTGACGGCGTACCGGGTTTCCAGCGACTATCAGAAGGAAGGGGAGCCGAAATGGGATTGGCAGGGGGTGGTTCTCCTCAAGCCCGTCGATTTTGCGACCCAGTTCGACGAAGCCTTGGAACGTGAAAAGAAAAGGCGCAAGATTAGCGGTCTCGTGGAAGCGGCGTACGTTGCGAAGGTCCGCGTCCATGCCAATGTCAAACTGAGTCAGCGGCTCGGTTGGCAGACCCGTTGCAAGCCGATCGTTCTCCCTTCCGGACGCATTCTGCTTCCTCTTTACACCGATACGTTTTCCGTTTCATTGATCGCCATCAGCGACGACGGCGGCGTGACCTGGTACGCCAGCCAGCCACTCTGGGGTTTCGGCAACATTCAGCCGACGTTGTTAAGGAAGAACGACGGCACGATTGTCGCTTACATGCGCGAGAATGGCACGACCGAGAGGATCCGCGTCTGCGAGTCCAAGGACGAAGGTTTGACCTGGGGACCCGTGCTCGAGAGCGAACTTCTCAATCCCGGAGCCGGGGTCGATGGCGTCCGTTTGGCGAACGGCCATTGGGCGCTCGTCTATAATGACCAGAAAGAGGGTCGCAATAAGTTGGCGGTGTCGATTTCCGACGACGAGGGCAAGACCTGGAAGTGGACGAGACATCTGGAGAATCAAGAGAAGGGCTCTTTTCACTATCCGGTCGTGATCCAAGGCGCGGATGGCATGATCCATGCCGTCTACAGCTATTTCGTCGATGAAGGCAAGACGATGAAACACGCGGCGTTCAATGAAGCCTGGGTGCAGGCGGGAGATCCAAAATGACCGAGAAAGCGACATTCGGAGCCGGCTGTTTCTGGGGCGTGGAGGCCACATTCCGCAACACGGAGGGGGTAACCGCTACTGCCGTTGGCTATTTGGGCGGCAGCACGGCGAACCCTACCTACGAACAGGTTTGCACGGATCGAACGGGACACGCCGAGGTTGTCGAAGTGGAGTTTAACCCGGCGAAGGTTTCCTACGAGAAGCTCCTGGAGGTCTTCTGGGATTGCCATGACCCCACGACGCTCAATCGCCAAGGTCCGGACGTCGGCACGCAGTACCGCTCGGCGATCTTTTATCATTCTCCCGAGCAGAAGGCCGCCGCCGAGACCTCGAAGGAGAAACGGCAGGCCTCGGGCAAGCATCGCCGGCCCATCGTGACGGAGATCACGCCGACCTCCACGTTCTACCGGGCCGAGGAGTATCACCAGCAGTATCTGGAAAAACGGGGACTTTCGAGTTGCGGTCTGCATTGATTCGATGGGCTCACGGCCGATTTGTAAACTTTTATCGTGAGTCCTTCTTGTCGCTCGACGACTCGCTGCACATCCGGCCGTTTAGGCATCGATTCTTGTCGAATCCAGGCGGACGTTAATTCCCGGAAGTACTTGTCGCCGTGGTTTCCGGCGGCTTGGTTTTCGGGCCCTGGAAGGAAGACTTTTCCAATGGCAACTTCGTTAGTTCCGGCGGGGTTTTGGGAGGGAGCATGCGACCGGGAATTTGAATCTTTCCGCCGAAGTCCGCGATGTTCGCGCCCGGCGATTTACCGTCCGAGGCGGCGTAGTTCGCCGGATCCGATTCGCTCAAGGCGAAACTGTCCACGGAAAACTTATCCGCGCGGAAGGCTTGCTTGAACGTGAGGGACTTCGGGTACGCGAAGGACTCATGCCGGCGACCCCAGGTTTGTAGCCATTCCTTCCACGCATTGTCCGCGGAAGTCGCTTGCAGTTCATCTTGGCCGTAGGGAGTAATCATTCGATTGACGACCCGGTCGAACGCGTTGTAGGAACCGTTCCAGGAGATGAGCTCACGGTCGAGCACGTCCCCTTCGAAGATCACCACCCGGCCCGTGCGTTTTTTGTTGCCGTTGGCTTCTTCCCCCAGACGCGAGTCGAGGATGTCGGTGAAGATGTTGTCCGTCGGATTGATGGCGAAGGGGCGTGAAGGCGCGCCCGCGCCCTTGGGAAACGGATAGATGTGGAAAATCGCGCCCGAAGCGCTGACGGTCGATTTAGTCAGATCAAGGAAGCCGCGCCAACCCGCGGGGGGATGCTCGTCGAACTGCAAGCGAAAAGCGTCGCGGAGCGTGACCAGAAGACAGTTGCGAACGTCAATCGCCGCCGCGGGTGCTTGAAAGGCAACGAGGGACGCGGGACTCACCAGCATGGTGTTGAGCATCTGCAGGCGGCGCCATTGCGGCGATTTTTCCGAGGGATCGCTGTCAAAGCGAATCAGGTCCAATTCCGCATTGGGATAGCCCACAAGCGGCGTCATAATCCAGCAGCCATCCAGACGCAGGTCTCCCTTCTGCACCCGCGCGAATCGGCCAGGCACGGAACCGGTCGAAGGCCAGCGGAACAACCCGTTGACGATTTCCAGGCTTCCTCCGTCGATGTCAAAAAGGGCGTCCCCTTCTCCCTTCGGAATCAGGACGATGTCCGCCCCTTTGGGGAGTCGAAGACTGATGGTCATTCCCTTGGCGCGCACCGGCGCGATCTCGTACTTACCCGGGTCGGCGATCACCGTAATATCCAGCCGGGTCGCCTGCGGATTCTTGGCGACGGCGTCGGCGATTTGCTCGTTGTTGTTGAAGTCGACCGTGACGGGTTGCGTGAAGGTGAACTCGCCGAATTCACGCACGGGTTCGGACATGCCGACCGCGAGCGATTCCAGCTTGCCGTAGGAAGACTCGAACCAATGCGGGCTGAAAGCGAGACATAGAGAAGGATCGTAGCCATCCGTCGCCTTGATCTTGTCGCCGAAATCCCAGGGGCCGGCCCCCAGCACCTGGTATGGCTGAAACAAGAAATCCTCGGGCAGCGTTCCCAATTGCTTATCGTCCGAGGCGACCTCCTCGGCGGGCGCGATGCCCCAGAGCTTTTGCCATTGCTCCAAAGTCTTGGCGAGCACGTCCGCGGACCTGCCCCCTTTGGTCGTCACCAACATGTACGGCCATGCGACGTACGAATTGCGTTTCGACGTCCAGGAGACTTTGCCCCAATCGTTAGTTCCCTCAGCGAACTCAAACTGCATCATCGGCCGACGTTGATTGCCGAGAATCGAGACCCAACTGCTGTTCGCGGAATAGAACGAGTATTCCACCGGCTTGCTGGCGTCAATGCGCGTCCGAATCACGTCCACTTTGGAAACCATCGTCGAGTTCACGACGCGGAGCGAACGCTTGGCGCCTTCCTGGACCAGATCGGGGGCGAGGAAGCGGAAGATCTGCCTGCCGGGCACGATGAAACAGCAGTTCTCGACGAGAATGTCGGCACCCGGTCGCTCCATCGCCAGCGCGCTTGCCAACTCAGAACGAAACACGCAGTCCTTAAAGTGAATGGAACGGCTGGGAGCTTTCACGGTTTTTTTGGTCGACTTCATCCGTAGGAGATTGATGCCCCCCGGATGCTTGCCAAGGATCGTGAAGGTACACTTTCTGAACGTTACGTCGCATCCTTCGACGCGGAATAGATCGAATTCCCCTTTCTGATTGGGCACGTCGTCGGCGAAGAGCACGAAGTGAATGCCCTCGATTTCACAACGCTCGTTGTCGTGGAAATCGAGCCAGTAGGGCTCAGTCACCGCTTGCCCTTCTTCAAATACGATGACGGGCGCATGCCCGTCGGCCGCGCGCAGGACGAACGGTCGTTCGCTGAAGGTATGGCTTCCATCGTAGATGGGACCTTGCGACTCGACTTCCACCCAGCCGGGTGTTTCGGTATTTCCCGCCAACCCCGCCATGGCGGCATTCCACGCCGTCTTTAGGTTGGAAAAGTGAACTTCGCCTCCCTTGGCGCGCGTCTCGACTCGCTTTAAGACGAAGACCTTGTCCGGTCGTGGCAGCTGCACGTCACGCTTCGTTTTCCACGGGCCGAGCACAGCTTCCTCTTCTTCCGACGAGAGCGAAAGGGGACTGAGGGGCTGGGCGAGCTTGGGAATCATGGAAGGAGGAGGGTCGGCAATCACGGGGACCGCGGGACCGTCCAATTTGTTTTTTGTCACCAGCGCGCGTCGCCGGGTCTTTTCCGCGTCTTTCTCCGCGTCCGCACGCGCCCGCGCGTTCTTGCTATTCTCTGCCGCCGCCTTTTCCATTCGCTCTTTCAGGTCGCCGAACAACCCCCCTTCAGGAATTTTGGTGGGGTCCTTGGGCTCGTCCTCGTCGAGCATGATGGTTTCCGTGGGAGTCGGAGGATTGGCGGTCGTTGCGGTCACGGCGGGCTTGGATTCCCCCTTTTCCTCTTTCTCGGGTGGAGCCTCTTTCGATTCGTCCGGTTGGACCGGCTCGGAAGGGGACGTGTCCGTCGGCTTGACTTCCGCTGGTTTTGTCTCAGGGCCAGAGGTGGAATCCTCCGGCTTGGTGGTCGCCGATTTTTCGAGATCCTTGGTCTCGGGTCTCGTGTCCGATTCCGGTTTGGTTTCCGCGGGTTTCTCTTTCGGCGCGGTATTGGTTTCTTCGGGCTGGGCGGGTGTCGTTTCCTTTTTGGATTCGTCGTCCTTCACGATCGGGGCGGGATTGGGTGGCGCCTTGGCAATCTCCGAAGGTTGGCTCCCCGAGAGAAAAAGGACCAGGCCCACGGCGGCAAAGAGGACAAGTCCGACCCCCAAGCCGATCAGCCAAATGGGGTTTTGCGGCTGTTTACGTGGGGGCTGAGGGGCCGACGGAGGTCGAGGAGATTCCTTCGCGGGCGGGGGAGGTGGCGCCACTGGCTTTTCCGGGTCCGTGTCACCGAGCGAAAACTGGTACCCGCTTCCCGGCCGCTTCTGCATCAGCCGTTCCAAGGTTTCGAGCAATTCGGCAGGCGTTTGGAAACGCTCCTCGGGATACTTCGCCATCATCTTGCGGATGACGGCGGAAATCTCCTCGGGAACCTTGTCGTTCTTGTCGCGCGCGCTCGGCGTCGGCTCCGTCGCGTGTTTGTAGAGACGCTCGAGTGCCGCGCCTCCAGGGTAGGGCGTTTCCCCCGTGAGCAGGTGGTACCAGGTGCAGCCGAGGGAATAGATGTCGCTGCGGGTATCGGCATCCCGGCTGTTTTTAGCCTGTTCGGGAGCCATGTAGTCGACGGTCCCGACCGTGGTGCCGTCGCGGGTTACGCGATCCACTTCGAGGTCTTCCAACTGCCGCGCCAAGCCCATGTCCGTGAGCTTGACCACCTTCTCCTTGGTGATCAGGAAGTTGGAGGGTTTGATGTCCCGGTGCACGAAGCCGTGTTTATTGGCGTGCTGCAAGGCCTTGGTCGCCTGCCGGATGATGTTGAGCGAGAACCCGACGGGCAAGGTTCCGTGCGTTTCAATCAATTCGAGCAGATCCTTGCCTTGAATGTATTCGAGGGCAAGGTAGTGGTAGCCGTCCGCTTCGCCGTGTTCGTAGAAAACGACGATGTTCTCGTGCGCGGGCATGGCGGAGGCTCTCGCCTCGGCGCGGAATCGTCGAAGAATCGCCTCGTTGCGCGCCGCGGTCGGCAGCAAGACCTTCAGCGCGACCTCACGATTGAGCTCGACGTGAACGGCGCGGTAGACGGTCCCCATGCCGCCGGTCCCAAGTTTCTTGAGAATCTTGTATGGACCGATCTTTAGGGGCATCGATTCGCGGTCGCCAGCCATGTTTCATCCTTACCGCCGCGTCCGTCCCACGCTCCCGTCGGGGCCTGGCCGGGCTTCGGCTCGCAATCTCGGCGACCCGCGCCTTCGCCTTCTCCACCATCGGAAGGCGAAACGCTGGACACCTTGGTCTCAAAGATGACGGGAGTGAAATCCGCCATCGACATTGATGATTTCTCCGGTACTGAAGGAAAATTGGCCCCGAGCAAGGAGGGCAACCACTCTTCCCACATCTTCCGGAGTTCCCCAGCGGCGAATGGGTGTCAGGCCGTTGGCGATCAATGCGTCATATTTTTCCATCGCCGGGCGGGTCATGTCCGTCTGAATAATTCCGGGACGCACCTCGTAGACCAGGATTCCATGTTCCGCGAGTCGGTGAGCTAATAGCTGGGTAAGCATGCTCATCCCCGCCTTGGAGATGCAGTACTCCGACCGGGCCACGGAAGCCACGTAGGCCGAAATCGACGAGATATTTACGATAACGGCATTGGGGGTACTGTCTTTGGCCGGCTGGGCGATCATCATACGGGCGACCCGCTGGCTCAGAAAAAACGGACCCTTCAAATTCGTCCCTAAAACAGTATCCCAACTCTCTTCGCTTACCTCAAGCATGTCTCCTCGGATCGGGGAGGAAATCCCGGCATTGTTCACCAAAACGTCGATGCGACCGGCGCGGTCCACTAATCCGTCGACCAGTCGCCGGTGGTCCTCGACGCGGGCGACATCTCCCGGCCAAGGTTCCGCCCAGGGCGCACCAACCGCATGACACGCGCGACAGGTCTCCTCGGCGGCGGCCAAACCCGAACGGTAATTCACCGCCACGGCGAATCCCGCTTGGGCAAGCGCCACAGAGATACCCCGGCCGATGCCGCGACCTCCGCCCGTCACCAACGCGACGGCATCTGCACCCTTCGTTATCATGGATCACATCTTATGACATCAGAAAAAAATGCACAGCTAAAATAGTGTTCATATGTACATTTTCAGCGTGCTCGGCGATTAGATACCCAAAACGACAACGAGCGTCCGCAAGTGGGAGAACTTGAGATTGGACACTTGTACTATGAGTACTCCGCAGGAGCATGAGTGGTTTCAACTGGCGCCGCGTCACTTTGGCGCGATTGACTCGGTTGCCGGAGGTACCATGGGAAAAGAAAGGGGCTGAAGATCGGAAAGATTCCGATCTTCAGCCCCTAGGATTGACTTTTACCAGGCGAAAGTTCTCCGTAAGGACGGATTAACCTCCGCTACCTGCCGCGTTCTGCGCGGAACCGCCGGCGGGGTCTTGGCCGTTGATCCACGGTCCTTCGAGTTTCTGATAGTCCGGCGGAACCAGCAAGCTTCCGGTATCGCCAGCCTTCCAGCCCGCGATGTGGAGCGGCTTTTCCCGCTTGTGGCTACGCTCTTCCCAAGCCTTCGCCCAGGAGCCATCCGCGTTGCTGACCTTGTGATTCTGATTGTCCCAGAACAATGCCGTGCCGTTGCGATAGCTGTCCACGCCCAGGTTGACGAGCGTGATGGCCGCGGCGCCCAGTTCGGGAGTGTTGTTGGTTTCATGATTGCGCGTGCGAACGCATTCGATGAAATTCTCCCAGTGGGCCGGCGTCTCGTCTCCCTTGAGCTTGCCGGGGACCGAGACCTTTTCCACTTTGCCGCCGATCAGCTTTTCGAACGCGGCGGTCGGCCGGCTGGAAAGCTGCTGCTCGTGGATTTCATAGCCGTCGCCACGATCGAAGATGATCGTTCCGGTATGCCCGCGAATCAATTCGTCGATCGCGTGATCATTGACCATGGTGGCGGTGATGATCATCTGGCAGCCTTCGGCGAAGTCGGCAACGATCGTCGAGACGTCCGGAACGTCACGGCCGTCGTATTCGAGGTAAATGCCCCCCGCGCCGACGACGCGGCGTGGCTGACGGACGCCCATCGCCTTCATAATGCGGGTCGAGCGGTGGACGAAGAGGTCCGTGAACATGCCCCCGCCGTAGTCCCAGTAGCAGCGCCATTGGAAGTATCGAGCGCGGTCGAAGGGAACCTTCGGCGCCAATCCAAACTTGGTCCCCAGGAACATGTCCCAATCCACATTCTTGGGAGTCATATCCTCGGTGAGCTTGTAATAGCGCCATTGGCCGACGTCGCTATTGCGGTAGTAGTGCGTTTGCGCCTGGACCACCTTGCCGATGCGACCGTCGAGGATCTTTTCATTCGCATGGGACCACTGGGGATCCGAGGTCGATTGCACGCCGACCTGCATGACGCGGTTGTGCTTCTTGACGGCGTCAACGACGGCATAGGCTTCGTCGATGGTGTGCGTCATCGGCTTTTCGCAATAGACGTCCTTGCCGGCGGCACAGGCGTCAATGGTCATCTTCGCGTGCCAGTGGTCGGGAGTGGCGATACAGACGATGTCGATGTCCTTGTCGTCCAAGAGTTCGCGGTAGTCGGCGTACTTCTTGCACTTGGTCTTGATGCCCGCTTCTTCATTGACCTTGTCAATGCGAGCGGCGGATTCGTCGCGGAACCGATTGAAAACGTCGCAGACGGCGACGGCTTGGACCGGCTTGCCCTTTTTGGTCATGTTCAGCACATGGCCGATGTGTGCCTGACACCGTCCACCGACGCCGATGAACGCGACCCGAAGGGTTTCGTTGGCGCCGTCCACTTTGCCGGCCGCATGAGCACTGGCGGCGGTCGCCAGCACGGTGGCCGTCGCCGCGGAACCCTTGAGGAACCCTCGGCGGGAAACATCACTCATACCATTCCTCCCAAAATTGCCGTTGGCTCAAGGTCGATTCACCCGTCCGCCAACCATCGCCGTGTTGAACCGCAAACCTCGCTGGTTTGACTTTGCCGTACGCGGTCTTGCCGACCGATGGAAAGTAACCCGTTGAATGCCGCAATCACGGTTCGATCCGATGGAGATTCCGAGACGAAACGAGGCATGGGCCGAGGCATTCTTCAGGTGACCGGCTTTAGTGTAGCGAAAAGCCGCAATCACGTACAATCACTAAAGATGCCAAGACCGGAATTTGTCGAATCCCCGGATGCCGGGCTTTTTCATTTCCACGTTCTCCCCCTGAAGTCGCAAAGCGCTCGTTGTCCGATTCTCGAAGTGAGGCCAGCGCAATCCGAGGGTATTTTCCACTGGTCCGCAACGCAGTCATTACGTTCCCCAGCGTTGGAGTGTTGGAATGTTCGGGGTACTGCTGATTGCACTCTGTTTCGCGGGAACGCCGGTGGAAGAGACGTTCACGATCCCCTTTTGCCTGCCTGACGGCACCGCGCAGGAAATGTTCGTCCGCCACGTTTCAGCCACGGGAGACGGGCCGCCGATAGTCCTGCTGCATTTTGCTTCCGGCCATTCGGGCCGAATGATTCCGCTCGCTCGACGACTCGCGGAACGAGGGCATCCCACCTACGCCGCCGACCTGCTCGGCCACGGACTCAGTTCCAAGGGAGAGCCGGTCTACGACGATACGATTCTCGGCGTGCGAAAACTCGCGGAAATCTTGGTTGAAAAGCATGGTTGGCCCGAAGTGGGTTTGGCGGGAACGAGCATGGGGGCCGAGATCGCCATCCATTATGCCCTCAAACAGGAGCGGGAGGAGGAGGCCCGAGGTGAGCGGCCTTTGATCGGGAGCATCGTTGCTCAAGGAGTCATCGCTCCCTGGCAGCGCGACGTCGCCCTGGCGATTCTCCCTGCCGACGTTTTACCTCTTCGCGACCGAGCCGCTTCCCTACTGTTTGGTTAGCCCGCCGATCGTCTATTCCGATTGGATGATTCCTCCACGCAGGATCTACCAGAATCGCGAACTTCGCGCGGATTTTCGTGCCGACCCGTTGCGCAAGCGACACTTTCCCGGCAAGGTCGCCGTCAAAGCGACGAGGTATCATGAGACCTTGCCGGACGAACCCGCCACTACTCCCTTGCTGGTGATCCAAGGAACCCGCGATCGGCTCGTTCGGCCTGTCTACGGGGAACGCACCTATAAGGGCTTGACCCGTTATTTTGCGCAAGCCGAACTCGTGTTGCTTCCCGACGCGAGTCACGGAGTCTTCGAGGAAGATCCCGAAATCGTGGCGGCAATCCTTTCCGACTGGTTCGCCAAACCATGACCTTCAAGTCACCGAGCGAGTAAAACGCGTTCGCTGCTTGACAACCGGCCGGGCGATCCTCGAAGATCGTCGGCATGAAGACAAATCTCCATCTCCCGTCTTGGCTACTGATCTCGTGTTTCGTCGTTGCCGATTGCCAGGCTCAGGGCATTGCCAGTGGCATGCGCGAGATTGGCGGCTTTGGGTTCTCAGCAGACCGAGGCGCGGAAAGTCGGTGATTCGATCTACGTCGGCTTGGGTTTCGGCAACACGTTTCTCGTCGCAACGAAGGACGGCAACGTCATCATCGACACGTCGCTCCCCATTTTCGCCGCCCGGCATAAGGCCTTGTTGACCAAGGCGCGCCCGGAACCGGTCAAATACGTCATTCTGACGCACGCTCACGAGGATCACACCGGCGGGCTTGCGCTCTGGACTCAGACCGGCGCCAAGGTCATCGCCCAAAAGAATTTTCCCGAGGTCATTCACTATCAGGACATGCTCGCGGGATTCTTCGGCGCGCGCAACGCGGCTCAATTCGGCTTCCCCGAAATGACCGTCCGCTCTTTTCAGCGAAACCGAGCCTCGAAAGTGGAGGCGAACATCCTCTTCGACGAGCGTTACGATTTCGATCTCGGAGGCCTGCATTTCGAACTCCATCACACGCCTGGCGAGACTCCCGACGCGTGTTCCATCTGGATTCCAGAATTGAAAGCGGCGTTTGTCGGCGACAATCTCTACCCCGCGTTTCCCAATATCTACACGCTCCGTGGCACCCGGCCACGCTGGGCGACGGACTATATCACCTCCCTCGACAAGGTGCGCAATTGGCAGCCGGAATACTTGCTCCCCAGCCACGGCGAACCGATCGAAGGGCGCGAAGCGGTCGCGGCGGCGTTGAAGAAGTACCGCGACGCCATCGCCTATGTCCATGACGCCACTGTCCGCGGGATGAACGAAGGCAAGGACGTCCACGCCGTCATGCGCGAAGTGAAGTTGCCTCCCGAACTCGCCATTCCTGAAATCTATGGGGAAGTCTCCTGGTCGGTGCGCGGCATCTACGAGGGTTACGTCGGCTGGTTCGACGGCAATCCCGCGAACATGTACTCGACGCCGGTGGATAGCGTTTATCCCGACATGGTTGAACTCGCGGGGGGAGCGGACGCGGTTGCCGAGCGCGCGCGAAAGTTGCTGTCGGAGGGTTCCGATCCGGTGAAGTCGCTGCATCTTGCGGAAGTGGCGTTGCGCGCGGAGCCGAAAAGCATCGCCGCCTTGCAAGCAAAGCAAGCGGCCTTGGAGGCGTTAAAGAAGAAGTCCGCCAACGCCATCGAGGAAGCCTGGCTCGAATCAGGCCTAAGAAAAACCCGCGCCGCCATCAAGGAAGCCCATTCGCCAACCACATCTGGGATGAAATGAAATCATCCAGCCACCATTCCGGACGCTAATGCAGGAAACGTATCCGCGGGAAATCATTGTCGCTCGGAAATGTAATGCTGTGGCCAAGCGGGCCATTTATCGAGCTCTCCCCGCGAACGGGGCGGGGAAAACACCATTACTTTTCTGATTCTCGATTGGTTTGTCGGGATTGGCGACTTAATCACATGCGTCGATCGCAGGAACAATCGACGGCACTTTTGTCATCGATTCGCCTCTTCGAGATTTCGTTTTATTCCTGTTTTGCATTGGAAGTGTTGAGGCGCTCGTTGGAATCAAACGCGATCGGAAGGATTCCCTTGCGTCGGGCTTTGGCCAACGAAATGAACTGGTACTGGAATGTTTCGAGCGTGTCCTTTTCCTTTTTGTTGAACTTTGGCATTTGTTCAGCAAGCTTCCCGTTGCCGTTGGCAAGAGCCAATCGGAAGGTTATTAAGACCTTTCATGAAACTCCGGACTGACGATCTTGTCGCTCTCCAGACCGGAGGGACATCGTCGACTTTCTTGCTGCCGATCAATGTTGTTTCCGCACATCCATCATTTTCCTTCGCGATCAACGCGAACGCAAGGTAACAATGGCCTGGAATCAAGACGAGCGAGCTCAATCTCGATTCTTTCGTAGAAGGGATGCTGAAAGAGTGCTTCCGTCCAAGCAGTTCGCGCCGGCATTATTGATCGACCTGATCGATAAAACGGACATGTTGGGCGAGGACCATCTGATTGAAGAGCGGCGGCGGCGCTGATGCTACTGTAGCGAACGTCCCGTCGGCTGGGGGCATACCAAATGGCGTAGACCCTGGCGAACCACGGTTTCGACGTCACCCAGGTGGCTCCTTCAATCAGGCGAATCGACGACGCCGGTGTTGAGCGCTCACGAAGAACCTTGTCGACGAATGGATGCTGCTCATTCACGTATGCGGCAAACATGAACGAGATGTCGTCGATGTCCATCTCGTCATAAACGACTGCTCTGGGACAAGTCGTTGATCGAACGAAGCGTCACGTTAAAGTGTGCTCGATGAACCGTCTTCGCCGAGCCAGACACCCCGCGGTAAGCCAACACGGTGGCACGGACTGGGTATTCGCGATCAGCGGCGAGAAGTTAACAGGGTAGGGAAAGACCTGGTATTCCATATTCGCTTTTTCGAGAACGCCCGACCAACGACTGGTCTCTAGAATGCCGAGCGCTCGATCTAACGTCAATTGGCGTATTGTCCTCCTCCGCCGAGATGGCGGCCTTCGACAGCTCCCCGATGAATCGGGATCGCCAGAGTAGTCTCTTCGTCGTCCCCTTCCCATTCGCGTGACTTTCTTCCCAACCCTCTTCCCCTTCCCACTCCTCTCCCTCTCCCATTTCCGAGTCTGCTCCCTCTCCATCCGCTTGTTCGCTGTCGACTCCTGCTGGTTCTCCTTCGTTGTTTGCCTCGGGCGCGACTTCTTCGTTGTCCGCTCGCATGGTCGCGGTCGCAACAATGTACGGCGGAAAAAGTTGGCCATCCCAGCCATTGATGTAGTCCACTTCGGTACGAGCATCGGTGGCCGAAAAGAACATCAAAACTGCATATGACCAGAGAACAAAAGGTGTGCGACTCAGGGACATGCCAGATTTCTCCCAGCCAGGAAGTCGATAGTGATCGATCTGATACTATAACGAAAGGCCGACGCCAACACAGGCCCTTTTGGTCTTTTAAATTTTGCTTAGCCAAAGGAAATGTTCGGATTCAATATCAAATAAAACTCACACCTTTTTTGCCTGTTTTTTATTCCTCCTCGCGTTACCAATCTTTTCCAGCCCTTATTACTCGGATGTCTCCCGTTGGCCACCACTGGGAACCTGTCGAAACCGTCTCCTGAACGCAGCGATTTTTTTCGATAGCCGACGGGCGCGGTTTGCCCCACCGATCGTGGCAGGCGTTTCCGCCTTGATGTCTCGAATCGCGTCATCGTTTCGGTTGTGGACATGCCGGGATCAATGAGGGACCTTCTGAAAATGTCATGAATATGTCAGCGAACGCGGGGCAGAATGAATGCGGAATTGGTCGCGTTGCTTGTTGGCTCGCGCGTACCCCGTGGGACGCGAGATACGTTCGCGTATGATGCGATCCGGAAACGGATCTTGCAAAGACCGGCGACGACCAGCAATAATAGCTTCGCACAACCAAAGGAGAAGCAATGGCAAATCCTGGGACGGTCGTACGGACAGCGTTGACGCCGCGATTCGCGGCGTCCATGAATTAACCCAACGGACCAGCCATTGCTTTTCAAAGCGGCAAAGGGGACGTTCGACGAACTGGATCGCCTGAAGACGGCGGAGGCGCCCCACTTTCGCCGGGGGCAGGATCATGACTTATACCGACTCGGCGAACCAAAGAACGGGACTCGAAAGCCCGTCGGGCCGGTTCACCTGTACCACGACCTCGCGGGAGCGGATGAGTTCTCTGATTCTTAATCCCGACGGGGAACCCCGAACGACCTTCATTATCCCATGCGATAACGCCGGGGCCAAAGGACCGCTCACGGGACTGGATTCCCTGACGCGTGATGGTATTCATTTCTTTTCCGATGTGCGACACCACCTTTGAATCCACGGTCATGGAGGCGTCGCCCAAGATGCGATCCCTTTCCAGAAACTCGCGTTACGGAAAAATTAATTGGGCTGGCATTTCCGTGATCGCATTCGGCCATAACGTTGAATGCCGTCACGGCCGCGTGGTATTTGTTCGATCACGCCGGTTTTCCCACAATCGATTGTTATTGTCGCCTTCGTCGTGATTGGTTTGGGTATCGGAGTTCTGAATGGGCAGTCGTCTTCGAGGCACTCCGTTTCGGTCGATTGGTGATGATGCATCATGCGTATATTTGCGAGTCAAAGGCTCGCCATCAGTGGATTCATTCTGCAATGCTTTATTTGGTAAATGCTCTGACGCTGGGACGCTCAAGATCACCGGGATAGGCATGTATTGGTCCGATGGCGACCGCATAATATTTGAGCGTGGGATGCAATAAAGAGCATCAGAAAAGTTTTGTAGCCCACCAAATTCGGCGGCAAGATATATTCTTCGGGCTCACGGGTCGACGACTGACATCCGATATATGTCGGCATTTCCTTCTTCCATGGAATGGAGGTGGGCTACGTCACTTCCCGACGACGCGGTCGAGACCAGCAAAGTGTTTTCGCACCCCGTTTGGCGTTCCAGGCTCTCGGGGCCCATGGGTCGATCTCTTGAGAGCCAGCCACGGGCCAGGGTGGGAGAACCGGGAACGCGGATTTCGCTCGGCCAGGCTTTTCCGTCGGGCTTGCCGATGCTATTCTTAGGCGTCGGCAAGGGTGGATGAGGGGTGAGCCGATGACGAGCCTTTCCCAAAACGCGGAATAAAATATCACTTGCGGGTTAAGCGCCGTTCCCTCGTGAATCTTCATGATCCACGCTTCCCTCGGGCGATGGCGTTTCATTCTTCATCGGATTTCTCGGGAACTGGTAGGTGGTGTCGCGATGTCCACGCGTGGCCGAAAGCCGGGCCTTCTCTTCAAAGTGGCGGTGCTCGGCATCTCCCTGTTCCTAAGCCTCGTTGCCGTGGAGGCGGGGCTTTGGTTGATGGGGAAGGAGATTCCCGTCGTCTGGGTTCCGGATAAACAGGTAGGTTGGCGGAACCTCCCGGGCGCGCATCTCCATTACGTCAAGGAAGGGGACGGGATCGTTGACATCAATTCGCTCGGCAATCGGGATCGGGAACGGACGGCGGAGAAATCGCCGGGCGTCTTTCGCGTCGCGGTGTTTGGCGATTCGATGACGGAAGCGGTCGAAGTGAATCTGGACAAGACCTTTTGCTACCTCTTGGAAGAGAGACTGTCCCGGCCGGACGCAAAAGTGGAGGTGCTCAATTTCGGCGTGATTGGCTACTCGCCGATCCAGGAACTCCTCCTTTTCCGCGAGGAGGGGCCGCGGTACAAGCCGGACCTCGTGATTCTCGCGTTATTCGTCGACAATGACGTCTCCGGCTGCAGGGGGGATTTGGCCGTCGTGGACGGCGCGCCCTTGGTGTCGATGGCCGGCAACGAACTCCGCTTCGATTACTCCGCCTGTTATCGAGAGTATGACAGTTACATGCGGGAGCCGGTGCACCTGCTGCGCGCGCATTCTCGCTTGTACCACGTTCTCAACGATTTTCGCATCGCGATGAAGAATCGCCGTGCCCTTGGCCAGGACGCAAACTCGATTCCCAAACGGTTCATGCTCTATCACGATCCGCTCCCGCCGGTCTGGGAGGATGCTTGGAAGCTCTTCGAGCGGGTCTTGCTCGAGTTCAAACTGGAGGCCGAGAAACAAGGGGTACCGCTGGTCGTCGTCAGCGTCCCCGCAGCGCAAGTGGTGAGCGCTGAGTCCTGGCAGGATATTCTGAAAACCTACCCAAAGATGGCGGGAGAGAATTGGCGGCTACTCGAGCCGGAGGATCGGCTTTTGTCGATTATCGAGAGGCAAGGGATCGTCTTTTTCCGACCGCTCGAAACGTTTCAAAAAGCCTCGAGTGGAAGTCCGCTGTTTTTCGGGAATGCCGGCCACATGACGACGCGAGGCCATGAAGTCATGACGGCGGCTCTCGCCGAGTTCCTTTTGAGGAACAAACTGGTGCCGCAATAGCCGCGCGACGTTTGCAGTGGACGACGCCCGTCCAAAAGTCGGGGACCCGGCCTGCGCGCGAAAACGTTCACGTCCTTGGTTAATGGATGCTTGAGGCGAAAATCGCGGCGGAATTGGCGAAACGGAGCCAGGCGAAGGATCCATTTAATCCTCCGCCCGGCTACCGTCTCCACACATCTTGACGATCTTCGGATCGAAACGAGCGATGATTTCGACGAGGTCCTGCTGTTGCTTCATCACCTGGTCAATGTCTTTGTAGACCATCGGGACTTCATCCGCGCCCGCGGAAAGAATGTGAACTCCCTTGGCCTCCAAGTCCTTCTGCACGGCTCTGAAGTTGTAGGTTGAACGCGCCTGCGTTCGGCTCATTCTCCTACCCGCGCCATGGGACGCGGAGCAGAGACTTTCCGGGTTTCCCTTGCCACGCACCACGTACGCGGGCGTGGACATGGTGCCCGGGATGACCGCGAGTTCTCCCAGGGCTGCAGGCGTCGCCCCCTTACGGTGCACGATCCACTCTTTTCCTCCGTGAGTCTCCTTCCACGCGAAATTATGGTGGTTCTCGACTCCCGCCAGGATTTTTCCGCCCAGCAGTTTGGTCACGGACTTGTGAATGACGTCGTGATTGGCCGACGCGTATTCTCCCATGAGATTCATCGCCGCCCAGTACTCCTGACCTTCCTGCGTGTCTAGGGAGAGCCAGGCAAGTCGACCGAAATCCGCATACTGTTTCGGGAGCCGTGCGCGCGCGATGTTGCTATACGTGTCGCAGACCGCGGCTCCGGTTCCCCGACTTCCGCTATGGCTAAGCAAGGCGACGTATTCCCCCGCCGGTAGGCCGAGATCCAACGCATCCTCTTCGAGATGGAGCGTGCCGAACTCAACGAAGTGGTTCCCCGATCCCGACGTTCCCAATTGCTTCCATGCTTTGTCCTTTTTCTCGCGCGTTACTCGGCTGACGCTCCAGTCCAGATCCATGACCGGATGGCTTTTGGGTCGGTCGAACTCGCCCCCGACGCCGAAACAAGTTCCCTTTTCCAGGGAGTTGCGGAAACGCTGAAAGTCCTCGGAGAGGGCGCTCGTCGGCAGATCGAACACCGACAGCTTCATTCGGCAAGCGATGTCGACGCCGACCGCGTAGGGAATGACCGCCCCTTCGAGCGCGAGCACGCCGCCAATTGGCAAGCCGTATCCCACGTGTGCGTCCGGCATCAATGCCGCCGCGCGCGCCATCGGCACCGAGCAGGCGTTGCGCATCTGGCCTTTCGACTCCTCGTCGATCTCCGTGCCCCAAATCTTGTAGGCGATCGGTTCCATGGGAGCGACGAGTCCCGTTTCCGCCAACTCGCGCGCGAGTGGACCGAAATGCGCGTCCTCCTTGTAGACGCTCGGGTTCGCGATGACCTGTTCCAACGCCGCGCGCGCGTCCTTGCCCCGCAGGGATCCGGAGCCGACCGCGTTCTGAAAACACTGGATCGCGGTTGGAATGCTTCCCGCCGGGACTCCTAGTTTTCCCAATTGACGTGCATTCATGGCTTTGGCTCCCGTTTGTTCTTCACTGGATTGGACGCAACCATCGAATCGCGACCGTCGCCATCGATCCGTCGAATGGCGGAGGTGCGGCGGCCTCAATGTTACCGCCGATAGACATGTCGTCGACGCTCAGGGTTCGCCCCGACGAGCACAAGTTGCGAGGAGCACTGGAAAGGCATTATTCAGATTTCCCAGGCACATCGTCGCAATCAGTTGGGGTCGCGGTCGACCATATTCTCCGCTGGCACCGTTGACCAAACGCGACATTCACAGATGGATGAGGCCGGCGTCCCGAATCGCGGAATCAGGCACTTTGTGCAGTTTGTGATACAAGGGATGGTGGTGTTCCTTGTACGGATTGTTGCGTGCCGCGTTGAAGCAACAAATGAAAGTCCATCGCGACGTCTCGGAACGATTCTGATCCGAACGATGCAAGAGATTGCAGTGGAAGAAAATGGCGGAGCCCGGCTCCATCTCGCAGTAAACCAAGGGAAATACCTTGGCGGCTTGCTCGACCCGTGCGGGATCGGCGCCGGTCTGATCCCCGACCTTGAGATGATCCACTCGCCCTAGGTGATGAGAGCCCTTGAGCACTTGCAGGCAGCCGTTGTCCCGCGTCGCCCGGTCGACCGCGATCATGCAGCTTCCCATGTACGGAAAGAGACAGCCATTGTTGTACCAGTATCCATAATCTTGATGCCAAGCCCAGGCGCCGCCGGTCCTCGGCTCCTTGAGCATCATTTTGGAATGGTAGAAGTAGACCTCGCCTCCGAGAAATGCCTCCATCCGATCGACCACGCGATGGCAGCGAGCAAAGCGACCGTAAATGCTATCGTCTTCCTGATTCCACACGCGCAGCCGAGTAATGCCACCCTCGCCATCTCGCCGCGCGAGTGCCCCCGCTTCGAGGGTGACATCTGATTTCGCGGTATTCAGTAACAATTCGATCTCTTCACGATCGAAGAGGTTTCGAACGACGACGAATCCGTCTTCCTGGAATTGCCGGATCTCCGCGTCGGTCACCGCTGGATAGCCGTGGATGCTACTCACTTTTCCTCCTCGTCATGATGTAACTTTCCGGAGCGGCGACTCCCACTTGTCACGACATTCGATATCTGGCGTTCATAAGTGCACGCGGCCCAAAACTATTGCCGCTCAGTAAGCCAATGTCGGGGACTGGCGCCATTTCATGAACGCCGCGAGCCGCGGCTAACGCGATGGCCTTCCAAGCGACCGGGCCGCGAATTACGACATTACTTTTCTAATGCGCTTTCTTTCCTCTTTCCCGCCACGGGATCCGTTCCATCGCGTGGCACAAGGCACCACCGAATGGCGTCTCGTCGCGACAGGCCCATGGGCATCTCCTCACGCCGAAAATGGGTCGGCACCAATCGATCGTAAAGTATTCTCTCGAATCGCTCAATGATCGCCTTGGACTCGGGGTCGCCCGCGAGATTTCGCTTTTCACCGGGGTCGGCAGTCATGTCAAAGAGGGTCATCGACTCGCCGGGAAGTGACCTGCCCGTGTCATAGCCGTCTTTTCGCCGACGTTCTCCCGTCGAATACACGAACTTGTACTTCCGATCCCGGATCATGGCTTCCTCGTTTTCCGTGTAAAGCGAGAAGACCGCGTCGCGATGCCGAGCGTCCGCTCCCGGCTCGCGACGGACGATTGGCATCAGGCTCTTTCCCGTGAAAGTCGAGGAGGAGGGCAAGTGGCAGTAGTCGAGGACCGTGGGTGCCAGGTCGATGAACTCGACGAGCGCGTCACTTGTGCTTGCCTGAGCCTGCCCCGGAATCCGAAGGATGAGTGGTGCTCGGACGGCGGGCTCGAAAAAGCAATGCTTTTCGAATCGACCATGTTCTCCCAGCATGTAGCCGTGATCGCCGAGAAACACCACCAAGGTATTGTTCGCGTGTGGACTCGCCGACAATGCATTCATCAACCTGCCGACGTTCAAATCCAGAAACTCGACGGAAGTGAGATATGCCGCGCGTATCCCTTGTTTCTCCTGGTCCGTCAAGGCGCGAAAGATCTCCGGGATTTGTTCCTCGTCGGCCGCGGTGACCTCTGGAACGTGCATCGATGCGGGCGAAATCCTTCCACGGAACTCGATCGGAAAATGGAAGGGAGAATGCGGCTCGGTCAAACTCACCATCACAAAGAAGGGGCGATCGTCCGTTCGATTCAAGTACTCCTCGGCTTGCTCCACCAACCAAGTGCTCGTCATCTCGGCGTCGCGCGAAGGGTAGGGGAGCACTTGGGAATTCAACCAGACCGATGCCGGATCCTTGAACGGACGCCACGGAGGCAGAACTTGAATCCCCGTGGGAAGCGGCGCTCTCGGATTTTTTTTGAGCCAACGTTCGTGGTCCGGTCGGTCGACTTGAACGTCAAAGCCATGGGGGAGCTTTGAATTGAAGTGCATTTTTCCAAATGTCGCGGTCCGGTACCCTGCTTGCCGCATCAACTCCGCGAGCGTGACAGTTCCCTCTCCAAGAGCCGTGGTCAAGCGGGTGACGCCGACCTCCTGAGGTAATCTTCCGGTGAGAAAAGACTGACGGGAAGCGGTGCAAACGGGCGAATTGGCATAGGCATGTTGGAACCAGGTACCTTCCGCCGCCAGCCGATCGATATTCGGCGTTCGCACCAGGGACTCCCCGCCACAGCCGATCCGATCGGCGCCCAGATCATCCGCGACGATGACCAAGACATTCGGGCTACCTGCCGCGGCCAGGGTCGTAATCAAGCAGATCCAAGCGTGAGCCATCATCGAGACGTTCTCTTCGGTACCATTCCTCTCCGACGGGACGACAACCATCCCCGTTCGATCCCTCTTCGAGCTGCGAATGGGGAAAATCGTGGGCCCGCGATCCTTGCAACGACTTTACCAAACGCTGGTCCGCCTCGCGAACGCGGAAAGGATTTACCCTTGAGGAAAGACGAGGCCCGATACCAATCGAGCCGTCCCAGGCGGGAAAAGGGCCTCATGGTTCCTTGATGCCGCCGCTGTTATTCAGCACCTGTAAACTTCCATGGAGCAGGATTCAGGTCTCTTCTGGCGGAGACCATTGCCCATCGATGAGTTCTTCGCGGGTATGCTTGATGCGGATGTTGCGGGCGGCGTCCTCGGCGATTTGCTCGACCAGTCGCTGCGATTCCGAATAATCCAAGCCCATTTTGAAACCCAGCCGGGTAATGGTCCGTCGTTCGGAATCGGTGAGTGGACGGTGACGCTTGTGTACTATCAACTCCGCCACTTGGACCAGTTTCCGAATGACCCGGGGGCGGTGTATCGAGGCGAGCGAGTCGTCCTCAGTGGGTGGGAGAGGCGGAACCGGCAAGGGTAACGGCTGTTCCTGGCTCCTGCGATACGCGCGATGCTCCCGAATGATCGCCGCCTGCTTGCGTGGATCCCGCAAGATTTCGAATGCCTCATCGAGTTGGCGGAGTTTCTTTCGGGCAGTGTTCAAATATTCAGGTTGGAATTGCCGCAGGAACCAAGCGGTTCTCTGTTCCTTATAGGCGGCTTGTAATGTACCAGCTTCCGCCGGCTTCACCTCGAGCCCAAGGAGTTCGAAGTATTCCACTGACAAGGCCGGTTTCCCTCGCTTCGTCCGCCGGATCCATTACCTCAATGGGCATCGTTGAACGGCCGGCGGCGTGCGACCGGGAGGAATGCCCCATGGAGTAAGTATGCCTCACGCTTCACGAAATCTGAAGCTCCAAGCCCCCACTTCATGGATGCAGTGCTTCATGAATGGGGAGCTTCATGGAATCGGAGGGGACGGTTCGAACGTTTCACTTACCCTCCATCGACCCTCCTCTTCCCGGCTCCCGTTCCATCGAGCATCCGCAAGGAAATGTCGCAGTGCCCGGTCCGTTGGTTCCGAACCCCGACCTAATTTACCGATCGGCGGTAAGTTTGGGAATTGCGGGGCGCCAAGTCGGGCATAATCCTTTCCTAAGTTACGACAATCACATTGGTTTCCCTGACGAGCAAATTGCCCGCAAATTGCCAAAACCATGTTTGTCCAGTCCTCTAGCCAAAAAATGCTACCTTCCGCCACCACCCCGAGCCTGCAAAACGCCCTTATATGCCCATAGTTTCGCTAACCCGCTGGATTCTGCTCATTATCACGGCCCGCTTTTCCGATTTACTAGGTAGCCGCTGAGGAACCGTTCAAAACACGGTGCCCGCGAAACCCGCGTGACCGGTCCGCAATACCGGTTGGTACCCGACCCAGGGCCCGAAGACGCGTGGGGGCACTGCGAAAACGGTTTCGCAAATCCGGACACCGGAGGGATTGTGCCGGCCTTTGTTGACCCAGTGGCTGTTTGACCCAAAGGCCGACGAAGAGCTAAGATCGGAACTGGAGTGCCAACGATGAAGAAGGTGTTTACCACCGGGCAAGTTGCCAAAATTTGTAAGGTGGCCCCACGAACGGTAAGCAAATGGTTTGATTCCGGACGTCTGGTCGGGTACCGCATTCCCGGCTCACAAGACCGCCGGATTCCCCGTGAGCATCTGATCCGTTTCCTCAAAGAACATCAGATGCCCTTGGGAGACCTCGAAGAAGAGGCCCTCAGCAAGGTCCTCATTATCGGCACGGACCGGAACTTGATTGACCGTCTCAACGGTCTTCTGCCGGAAGCCGACAACTACAAAGTCGAGATCGCGCACAGCGGTTTCGAAGCCGGGATCCAAGCGGAATCGTTCCACCCGGATGCCATCATCCTCGACCTCGCCATGGGACGCAGTGAGGGATTGCAGATCGTCAGCAATCTTCGCCGGAATTCCGCCTATGACGTCTGCGTCATCGTCGGACTCGCCGCCGAGGACGAAGCCGAGCCCGATTCCTTGACTCAGTTTGGCTTCAATGAAGTTTTCAAGAAGCCGTTCGACCCCGCCCTTCTTTCCGAACGGCTGCGGACCCTGGTGCGGCGCAAGAAAGAATTGCTCTAATCCAGTCCGGCTGACCCGTGAAATCCGGACGGACAAGCGCACTCCAGATGTTTCCACACAGTTCCTGTCTGGTCTAAGAACACCGGTGGCCGAAGGGCACAAACACCCTTCGCGCCACCGGATTCACGGGTTCATCCATCCCACGCCCAATTCCGCATCGTCTCGGCATCCCTTACCTGATGTTCCGCGCCCACCCGGAACCCCAAGTAGGGGCCGATACCCGTTTCCTCCCCCGCCACAAAAAAGGGGAACCACGCGTATTCATCATCCGCTTCTCGCCCCAGCAGACCTGGATGTAGGCGGACGCCTCGTTCCTTTCCTGGACGGTCAACTTGCCGCGCAGAAAACCAAAGGGGCGAAGCCGCAACCTAAACATCCTCTCCCGCTAGGATCAATCTAATTGTCTGACTAGTGGCAACCTTTGAGAGGCGAAGCCGCAACCTAAACATCCTCTCCCTCGGGGAGAGGGAAGGGTGAGGGGTCTCTCTGCGCATGGCAAACATGCGCGCTGTGCGTACCTCTCACGTCCTCGCAACGAAATGTCGTGGGCCGGACCACATTGCGCCCAGGCTTTCCATACGACTTTGCTTTTCTGGTGCTCCCCATCACCCATTTCGATGGTCCATCGAGAACCAAAAGCGAACGGCCTCCAAGGCAACGTTGTCGCCTTCAGAGGCCATTCACAACATTCGAATACGGCGCGGGGATCGGTCGCCGATCACGCCGCCGATCGCTTATCCCGATTCCTAAGCCGCTTCCAGGCTGGCTTGGCAACCAGGAGTATTCCCCCGAAGAACGTCATGAGGACGCTCGAGGCTTCCGGAACCGCGATCGGCCCCGTGGGAGTGAACTGATAGGCAAGGAACTCCGCCATCCGGTCGAGGATCAATTTGCTGTCATCAAAACCCACCATGTAGGGATTGTCGGGATCCGGAATCGCGTACTGGTCATAGTGAACGTTGTGATCCGTGATGTCCGGGTACTCGAACCACTGTTCGAAGTAGATATTGTTCTGAAGCAGTTTGTTGTGAAGGTTGGGTATGTCGTCGTAGTAGTGGATTAGGGGGTCGAGTTGGTTGTTCCAAAGGAAGAGTGGCGCGCCATTGGGGCCCACCTTGTTCCAATCCCCCATCATGGAGCCCACCGCGGAAATGTTCGCTTGCGTTCGATAGCTCGCATTGCTCGTGTCGCCGTTGTACTGTAAATCAAGCAAGTTAATCGCGCCCGCCGAGCCACCGATCCCCGCGATGTAATTGGGATCGATGTCGAAAAGTGAACTGTTCGTGCGTACGTAGGTAATCGCCTTGGCAAAATCCTCGACCCCCACGCGCACCGTGTTCACGCCCGGATATATGCTCGTGAGAAACCCAAGCACGCTGCTATTCGCGGACGGATTGAGGTTGCTCCAGGGACCCGGACCGGAGGCAGAGGGACTATCACCGACCTGCCTGTAATTGGCGATGAAAACGGTGTAACCACGTTTGGCCAGAAAGATGGCGGGGGTCACCACGCGGCCGTTTTCCTTGTCCCCCGAAGTCCACGCGCCACCATCTTGAATTACGATCGCCGGTCGAGTCGACAACACGGGCGCTAGCCCGATGTCGGTCGGCTGATAGACGTCCATGAGCAAGGCCATCGGCCCATTGTTGGTATTGCCGACGCCGAACTGAACGTTGGACGTCTTTTGATACCCATAGAGCTCGTCGAGATAAATCAGGCCGGCCTGAGCTCGGGGGGCCAAGGGACTGGCAAAACAAACAGAGGCAACGAAAAAGGCGATAACGCGGGACATGGAGCGAGCCCTCTCCCGTAAGGGGCGTGACCCTGCGCAACGAACAATCGGCACGATTGGACTTTGGGTCACATCCGTGGTGATTGATATCTCACCGCATCTTCTACACAATCGCATGTAGAAAAGTCAACGGCTTTCTGGGCGAATTTTGTAGGGATTGCTACTGCTCTTCAAGTTTCTATTTCCGCTCGGAAAAGTAATGTCGGGGCCCGGTGCTATTGCCGCTCGGAAAAATAATGTCGTGGGCCGGTCCGCTTTCCGCCAAGGCTCTCCAAGCGACCTGGCCGGGGAATACGACATTACTTTTCTGATGCTCTCTAAAATACCCTCCAAAACCAACACCCTGACGATCGCATCGCCCAACCCCCCCCCAGACCGAGTGTGTCAATTCTTAACGAGCGGTGACACCATCGCGGCGGTCGATTTGCCAGGACACTTCCTGAGCCCCATTCCATGGGGCTTGGCCGCGTAGCGGTAATAGGTCTGGCATTCATGCCAGGTATCGCCGCCCGCCAATAATAACTCCCCCAGCCCGCTTCAGCGGGCTTCTTTATCGCGAAGACCGCAGGAATCGAAACCACAAAAAACACGGAA
>JAXMAQ010000069.1:0-34106 GCA_046350335.1 Planctomycetota bacterium
CTGGACTACGTGCCCAACGAGGCACAGGAAAAACCGATCAAGATCGCCATGTCGAACAGCTTTGGCTTCGGCGGGCATAATGCTTCGATCGTCGGTGGTGCGCTCGATGGCCAGCCCAAACGAGCGAGGAAGGCGGCCTGACGGGTTGATTCCGTCTGGATTTTCCATGCTCCATCGGGTGGAATGCATCTATGTCATCAGATGCTAGCCCCCCGAGCTTGGAAGCGCATTTTCCCATCCATCTCGGCTGCGTGGATGCCGGTTCCAACGGTGTCCGCATGGCGGCTGCGCGATTTGCCGATCCCAATCATTTCACGCTTCTGGAATACCAGCGGTCGTCCGTCCGTTTGGGTCACGAAGTGTTCCTTTCCGGTCGACTCAGCGACGCCACCATTGAAGCGGGTATTGCCGCGTTTCGCAGTTTTCGGCAACGTTTTGACGACCTGGGTGTTCGCAAATGGCGGGCCGTTGCCACGAGCGCCGTACGTGAAGCGAGCAACGGCGCGGACTTCCTCGCCCGCGTTCGGCAGGAATGTGGACTCGAACTCGAGATTATCACCGGCGCGGAAGAAGCACGCCTGGTTCACCTCGCGGTCTCCCGACGGATCATGCTCGGCGACCGGCAATGGCTAATCGTCGATCTCGGTGGCGGAAGCGTCGAAGTCAGTCTCGTTGACGCGGACGGTATCCGATGGATTGAATCCCACACCATGGGTTCGGTGCGTCTTCTCGAGGAATTGACCGCGTCCGGCGAGGACCCGAGTCGATTCCTCCAATTGCTCGAGGAATACTCGTCCACTCTTCGGCTTCCCCCAAACACCGCGGGAGCCAGCATCGGATACATCGCGACCGGGGGGAACATTGAGACGCTGGCTCGGCTTGCCGGTTCTCCCGCGGACGCCCAGGGGGTAAGTCGGCTGGCGATGGGGGATCTGCGCGGACTGATCGAGCGCCTTGCTCGGATGCCATACCACCAACGGGTCGTCGAACTTGGACTACGTCCCGACCGCGCGGACGTCATCCTTCCCGCTGGCATCGTCTACGAGCGACTGGGCAAGTTACTGGGCGCCGCCGAAATCGTCGTGCCAGGGGTCGGCGTCAAGGACGGTATTCTCTACGACCTCGCGGGAGAACTGGTTCCCGAGGCCGCCGAGGTGCGCCACGATCGGCAGGTCGAAGAGGCGGCCATCATGCTCGGGCGAAAGTACCTCTTCGACGAGGCACATGGCAGACACGTCGCGCTGCTCGCGATTTCCATCTTCGACCAGACGCGCTCCCTCCATGGGTTGGACCGGCAATCCCGCAGAATCTTACTCGCCGCGGGGATTCTCCACGAAATTGGCTCCTTCGTGAGTCGATCCGGTCACCACCGGCACTCGATGTACCTTATCTCCGCCAGCGGGCTCCTGGGATTCTCTCCCGAAGAGATCGACGTCGTCGCCAATGTCGCTCGCTATCATCGCAAGAGTCCGCCCAAGCCGGAACACGAGGCGTTTCAGAAACTCTCGAAGGCGAATCGACAGCGAACCATGAAACTCGCCGCCTTGCTACGCGTCGCCGACGCTCTCGATCGCGATCATGCCCAACGAGTGCAGTCGGTTCACGTTCGCGAGGATAAATCAACGATGAAGCTGCTGGTACAGAGCAAGGGAGGCTTGCTCCTCGAAGCCTGGTCTCTCAAAGAGCGGTCCGACCTTTTCCGAATGGTATTTGGCAAGAAGGTGACGATGGAATTGCTTCCGAACTAAACGGGCCGCTTTGCATGGATTACGGCTTCGCCGGCGTGGGGGAGTCGCGGTACGGTTTCTTTTGACGATAAAGCGCCGCCCGTTTTTCGATTTCCCGGCGTTGTTCGGAATTGTTTAACGCCGCGGCCAAACGATCGGCGACGGCAGCCGCCTCGTCGTAACGTCCCACTTCCGCGTACGCCGCCGCCAAAGCATCGAGTGGGCCCGTTTCTCCCGTCGGCAATGCTTGCCGTGCCTCTTCCGCCAAGCGGACCGCTTCTTTGCCGTCCCGATCGGAATCGAAGGGACTCGTCGCGAGATTCCAGGCAAGGTAGATCTTCAGAAGCACTGCCTCCGGATGCAAAGCCAAGGACTTTCTTAATAAATCGATCGCTTCCGAGTATCGGCCGACCTTCGTGAGTCTGTCGGCTTGCTCGCTCGCGGGAATCGGCTCGCCTCGGAGCAGCTGCGTCGCGTATTCGCCTTGCTGCAATGCCTGGGAAACGTTGTTTAGTCGATCATGGATGACCGCGAGACGTTGGTGCGCGGTCCCGCTGCTGGGCCAGAGACGCAGGACCTCTCGGTAGGCGGTTTCCGCCTTGTCGTTCTCCCCGATTGCCGCGTAAACATCCGCGAGGTCCATCCACACGGTCTGCAGATTGGGATTGATTGCAAGGGCCTTTTCGAAATCCAACTTTGCTTGTGGGAGATCGCCCCTCTTTTTGTGCACGATGCCCATGCCGGCCAAGGCGTCGGCGGATTGGGGATCGAGACTAAGGGCGCGGCGGAAGAGAAGCAGCGACTCATTCAGTCGCGAAGGCTCTGGAGTAAGATTGGTCGCCGCATCCAGGATGCTTGGCGGGTAGTTCGGGTCGAGTCGCAGAGCCTTGGAAAGCTGTTCCACCGCGTCCGGATTCCTACCGATAAGAGCCAGGTGGTGACTCGTGGATTCCAGCGTTACGGGGGAATTCCCGTCCACCCAATAGATCGCGAAATTATTGAGGTTCCATGCGACGAGTAGGGATCCGAGGATCCGCTGTAGCCAGCGAGATTGCCGGGCAAGCATGTCGAACCCCCACCCACCCGCCAAGCAGAGGGGGAGCAAGGCGGCGAGTACGTAAAAGGCTTTTGCCTGACCGTAGAAGGGGAGTCTTAGCGTGGCGAAAACCAGCGACATGCCGCACGAAAACAAGAGACCGACGATCAAGAATCCCGACGATGTCGGACGTTGGATGAACTCCCACGTCGCGGCAACGGTTCCCACGAGAATGAGCGTCGTCGGCACGAGGGCGAGCAGAAAACCCGCCGTCATCAGGTCGTAGTTCCACGGCGTTCGATATCGTGGTTCCGCGCCCGAAGCGCACATCCCATCGCCCCAGAGGGTGATATAAATGGTGTCCCAGAAGCTATCCATGCCGATGTAAATGGGTTGGACGAGCGACTTGCCGAATCGAAGGTAATAGGACGAGGCGCGAAACCCGGGGTCTTGCCACCAAGAGAAACCGGTCCGTGGATCCCAGTTCCCCACGACCCAGTCGCCGTAATGATACTTGATGCGGCCATAGTGCCAGCCGCAGACCAACAGCATCGACAATAGGGTGACACCCAATGTTCCGGCCCAAGCTTTGGGAGATCCATTTCGATCCACCACCAGTCGTCCCGCGAGAATGGTGAGGGTAACGATGGCGACGATCAATGCCGTCACTTTCGCCAAGAGTCCAAGCCCCAGCCAAATTCCAAGGAGGACATAGGCACGCGTCGGAGGGTCTGGCCGACGAAAAATCCACAGGGCATTGAGAACGGCGGCGGACGCCAAGGTGGACGTGAGTAGTTCATTGGTGACGTACTGAGATAAATAAACGAGGGCGGGGAAAAAAGCCGCGATCAAAAATCCTCCCCATTGCCTCCGCGAGTTTCCGGGAAACAACAGTCGGAGGCTGAAGAGAACGATGGCCAGTTGAGTGACCGCGATGAAAATCTGTACGGCTCGAATCCAATGGAGGCCCGGCGGCCGAGACGGTTCGAGACGAAAAATCTTTAGGGGGATGGCAGTGAGCAGGTAATAAACGGGGGGTTGATACATTTGCCATCCGTCGGTGGGAAGGGGAAGCCAGTTTTCCTTCAGAAGGTAATCGAGGTACTCGATGTGGCCGGGATAGTCGAATCCGAGCGGTCCTGGGAGAACGGTCGCGTTGTGCGCGGTGAGCACCACCCACCCCAAGGCGGTGATGGAAAACAAGATCAACCAACCGCGATTGCCGATGTCGGGACAATTCATCTCTTCCTTAGCGACCTCCGCATTGGTCGCGATCGCTTTTTCCAATCCGGCAGATCCTTTTCGGGGCTTCGGCGCATTTCGTGCCGCTCGTCGCGAATAGATATCGCGCCGCGTCAAGTATTCGCCCCCTAGCCAAAGGCATGTGCCCATGACCAGGAAAACAAGTAACAGAAAGGCTCGGCTTTTAACGGCTTGGATGGTGGTTTCGAAACCAGGCCGGATCTTTTCAGACTCGCGGCGCAGTGAGGCGGCGGCCGAACCTGGTTTGGCCGCCGGATGAAAGAAAAGATCGGCCTGCGTGATCACTTCGTTCGCGGTGCGCGCGGGTAGCCAGGTAGCGCCCACGAGCGACGTTTGCCAGGAGGCGTCCGAAGCGAGCGTCCAATCCGGAGCATCGACGTAAAGCCAGAGCGCCGGGGGCCCGTCTCCATTGGTAACCGTCGCCGAAATCTCGTTCTCGCCGGCATGGAGGAGGGGCGTGATTTCGCGATTTTGAATTCTTTTCCAATTCCCCGCGGCGATTACCTCCAACGGTTTTCCATTGACGAGGATCTTCGCTTCCCGCATCGCGCGAAAATGAAGCATGGCCGATGGGAGTTGCTTGCCGACCGTGAAGGTCTTGCGGAACTCGGTCTTCATGGGGAATCGGGTATGCGCCACCGGACTTCGGTGATGCGGGTAAAGAATCCATTCCGCCCGTCGATCCGTTGGCAGGTAGGAGATGTCCGGGGAATAATGTGTCGCGTAAATGAGTATGCCGCCGGCCGTCGCCAGGATGGCCGCGACCAGACCAAGCATCCACGCGCGGATACTTCTCGACTGGGAATCGTCTACCGTCATGCGGAGTTGCGTCACCTTGCCTCGCGGTCGAACTGCGAACAAACCCGAAACAGGAGACTATACTCCGGCTTTCGACCTGGCCGCAACGGTTTTTGTACACCACGTTTGTCTTATGGATGGATTGACCAAGGCCTCAGCGGAGCGATTTTAACTTTTTGGCGAGGTCCGCGGATTCGCGGGAATCGGGATCTAACTTCAATGACGTTTCAGCCTCTTGCAGCGCGAGTTTTAGGTTGCCCGCCCCCTCGGCGGCAAGGGCGAGATGGAAATGGACGCGCGCGGGGTTCCCGCCCGCGGAGAGGGCTTGTTCAAAATCGCGGCGCGCGTCCGTCCAGCGATGTTCCTTCAGCGAAAGCACCCCCCGGTTGAAGAGCGCGGGCGCAAGCCCGGGAACCAGGCTCAACGCCTGGTTAAAGTCGTTCCGCGCATTTTTGAAATCAGTCATTTCCGCGAACGAAGTCGCACGCTGACAATAACATTCCGCGGAGTTGGGACGGAGCGCGATGGCGACGGTGAACGACTGAACCGCGTTCGCGTGCTGTTCGAGTTTACTTTGGGTCACGCCGAGGTAAAACCACGGCCAGAAATCGCTGGGATCGAGACGGGCGGCTTCGGCAAACTCGACCTCGGCATCGGGGTATTGACCCGCGACGAAAAGCCATCGACCGCTTACAAAGTGTTCCCAACTCGAACGACTCGTCGCGGAATCGGTTCTCGCCGCCGTCGCGCCGAAGACGTAATGTCTTCGGGCCCAATCCAACAGGGGCTCTGGTCCAAGTTCCTTGCCGGCCCGATCGATGATGCGCGCGGCTTCGCCACGTGCCACGCTGGGATCGGTTTCCGCGCGCAAGACAAAATCCGCCCACAATAATGCCAACTCCACCAAGGATTCCCGCAGTCGAGGCGGCCAATGGACGGGAGAATGGGTGCGGTCCATCAGGACATGACGCTCCCATTCTTGTTGGCAACGTTCCGAAAGTCTTCGAGCCACGCTCGTCTCGAGCGAGGCGTCGCCGTGAAGGTAACGGATGCTATCGACAAAGGTAATCAAATCCTTTTCCGCGGCAAGGCGAGAGAATCGTTGCAGATCGCGACCGACATCTTGTCTTAGTGAACTTCCAAGCAACGTGCGCGACGCGAGGGAATCCGCCTTGCGCAATGACTGTATGGCGTCAAGATATTCACCATGTTCGGCAAAGTGCCTACCGTCCTCCCATTGTGCGCGCGCTTGATCCAGCAACTGAACATGGTGTTGCCAGGTCGCCAGTCCTAGCGAGACCGCGCCCACGACGACGAAGACGGCAAGGGTCACCGCCATCCGGACCTGCGGGTGACGCCGGCGCCATTTCGTCCAACGTTCCGCAAGGCTTCGGTTACGGACCCCTTTTAGCGGTAACTGGGTGATGTGACGGCGAAGATCCTCGGCGAATTCACCCGCGCTCGCATACCGCTTGGCCGGATCGGGATCGAGACATCGCAGGAGTATGTCCGACAAACCCGTCGAAATCTCTTCCGGCCAACGCCAGTTCCAACGAACCCGATTACCTTCCTCGAACGCCACGGAGCCGCCGAGACTCTCCACGAGCACCAAGCCCAACGAATAGACATCCGAGGCCGGTCCCACGTCTACCGGAGTGGGGAGGCCGGCGCGGAATGCGTCGAATGCAGACTTCTGTTCCGGCGACATATACGCTCGCGTCCCGCCGAAGGTCTCGACTCTTGTATTCTTTCGCACGGGATATCGAGCGAGATGAAAGTCGAGAAGCATGGGTTGCGCGTCACTGGTGATCAAAATGTTTGACGGCTTGATATCGAAATGGACCAACCCCTGGTCATGAGCGTATTGGAGCGCGTCTCCCAGACAAACGCCAAGCCAACAGACGGCATCAACATACCCTGCTCGGCGAAGAAAACGCAGCGTGGCATTGGATCGGGAATGGGCCTCTCGATCATCCAAGCCGATCTTCGCGACCGACTCCAGAATGGCTTTGCCGGAACGATGTTCCTCACCAAGAATCTCGAGTTGCGCTAAAATCCCCTCAAGCGTGGCGCCGCCGAGAAACGGCATGCACAGAAGGCGACATCGGCGGTCCGGATACTCCCTTACGGAAAAGAGGGGCATGATATGCGTATGCTGTAGCCGAGCCAGGCTTAAGTGTTCCCCACCAGTTCGGCTAGTTACCTTGATGACGACGCGGCGTCCGGCGAGGTCTAGATCCTCGGCGAGGAATACGCGTCCACCTCCCCCGCGCGCGATCTCCGAGTTAATGCGAAATTCACCGAGCACCTCTCCCACCACGGGCCACTTTGGTTCCGCGGAAGCGGACTCGACGAACTCATGACCCGCGAGAACGACCTCGAGTTCCTGACTATACTCGGGAAATCGCTGGTGAAGTTCCGCGGCATCGATCGTTTCGCCCGCCTCCATCCGCAGGCAGATCTCCTCGTAGATCACGCGAAGTGCCGCCTCGGTGTTGCCCCGTAGCTCCGGATGGCTGTTGAAGAAATGCTCGGCGCGCTCGTGAACGCCTTTTTCCCAATTCTCTGCTAGCGACCGAGCGACTTCAGAGGCGAGTTGCCTTACGGGGTCGACGGGCTTTTCGGCGTCCACCGCGGAAAACCGTTCGCGCAGCTGACGCGTTACTTTGTGGGAAATCGAGGCGCCCGCCATGTTCTAATCATCCGCTTCGAATAACGTGACCAGTGCCTTCCATCATCGATTCGCCCTGGTTTCATCTCCGGCTTTTCGGAGAATCCGAACGGCGGTGGAAATGGATTCGTCGTCCTTTGCGTCGTCATTGGACGCTATTTCCTTCTTTATCGCCCAGACGGCGCGCAAGCTCATAGAGAATTCTTCGGACGCTGCTGGGATGCAATTGATTGGCGTCCGCGATTTCGCGGATTGATTTGCCGTCCCGTTTCATCTCGACGATCGCGCGGTGCGCGGGTGGACAGAGCGCGAGCAGATTCGTCCACGCGTCGTTCGCTTGGGCAAATTCACTCGGCGTTGGCCCCGAGAGGGCGGGTAATTCGCCGATCTGGTCACTCGCGAAACGCCGATTCGACGAGGAGGCGTTGGCTTGACGCATCCTGTCAATCAAACGATTCTTCGCGGCCCGAACCAGAAACGCGCGAAGTTCCGCCGAGCTTTCGAACTTCCATCTACCCGCGCGGAAACCCACGACTAGATCGGCCCATACGGATTGGACGATGTCTTCGGAATCGAACTGGGTTCGCATCTTTCGGGAGAGTTGACGACGAATGATCATTCGAAGAAGTGGTTCACAGCGATGAAATACCTGCTCTGTCGCCGCATCGTCACCCTTGGTTAGGCTTTCGAGGAGGTCGTCCAAATCGTTCCCTTCCTTCATGAATCGACCTATTTGGCGAAAGCGTCGTCGATGCATCCGGGGGCCAATTCGAGCCAGGCGTTTTCGCTTTTCACGGCAATCTTGCGACGTCGTACGACGAGCGCCGTCGCGCCGGCACATGCGACCAGCCAAGGAATCGCGCCGTTGTCCACCAAGCGGGCGACTGCCTGTTCCGCATGTAATCCGCTCCAGATTTCGTCGAAAGTTTCCTTGGCGGGCATGAGTTCCGTGGAATCGAAACTCGCCAGCGAATCCGCGAGCCATTGCGGCACGTTCGCGACCAAATCCGTCGCTAAACTCGCTGCATAGTCCATCGACGACGTAGCGACGTCACTTTCGGCCTCCGATTCCGCGTCGACCATTTGACGATCGGCCTTCGCGGGGGAAACGCTTGACGCAAGGCTTGGGCCAGAAGACTCCTTGGGTACGCTAGAGGCGGCAACATTTGCGGCGGCGGCGACCGTCGCCGGCAACGTCTCCTTCGCGGCGTACTCCACGCGGGCACGGACCTCCTCTTTACTGAATCCTCGGCCATTCAAATCAGCCGCTACGACGGCATCCTTGGTCGTCGCAGCCGTCGATTCGGAGGGAGAGCTAATCGTTGCCTTCTTGTCCGAAGTCGCATCTGCTGAACCGCTTGAACTGCTCGAACCACCTGGCCGGCTGGGCGCTGCCGTGGCCTGAGACACCGATGACGAAGATCCAGCATCGGAGGCGGACGGAACAGACGATTGCTCGCTTACCGTGTCATTCATTACGGAACTTGTCGGAGGCGTGACCGAAGGCGAAGTGGTCGAACCGCTCGGGCTTCCGTTACTCACAAGCACTCCCGCGAGTGGCGCCTCTGGCGTCGAGTTCGATGCCTCTGACGTACCGCTCGCCTGATGGTTCGGCGTATCGGGCAATGTGCCATGCTCCGCTCCAGAATCCGTCTCCCCTTCCACGCCCACGGCAGACGCGTTTTCCTTTACATCATCGAGTTCTAACGATTCTTCGACATTCTCTGAAGCATCGTGGTCCTCCGTTTGGAGATTGGCGGGCTCGCTTTCGCCAGTTCTGGAATCGTCGTCGCACTCTACCTCATCTTCCTCGTGGCGAGCTTCGACATCTTGACCATCATCGTCCGATCCGCGCCCTTCGCGTCCATCATCGACGGGACCGCTCGGGCCGGAGTGATTCCCACGAACCGAGTCCGAGTCATCCTCGCGTTCTTCTCTTTCGTCCCCGTCGTCGCCAGGACCCGAATCAACGTTCTCGATCCGATCATCTTCATCTTCTTCATGTTCATCTTCGTTAGAGCCCGAGTTGTTACTGGAGCCCGAGTTGTCTAGCTCATCCTCGACTTCGTGCTCTTCCTCGTGCTCTTCCTCGTGCTCTTCCTCGTGCTCTTCCTCGTGCTCTTCCTCGTGCTCTTCCTCGTGCTCTTCCTCGTGCTCTTCCTCGTGCTCTTCCTCGTGTTCGTCATCTTCCTCGTGTTCGTCTTCGCTTTCATTCGATCCCGAGTTGTCTGGTTCATGTTCATCTTCGTTAGAGCCCGAGTTGTTACTGGAGCCCGAGTTGTCTAGCTCATCCTCGACTTCGTGCTCTTCCTCGTGCTCTTCCTCGTGCTCTTCCTCGTGTTCGTTTTCGTTTTCATTCGAGCCCGAGTGGTTACTGGCTTAGCTCGGAGCTGTCCCAAGCTCATCCTCGGCTTCGTGCTCTTCCTCGTGTTCGTCTACGTCCTCGTCTACGTCCTCGTGTTCGTCTTCGTTTTCATCCGAGCCCGAGTGGTTGCTGGAGCCGGTGTTGTCTAGCTCGACTTCGTGCTCTTCCTCGTGTTCGTCTACGTTGTCATTCGAGCCCGAGTTGTCTAGTTTGTGTTCATCTTCGTTGGAGCCCGAGTGGTTGCTGGAGCCGGTGTTGTCTAGCTCGACTTCGTACTCGTGGGACCCAAGGGGGAATGCTTGGCCGTTTTCCTGCGTATTAGCCGCGACTGCGTTCACAAAGCCCTCGGCGGGGACAGAACGAGACCCCACGGCGTTGTCGCGATCGGTTTCGACCTCTTCGTCTTGACGATCCCTCTTTTCACGGACGTTATTCGTCCGAGCGTTTTCGGAATTCTCGGAGCGTTCCGTTTCGGCGTTGTTGTCCCGACCGAGGAACGTGATCTCGACATCCTCACGATCCTTCCGTTCCCGATCGTGAGAAAGGTCGATCGGCTTCCATCCATGAGAAAGTAGAACACGAGCGTCCAAACGTTCGAATGTACATCGGAATTGAGGAGACATGCCAGAGGTTCCCTGCCCTTGAAGGAAGAGCGTCGCTAAAGGCGCGGAGAACGATCGCTGTGGTGGAAGTTTACCAAATGAAGAGAAAAACTTCCATGGCAGCGAGCGCGGAAGCAGGCAAAAACTTCGGAGAAATGCGATAAATTCGGCACTGATATGGTACGAGTTCGATCGCGAAGGCAATGCAACCGCAAAGATTGACAATCGGTCTCAATCTCAAGCAGAATTCTTGGAGCTTGCGGGAATGTCGCGAACTTTATGGAACATCAGAAAAGTAAAGCCGCAACACCAGGGCCGGTCGACTGAAGGGCCTTGGCGCTAGCCGCCATTCTCTCCGTCCATGGACACGACGTTGCTTTTCTTAGCGGCCAAAGAGGAACGCAAATCAGGCCCTCTTGTCCGTCTCTTTGCCCAATTTTTCGAATTGTAGAAATTGCGCGCGCGCTCAACTCCCCCAATTCCGTTCTGTGATCAAACGCCGAAGACCTACATGAATGCGAAACCGAACGATTTTCGATTTCGAATCTGCCTCGAAATGAAACCCAGGTTGAAGTGAGGTTTCGGTTTCGGCTCTAGCGGTAAGTGTAACTGGTGCTGCAAAGCAGGACCTGCTGTGGGCTGCGACAGTCCATCGAAGATGCCGCCACCGACAGTCCGATGGGGAATGCCAAAAGGTTCGGTCCCATCGAGAGACATGGTTGGCATCGCTTTGAACTTCGCCAGCGCTAAGACTTCAATATCGAAGGGAATGCACCGATGCGCGAAGGATCTTTCCGTTGGTCCGGGTTATTTCCGAAGAAAACCAAACGAACCGCGGCCAAGAAACGCCAGAAGCAAAAGTGCGTTCAACGGTGGCGCCCAACGCTCGAAGCTCTTGAAACTCGGATGGTGCTCGCCAGCAGCTTGGATACGGCGATTAGCGGAACGATCATTAATGATGTCAACGCCAATGGCGTGAAGGATGGCGGTGAAGACGGACTTGTGGATTGGGTCGTCTATCTGGATGCGAATCTGAACGGCAACTTCGATTCGGGAGAAAGGTTCGAAGTCACCAACGTGGACGGCGATTATCTCTTCCAGGGCCTGGAAACGGGAACCCATCGAGTTCGCCAAGTGATTCCGAGTGGATGGACGTCGACGGGGCCAGAATATGTGGATCTGACCTTACAACTCGACCAAGAGAAGAAAGCGCGTTTTTTCGATGTCTTCACGGGGTCCGCGGGTATCGGCAGCATTAGCGGCGCCGTATGGAACGATCTGGACGGCGACGGCGCGCGTGCCGTCGATCCGGAGACCGGGCTCTATTCCGAACCGGGCGTTTCCGGTCTTACCGTTTATCTCGATTTGAATAACGACAATGTCTTCTCGGGGGGAGACCTCTCCACCGTGACCGACACGGAGGGCCTGTACTCGTTCGCGAGTCTTCAAGTCGGCGACTACGACGTGCGTTTGGTATTGCCTTCCGGATGGGAAGCAACGCGCGGATACAATACGAATGAAATCGTTACGGTTTTCGCGGACTCCGACACTCCACTCGATTTCGGCGTCGATCTTTCCCAGGCGTCGGTGATCCAAGGGACGGTCTGGAGCGACTTGGACGGGGATGGGATTCGCGCGACGGATCCCGAAACGGGGGCTTACATTGAGCCGGGAATCGCGGGGATTCAAGTCTTCGTCGACGACAACGAAGACGGATTCTACTCGATCGGCGAGCCAACCGCGTTTAGCGACGGCAATGGATTGTACACGATCACGAATGTGCCCCACGGCAACGTCGAGGTGATCGTGCTTCCCGCCTCTAATTTCCTTCCCACTTCGCCTGGCAGTGGTCTTTATCTTTTCGACCTACTCAATGGCCAGGCGGTTACGGACGTCGATTTTGGACTCCACGAGTTGCAACCCGCGGTCATTTCGGGAACGCTCTGGAACGACCTGGATGGTGATAGCATCCGAGCGACGGACCCGATGACCGGAGAATTCACGGAACCAGGACTCGCAGGTTACGTGGTATTCCTCGATTCCAATCTCGACGGCTTGCTATCCGTCGACGAGACATGGACTCTCACGGACGCGAATGGCCGGTACACTTTCGCCGGCCTGTCGGCGGGCGAGTATGCCGTCGTGGAAGTGCTTCCGTCAGGGTGGGAAGCTGCGCCAGGATACGCAACATCGCAAATCGTTTGGGCAGAGCTCGATACCGTCACCACCGTGGATTTCGGCAACTTTTTGACTCTACCCGTGACCGTCCAAGGAATCGTATGGATCGATTTGGACGGCAACGGGATTCGAGATGTCGACGCGGCGACAGGCGAGTTTACCGAGCCAGGTGTCGCGGGTTGGACCATTTTCGTCGACGCCAATAGCGATGGTTTGCTGAACGAGGGCGAATTGTCGGCCGTTTCCGCCGTCGATGGCCTGTACACCATCTCTGGAGTTCACCATGGGTTCGCCAGCATACGGCAGATTCCACACGCTGGCTGGAATCCCACCTCGCCCGTCAGTGGCGCGTACACGCTGACTCTCCTCAACGGTCAAACGATGACCGGCATAGACTTCGGAAACTATCCCCGCCAGGAGGCGAGCATTCGTGGCACGGTCTACATGGACGCGGACAAGGACGGCGTTCGAGATGCCGGTGAACGAGGACTGTCGGGAATCACGGTGTACCTCGACTTGAATGACAATGGGATTCTCGATGCCAGCGAGCCGAACGTCCTGACCTCCTCGGACCTTTTCTTTACCCCCTCCGTCGACGAGACCGGAACGTATTCCTTCACGCATTTAGCCGCGGGTACCTATCGCGTGCGGGAAATTGTCCCTGGCGACCAGCTTCCGACACCGGAGTCACAATCGTCGCACCTGGTGACGGTAAGCATTGGCGAGGACGTGACGGGGATCGATAGCGGAAATATTTATCGCCCGAACGAAATCCACGGCGTGAAGTTCAACGATTTCGACGGCGACCATGTTCGCGACGACGATGAAACTGGAATTGCCGGCGTCACCATCTACGTCGATCTCGATCGCGACGACATATTTGATGAAGGGGAGCCAATTACCGTCACGGCTGCGGATGGCTCCTATTCTTTTGTCGACTTGACTCCGGGCGCGTACGTGATTCGGGATGTCGACCAGAATGGCTACGCTCAAACATATCCCGGCACGTTGGGTGGAACCCTTTGGCCCGACGGTCAAAGCAATCCCGCGTCCGGCAATGTGACGCCAAGCGAGATCGTGGTTTCACTAGCAGATCAGCAGTCGTATCAGCAAAACGTGAGCATCACGCTGCCAGGTTCGGGTGGTATCACCAACATGGTGGACGTCTTTCTGCTGTTCGACGACACGGGTAGTTTCGTTAACAACAGTCCGATCGTGCGCGCGGCGTTTCCACAAATCATCGCCAGCTTACAGACCGCGCTTCCCGGCATCGACTTCGGATTTGGCGTGGGTCGATTCGAGGAATACGGCAATTTCGCGGACGAGTATTCCACCGGCCGACCATTCATTCTCAACCAGCCGATCCTCGCGCAATCGACGGCTGGATTCCAAACTTCGATCCAGGCGGCGCTCGATCGCGTCGCCCCAGGCTATGGCGGTGACACGCCAGAGACCTTGATCGAGGCCCTCTATCAGACCGTTACCGGTCTCGGTTTCGATGGAAACAATAATGGAACGGTTTCGGATAGCGGTGCCGCGGGACTCTCTTCCACTCAGGTGACGCCAGGGAACAGTGGGGACGTCCCGGCCTTTTCCTCTTTCACCGTGGATCCCGCCCATTCCGTGCTTGCTCCGTCCGGGACCGTGGGGGGCGTTGGTTTTCGCGCGGGCGCTCTTCCCATCATCTTGGCGGCAACGGATACGGGATTTGCCTACCAGCCGAATGGCGAGACTTTCATTACCGGTGTCGGTGGCTTGACGCTGCCGATTTCGGCTTTGACGCAATCCGCGAGGACGACGACGCCGTTTGCCAATGGCGCGGGAATTCAGGAGACGATCACCGCTCTCAATGCCCTAGGGGCACTCGTGATTGGCCTAGGAGTGAACTCCGAACTCAATCTGGATCCAAGACAGGATCTCGAAGCGATCGCTCGGCTGACGGGCGCGGTGAACAACTCCACTTCGACGATCGCCAATGGCACCATCGATGCCGTCGCTCCCGGTGACCCCTTCTACTTCCTTATCAGTTCGGGGTTCGGCGGAACGGTAGCGAGCGGTATCGTCAATGCCATACAGAACGCCGCCACGAACGTGGCCATGAACATTACGGTTCGCGCCTCCGATCCCACCGTCCATCTGATCAACCACACGGGCACGGTTCTCAATGTCGGCGCCGGTCAAACGGCGTCCTTCGACGTGGAGTTCGTTGGGGATGGACGGCCACATCGTTTCGACCTGCAATTCGTTCGCGAAGGCACGAACGTTGTCCTCGGTTCCATTCCCGTCGTCATCGGCACGCCAATTCCCGGTGATGGCTATGAGTACGAGGATCTCGATGACGGGGAGATCGGAGAAGACGTCGATTTCGGCTGCAGCGCCGAAGATTTCCATCCCTCCATGGCCGGGCCGACGCACGCTTCCAGAGACCAGCAAGTCACCTTCGTGCTTGGCGTAACTGGTCCCACGATCCTGGCCGGCGACACGATCGACTTTTCCATCGATTGGAATGGTGACGGATCGGAAATCGAAACCCTAAGCGGCCATGCCGGCATGAGCGTCACGCATACGTTTGCCACCGTCGGCACTCGCTCGATTCGGTTGTTTGCGACCGATCACAACGATTCCGTCACCGGCCGAATCGTGGTTGGTTTCGACGTTAGCGCGGTGCAGCTGGCCGAAAACGCGAACGATCCGAATCTCATGGATCTGGTTTGGACGGGAACCGCCGGCGCGGATCATGTCCGATTCGAGCACGTGGACGCGACCACGGTGCGCGTCGTCACGCTCGCTGACGGCAACGCGATCGTCAACCATTCGGAAGTAATCACGGGCGTAACCGGAGCGGTGATTGCCAAGGGATTGGCTGGATCCGACGAACTGGATGCCTCGGGGCTATCAAGCATCACGGCTATCCTGTACGGCGGCGACAACCAAGATACCCTCCGCGGAGGCGACGCCAATGACAAGCTCTACGGCGATAGCGACGGCGGGGAGGGAACCGGGGACGTCATCTTCGGCAATGGGGGGGACGACCTCATTTTCGGTGATGGCAACGTGGGCAAGAAGACCGCCAGCGACACCATCCATGGCGGCCTTGGCAACGACACCATTTATGGGGATAGCGACGGCGGCGAAGCCGCCGCGGACCTCATTTACGGCGACGAAGGAAACGACTCGATTTATGCCGATGGCCCGAAGGGAGGCAAGAGTGCCAAGGACACCATTTTCGGGGGCGACGGCGATGATCAAATCACCGCCGATGGAGCCGAGGGTGCAAACGACGAGATCGTCGGAGGCGCCGGCAATGACCTGATCGACACGGGCGGTGGCAACGATATCGCCGACGGCGGGCTCGGCGACGACATTCTCCTCGGTGGCGATGGTGCCGAAGGGGCCTCCGACACCCTCCAAGGAAGTGACGGACGGGACATACTAGTCGGAGATCGGGGAACAGCAACCGTCAAGAGTACGTCCGCGGGTGCCGATTCGCTCCTTGGCGGGGCGGGCGAAGACCTGGTTCTCGCTTCCATCTATATTCCCGCGAGTACCTCCGCCATCGTTTCCATCCAGTCGGAATGGGTGAGCACCAGGACCTACGCGGAGCGGGTCGCCAATATTACTGGAACAGGAACGGGCGACCGCAACAACGGTGACGATTTCCTGGTGCCGGGCGGAAACGTCACGAATGATCGGGTGGGATCGTTGGCGGTCATTGATTCGGTTTTCGGCGGGGACGATCAAGATTGGCTGCTGGGGGACGCGGCTGAGGACGTGACCGACATCGCGATCGACGAGATCCTGACGGACCTTTGATCACGGTTTACGCAACGTCTCGCGATATTGGCATCAGGGCCTTCCCCTGAGGTTTACGGGGAAAGCCTCGGAGGGAAGGTCTCTGATGCCGGCGACGACTTCTTCGCCCCCAAATCTCCCTTGCCAACTTGCCCCGAAAAACGATTCACGGTCGTTTGGCCATGGGGCAAATGCAGCGCCCATGCATAACGTGCCTACCACCGAAATCACCTCGTTCTCGTTAACGGCGAAACGCCAACGGCTTGCCCTCAAGAACCGGTCTTTTAATCGGTCCTCATTCCCGAACCGTACACCCCTTGGATATCTCGGTTTGTTTCGGATTTTAGGGCAGGGATTCCGCCTTTTTGTCGAAGTGGGCTTGCTAAGGTCTGGAATGTCTCGTCTACGATTGCCATGATCAAGGGAAACCAGGATAGGTCAACATGCGCCCGGGATGGCGTATTGGAAGGAACGCTTGGCAGTCTCAAGGGGAACATTGGCAATGATGCGTAAACTGGCGGTCCTGGCATGCGTGCTCGCGTATGCCTCGTCAAGCATGGGACAAGACGTTAATGAAGTGATTTCGCTCGCGATCGCCAACTTGAAGGACACGGATAAGGATACTCGCCTCAGCGCCGCGCGGGCCTTGAGGCAGCTGGGGCCGAAGGCAGCGCCCGCGGCTCCCGCCTTGGCGGAAGCGCTCAAGGACAAGGAAGAGGAAGTTCGCAAGGCGGTCGCCTACGCCTTCGTCTTCATTGGACCGGCGGGCAAAGCGGGGGTCCCGGGGCTCGTCGATGCCTTGCAAAATGACCCGAGTCATTCGATGCGTTCGCACGCGGTCGATGCGTTGGCGAGCATCGGCCCCAACGCGGCGGAGGCGGTCCCCGCGTTGATGGGAATCTTTAAGAACGACGAAGACAAAGCCATGCGTTCGGCGGCAGCGCACGCGCTCGCGAAAATTGGCCCCGCCGCCGTCATGCCATTGACCGACGCCTTGTCGGCCCAGGATCCCTACACGCGTGGCTATGCCGCCATGTCCCTGGGGGAAATCGACGCGCCCGCGAAACCAGCCGTCAAATCCCTGCTCAAGCTACTTCGCGACCCGGAGATCAAGGTTCGCAGAGAGGCTTTCATGGCCATTAGCAAGATCGGGCCCACGATCGACGAGGCAAAGGAAGCACTTCCGGTCCTCATCGAGGCGACGAAGAGCCCGGAGTCGAGCGTTCGCATGAATGCCGTCTACGCCATCGGACGCATGGGCCCGCACGCCAAGGACGCGGTCCCCGCATTGACCGAGGCACTCAAGGATTCCGACGCTACCGTGCGTGAATTCGCGGCCCAATCCTTGAAAAAGGTCGACCCTCAAGCGGCGACGAATGCGGGAGTGAAATAGCTCTCGCTTTCTGACAGACAACGAACCTTGAACCCCACAATAGCAAACACGGAAGGTTGGTCATTGCCGACATTGAAGCGATCAATGGCCGGGTGGCACGCTTTACGCAATCGTGGACATGAAAATGAAGTTGCCCGGGTGGCATCTTCGATCCGCATGTCGCACGTAACGCCGCGCGTTGCACCGCCGGTCTGGCCGCACGAATCCCTCGGCCCGGAGGGCCATTACGGGTGAGCGAAGGGCGAAGCCCGGGTGGCGATTTCCCCCAAGCGTTTTCGACCACCCCGGAAGTGTGGCCCAAGGGGGTGATCGGCTCCGGCCCACGGGGAACGGGACTCCCGCGGGCTTGACGATTCTCATGATCTCATCGTGGTTTGGGAACCGTTCGTGCCGCCCCTCTGGCCGGCGTTCTGGAAGGTTTCGTTTGCCATTTCCCCAGGGTGTTGTCGCTGGGCCAACAGGTTTCCCCGCGACGCTGGGTCGCACGACGGCGAGTTACTCCTGAGCCCCATTTCATGGGGCTTGTCCCTGTAGCGGTAATAGGCCTGGCATTCATGCCAGGCATCGCAGCCCGCGGATAATACCTCCCCCAGCCCGCGACGACGGTAGGAATTGGAACCACGAAGAACACGGAACACGCGACAAGGGAAGAAAGATTCGGCCGCCCCTCGCCTTCAAGAGGATGCAATGACGCAAAGGCTTGCAGAAATCGTGCATTCGCGGCGTTTGGTTTGCCAGACAATCTCCTGAGCCCCATTTCATGGGGCTTGTCCCGCAGCGGTAATAGGCCTGGCATTCATGCCGGGTATCGCGGCCCGCGGATAATACCTCCCCCAGCCCGCGACGACGGAAGGAATTGGAACCACGAAAAAACACGGAACACGCGACAAGGGAAGAAAGATTCGGCCGCCCCTCGCCTTCAAGAGGATGCAATGACGCAAAGGAATGCAGAGATCATGCATTCGCGGCGTTTGGTTTGCCAGACAATCTCCTGAGCCCCATTTCATGGGGCTTTGCCGCGTAGCGGTAATAGGCCTGGCATTCATGCCAGGTTTCGCGGCCCGCGGATAATACCTCCCCCAGCCCGCTTCGGCGAGCTTCCCGCAATCATTCGCAGCATCGACGCCACTCGCCAGCAATTACAGCGACGTTGGCCCCTCGGGGAACGCCCGCCGCGAATCTCGCGATCCGCTGGAGTCACTGGACTCAAGCCCCACTCCCAGCGAGAAGCTCCCCTCGAAGGGAGCTTGCAAGACCGTGACCTTTGACCGGTTCCCCCACCGTAAACGATGGGGCTAAGACCGGAATCGAACCGGCCTGAAGGCCGCTCGCCCCAGCGACCTCCCTCGCCGGAAGTGCCTCCAGTTCGAAGTCAGAAGCGCTCGTCCCCCTTCCTCTGGCGAGCCTGCTTTGGATGGGCTCGCCCAAGGCAATGGAAGCTACGACGCCGGCAGTTGCTTCAACTCCTGTACTTCCGGACTCCCCAACACAGTTCACCAATACCAAGCCGATCGAGCAGATCGTCGCGGGAGACATGGTCTACGCTCGCGACGAGAATACCGGCGAGTTCGCGCTGAAGAAAGTTCTCCGCGTCTTCCATAAAGAGGCGGACCATGTTCGCATCCTCACCATTCGCCCAGCGGATGGCGGCGAGCCGCAGGAAATTGGCACGACGGACGATCATCCCTTCTGGGTGAAAGACAATGGATGGATGACGGCAAACGAGCTTCGAGCCGGGGATCGCCTTGTTCAATTCGACGATAGCATCGCCGTTCTTGAGTCCACCGTTTACGAGCCTCATCCCGAAGGCATTGCCATCTACAACTTCGAAGTCGAAGCCTTCCACACCTACTTCGTCCGCGCCGGCGGCGCACGGGCACCCCCGGTGTTCGTGCATAACAATCCCTGTGGGCAAGATCCGCCACCTCCGCCACCAAAGTCCTTCGCCGACCTAATGGACGCGGATGAAGCGGCAAGATACCGTAAGTACTGGTCGGAGGAACTAAATGGAGCTAATCGGCAACGTTTACAAGTGTCGCCGGGAACCCGTAGCATCGAAGATTGGAAATTAAGCAGCGAAAACGGAAAGCCTTACTTGAGGCAGACAATCTATGACCAATATGGGCGGGCTATTGGTGTCAACGACTTTACCACCCACGGCCGGCCCACTGCTCACTCTAATCCTCATCACCACATTCTCACGCCAAGGCCGATATTGACGCCGACAGACAATTTCGGTCATGGTCCGCCATTACCAGGATTGCATCCGTTTACTCCCTAAGTCTAAAGTGGCAAACAATGCACAACCAAGTAGCAACAACGTGGATAGCAGCCGCGATAACAAATTTTACCAACCCTGATGAATGGCAAAACTGGGCAGACAGAATAATCTCCGCTGAACCGGATCCGCCACTTTGGTTGCTTAACATGAGTCTTGCTAGAAATGTAGTTGAGCTTCGAGCATCTTTGATTGATCGCTTCGAAAGTGAGTGGAGGACTGATGTTATTCCAACTTTTGACGATCTCTGCATCGGCTTTATTTGGTTGAATCACGAGCGAGGCAACAACAGTTTAGTCGAATGTCTTCGAGAGGCTGGCGAGCGTTCGGATTCCGGCGCTTCGCAAGTATCGTGTGAAACGATTTACGAACTATTGAACCTTTTAGAAAATGGTGAGCCTGCAGAGATCGTTGAGTCTAGAGCAGAATTACTCTTAGGGCCTCTCGGCCACGTGTCAAACAGTCGATGGAGCAGCATGGTTTTAGCGAAGACACTATAGTTGGTTCAAATGCCAGTTTCACGGGCCCGAAACGGACTACACGATGTGGGGTGAGAGCACGATTCAATTGAAATGTGGCGATAAAGATTCGACAAACGAGACGCCAGGGCGCTTTCGCCCCGCCACGATGTTCTTGTTGTCGAGGGACAAAAGGTGTCAGAAACCTTTGTTTGATAAACGCCAAGTCCGGGGACAAAAAGGCGTCAGGAACCTTTTTTAGATAAGCGCCGAGTCCATCGCTGATTCCTGCTGCGTGGCCACGTCTCAGGAGAATGGCGCTGTATGGACTTCCTCGGCTGCCGCCTCCCCCTGGAAGGGCATGGACGGGTGAGCTTGGGGCATCTTCCCGGATACCGAATTCAAAAGTGACATCCAGAGGCCTGAAACAGACGATACAGTGACGATGCGGGGCCCGGCGATGACATTTTAATGTCAGCAAAGAGAAGCGTCGTTTCTTATAGCGAGTGGTTCCACCCCTCCGGGGAGGTGGAAGTTATTGGGTGTCGCGCGCGATTGTCCAGGGCCGCGCCCTTCGCTTACCTGTTGCTGGCCCGGGCCGAGGGGATTCTCGGGGGACAAAGTCTGTCTTGTTGCGCACATCCTTTTGGTGAATGGAAGTCCGTTACGGATCAGACCAGTTGCCGCAGGGCGTCCAGCAAGGTGTTGATTTCTTCGTCCGTACCCACGGAAATGCGCAGGCCCTCGCCGTACTGCGGGTAGCTCAAATAGCGGATGAGAATGCGCTGTTCCTTGAGCGCTTCATAAATCGGCTTAACGGGCTCTCGTCTGCGAATCCATACGAAATTCGCCTGTGACGGCGTGACCTGGAATCCAAGCTCGGCGAGGGAAAGTTCGAGTCGTTTTCGGGTCGCCAGCACCATTTTGGTGGTTCGTTCCAAATACTCCTGGTCTTCCATGGCTGCGGTCGCGGCGGCGATGCTCACGGCGTCACAGTTGTAGGAATCCTTGACCTTGATCAAGGATTCAATGATCGCGGGTTGTGCGACGACGAAGCCGAATCGGATCCCCGCGAGGCCATGGGATTTACTCAAGGTTCTCGTCACTACGAGTCGCTCGCAGTCGCGCACCAAGGGAAGGCAAGTGGTTTCCGCGAAGTTGGCATAGGCTTCGTCCGCGATTACCAGACATTGGGCGTCGCGCGCGACGTCGAGGAGCTCGCGAGGTTCAAGCCTGGTTCCGGTGGGAGAATTGGGATTGGCGACGACCGCGAGTTTCGCGCCGTCGGTAAATCCCGGCGGCAATTTCCAGTCCTCGGTGAACGGTCGCAGTTCCATCCGCGCGTTCTGAATCTGCGCGAGGACCTTGTAGAGGATAGCTGGGAGTCGGGAGACGAGCAGCTCGTTTTCGCCAACGCATGCTCGGGTAAGGATGGTCAAGGCGTCGTCCGACCCGTTGCTGGCAAAATCCAGGACGGGGGCACGCCGAGCGTTCGGCCGGCAGCTTCGCGAAACGAGTTGGCTAGTGGATCGGGATAGTAACGGAGTCGGTCGGTCGCCGCCTGGCGGATGGCTTCGAGAACTTTGGGCGAAGGGGGATAGGGGTTCTCGTTGGTATTTAGTTTGACGAAGCCGGCGACGCGGGGCTGCTCCCCGGCGTGTAGCCGGCCATGGCGTCAATATTGGCACGGAAGTAACTCATCGCGGAAATGACCACCTCGCCTGGCGTTTGGTTCGCCCCAATGGCGTCAAAGTTTCAGCCGTTTTTTCCTCGAAGATCCCTCTCGACAGTCTATGGGACGTCGACGCTCCGCCAACCACGGAGGTCCACCTGCCCCCCTCCATAGGGACATCGAGACAACGGGTAGAGGATTCTACGATAGCGGTCGAGTTTTCCCGAGAACACTAACGGATCTTCGATGGACGAAACTTCGAACCCCAACCCCGCGGACCTGATCGGTGAAGAGCGTCAAATCCGCGCTTGCCGTTGGGGGTTCCTCCTTTTAGCCGCGGGTTTACTGCTTGTGCTCCTCGTCGGGCTGTTTCTCAACTTTCCCGAAGAGCCGACGAACGAACAGCGCATTTCGCAGGAGATGCGCGTCCAGCCGCCCGGCCCCGAGAGCCTGGTCGCCAATGCTGTCATCGTCGCCTTTACGATGCTTCCGGGGGGAATCATCCTGGCGAAGAACTCGCGATCGCGCCGATGGCGTTCCGCCGCCTACACGCTACTTTCCCTTGTTGTCGCCGACATCTTGATGACCCTAGTACTGGCCGCGTACCTGAACCCGCAGGCGGTGCGGGAGGATTCCGTCCCACATTGGTACCGAACCCTGGAACTTGCCAATGGCTTGTTGATGTGGCCCCAAGCCTGGTTCATGGTGGTGCTCGTCGCGGAGTTCGGCCTCTCCAGCCGAGCCACTCGCTTGGTGCACGACACGGAGCGACTGGGATTCGTCATCTTGGCGGCAGGGACGCTCAATGTGCTGTTTGCCGGCTGGATTCTGCCCATGAACCATATCATCGGCAACCGAGAAAGCGTCGACACGGTCACTTTTCTGCTGGGAACGGCGTATGCGCTCTTGGCGCTCGTGGGGACGTTCTGGACGATTCGCGAGTTGGCGTCCGCGGCGACGCTGGCGCGCTTGCTCAGCGAACGGAGCCAAGCCTTTCGTCATCAGGGCGACGATTCTTCCAACGAGGCTTGAAGAAGCTCCGTCGATTTCCGCAAGCGTGAAGAGCGGGCGCGCAACGTATCAAAGGTCCCGCCATAAGGCGATGCCGCCGAGCAAGCCCGCGATATTCGAGACCTTCTCGACGTTTTTGGGAAGTTCGTCGGTCACCTTCTTGGCGTTCCCGCCGCCGAGATACAGGTGGTCGAAGTTAAACATCTTCTCCAGCTCGTCGATCGCCTTGAAGAGCCTTTTGTTCCACTTCTTCTTCCCTTCGAATTCGAGGGCTGCGTTTCCGAGATGTTCCTCATAAGTTCTCTTGGCCCGGAAACGGTGATGGGCAACCTCCAGATTGGGGACGAGGTTTCCGGTCACGAAAAGTGCGGAGCCGAGCCCGGTTCCCAGGGTGAGAACGAGTTCAACGCCGTGTCCGCGAATGACGCCGAAGCCTTGGACGTCCGCGTCGTTGGCGACGCGCACCGGCCGACCAAGTTCCATTTCGACAGCTTGGGCGAGATTGTGGCCGACCCACGATTTGTCGAGGTTGGCCGCCGTTTCGGTAATGCCGTCCCGGACCACGCCGGGAAATCCGACGGAAACTCGATCGAACGAACCGGCCTTCTCCGCCAGTTGCTTGATAACATCGAGCACCGCCGACGGGGTCGCCGGCCGTGGCGTTTCGAGCCGAATCCGGTCCGAAATCGCGGTCCCTTGTTCATCGAGAACGATCACCTTGATCCCGGTTCCGCCGATATCGACGGCAAGCGTGTGCAACGTCTCGCCGAGCATTTCGCCATTTGGTTGCTTGGTGGACAACGCTATCTCCTTTGGAAGTGTCAACTAGATTACACCATAACGCCGCAGATCGCGTCCGCCAGTGTCGATTCCACGATTTTTTTATCGCGTCTAATCCATGAGGTTCCCGAGCTGAGCTGGCGGCTCGAACGGATCCATTGCAATGTTCTCGAATTTGCGTAACCATAACGCCCAGAAGCACGGGACGACGTGGATTCCGCGCGGGTTTGAACGGGTCGAGTCGCGGGTGACCTACTGCCGACCGAACGCAACGCGGGTGTGGAGGTGCGGATTGGGCGAGAGCATCAAAAAGCGGCTCGAAGCTTCGCAGCCGGTCTACATTTTCAACATTGGCGCGGTGCCGAGCGCCAAGATCATTGAGATCGCCGCCGCCTCGGGTGGTTATCACGGCGTCTGGATCGATCAAGAACATGCCGCTTTAAGCCAACAGCAAATCGAGATTCTCGCGATGGCCTGCCGGTCCGTGGGACTGGATTCGTATGTTCGGCTGGCGCCGACGGACTACGCGACCGTGATGCGCGCGATGGAGGCGGGGGTTGGCGGCATCATGGCCGCCCAAATTCGGACGGTGGAGGAGGTGAGGCAAATCGTCAAGTGGGCGAAATTTCCTCCGCTGGGATACCGTGGCTTAAACCTCTCCAACTACGAAGGCGGGTATACGACCGCGGATCCTGCGAAGTTCGTGGAGAACTGTAACCGGGAACGTTGGCTTTCCGTGCAAATTGAGACGGCGGAAGCGGTTCAGCATGTCCGCGAGATTGCCGCCGTCGAAGGGATCGACCACTTGTTTATCGGTCCCGCCGACTTAAGCCTTTCGCTCGGGGTCCCCGGTCAGTATCTGCATCCTCGCTGTATCGAGGCGATCGAAGCGGTGGCGGCGGCGACGAAAGCCGCTGGTAAAACCTGGGGGATTTTGGCCCGGGGGGCCGAACACGCCGAACAATGCCGAAAGCTGGGATGTTTGTTGTTCGCGTTTGGCTCGGATCTGTCCGTCTTGCAACTTGGATTTCAGCGAACTCGGGCCGTGTACCAAGATTTTCTCGGGGCTGGCTGAGTAGTTATTCGTGACCCGCAGAATTAAAGTCCAGCATGTGATCCCCACCTTGGACCAAAGCGGCGCCGAGAAGCAATTGGCGATGCTTGCCGCCGGACTACCCAAGGACCGATTCGAGGTGCGCGTTTGCGCGCTGACTCGGGGCGGTTTTTTCGAATCCAGTCTTCGGGACGCCGGTATTCCCGTCGACATCATCGGAAAACGTCTCAAGATCGACCCCGCCACGTTCCTGAGATTGACCCGTTGCATTCGAGAATTCGCTCCGGACATCGTCCATACGTGGATCTTCGCGGCGAATTGCTACGGTAGGGTGGCGGCGCGATGGGCGAAGGTTCCCCATGTCATTGCCTCCGAACGTTGCGTCGATCAATGGAAGAGTAAATATCACTTTGCGATCGATCGATTTCTCGTCACCCGTACCGATGCCGTGGTCGTGAACTCGTACGCCGTCGCGGACTTCTATCGGGAACAGGGAATTCCCTTGGAGAAGATTCGCGTCATTCCCAATGCGATTGAACCGATCCAGGAGGGGAAATCGTCTCCCTCGGGTCTGGGTCAAGACGACGCGAAACGCAAGGAGATCCTCGAAGCCATGGGTATCGATCCCTCGGCTTCGGTCATCGCGCTCATAGGAAGACTCTGGCCGCAGAAGCGGGTACAGGACCTTCTATGGGCGACGGACGTGTTGCGAATCTCGGGCTCGAAGTTCGTCGTGTTGATCATCGGCGATGGTCCACGCCGAGCCGCGCTAGAACGATTTTCCCGTCGTCTCGAACTCGATCGGATTGTCCATTTCCTCGGTCACCGCAAGGACGTCGATCATCTTCTCCGCCATGCAATCGACGTGGTGGTGATTCCGAGCGAGTTTGAAGGGATGCCGAACGTGGCGATGGAGGCGATGTGGGCGGGCCGTCCGGTGATTGCGACTCGCATACCCGGCATGGACGAACTTGTGGTGGACGGGGTGACGGGCACGCTGGTCGAACCGAAGCAGCCTTTCCTGCTGGCCAAGGCGATGGCCGCCTTTCTCACGGATCGCGAAGCCCGCTTGCGAATGGGTGAAGCTGGGCAACGACGGGTGCATCAGCTTTTTTCTCCGTCGACCATGATTACCCGATACGCGCAGTTGTACGAGGAATGCGTCGTCTGACTCCAAAGATTCCGGAGGCGAGAACTCGTGTGCGGGATTAGCGGGATCGCGTGGACGGATCCGGAGCGACGCTCGCCACCGGGCCTCATTGAGAAAATCACCGGTCCGATGGTCCATCGGGGCCGGACGGCGTCGGCTACTTCGAGCGACCGGGAGTCTCTCTGGGACATCGCCGACTGAGCATTCTCGACATCGGCGGCGGCAAACAACCGCTCGCCAATGAAGATGAGTCGGTGTGGGTCACCTTTAACGGCGAGATCTTCAATTTCCTCTCCATTCGCGAACGCCTGTTGGCACGCGGTCATCGTTTCAAAACCGATTGCGACACGGAAGTGCTCGTGCATTTGTACGAGGAACATGGTCCCGGGATGCTTGCACCTTCGGGGGATGTTTGCGTTCGCCATTTGGGATGACGCGCAGCGAACCTTGTTGCTCGCGCGCGACCGCTTGGGAGTCAAGCCGCTCGTTTACTGGCAAGACGAGGAAGGACTTCGATTCGCCAGTGAGCTCAAGTCGCTCGTGGTGGAACCTGGTTTTCCCAAAACGCTCGACGAGCGCGCGGTCGACGACTATCTCGCCTATCAGTACATCCCTTACCCGCGAACCATTTTTCGCGCCGCGCGCAAACTGCCGCCCGGTCGCTACGCGATTTTCCGGGAAGGGGAATTGACCGTCCACAGGTATTGGCGGCCGGATTTTGTCGAAGAGGTTCCCAAACGAGAAGAGGAATATATCGAGGAGTTGCGCGCGACTCTGACGGAAGCGACGAAACTTCGACTGATCAGCGATGTTCCCTTGGGCGCTTTTCTCTCGGGCGGCATCGATTCCACGATCGTCGCCGGCTTGATGACCAAGGTATCCAACGCGCCCGTGAAGACGTTCTCGATCGGCTTCCCGGTCAAGGAGTACGACGAGAGCAAATATGCGCGCATTGCCGCGGAGCACCTTGGGACCATTCACGAGGAGTTCATCGTCGAACCGGACGCGCTCGACGTCGTGAACAAACTCGCGTGGCACTACGACGAACCCTTTGCCGACAGTTCCGCCGTTCCCACGTACTATGTGTCGAAGCTTTCTCGCCAGCGGGTAACGGTAGCGCTCACCGGCGACGGCGGCGATGAAATGTTCGCCGGCTATTTGCGCTATAAAGCCACGCGGATCGGCGAGATCTACGATCAGCTCCCGGGCCTGATGCGGAAATTGATCTCCGCTCCCTGTTGGCAATGGCTCCCTTCCTCCGCGACGCAGCGCTCGTCCATCCGCAGGGTCAAACGGCTGATAAACGTCCTGGGACTAAAGCCGGAGGAACGATACGCCCAGATGGTTTCCATCTTTAGCGAACTGCAGCGGCGGTCGCTGTACACCCAGGATTTTCTCGAATCGCTCGGGAACTATCGGCCATCCTCCTTTCTGGAGACCCTTTACGACGAGCTTCCCAACCGGGATTTCCTTACCCGCACGATGTACGTCGATCTGGGGAGCTACTTGCCATGCGACATCCTGACGAAAGTCGACATCGCCAGCATGGCCAATGGCCTGGAATGCCGTGGCCCATTTTTGGATCAGGAAGTGGCGGCCTTGTCCGGACGGATGCCGAGAAATCTCAAGCTGCGCGGCTGGAATCAGAAGTACATCCTCAAAAAAGCGTTCGCCGAGTTCCTGCCACCCGTGCTACGCGATCGGCCGAAAATGGGGTTCGGCGTCCCCATTGACCGTTGGTTGCGCCATGAGCTTTCGACGATGGTAAAAGACCTGCTGCTAAGCCCCGCGCACCGTTCGCGTGGCTGGTTTGAGGACGCCGCTGTCACCCGGCTCGTCGATGACCACATTTCGGGCCGCTGGGACCATAGCGCCCGACTCTGGGCGCTCGTCATGCTCGAACTTTGGGCACGCAATTTCCTCGACTGAAATCCCATCTTCGCTCCAAAGAGCCTTTTGAACCACCCAATCCCGGCGTGCCGGGCTCGGTCCGCTGTGTGTTTGTGGCCGCGAGCGTGATAACGCCCCTTGGCTTGTAGACCGATCGGCTATAACCCGAGGTCTCGACAGGCAGCTCAGTCCTGTTAGGTAGCCTCTTCCGAAAATTCCATTTGTGCCGTTCAGGCAAAAGAGGTCTATTGGAAAACAGCATTAAAATAGTTAAGTTGAGTTGAATAGATGGCCTTTGGAAAGGATGATAATCTGGACGGAGCGAACTTGAGGAGAAGGTTCGTTCACGGTGGAATATGAGTAGAGTTCAGGGTTTCGGATGAGATGTCGGCGTACGGAGACGCGGGATCTGCGTGAAGCCGAGGTCGGATATGCGTCGCGTCGTTGTCACGGGCATTGGAGTTGTGGCTCCCAATGGAACATCGCGAGATGCCTTTTGGCAGGCTTGCTGTGAAGGGAAATCCGGGATTTCGCGGATCCAAAGTTTTGATGCCGAGGGATACCCTTGCGGCATCGCGGGCGAAATCAAGGATTTCGACGTTCGGCCGTATGTGAAAGATCCCAAAGCCCTTAAGGTAATGGGGCGAAATATTCAATTCGCCGTGGGAGCTGCTCACGAGGCGAAGGAAGATTCGGGACTGGATGTTTCCGCCATCGATCCGTCCCGTTTCGGGGTGTGCATGGGGTCGGGCGTGGTCCCGATGGACCTGAAGGAACTCATGCCCCCCATCGTCGCGAGTCTTGACGATGCAAGGGCTTTTCGCCCCGAGCGTTTTGGGCAAATCGGTCCCGAATCGCTGCACCCGCTTTGGCTGCTCAAATTGCTTCCCAACATGCTCAGTTCGCACTTGGCGATTCTTCATCATGCCGAGGGACCGAGCAACACGATCACGACCGCTTGCGCGGCTGGAACCCAAGCCATTGGCGAAGCGTTTCGCCTCATCGCTCGCGATGACGCGGATTTGATGCTCGCCGGTGGTTCCGATAGCCGACTTGAACCGCTGATGCTCGTCGCCTATTCCGCGTTGGGGGCGCTCAGTCGCTCGAAGCGACCGGAGCAAGAGGTGAGCCGGCCGTTCGATCGGGAGCGCGACGGATTCGTGCTTGGCGAGGGGGCTGCGGTACTCATGCTCGAGGAGTACCATCACGCGGTGGCGCGAGGCGCGAAGATTTATGCGGAAATCACGGGATATGGCTCTTCCTGCGATGCCTACGGGTTGACCCGGCCGGACCCCTCCGGCAAGGGGGCGCGGCGAGCCATGGAAACGGCTCTCAAAGAAGCCAAGCTCAATGCCAACGATATCGACTACATCAATGCCCATGGCACGAGCACAAGATTGAATGACGAGATGGAGACGAACGCCGTCAAAGGGGCGCTCGGTTCCGATGCCAAACGGGTTCCCCTCTCCGCCATCAAATCGATGACCGGCCACCTGATCGGGGCGGCCGGCGCGGTCGAGGCGGCAGCGACGGCACTTACCGTCAGTTCCGGCGTGCTTCCTCCCACGATCAACCTCACCAATCCCGACCCGAAATGCGACCTCGACTATATCCCCAACAACGCGCGGGAGGAAAGGGTGCGCTGTGCCCTGTCGAACTCCTTCGGGTTTGGGGGACAAAACGCCGCGTTGATCATGGCGAGCGTCTAACGGACCTGCCTTCAAATTGTGCGCGAAACTTGAAATCCCCTGGCTTGGCTGGGGGATTTTCAATAGATATCGCTCCTGCGTCTTTTTTCGTCTGAAATCCCGCGGGGGCGACCGGTTCATTCCTGGTCTTTGCGTAATTCCACGCGTGCCGCCAACGAGGAAATCCGTACAATAGGGACGCGTGAATGGGAGGGAAGCGTAACGGCTGGAATTGTCACCCGTTGGCCCCGAACCTCCGTTCCTGGAAAGCCTGTCATTGGCACGAGACGACTTGGCCTCGTGTCCGTGGCGGAATCCCTTGCCAAAGTAGCTCAGCGGCAGAGCACAGCTTTCGTAAAGCTGGGGTCGTGGGTTCAAATCCCACCTTTGGCTCTTCTCTTCCTTGATTTCGTGCATTTATTTCCGCATGGGAGTTTCCACGATGGCGGATCGGGCCACCGATGACGGCCATCGCCAGGGCGCAAAATCCCAGTCTTCGAATTTGACTCCCCGTCCCAGGCTTTCGCCGCGGCACGCCATGCTCTTTCGGATGCTCGGCATTGCTGTCGGCCTGTTCGCGGGCTGGATGGTGGTGGAAGGGTTGCTTTGGGGGTTGGATCTCGGGGGAAGTCGTCCGCTTACCAAGCGGTATCTTCGCAGCGACGAAGACCGAAGCACCGATTTTCATTGTTATCCCTCCAATCCCCACGGGGAATTCGTCCCGGTTCCCGACGTTCGTCGGGGAGGGCCGTGGGATTACAAAAACTACATGCTGCCGCCGCGGAGCGTTCCGCTGGATCGAGTGGACGAGACGCCTTGGTGCGTCGAGTACAAATATTCGGCTCAGGGACTACGCGACCGGGAATTCTCCCCGTTCCCTCCTCCGGGCGTCCTTCGCATCGCGGCGGTGGGCGACTCCTTCGTTTTTGGCGAGGGAGTACCCGTGGAACGAACGCTCTCGCGCCAGATGCAGTCCCTGCTCGGCGAACGTTACGAAGTAATGAATTGTGGCCGAGTGGGCGCGGACAACGAGTTCGAACTGCGCCTCTTGCTCACCGTTACCTCGACCTTTCATTGCAACCGCGTGATTTTCTCGTTCCTCGTCAATGACGTGAAGTTGACCCCCGAACTCGAAAAGCAACAAGCTTACATCAACGATCTCATCATCATTCGCGATGAAGCGGCGGAGAAACAAAGCCACGGCGGGAAAAGCCTCTTTCGCCTCCCCTCCATGATTCGAAATTTCTTAACGATGCGGAACGTGACCTCTCAGACAATCCAGTGGTATCTGGATTCTTACGATCCCCGGTACAACGCCACGAATCTCGCGAAGCTGGAGAAGCAGATTCATTTATTGGGACGGATTCCGGGGGTTCGCGTCGCATTCGTGATCTATCCGTTGCTGGAAGGTTTGGAGAAAGAATATCCCTTGGCCGCGGTGCACGCGAAGGTCGCGGCGCTGGCGAAAGCGGCGGGGCTGCCGGTACTGGATCTTGCTCCCGCTTTCGCGGGCCAAAAATCGAGCGAACTGTGGGTTCACGACACGGATCACCATCCCAATGGCCGGGCCCAAGCCATCGCCGCCCAAGCGATCATCGACTGGCTACGACGCGAGCATCCCGACTTTCTCGAACTCCCTCCCGTGCCGGAAGCGGACCAAGGCGAGAAATAACGCGAGAGCCCAAGGTGTGGGCTCTCGCGAAAAGTATGTTCGCGGCTGGTTATAGCGTTAGGCCGCCATTGCCTTTCTTGAGCGGTTGCGACGAAGCACAATTTCAGCGGCGGTGACGATCCGGTCGGCGCCGGTTGGTTGGCACTCAACGCCGTAAGCGATTTCTACGCCTGGACGGATATACGAAGCGGAATTTCTCACGCCGAGACGCGGGGAACGCGGAGAAGAGAGAAGCGACCGGGTGGCACAGCTCCGTCAGTGTCATAGGCATGGCATTCTAGGCGGCCGTCTTGCATGGGGGCAATTGCGGCGAATCGTGGGCTGGCGACGACGCGGATAGCGCGGAGGCATGACGATGGCTGGACTCGGCAGCCCCTCCTGGTGGCTCGAACGCTCTCGGCCAAACGAATAAACCCTGGCCAAGCCAGTGCCACTCCGCCGACAAGGTCGAATGTCCCCTTCCTTCAACCTCGGATTTCAGTTAGGATAGACGTTTTGGTGTACAGGAAACGCATTAGCCGACAGCGGCATTTCCGCAAATGCAATCTCATGACCTCTTGTTTCGAAGCTATCTCGTAGTCGCAAATCGATAGGCTGTTCAGTTAGGAGTTATCAGAATACACATCTTTGCAAGGGGGGACGGCATTGATAACAGCATCCGTTTCATTTATGGTTTGTTCGGCAATTCTCTCGGCTCTACCTCCAGAGCTTTTGCATTCATCGCAGTCAGACGTGATTGGCGCGATCATGGAAACCGACACTTATGATCGGGAACTAATTAATGTAAAAGAATTAATGCACTTCACTGACGCAATCATCGTGAACGATAATCGATTGCCAGACGACGTCCTGGCGAGATGTTATGGCTTACGATCGCTCGCAAAGGCATACAATAACGACCGGCAGGGCGCAGCAAAAGACCTCATCCATGCAATGAAATATTCGGGTGAACATAAAGAGCTACGGCTTCGGCTTGCAAGAGTAACGTCAGCCCATGACCAAGCAGCAGCCAAACAAATGATCGACAGATTGCTTATTGAGAATCCGCAAGACCCGGAAACGGTTGCGACCGCCGCTCTGCTCGACTGTTTTCGAGGAGACGTCCCGGCTGCGAGACGCCAGTTAGCATCTCTGTCAGTCCAAAGATGTCCTGGATACTTACCATATTACGCAAATGGAATATGCGACATTAGCGATAGAGCTTTTCAAAATGCCGCCACGAATGTGATAGAGATTATTCTTAAACATCCCGATCACTTTAACGAAAGCATTGCGAAGCTGTATTTTGATGCGCAATTTGGGCAGGGCCGATACAGAGAAAGCCTCGACGCCTGTCAGTTACGCCTTGACATGGAGCCGTCGCGAGGCGTGCTTATCGAACTCTGGATTAATTTCGAGCATATTAGCATGCCGTTTTCGTGTATGCGATTAGCACGTTCATTCCATTCCTTTGGGCCTAAGGACCCTTGGGCCAAGGGGCTTTTGGTTTTGTCTCGTATTGCAATCCGCGATTTTGACGGAGCAAAAGAGGAAGTAAGCTCCGTAATCAGCGAAAACCGGCCTGCCCCAGAAGCCAAATGGATTATTGCGAGCGTCTTTGGAGCAGCTGGTGATTTTCGTAAATCGCTGGAGTATTTAGACGAGTCAGTCCGACTCCGGCAAGGAGACATCAATGCGAATGTTCGTCGCGCTTGGCTGCTGTTGTGCTCTTCAGATCAAAGAATGCGAAACGCAGCAGCCGCCAAAGAATCGATTCTCAATGTAAAGGGCGCTTCGTATTTGGACGCCGTTGCGGCCATTGGCCTGCTTCGTGCTCTAGCACTTTTTGAGGAGGGCGACATGGCTTCTTGCCAACAAACGCTGGCGGAGATTCGCGAACAGATTCCCAAGGGAAGTCAATTGTCGATGTTAGTCGACAAGGCAGTAGAGGCAGTGTCCGACAACCACGTGTCAGAGCAAGAGCGAGAGCACGTCTTTTCGTCGCCGATCCTCTTTCGATGGTCTTGTTTTTACAGGTGACAACACGCAGTGTTTTCGTGTTAATCTTGTTTCACCTTTTTGGTTTGACATTGATGCGGAGGCAGATGGTGTTAGGTGCCTGGATGCTAATGGCTGCAATTCTTACTTGCGTGCCTCGGCCGAACAGTGACGTGCCGTTGGAGATACATTGTATTTTGGAATGGGATCCGGAATGGAGCGACTATCCGGACCCTTTTTCGGTGGAATTTGTTAAAAACGCGTTAAAGGCCGACATTGACAGTTTGCCAATCGACTCTGCGCAGAAGAGCCATCTTCACTACTGTCGAGTGCGATTGTTCGAGCAAAGCCTTGACGAAACCATCAGGGAACTTCAAGTTGCCGTCGACTTGAATCGCCATAATTGGCAGGCAAGGAGCGCGATCGCGAGAATAACAGTTGACCAGAACGCGCATGAGGGATTGTTGCTGGCGCAGCGAATACTCGAAGAGAATCCGCGATGCGTAGGCGCAGCGGTCGCAGCTGCCTATGCCTGTATATTAATTGGTGATAAAGGCCGCGCGGCAGAGTATTCCGAATTTGCGATTAAGGGCGAAGGGAATACCGCAGAAGCATATCACGTCCGGAGCATGGTTAAGACATCAAACGGGG